>JBEHYX010000100.1:0-14677 GCA_048497945.1 Verrucomicrobiota bacterium | reverse complement strand
AAGCCCGTCCCGGTGACCGAGCCGGAGCAGCGCACGCTGCGCCGCCAGACGGCCGAGTTCGCGGCCTTCCAGTTCCAGCGCTGAGGTCAGCGCAGTTTCGCCCTCCAGGCGCCGGTTAACCCCGGCGCTTTTTTATTTGGAGGCGGGGCCAGTGGCCCCGCGATTTGGGCAATGCGGGAGCACTGCTCCCGCCTCCATTTAATTGGGCGGAATCAGCCCAGCGCCTTCTTGATCAGGGCCTCGGTCGTGGCCTTCGGCCCGAGGGCAATCCACGCCTGGCGCACGGCCTTGTCGGCATCGGCGGCCTTGTAGCCGAGTGCGGTGAGCGCGAGCACGGCGTCATTGACGCGATTGTCGCCGGCGGGCGCCGCGCCCTTCGCCTCGGGGGCGGGAACAACCGTGCCGAGTTCGGCGGGGTTGAACTTGTCGCGCAATTCGATGACGAGCCGTTCGGCGGTCTTCTTGCCGATGCCGGGGCACTTGGCCAGCAGGCCGACGTCACCCGACGCGATCGCCGCCTTGAGCGTGGCGAGGGAGAGCTTGCTCATCACGCTCAGCGCCATCTTCGGGCCGACGCCGGTGACTTTCTCCACGAGCAGGCGGAAGAAGTCGCGTTCTTCCTCGGTGGCGAAGCCGTACAGCGTGGCGGAATCCTCGCGGTAAACGGCCAGCGTGTGGAGCCTGGCGGCCGCGCCGGGCGCGGGGAGCCGCTCGGCGGTCGTGACCGGGATGTGAACCTCGTAACCCAGGCCGCCGGCCTCGATGACCGCGCTCAGCGGCGTCGCGGAAATCAGGATGCCGGAGACGCTGGTGATCATTTGAGGCCCAGCACATCCTGCATGTCGTACACGCCGGGCGGCTGCTTCACGACCCAGTGGGCGGCGCGGATGGCACCGCGGGCGAAAATGCCGCGGTCGCTGGCCTTGTGCGTGAGCTCGAGGCGCTCGCCCAGGGCGGCGAAAAGCACGGTATGGTCGCCGACGACGTCGCCGCCGCGCAGCGCGTGCACGCCGACCTCGGTGGGCGTGCGCTCGCCGGTGATGCCGGAGCGGCCGTGCTTGAGGGCGTTGGCGGTGAGCTTGCGCTCCTCGAGGATGATCTCGAGCAGGCGGGCCGCGGTGCCGCTGGGGGCATCCTTCTTGAAGCGGTGGTGCATCTCGATCACCTCGGCGTCGTAATCCGAGCCGAGCACGGCCGACGCGCGGCGGGTGAGGGCGAAGAGCAGGTTGACGCCGACCGAGAAATTGCCGGCCCACACGCACGGGACCTTGGCGGCCGACGCGAGCAGGCGCTTCCTTTCGTCGGCCCCGTGCCCGGTGGTGCCGATCACGATCGGCTTCTTCGCCGCGACGACGAGGTCGAGCAGCTTGCCGGTGGCGGCGTGACCGCTGAAATCGATGACCACGTCGCAACCCGCGAGGTGCCTGGACGCATCGTCCCCCACGTCGATCGCTGCGGAAATGACGGCGTCCATTTCGCCGGCGAGGCCGGCGATGGTCTGGCCCATGCGTCCCTTCGAGCCGTTGAGGAGGATCTTGAGCGCCATGGGATCAGGCCTTGATGGACTTGAGGACGGCGCCGAGCGCCTGGCGGCTCTCGGCGGTGAGCGGGCTGAGCGGCAGGCGGACTTCGTCGGAGCCGATGATGCCGGCCTCCGCGAGGGCGTACTTGATCGGCGAGGGGTTCGACTCGATGAAGATGGCCTTGAACGCGGGATAGAGGCGGCGGTGCACCGCGCGGGCCTTCACGTAGTCCTCCGCGAGCGCGTGCGCGACGAGCTGGCTGACCTGCTTCGGATAGAGGTTGGAGGCGACGCTGATCACGCCCTTGGCGCCGACCGACATGAAGGGCAGGGTGAGGCTGTCGTCGCCGCTGAGCACGGTCATGTCCTTGCCGAGCGCGGAGACGATCTGGTCGACGCGGTCGACGCTGCCGCCGGCTTCCTTGATGTGGGCGACGTGCGGGTACTTCGCGCGCAGGCGCTCGATGACCTTGACGCTGATCTCGACGCCGCAGCGGCCCGGGATGGAATAGAGCACGATCGGCTTGTCGGTGATCTCGGCGATGGCGGAGAAATGGCGGAACAGGCCTTCCTGGGTCGGGCGGTTGTAGTAGGGCGCGACGAGCAGGAAGCCGTCGGCGCCGGCTGCGTCCGCCGCCTTGGTCATGTCGATCGCCTCGTGCGTCGAGTTCGAACCCGTGCCGGCGATGACGGGCACGCGACCCTTCGCCGCCTCGATGGTGCACCGGATGACGTCGAGGTGCTCCTCGTGCGTGACGGTCGGGGACTCGCCGGTCGTGCCGACGGGGACCAGGCCACTGACGCCGCCCTTGATCTGGAAGTTCACGAATTTCCGCAGTTCGTCATAGGCTACGGCGCCGCGCCGGAAGGGCGTGACGATCGCGGTATAGGTGCCGGTGAAGACGCGGGAACGATTCATAGGAAAGTTACCTTGAACGATAAGGACGGAGACTGTAGGGAAAGCACAGCTTTAAGCCCCTTTCACGCAAAAAATTCCATGAGCATGACACTGCACACCGAAATTGTTAACGATCTGCTTAAGCTCGCGGTCGACAGCGGCGCGAGTGACATCGTCATCAAGTCCGAGAAGCCCGGTTACCTCCGCCTCGGCGGCCGCCTCCGCTCGGTGGAAATGGACCCGATCACCGCCGAGCACGCCCAGGCTTTCGTGGACGAGAAGGTGCCGCGCATCTTCAAGGACAAGTGGGACAAGGACGGCCAGGTGGACTTCGCCTACGCCGCCGACGACGTCGGGCGCTTCCGCGTGAACGCCTTCCACCAGCGCGGCCTCGTCAGCATCGTTTTCCGCCATATCAAGAGCCGCCCGCCGACCTTCGAGGAGCTGAAGATCGATTCCGAGACGCTGATCAAGATGTCGCAGGCCAAGGACGGCATCCTGCTCGTCTGCGGCGCCACCGGCTCCGGCAAGAGCTCCACGATGGCCGCCATGCTGAACTGGATCAACCAGAACATGGACAAGCACATCGTGTCCATCGAGGACCCGATCGAGTACACCTTCAGCGACGACAAATCCCTCTTCCAGCAGCGCGAGATCGGCCTCGACGTGCCGAGCTTCGAATTGGCGATCAAGTCCGTGCTGCGCCAGAACCCCGACATCATCCTCATCGGCGAAATGCGCGACAAGGAGACGTTCGAGACGGCCATCTCCGCGGCCGAAACGGGCCACCTCGTTTTCTCCACGATGCACGCGGCCACGGTCGCGCAGTCGCTGACGCGCCTCTTCGAATTCTTCCCGCCGGAACAGATCGCCCAGGCCCGCCGCCAGATCGCGGGCTCGCTGCGCGGCTTCATCTGCCAGAAGCTCATCCCGGCGCTCGAGGGCGGCGGCCGCTTCGCGGCGCACGAGATCCTCGTCGCCGACGCCACGGTGCGAAACCTCATCCTCGACGGCCAGAACGACAAGATCCAGCAGCTGCTCGACTCCGGCGCCGACGGCATGTCGAAGTCCTTCAACAAGGACCTCTACCGCCTGATCAAGGAGGGCAAGATCAGCAAGGCCGACGGCCTGCGCTTCTCCCCGAACCCGCCGGCGCTTGAGATGAATCTGAAGGGCATCTTCTTCAAAACCTGATGCATCGCCCGCCGCCAGTCGCGCTCGCCGGCCTGCTCCTCGTCGCGGCCGTGGCGGCGCGCGGGGCCGACGCGCCGCCCGCCGGCACGCTGGATCAGACCAAGGCGGAATTGCGTCAGCTGCAGAACGACCAGAAGAACAAGGCCGGGCAGTCCGCGGACAAGGTGCGGCTCGATACACCCACCCTGGACCTGCAGACGACACCCGACTCCGGCAGTCCCGAGGCCTGGCTGGCGAAAAAATTGAAGAAGGACCGGAAGCTCGAGGAAGATAAAAAGGCCCAGGCGAACTGGCTCGTGGAAGGCGTGGAAAAACTCGAGCAGGAAGGCAGCCAGGCGAAGGACGGCGCGGGCGTCGCGCCGAAAGGCGGGCAGGGCAGCCAGCCCGCGCCGCACGCGATCGACCAATCCGACCCGCAGTACCTGCTGAAGCTTTTCGACGAGCAGAAGAAGATCACCGACAACAAGCCGGCGGCCGCGAAACCGGCCGCCGCCACTCCCGATGCGTTCGCGCCCTTCATGCAAAGCTGGCTGAGTTCGTCGCCGGTGAAGGGACAGCTGTCGGACCAGTTTCTCAGGAAATCCGACAGCGGCGCCTCGAACAGCGTGCCCGGGGCCCTGCCGGGCGATTACCGCGGTCCGGATTCCGCGGGTGGCCCGACCAGCGTGGCCATCGCCTCGCGGGAGACGGCTTCCGGGCCGAAGGAAAACCCTTACCTGGCCGAGCTGAACAGCCCGCCGATCCTAGGCCGGGAGGTGATGCAGGACGCCCCGCAGCTTCAGTCCTTGGGCGGTGCGCCGGCGGTGACAACCGAGGTGGGGAAGGGCGCCCCGGTGCTGCAACCGTCGGCCCCGGCGGCCGACACCCGGGAGCGCCCCAAAGGGCCTCCGCCCGGGCTGACGGACGACAAGAAATACTTCCCGCAACTGAAAAGATTTTAGGACTTGGTTTTTGGCGGGCGGGCCGGTTTAACCGACCTTTCATCTATGTCATTGGCTCTTCTTTTCGCAGGTCAGGGCGCCCAGAAAGTGGGCATGGGCAAGTCCTTGTACGAAGGCTCGGCCGCCGCGCGCGCGCTTTACGACGAGGCTGACCGGACCCTGGGTTGGAGCCTGACCAAGGTGAGCTTCGAAGGTCCCGAGGCCGAGCTGACCCAGACCAAGATCTGCCAGCCGGCGCTTTACGTCCACGGCCTCGCGATGCTGGCGGCCCTGAAGGAGAAGGGGAAGCTGCCGGAAGCGAAGTTCGCCCTCGGCCTGAGCCTCGGCGAGGTGACGGCGCTGGCCGCGGCCGGCGTGTTCGATTTTTCCACCGGCCTCAAGGTCGTCGCCGAGCGCGGCCGCCTGATGCAGCTGGCGTGCGAGCAGTCGGTCGGCGGCATGGCCGCGCTGATCGGCGAGGAGCGCGCCAAGGTCGAGGAAGTCTGCCGCGAGTTCGACATCCAGGCCGCCAACTTCAACGCGCCGGGCCAGATCATCGTTTCCGGCGAGAAGCCGAAGGTCGAGGCGCTCGTCGCCGCGGCCAAGGAGAAGGGCCTCAAGCGCGTCATCCCGCTCAACGTCGCCGGCGCATACCACAGCCGCCTGATGGAGCCGGCGCGCGCCGCGTTCGCCGCGTATCTCGCGGGCATCGAGTTCCAGGCGCCGCGGTTCACCGTCTTCACCAACACCACCGGCCAGGCGGTCAGCGCGCCCGCACAAATCCGCGAGGCGCTGGTCAAACAGGTCGTGTCCTCCGTCCTGTGGGAAGATTGCATGCGCAGCGCCGTCGCCGCCGGGGCGACGGAGTTCTACGAATGCGGCCCGGGTGCGGTGCTGGCCGGCCTGGCCAAGCGCACGGACAAGGCCTGGGTCGTCAAATCCTTCGCGGAGTACGCGGACATTCCCGCCTGATCATGTCGTCCGCCCCGCTCACGAGAAATTTCTGCATCATCGCGCACGTCGATCACGGCAAGACGACGCTGTCCGACCGCCTGCTGCAGTACACCAACACGGTCGCGCAGCGCGTGCTGACCGAGCAGCACCTTGACTCGATGGACCTCGAGAAGGAGCGCGGCATCACGATCAAGATGCACCCGGTGGTGATGAATTATCCGGCCAAGGACGGGAAGGTCTACAAGCTGCACCTCACCGACACGCCCGGCCACGTGGACTTCGCCTACGAGGTGTCGCGCTCGCTCGCGGCCGTCGAGGGCGCGCTGCTCCTGATCGACGCCGCGCAGGGCGTCGAGGCCCAGACCGTGGCCAACGCGCACCTGGCGTTCGCGCAGGGCCTCAAGGTCATCCCGGTCATCAACAAGATCGACCTGCCGAGCGCCAACCTCGAGCTCTGCATCAAGCAACTGGAGGACATTCTCACGATTCCCGGCGAGGAAGCCATCCTCGCCAGCGGCAAGTCCGGCATCGGCATCGAGGACATCCTCGAGGCGGTCGTCACCCGCATCCCGCCGCCGCGCTGGACGGATTACCCGGCGCTGCGCGCGCTGGTGTTCGACTCCAAATACGATTCCTACCGCGGCGTGATTTCCTACGCGCGCGTGTTCTCGGGCACGATCAAGGCCGGCGAGCAGATGATGCTGATGAGCTCCGGCCAGAAGTCCGAGGTGAAGGAAGTCGGCGTGTTCCGGCCCGGCATGGAGAAGGTCGCGCACCTCGGGCCCGGCGACGTCGGCTACATCGTCAGCAACATCAAGAGCACCGACGAGATCAAGATCGGCGACACCGTCACGCACGCCTACAAGCCTGCGACGGAGATGCTCCCGGGTTACAAGGAGGTGCGCCCGATGGTGTACTGCGGCCTGTATCCGCTCGAGTCCGACGACTACGAGAAGCTCAAGGTCGCGCTCGCGAAGCTGCGCCTCAACGACTCCGCGCTGGTCTATTCCTCGGAAAGCTCCGTCGCGCTCGGCTTCGGCTTCCGCTGCGGCTTCCTCGGCCTGCTGCACATGGAGGTCGTGCAGGAGCGCATCCGCCGCGAGTACGACGTCGAGATCATCTCCACGTACCCGAGCGTCGTGTACAAGGTGAAGAAGCACGGCGGCGACGTCATCGAGGTCGACAACCCGATCAACCTGCCGGACGCCGGCTCGATCGACGAGATCAGCGAGCCGACGATCAAGGCGCAGATCCACATCCCGAACGAGTTCATGGGCGACATCCTCGGCCTCGTGATGGAGAAGCGCGGCACCTGCGACCACACCGACACGCTGGACGGCAACCGCGTCATGCTGACCTGCACGCTGCCGCTCAACGAAATCCTCGTCGATTTCAACGACCGCCTGAAGAGCATCACGCGCGGCTACGGCTCGATGGATTACGAACTGGGGGAGTACCGCGCCTCCGACCTCGTGAAGATGGACATCCTTGTGAACGAGGATCCCGTGGACGCCTTTGCCAGCATCGTGCACCGGACCAAGGCCGAGGGCCAGGGGCGGGCGCTGTGCGAAAAGCTCGCCGATATCATCCCGCCGCAGATGTTCCGCATCGCGGTGCAGGCCGCCATCGGCGGCAAGATCATCGCCCGCGACAACGTGCGCGAAATGCGCAAGGACGTGACCGCGAAGTGCTATGGCGGCGACATCAGCCGCAAGCGCAAGCTCCTCGACAAGCAGAAGGAGGGCAAAAAGAAGATGAAACAAATCGGCCGCGTTTCGATCCCACCTGATGCCTTCATCCAGGTCCTGAAAACCAACAGCTAACCCCATTCCGCGCCATGTTCGACTTCCTGCGTTCCGCTGATGCCAAGGCCCGTCGCGGGGCATCGACGTGGCTGGAGATGGCCGAGAAGATCTATGACTATCGGCGCGACATCCTGCCGCCGGCCCAGCTCGAGAAACTGCAGGCGGCGCGGGCCGGCCTGAAGGCGCTGGTGAAGGCGAAGGCCGGGGGCGCCGAGATCAAGACCGGCGTCGAAAAACTCGAGGCCGTCATGCGCGAGACGGGCGGCAGGATTTATCCGGCGAACTCGCTGGTCGAGAACGTCGAATTCTTCCTGGTGGCGGCGATCGTCATCCTCGGCCTGCGCGCGTACTTCGTGCAGCCGTTCAAGATTCCGACGAACTCGATGTACCCGAGCTATTATGGCATGAAGGCGGAAACGTTCCCGGAGGACCAGGCGCCGGGCCTCGTGCGCAAGGTGGCGCGCATGGTCGGGCTGGGGGCCTTCAATTACAGCGCCACGGCGCCGGCGGACGGGGAAGTCATGCTCGCGGTTTTCCCGGATCTGTCGCCGGCATTCATGGAGCGGTCCGGCCGCAGCATGCTGGTTTTCCCGACGACGCTGCATGAATACGGCTTCGCCGTGGCCGGCCAGCAGGTGACCCTCAGCGTTTCCTCGGATTTCCAGACGGAGTACAACCGGATCCTGGACGCCAAACTGCGCGGTTCGGCGCCGAATCTCCAGACCGTGCTGCGCCAAAACGTAGCCAAGGCCGGCACGAACCTCGAGTCGTCGATCTGGCGCGTGCGCGGCGGCACCGACCCGGTGGATGCGCGCGTGTACTGGATTCCGACCGGCAAGATGGTCCACAAGGGCGATACGATCGTGTCGTTCGACATCCTGACCGGCGACCTGCTGTTCGTGGACCGGCTGAGCTATCATTTCGTGCGACCCAAGGTCGGCTCGGGCTTCGTTTTCAAGACCGGCAACATCCCGGCGCTCAAGGAACGGCTCGGCGGCGACCGGTATTTCGTGAAACGCCTGGTCGGAACGCCCGGCGACACGCTGGAGGTTAAACCGCCGGTGCTGTGGCGCAACGGCAAGCCGATCGAAGGCTCGCCGGCATTCGGCCGCAACGCGCGCCAGGAAGGGCTTTATCCGGGTTATACGAACACCGGCAGCCTCCAAGCCGGGCAAACCGTGACGGTGCCCGAGCATTATTACTTCGGAATGGGCGACAATTCGCCGGACAGCTACGACAGCCGCGGTTGGGGATTCATTCCCGAGAAGGACGTGGTCGGGCGGCCGTTGTTTATCTATTATCCGCTGACCAGCCGCTGGGGCCCGGCGCACTGACCGGCAACTGTAAGTTCTTAGGTCCAAGGCCAGTATTATAGCACAATATACATTATGTCTATAATACTATACTCTGGAAACCAGTTACTTACGGTCTGGGTAATGTTGCCCCCTGTTCAGGCCGCCACGTGATGCCCCAGTGCGGCCTGTTCGTTGATCGTCTTGGACAGCGACGTGAGCTTTTTGTCGGCGGCACCCTCTTCCTGGATCGTGGAATTCAGCAGCGCGGTGATGTCGTGGAGCTGCAGCGCATCGGCAAACGCGCGGGCCGTGCCGTAGGCCGCGATTTCGTAGTGTTCGACGCGTTGCGCGGCGCCGATCAGGCAGGCGTCGCGGATCGGTTCCGAGGCCTTCAGCTTGATGGCCTCCTCGCCTTCCGCGATCAGGCCCTCCATGGCCTTGCAGGCCTTGGCGCTGGGCGCCACCTGCAGCAGCCGGAACACCTCCTCGATGCGGATGACGTGGCCCTCGGTCTCCGCCAGGTGGGATTCGAAAGCCGCCCGCAGGCCGGCGTGCGTCGCCGCCTTCGCCATCTTGGGCAAAGCCTTCACCAATTGCTTCTCCGCGCTGTAGAGGTCGCGCAGTTCGTTGAGCAGCAGGTCCTGGAGTGATTCGAGGGATGACATGGGATCGTTGGGTTGATGGTTGTGGGTTTCAAAGGCGTGCCGCCGTTCAGGATTCGGCAAAGCTGCGGCCGGCGGTCCGGTGGAGCTCCCCTTCGGCCTTGAACCAGTATTGCTGGTCCTGGCCGCTCGGGCGGCCGTCTTTTTCCCACAGCGTGTAGGCGCGGGACGCGATGGCGGAATGTTGGAGCACCTGCTCGCGTTGCGGGGTGCCGGTGCCGGGAGCCTGGACCGTGGCCGGCAGCGCCGGCGGCTCGTAGCTGATGGGACTGAGAGTGTGGATCTGCTTTTGGATCTGCGGTTTCATGCCCGCAGGTTAGCCGCATTCCGGCCCCGCCGCCATCGGGTGAATTTCTGCCCGGCGGACCGAGTGTTTTCCCGCGCCGGGAGTCGCGTTCCCGCCCGGCCCGGGGGCTCAGCAAGGAATCGGCTCGAAGCCGGTGTCCTCGTGGACTGCAAAATCCGCCAGGATCAGCTCCTCGGCCTCATCCGGGCTGCCGGGCGCCAGGCCGCGCAATTCCTGCCCCAGTTCCGCGAGCTGCTCGAGGTGGGCCTGCGCCAGCGCGACCACGCGGTCGTCCCCGACCTTGCCGCCGATCGCGTGCAGCGCGCGGTAATTCATGGTCGCGAGCCGCAGCATCATCCGGTCGTTGCGCAGCATGGCGGTCACCTGGCGCGGACGCCGCTTGGAAATGAATTTCATGAACAGCCCCGCCATCGAGACGCTGGGCGCGAGGAAATCCTCCTGGATCCCGGGGATCGCCTTGGCGAGTTCCTCGAGCTTGCGCCGCTGCTCGCGCAGGATTTCCAGGATGTGCACAACAATCCGGTCGGCCGCGGCATCCTCATGGAGCGAAGGCTCCACGTGCTGCAGGTCGAGGGCTTCGGTGAGGTAGCGTCCGAGGACGCAGATCCGGGCGACTTGGGTCCGCAGGACGGCGGGAACCGCGTGGTGAAAAGGAATGATGTTCTGCTCCATTTTCAGAGGATACCCGACGACGGACAGGCTGAGTATAGGGAGGTTCCCGATGGATGAGAACCGCCACACTCCCGATGGCACGGATGCCCGTCCGGGCCTAAGTTCCCGCCATGTACGGTTACATCTTTGCGGCGATCGCCGGCCTGATCTGCGTTTTCGCCGTCTTCGCGGCGCTGGCCCAGGGGCGCGCACCGAACCGCCGGAAGCCCGGCGCGCCGCGCGGCGAAAAGCCGGTCGGGCCGGAAAAGCCCGCGGCGGACGAACCCACGCCCGCGCGGTCGAGCACCGCCTCGCCCCGCCAGGTCGAAACGGCGGCCCGGCATACGCCGCCGGCGTGAACACGCGCGGGGTGCCCGCCCGCCAAACCGCGGTCGGGAAAGCCCCCATGAGCGGTCGCGAGAACCGCCCGCTGCGCCGCGCCGCCACCCACGGCTATCCTGCCGGTCAGTACCCAAGCCATGAAATCCATCCAGAAGATAACCGTTCTCGCCGCCGCGCTCCTCGCCGCCGGTTCGCTGCTCGTCCTTTCCGGCACGACCGGTTGCTCGAGTTCGCCGACCAAGGCCAGCACCGGCGAATACATCGACGACAGCGTCATCACCACGCGGGTCAAAACCGCGCTGCTGAAGGATGACGTGACGCCGGGCACGGCCATCAAGGTCGACACCTTCAAGGGCGTCGTGCAGCTCAGCGGCTTTGTCGACACGGTGGTCCAGAAGGAACGCGCCGCGACGGTCGCCGGCGGCGTG
Organism: Verrucomicrobiota bacterium; assembly: GCA_048497945.1. Lineage (GTDB taxonomy): Bacteria > Verrucomicrobiota > Verrucomicrobiia > Opitutales > Opitutaceae > Lacunisphaera. Next base: position 3,699 of record JBEHYX010000100.1, on the reverse strand, counting down.
CCGGGCGTGACCGGCATCGTGAACAACATCACGGTGAAGTGAACCAGCCCGCCGTCCCCGTTCCATGAATTCTCTCCCTGGCCGGAAAAGTGCCTGCTGTGTTGGCGCAATCCCCGGCCGGCTGTGCATCGCCGTGCCGGGCTCGCGTTGTGTGCTGTCTTGCCCGGCTTAAGCCCGGAGGATTGCCCGTTATATATCCACAGCCCGGCCAGGGAGAGACCCTTTCTTCAATCCAACCTCAACTCGCGACCACCATGCCCCAGGGAGACAAGAGCGCCTACACCGCCAAGCAGAAACGCCAGGCCGCGCATATCGAACAATCCTACGAGAAGCGCGGCGTCAGCACCCGCACCGCGGAGAAACGGGCGTGGGCGACCGTCAACAAGCAGGACGGCGGCGGCAAGAAGCACTCCGCCAAATCACGCAGCTAGCGGGACGCCAATCCGGCAATCCGTTTTAACCACTGATGCATCGCCTAACGGCTCTGCTACTTGGTGAGTTCCGCCTGATCGGCTCCGCATTGTGCTTCGGGAGTCGGCTAATCGCCGACGGGAACAGAACTTTTTCAAGCGGCGATTAGCCGCTCTCCGAAACCAAATCCGGAGCCGATTAGGCGAAGGGGATTTTAAAGCAGAGCCGTTAGGCGATGCATTAGTGGTCCAATCTGTCCGGAAACTTTAAGTACACCTTAACCAGGCGACGCCACGGCGTTCGCGGCGAACTCGCAGCAGATCCGCGTGCCGCGGCCCGGCTGCGAGGTGACCTGGAGCGAAGCCCCGATCATCGTCGCACGGAATTTCATGAGCCGCAGGCCATGGCTGCGGCGGATCAGCTGGTCGTCGACCGAAAACCCCGCGCCGTCGTCGCGGATGATGAGCCGGTAGACATCGCCGTCGGGTTCGAGGTTCACCTGGATGCTGCGCGCCTGCGCGTGCCGGATCGCGTTGGTGATCGCTTCCTGCGTGATGCGATACAGGTGGATCGAAACGGGATGCTCGCACGGCGGCGACTCATCCGGGCAGAAGATCTCGCAATCGACCTCGTGCAGCACGCGGGTCTGCTCCACCAGGCTCGTCAGCGCGGCCACCAGGCCCGCCTCCTCGAGTTCCACCGGGCACAACCCGCGCGCCAGCGCCCGCGCCTGCTGGACCGCCTCGTTGGCCAAGCGGGCCACGGTGTCGGCCTGGCCGGCTACCTCGGCATCGCTCCGTTTGGTGCGCTCGCGCACCGCGGTGGCCAGGCACGCGAGGCCGGTCAGCTTCTGCCCGAGCCCGTCGTGAAGGTCCGCGCCGATGCGGCGCTGCTCGAGGTCGGCGGCCATCAGGAGCCGGCGCTCCAGCCAGCGGCGCTCGGTCACGTCGCGCCCGAAGAAGGTCGCCCCGCCGTTCTCGTAGGGCGCGATGTGGAAATCGAGGTACCACGGGCTGCCCTCGTGCACGCCCTGCAGCGTGAAGTTCACCTCCTCGCCCGCCAGCGCCTGCGCGACGCGCGCGCGGCAGTCGGGGTGCACCGCGGCCAGTTCCTGCCCGAGCAGATCCGCCGGGCGGAATCCGTTCCATTCGAGGCCTTCGCCCTCGACCGCCACCACGCGGCCGGCGCTGTCAAGCTGCCCGACCAGCACCGGCAGCTTCTTCAGGACGTTCCCGAGCAGGTTGGACTGGCGGTTCCGGTCCTCCTCGGCCTCGATGCGGGCCGTGACGTTGACCGCGAGCGAGAGTACGCCGCCCTGGTCGGTGTCGGCGTGAAGGTAATTTTCGAACGAATGCCGCCGCCCGTTGTGTTCCGTCTGCCAGAGCACGGTGGTGGCCTTGCCGCGCAGCGCCCGCTCGAACCCGGCGCGCAGCTCGGGATAGCGCTCGGTCAGGTTCGAGCCGACGAGGTTTTCCTCGCGCACGCCGATCTCCGCCAGGCCGCGGCCGCGCATCTCGAGGATGGTGCCGTCCGGCGCGATGCGGCCGGCCATCACGGAAAGGTTGCCCAGGATCGCGTTGAGCAGCCGCGAGGTGCGGCGCAGTTCCGCCTCCGAGCGTACCAGGCTGGTGATGTCGGTGCCGGCGACGCCGAGCAATTCGACGCGGTCGCCGCCGGTAATGGGAAACGTGCTCACCAGCCAGTGCTTCCCGCGCGAGACGTGGACCTCGGGCACGCCGGCGCCGTGCGGCTTCAGCCAGCGCCGGAAGTCGGATTCGGAGAAATGCTCCTGCGAAAGGCCGTTCTGGAACAGGATCGCCCCGCGGCCGTCGCAGATGCCCACGGCGCATGGCACCTGCCACATGAAGAGCTCCAGCTGCTGCCGGCTGCGCCGCAGCGCCTGCAGGGTCGTCGCATAGCGGCGGGCGTGGCGGATCGCCTGTTCCACCTGCACCAGCAGCAGGCCTTCCTTGCCGAGGCAGTCGGCGGCGCCGGCGCGCTCGGCCTGCGCGACGAGCCCGGGCGTGAGCTGCGGCGCAACGAGGATCACGGGCAGCCCGCCCCACTCCTCCTCCATGCCGCCGTTCAGCGCCCGCCCCGGCGCGGTGGCGAGATGCCACGCAACGAGCGCCACGTCGATACCACCGGCGCTCGCGGCCTCGCGTCCCGCGGCGTAGCTGCCGCGGTGAAGCAATTCGTACTGAGCCACCGGGCTGGCCCGCAGCAGTTCGACGAGGCGGACGTAGTCCGCCTCGCTGTCTTCGACGACCAATACCGTCACTCGCGGGTCCGCCATGGTTCAAGACGGCGGCCTCGCGCCGCCCGCACGAAGGCGCCGGCGGCGGAGAGATCGCCCGTCCTAAGGGACGCCCGTGCCCGTGACTTGTTCCCGCGGAAATGCCCGCTTCCCCCACCCGCGGCGCGGTAATTCCCCAGTAACCGCGGCGGTGGGCTTGTCCGATACCGGATGCATCGCTTCCGGCGTAGATTGCCCCCGCAGCCACCTCACCAACCAACGAAAATAAAAACATGAAAAAAATCCTGATCCTGCTCGCCGCCTGCACCACCGCCCGCCTCCTGGCCCAAACGACCGTGAACCAGACGGACTCGGGCGACTACGGGACGATCCGCGGCGACCGGGAGTTCAGCATCGGCGGCAGCGGGTCCACCAACAAGGATTTCGACGATTCCGTGGGCGGCATCAATTTCGCCTTCGGTTACTACCTCAGCCCGGCGGTGGAGGCGCTGGTCCGCCAGACCGTCAATTACTCCAACCCGAACAATGGCGACAACAGCTGGGGCGGCTGGACGCGCCTGGCGATCGACCAGCATTTCGGCGACGGCCGCTTCCGTCCGTTTCTCGGCGTGAACGGCGGACGGGTTTATGGCGATGCCGTCCGCGATTCGTGGACCGCAGGCTTGGAAACCGGCGGAAAGCTCTACGTGCGCCCCCGTACCTTTGTTCAACTAACCGTCGAGTACGGCTGGTTCTTCCAGCACTCGCGGGACGTCGAAGATCGCTTCGACGACGGCCAGTGGAACTGGAGCTTGGGTCTCGGCTACAATTTTTAGCCGAGGACCGGGGAAGCCGGGCTGCCTGATGAGCGGCAGCCCGGCCTTTCCCATCTTTTCCAAAACCATGCCTGCAGGGCGGGATCGCCGATCCCGCCTTCTTTATTTTTCCAGGGGTTCAATCTCCCGGGCTTGTCCGGCTTGAATGGAGGCGGGACTACCAGTCCCGCGTTTGGAAACAGTCGCGGCGCATGTTTCGCAGGGCTGATAGTCCTG
>JBEHYX010000099.1:0-14707 GCA_048497945.1 Verrucomicrobiota bacterium | reverse complement strand
ACCCTTCCAACCCATTTAAGCCATGCAAGAAACCGTCACTCTGGAATGCACCGAAGCCCGCAAAGAGGGCAAACCCGCCTCGCGTTATCTCACGAAGCGGAACAAGAAGACCGTCACCGAGCGCATCGAGAAGAAGAAGTACAACCCCTTCCTCAAGCGCCACACGCTCCACAAGGAGATCAAGTAAGTCTTCCGCAGCGGGGTGAGGGCACCCCGCCTCCATAAAATTTCAAGGCCGGTTCCTCGCGGGACCGGCCTTTTGCTTGGGCAGATTTTTTTGGTGGTCGTCGATTTCCATATCGACGACTGGCGCCGGTGCGGAGACCGGCGCCCACCTTTCGGCGCTTACTTCTTGATCGGCTCGATCGGCGTCGGGGCGCTGCCCGAGGCGAGCTGGGCCCGGCGCGCGGCGCGCCAGCTGTCGCGGTGCTTGCGGATCCAGTCCAGCAAGGCGCGCTCAAAACCTATGTCATAGCCGAGGCGCTCGGACTCGATCCACTTGTGCTTCAGGATCTCCTCCCGTTCCGCCAGGAATTCCTGGTAGAGGCTCGACTGCTTGACGAAGTCGCGGTTGCCGCTGCTGTCGCTGGAAGGTGAGGGAAGGGCGGGCATACGATGGCTCAGCGACAAAGGTGACCGACCTGACAGATCGGCAGTGTTTGGCCCGGCTGAAGCGTCATGTGCCCAAAACGGTAGAGGCGTCGTCTCGCGCCTGTCAACCGCTGCGCTACACTTTCAACCGCGCCAGCAAGGTGGTCGCGATCTCGCGGAAAACCTGCGCGGGCCGGCTCTCGGGCGCGTGCACGGTGATGGGCTTGCCGGTGTCGCCGCCGGCGCGGATCTCGGGGAAGAGCGGGACCTGGCCGAGCAGGCCGGTGCCGAGGCTTTCGGCCGTCGCCGCGCCGCCGCCCTCGCCGAAGAGGTGCTGGCGCTGGCCGGTGGCGTCCTCGAACCAGCTCATGTTCTCGGCGACGCCGAGGAGCGGGACGTTCACCTTCTGGAACATCAGGCCGCCCTTGCGCGCGATGTTCGTGGCCGCGGCCTGCGGCGTCGTGACGAGGATCGCGCCGTCGAGCGGCAGCGTCTGGACGAGGGAAAGTTGCGCGTCACCGGTGCCCGGGGGCAGGTCGACCAGCAGCACGTCGAGTTCGCCCCACTGGACGTTTTGGACGAATTGCTGGATGGTTTTCATGATCATCGGGCCGCGCCAGACCACCGGCGTGTTGTCGTCGACGAGGAAGCCCATGGAGATGACCTTCACGCCGTGGCGCTCGAGCGGCACGAGGTTCTCGCCGTCGACGTTCGGGCGCGCGCCGCTCAGGCCCATCATCAGCGGCACCGACGGGCCGTAGATGTCGCAATCCATCAGGCCGACGCGGCCGGGCTTGCCGCGCGCCTCGAGGATCTGGGCGAGGGCGCAGGCGAGGTTGACCGCGAAGGTGGATTTGCCGACGCCGCCCTTGCCGGAGGCGATGGCGACGGAGTGCTTGAGGCCGGCGGGCGCGGTGCCGCCGCCGAGGTTGCCCTGGCCGGGCTGGGGCGGGGCCTTGGCGGCCGAGACGGCGAGCTCGATGATGACGTCCTTCACCCCCGGCTGGGCGCGGAGGCACTTCTCGATCTCGCCCTTGAGCATCGTCGGGACCTTCGGGTCGGAAGTCGTGATGGCGACCGAGACCTTGGCGGTGCCGCTGTCGAAGGTCGCTGCGCGCACGAGGCCGAAGGAGACGATATCGCGGCTGAAACCGGGATACTTTACCTGCTTGAGGGCTTCCTTGATGGTGTCGGCGTTCACGCGGAGTGGGAAAATGGCTTGGAAAACTGGACGCTTTGACCTTGTGAGTAGGGTGCCGGGAGTAAAACACAAACCCGACGCGAACTTTCTTCATTATTTATCGTCCCAACCTCCATGCGTAACGCTTTTCGCCTCCTGCTCTGCCTCGCCCTTGTGGTGCCCGCCTTCGCCCAGCTCGATATCGGCACGGTCGACGTGAAGGCCACGGGTGATGCCATCCCGGTCACGGTCACCGCCGGCTCGCCCGACCTGCAGAACCTCGCCCTGACCGCCTTCAACGCCCACGGCCGCTTCCGGCCGGTTGCGAGCGGCGGCTCCTACGCGATCAACTTTGCGCCGCTCGGCCCGACGCAGGTCAGCGTCGCCATCACGCGCAACGGCGCGCCGGTTTTCAGCCAGACCGCCACCGGCACGAACCAGCGCAACGCGCTGCTGAGGGCCGCCGACGCCGCGGTCACCAAGATCACCGGCCTGCGCGGCTGGTTCGCGGGCAAGCTCGCGTTCATCGGCGACCGCACCGGCAAGAGCGAGGTCTACACCTCCGACCTTTTCTTCGGCGACCTCTTCAAGTGGACGAGCGACGGCAAGCAGGTGCTCAGCCCGCGCTGGTCGCCGGACGGCCGCCAGGTGGTCTACACCAGCTACCGCACGAGCTTCCCCGATATCTACGTCGTCGACTTCGTCAACCGCCGCGTATCGCTGCTCGCCAGCTTCAAGGGCACGAACAGCGGCGGCCGCTTCAGCCCGGATGGCACGCGCCTCGCGATGGTGCTTTCCGGCGAGGGCAATCCCGAGGTCTATGTCGGCAACGCGCAGGGCCGCGGGCTCAAGCGCCTGACGACGAACCAGTCGGTGGAGGCGTCGCCGACGTTCTCGCCCGACGGCTCGCGCCTGCTCTTCGTCTCCGACGCCGCCGGCGGCCCGCAGCTCTATACCATGCCCGCCACGGGCGGGGCGATGTCGCGCCTGCCGACCAACATCTCCAAGTACTGCGCCGAGCCCGATTGGAGCGCCGCCGACCCGAGCAAGATCGTGTTCACCGCCGGCGTGGGCCGCGGCTACCAGATCGCCGTGTTCGACCTGAAGTCCGGCACGAGCAAGATCGTGTCCAAGGCGCCGACCGACGCCATCGAGCCGGTGTGGCTCGCCGACGGCCGCCACGTCCTCTGCACCTTCCGCGCGGCCAACACCCGCAGCCTCTACATCGTCGACACCGAGTCCGGCAAGGCCACGCGCCTGAGCCCGACGGCCTTCGGCAACGCCGGCAGCCCGAGTTACCTCGCACAGTGATGGTTCCAGTCATTGCGAGGAGCGAAGTGACAAAGCAATCCAGCTGGATCGCCACGGCTGGCTCTGCCAGCCTCGCGATGACAAGGAAGTGAAATGAAGCTCCTCTTCATCGGCGACATCGTCGGCAAGCCCGGGCGCGAAGCCGTCGCCGCCGTGGTGCCGAAGTTGCGCGCCTCGCGGGGCATCGATTTTGTCATCGCCAACGGCGAGAACGCCGCCGCCGGTGCGGGCATCACCGCCATGATCGCGGACACGCTGGTGGAGTCCGGCGTCGATGCCGTCACGCTTGGCGACCATGTCTGGGACCAGAAGGGTTTCGAGCGCGACATCGTGGACCTGAAGCAGGTCTGCCGTCCGGCCAACCTGCCCGAGGGCAACCCCGGGCGCGACCATCTCATCGTCGAGCAGAACGGTTTCCGGCTGCTCGTGTTCACCGTGCTCGGCCGCTCCTTCATGGGATTGAAGGGCGACTGCCCGTTCCTGTGTGCCGACCGGACGTTGAAGCGGCATGCCGGGCATTACGACGGTGCGCTGGTCGAGATACACGCCGAGGCCACTTCGGAAAAACAGGCGCTGGGCTGGCATCTGGCCGGCCGCGCGACGGCCGTGCTCGGCACGCATACGCACGTGGCGACGGCGGACACGGCGATCCTGCGCGGGCACACGGCGTTCCAATGCGACGTCGGCATGACCGGCCCGCACGAATCGGTGCTCGGCCGGGAGATCGAGCCCGTGGTCGGGCGCTTTCTCGACGGCCTGCCGCGCCGGTTCGAAGTCGCGACCGGCGACAATCGCCTCTCGGCGACACTGGTCGAATTCGATGGGGCTGGAAAGGCCGCCTCGATCGAGTGGCTGCAGGTGAAGGTGTGAAGGCTCCGCCAGTTTTCCGCGGTCAGCCAGGCCATGGGCAACGGAACGATGGACAGGATGCTGAAAGCTGATAGCTGACTGCTGAACGCTCATCCCATGAAATTTTTCCAGCTCGCTGCCGATATCCACGTGCCGGACGGACGCCCGGTGGCCGCGGCGCTGCGCCGGACCACGCATCTCTGCCTCGCGGCGCACCAGGACGACATCGAGATCATGGCGTACCACGGGATCGCGGCCTGCCACGGGAAGCGCCGGTTCACCGGCGTGGTGGTGACGGACGGCGCGGGCAGCCCGCGCACGGGGAAGTTCGCGCGATTCACCGACGAGCAGATGAAAAAGGTGCGCCGGTTCGAGCAGCGCCGCGCGGCCGAACTCGGCGGCTACGCAGCCGCGATCCAACTCGCGCACCCGAGCAAGGTGGTGAAGGACGTCCGCACCGACGTCGTGCGCGCGGACCTGCTGGCGATCTTGCAGGCAAGCCGGGCCAAGGTCGTCTACCTGCACAATCCCGCCGACAAGCACGACACGCATGTGGCCGTCTTCCTGCGCTGCCTCGAGGCGCTGCGCGCGCTGCCGAAGAGCCGGCGCCCGGAACTCGTGCTCGGCTGCGAAGTCTGGCGCAACCTCGACTGGCTGGTCGACACCGACAAGCGCCTGCTCGACGACTCCGCCAACCCGAAGCTCGCGGCCAGGCTGATCGGCGCATTCCAGTCCCAGATCGCCGGCGGCAAGCGTTACGACCTCGCCATCGCGGGCCGCCGCCTCGCCAACGCGACCTTCCACACCTCGCATGTCACCGACGCGGCGCGCGCGATCACCTGGGCGATGGACCTGACGCCGCTGATCCACGCCCCGAAGCTTTCCGTCGAAAAATTCACCCTCGCGCACGTCGACCGCCTGCGGGCGGACATCCGGGCGCGCATCAAGAAATTTTGGTAGAATGCGACAAACCAGTCATGGGCCACAAAAAGTCACAAAAAGACACAAAAAGGAGAGCCTATGAATCCGGAGCAGATCAATCGTTTGTGCGACGTCGTTGGGGAGACGTCTTTTGCCATTCATCGTTATCCTCGGCACGGCCACGTTGAGAAAGTATATGAAAATGCCTTGCTGCATAGGCTGCTGGAGCAAGGTGTGCGGGTTGTGGCCCAATATCCGTTAGCCGTACACGATGAGGATGGAACGGTTCTCGGGGAATTTTATGCCGACCTGATGGTCGAGGAAGCTCTGGTGGTTGAGTTTAAAGCCGTGCGTGCAATCGCAGACGAACATGTGGCCCAACTTCTCGGTTATTTGCATTCGTCCCGGACTCAGACTGGCCTGCTGATCAATTTTGGAAGTCCAATAATGTCCGTGAAAAAATACCTTATGAACCGGGTCGCCTGATTTTTGTGTCTTTTTGTGACTTTTCGTGGCCAAAATCGATCATGGTCAAAAGCACCGGCATCTACAAAGGCGGCTATAACTGCGAACTCACCCACGGCCCGTCGGGCCAGGTGATCGAAACCGACGCCCCCAAGGACAACCAAGGCCGTGGCGCGGCGTTTTCACCGACCGACCTGACGGCGGCTTCGCTCGCGTCGTGCATGGTCACAACGATGGCCATCGCCTTCAAATTGAAGTACGGCGCCGACCTGCCGGCCGGCGCGCGCTGGGAGGTGACGAAGGAAATGTCGGCCGACAAACCCCGCCGCATCGTGCGGCTCGCGGTACAAATCTGGCTGCCGTTTGCGAAATCGCTGGATCCAGCGGGCGTGCTGGAACCGGCGGCGCTCGGCTGCCCGGTTCACCAAAGCCTGCATCCCGCGGTGGAGAAGCCGGTGACTTTCCATTGGCAATCCTGACAGAGCAGGGGTAGGTTTGGACTGCCCCGACGGCTTCCCCATGAAATCACCGCTCCTGGCGACGGCTTGTTTTCTCCTGCTTCTCGGTGTGGTCGGCGCCGCGCCTCTGCCGCTGACGCCGTTCACCGTCATCGCGCGCGTCGATTCCTTCGAGCATTACCGGGCCCTCGGCGGCGCGCAGCGCTTCAGCGCGGCCACGCCGCATGGCAACGACGATACGATCGTTGCGACGCTGGTCTGGCCTGATTCCGTGGCGGGCCGTGAAGTCGCGATTCCGTTCGAGTCGCGCAAGGACGGCAAGGAGCTGCTGGTGCAGCCGGGCACGATTTTTCGCTTCGAGAACCGCCTCGGCTTGACCGACCTCCGGAGCCGGACCGACAACGTGCGGCGCCGGGCGATCGGATTTCCCGAACTTGGGGTCTTCGCCCTGAAGTCGAACGGCGAAGTGGCGGAAGCCTACGAAGGCTCGCTCACAGCCCTGGTGCTGGCGGAAGGAAAAGCAAAGGCCGCGGGGCACTGACCCCAGCCTGCATCACCGCACCACGTTCACCAGGTGGTACGTGCTGTTGAAGATCAGCTCGGTGTCGTCGACGCCGATGCGCACCTTGATCTTGCCGGAGGCGGGATCGTGGCGTTCGGCCCAGCCGCTGATATGACGCGGCTTGTTTTTGTGGTTGGTGGCGTCGCCCTTGAATTCCACGCGCTCGCCCCGGCCGAGTTTTTCGAGATCGGCGGCGGTCAGGGTGATTGTGAGCCGGCCGGTCTCGTTCCAGAAAAACCAGGGGCGAACCTTCGCCTCGTAGGTGGCGGTGTAGCGGTCGCCGTCGCGCCGGAACTCGCTCGTCGTCAGGCCGACGCTGCCGACATAGATGGAGGTTCGCACCGGGTCCACGCGCACCACGTCCCAGTCGCCGCCCCGCTGGGTGGAATCGGCGCGCAGGGGCGCTACAGCAAGCGCAGCCAGCAGCAGGCACAGTATCGGGAATCGCATCATCGTTGAGTCAGGATGGGAACGCCAAAGTTGCACGCAAGTACGCATGGAGGCGGGGTGCCCTCACCCCGCGGGTTATCGTGATCGAAGCCGATGCCTCGCGGGGTGGGGCACCCCGCCTCCATGCCGACACATCCCACCATTTCCGCGTTGCCATGAATGATACCGCCCCGTTGCTTGGCCCTCTATGGCAAAGCAGGCGCAGGCGACGTGGGGTGGTCGGTTCTCGGCGGGTCCCGCCGGGCTGATGCTCCGTTTCAGCGAATCGGTGTCCTTCGACCACCGCCTCGCGCCGTTCGACATCGCCGGCAGCAAGGCGCACTCCGCCATGCTCGCCAAGGTCGGCCTGATCACGAAGCAGGAGCGCAACGCCATCCACCGGGGGCTCGACGCCATCCGGCGCGAAATCGAGTCGGGCAAGTTCAAGTGGCAGGCCTCGCTCGAGGACGTGCACATGAACATCGAGCAGGCGCTGACCAAGCGCGTGCCCGCCGCCGCCAAGCTGCACACCGCGCGCAGCCGCAACGACCAGGTTGCCACCGACGTCCGGCTTTATCTCAAGGCCGCGTGCGTCGAGATCATCGGCGTCATCGCCGGGGCCCAGCGCGCGATCCTGAAGATCGCGGCGAAGAATCCCGACGTGCTCATCCCGGGCTACACGCACCTGCAGCGCGCGCAGCCGGTCTACCTGGCGCACCACCTTTTCGCCTACCTGGAAATGCTGCGGCGCGACGCGGAGCGTTTCGCCGTCGTGGCGGCGCACGCCAACTGGTCCCCGCTCGGCTCCGGCGCCATCGCCGGCACGACGCTGCGGATCGACCGCGAGTTCACGGCGAAGCTGCTCGGCTTCGTCGACGAAAAAGGCCGGCCGCAGGTCACGCAGAACAGCATGGACGCGGTCAGCGACCGCGACCTGCACACCGAGTTCGCCTCGGCGTGCGCGCTGGTGGGCGTGCACCTGTCGCGCATCGCGGAGGACCTGATCCTCTGGGCCAGCCAGGAATTCAAGTTTGTGGACCTGCCGGACGCCTTCTGCACGGGTTCGAGCCTCATGCCGCAGAAGAAGAACCCGGATTCGCTCGAGCTGATCCGCGGCAAGTCCGCGCGGCTGCAGGGCAACCTGCACACGCTGCTGGTCCTGACGAAGGGCCTGCCGCTGACCTACAATCGCGACCTGCAGGAGGACAAGCCGCCGCTGTTCGACAGCCATGACCAGACCGTGCTCTGCCTGCAAGTGCTGGCCGGCACGTTCGCCGGGATGAAAATCCTGAAGGCGAAGTGCGCCGCCGCCGTGGTGGACCCGGCGCTGCTGGCGACGGACCTCGCGGACTATCTCGTGCGGAAAGGCGTGGCGTTCCGCGCCGCCCACCACGCCGTCGGCGCCGTCGTGCGGCTGGCCGAACAGCAGGGCGTGGCGCTCAACGCGCTGGCGCTCGCCGACGTGAAGCAGGTCCATCCGGCCTTCGGCAAGGACTGGGTCGATTCCTTCGACCTCGCCAAGGCGATGGCCCGCCGCACCGGCACCGGCATGCCCGGCCCGGCCCAGGTGAAGCGCCAGCTGGCGCGCTGGAAGAAAGCGCTCGCCTGAGCCGGTGGCTCAGGCGCAACGTCCAACGCTCAACTTTGAACGTCCAACGTCCAGGCCTGGCGTTCGGGCTGATTGAGAGTTGAACGTTGGATGTTGAACGTTGAATGTTCGGGCGGCTTCCGCCCCTGATTTCCTCCATGCCCACGATCCGCATTCTCACCGACCGGGTGGCCAACCAGATCGCCGCCGGCGAGGTCATCGAGCGGCCGGCCGCGGTGGTGAAGGAACTGGTGGAAAACTCGCTCGACGCCGGCGCCACGCGCATCGAGGTCGAGTTCAGCCACGGCGGGCGCAGCCTGATCCGCGTCGAGGACAACGGCTGCGGCATGACGAAAGACGACGCCCTGATGTCGCTCGAGCGCCACGCCACCAGCAAGCTCGTCGAGACCGCCGACCTTGACCGGCTCGAGACCTTCGGTTTCCGCGGCGAGGCCGTGCCGTCGATCGCGAGCGTGTCGCGTTTCGAGCTGCGGACCCGCCCCGAGAGCCAGCCCAACGGCACCGAGATCCTCGTCAACGGCGGCAAGCTCGTCCACGTGCGCGAGTGCGGGCTGGCGCCCGGCACGCGCCTGACGGTTTCCCATCTTTTCAACTCGGTGCCCGCGCGCCGGAAGTTCCTGAAGAGCGACGCGACCGAGTCGGCGCACATCATCCAGACCGTGCGGCTCTACGCGCTGGCGTGCCCGCAGACGGCCTTCACGCTGATCGAGGACGGCAAGGTGCTGTTTCAGTCTCCGATCTGCACGACGCTGGGCGAACGCGTCGCGGAGATCTTCGGCCGCCAGCTCGCGGCCGACCTGCTGCCGGTGGAGGCGAACGACACCGGCCTGAAGCTCACCGGGCTGATCGGCCGGCCCGGCGTGAACCGCGCGACGCGGCATGAGATGCTGATGTTCGTCAACCGCCGCCCCGTCGACAGCCGCACGCTGAACTACGCGGTCATCGAATCCTACGCGACGACGCTGGCGAAGGGCCGCTACCCGGTCGCGATCCTGTTCCTCGACCTCGATCCCGCCGCCGTGGATGTCAACGTGCACCCGGCCAAGCGCGAGATCCGCTTCCGCAGCGAGGGCGCGGTGCGCGGGTTCGTGATCCGCGCCGTGCTGGACTGCCTGCGCGAGCACAACGCCGACAGCGCCGCCGCGGCGATCGGCCAGCCGCCGATGGAGCATCTTCCCGGCGATCCGCTGCCGCCGGCGCCGCCACCGGCTGCCGGGCCCGACAAGCCGGGCCCGTTGGCGCAGCCTTTCCGTCCCTTCACGCCCTGGCCCGAGGCGCCGCCCATGCTCGCGCCGCGCCCGGTCAGCGTGTCGCCGTTCGATTCGCCTCCGGCGGTGCGTGTGGCGGCGTCCGCCTTGCCGACGCGCGCGGCGAATCCCACCTCGCAGCTGCTGGGCTGGCGGTTTCTCGGCACCGCGCATGGCGACTACGTGCTGTTCGAGGCGCCGGCCGGCCTGGTCGTGCTGGACCGCCGCGCGGCGCACGAGCGCATCTGGTTCGAGCGCCTGCAGGCGCAGTTCGCCATCGGCGAGGTCGCGAGCCAGCGGCTGCTGTTCGCCGTGCCGGTGGAACTCGATGCCATCGGCAGCGCGCTGCTGATCGACCGCCTGAAATTCCTGAACCGCCACGGGCTGGAAGTGGGGGAGTTCGGCCGCCATTTCTTCCGCATCGAGGCGGTGCCGGTGTGGCTCGAGCCCACGGATGCCGAGGGTTTCCTGCGCGACATCATCGCCCTGATGCGCGAAGGGCGGCTGAACGAGAACAAGGTCGACCTCGCACGCGAGGAACTGGCGCGGCTGGCGGCCCAGCGCGCGATCCGGCTGCCGGCGACGCTTTCCGAAAGCGAACCGCTGGCGCTGGTCGGCCAGCTGTTCGCCTGCCAGCAGCCCCACACGAGCCCCGAGGGGCGGCCGACGCATTTCGAGCTGAGCAAGGGCGAGCTGGCGAAGCGCTTCCAGCGGTGATCGGTGCGCGTGCCTCGGGCGGACGTCTTTTTGACCACGGATTACACGAATTGGTACGGATGAGTTTTGGTGTAACCCGTAACGATCTGTGAAATCCGTGGTCAAATGGCCCACGAATCCGGTATAAGGCCCGCTCGCCGACTGTAATTGGCGGATTGAGGCAAGTAACGGTTCGGCAACGGGATTAATCCCTCCTTGCCTGCGCACTTGGCACGGCTTGTGATGTCAATCCGACCATGTCCGCCAAAGCCGCCGCCAAGCCCGCCAAGAAAACCGCCGCTGTTTCCGAGGGTTCCGCCGAGGAAAAACTGCGCTCCCTGATCAAGCGCCACCTGGTCTCGACCCTGGCCCGGCCCGAAACCGGCGCCACGCCGCACGACTGGTGGGTGGCCACGGCCCTCGCGGTGCGCGATACGATCCACGAGCGCATGATCGCGACGCAGGCGGTGCACAACGCGCAGAACGTCCGCCGCATCTACTATTTCTCGCTCGAGTACCTCATGGGCCGGCTGTTCGGCAACAACCTGCTCGCGACGGGCCTGTTCGACACCGCGAAGGTGGCGCTGGCTTCGCTGGGGCAGGACCTCGACAAGCTCCGTGAGGCCGAGGTCGACATGGGCCTCGGCAACGGCGGCCTCGGCCGCCTCGCCGCGTGCTTCCTCGATTCGCTGGCGACACTCGACTATCCCGCGCTCGGTTACGGCATCTATTACGAGTTCGGCCTTTTCCGGCAGGCGTTCGAGAATGGCAACCAGATCGAGCACCCGGACAACTGGATCCTCTTCGGCAACCCCTGGGAAGTGGTCCGTCCCGAATACACGCAGGAGGTCCGCTTCTTCGGCCGGGTGGAGAACGTCTTCGACGATCGCGGCAACTACCGCCCGCGCTGGGTCGACACCAAGACGATCATCGGCGTGCCGCACGACATCCCGACCGCGGGTTACGGCACGCAGACGGTGAACCTGCTCCGGCTCTGGGCCTCGAAGTCGTCCGAGGACTTCGACCTGGCCGCGTTCAACCGCGGCGGCTACGTCGAGGCCGTGCGCGAGAAGGCGATCGGCGAGACGGTCTCGAAGGTGCTTTATCCGAACGACAAGACGGAGAACGGCAAGGAGCTGCGCCTGATGCAGCAGTACTTCTTCGTGGCGTGCTCGCTGCGCGACATCATCCGCCGCCACTTCCGCAACCCGGTGAACTCCTGGGGCAACTTCGCCGACAAGGTCGCGGTGCAGCTCAACGACACGCACCCGACGATCGCCATCGTCGAACTGACGCGCATCCTCATTGACGAGCAGAACATGACGCTCGACGCCGCGTGGCAGATCGTCAGCAAGGCCTTCGCCTACACGAATCACACGCTCATGCCGGAGGCGCTCGAGAAATGGAGCGTCGGCTTGTTCGAGAAGGTGCTCCCGCGCCACCTGCAGCTGATCTACGAGATCAACTCGCGCCTGCTCCAGCAGGTCGAGGCCAAGTGGCCCGGCGACGACAACAAGAAGCGCATCTGCTCCGTCATCGAGGAGAACGGCGGCAAGCACGTCCGCATGGCCAACCTCGCCGTCGCCGGCTCGCATGCGGTCAACGGCGTCGCCGCGCTGCACACCGCGCTGCTGAAAAAGGACCTGTTCCCCGAGTTCGACGCGCTCTACCCGGGCAAATTCCAGAACAAGACCAACGGCATCACGCCGCGCCGCTGGCTCATGAAGAGCAACCCGCGCCTGGCCGCGCTGATCACGCAGGCGCTGGGCCACGAGGAGTGGGCCACCGACCTCGACAAGCTCCGCGGCCTGGAGAAGAAGGCGAACGACGCGGCCTTCCAGAGGGAATTCATGGCGATCAAGCGCGCCAACAAGGTCGACCTCGCCGCCATCATCAAGACGGAGTGCGGCGTCGACGTGTCGCCCGACGCGCTGTTCGACGTCCAGATCAAGCGCCTGCACGAGTACAAGCGCCAGCACCTGAACCTGCTCCACATCCTCGCGCTTTACCGCCGCCTGCTGCAGAACCCGGCGCTCGACATCGTGCCGCGCGTCTTCGTCTTCGCGGCCAAGGCCGCGCCGGGCTACGACCTCGCGAAGAACATCATCCGCGCGATCAACGTCATCGGCGCGCGCATCAACGCCGACACCCGCATCGGCGGGAAGCTGAAGGTCGTGTTCCTGCCGAACTACCGCGTGTCGCTCGCCGAAAAGATCATCCCGGCCGCCGACCTCTCCGAGCAGATCTCCACCGCCGGCAAGGAGGCCTCGGGCACCGGCAACATGAAGCTGTCGCTCAACGGCGCGCTCACCATCGGCACGCTCGACGGCGCCAACGTCGAGATCCGCGAGGAGGTGGGCGACGAAAACATCTTCATCTTCGGCCTGACGGTCGAGCAGGTCGCCGCCCTCTGGGCGAAGGGCTACAACCCGTGGGACTACTACAACGGCGACGAGGAGCTGCGCGCGGTCGTGGACTGGCTCGGCAGCGACTACTTCACGCCCGGCGAGCACGGCGCGTTCGGCGGCGTGCACCACAGCCTGCTGCACGGCGGCGACCCGTACCTGCTGCTGCCGGACTTCCGCAGCTACTGCGACGCCCACGCCAAGGTGGATGCCGCGTACCGCGACCCGAAGCTCTGGGCAAAGATGGCGATCCTCAACACGGCCCGCATGGGCAAGTTCTCGAGCGACCGCACGATCCGCCAGTACGCCGACGAGATCTGGAACCTGAAGCCGGTGAAGATCTGATTTGCTTGTTGGAGGCGGGGTGCCCTCACCCCGCAATCCTAAGCGGGTAAGCGCGGGGTGAGGGCACCCCGCCTCCATTGACGCGTCAACGGTTTCCCGTTTGAACCACACCGCGCCCGCATGAGCCTCACCCCGAAGCACCGCCTGCTGCTCTGGCTTGCCGCCGTCGTACTCGTGTTGGGCGGCGGGTTTGCGGCGGTCCGTTTCTGGCTCGGCGGCTACGCGGTGCGTTCCGTCCTGCAGCTGGCCGGCGCCTCGGAGATCCGCTGGCAGGCGGTGCGCGCCACGCCGTGGCACGTCGAGATCGACGGGTTGGAATTCCAGGTGCGCACGCAGCCGTTCGCGGCGCGCCGGGTCGTGGTCGATCGCGAGCACTGGTGGATCGCCTCGCTGGGCAATGTCCGCATCGAGGGTGCCCGCGTGCCGGTCTTCATCGACGGGTCCGACGTCGACCCGTGGCACTGGTCCACCTACGAGAACGCCGGCCCCGACGGCGGCGTGGACCTGCCGTTCGTGAGCGTGGATCTCGACGGCCAGCTCATTGTGCGCATGGCGGCGCTGCCCGACGTACCGCTCGACGTGAAACTGGAAGGCCGGCCCAAGGGCGGCGCGTCGTGGATCGGCAGCCTGCTCGTGACCGGCCGGGGGTTTCGCCTCGCCGGCACCGGTTCGCTGCTGCGCGCCGGGCAGGAATTGGAATTCCAGGTGCTCAGCTCCGAACTCGACCTCGCTGCCTGGTCGCAGGCGATCCAACGCTTCGTGCGGTTGCCGGGCGCGCCCTGGCAGCTGGCGGGCAAACTGACGGGCGTCGGCGAAGGCCGTGTGACGGCGAAGCGCTTCGCCGCAACGGCGCGCGTGAGCCTGCGCGACGGGCGCTTCAAGGTTGGCACGCAGGACATCGCGGCCGAAGGCGTGGAAGCGGACCTCGAATTCTCCGACCTGTGGAAATACCGCACCAAGGCCGCCGAGCTGCGCCTGCAAGACTTCCACGTCGGCCGGCTCGCCCTGCGGGAGGTCACCGCCGACTTCGGCCTGTGGGGCGCCAAGACCGTCATCGTCAATGGCGCGCGCGGCGCGGCGCTCGGCGGGACGGTGACGGCCGATTCCTTCCGCTATTACCTCGACCAGCGCGAGGTCGGCCTGACGCTGCACGTGCAGGACCTCGATCCCGAGCGCCTGCTGGCGCTGGCCCCGGAGGTGCCGGTGAAACTGCCCGGCCGGGTGGAGGGCACGCTGCCGCTGCGGGTGCACGGGGAGGGCGTGCGGATGCAGACCGGGTTTCTTGCGTTGCAGACCGCGGCCAAGCCGGACCTCGCGTTGAACGCGATCGCGGTGGTGCGTTCCGGCGCGACGATGGACGAAGCGACCTTGAAAGTCCTGAAGGCCGCGGGCGCCGAGCCGGTGAAATTGAAACTGAGCGAGCTGCGGCTGGACATCCGCCCGCGCGACGCGGTGTTCGGCACCTCGGCGCGGGTGCATGTCGCCGGCGAGGCGGAGGCCGGGCCGGTGGCGTTCGACTACAATGTCAACGGGGCGATCGAGCGCTACCTGCAGGTACTGAAATGAACCCTAGAGCGCTTTCAAAAATGTCATAGCCGATGGATCAAATTGTAGGGCGGGATCGCTGATCCCGCCTTCC
>JBEHYX010000098.1:0-14924 GCA_048497945.1 Verrucomicrobiota bacterium | reverse complement strand
CCCGCCGGTCTGGACGTACGCGGCCAGGCGGGATCAGCGATCCCGCCCTACAATTCATCCATCGGCTATGACATTTTTGAAAAACGCCTAGAAACCCACGCCGGGCATCATCGCACGCCCCCGCCGCGTTTTGCCGCGCGTGGGGTATTTTCCGAGCCGCGGTTAATCTGTTTGGCGCGACCGGCGGATGGCATCCCCCACGAGCCGGTCCGCCTGCACACCAATTGCATCTTTCCGCCTGAAATGAGGCGGGATAAGTCTTTCCCAGCCGGAACGGTCTTCCTAGCTTCCCGCGATGCACCCCGCCGGAGCCAACCCCGTTTCCCCGAGTGCGGCGCGCACCGAAGCGGAGCTGGTGCGCCAGGGTTTCAGCGATCTGCCCCTGGGCTTGGGCACGACGTTCTTCGCGACAACCGGGCTGGCCTGGGTCGTCGCCGAGAGCCACGCCTACCCGCATGCGTGGATCTGGCTCGCGGTCATGGCCGCGCTGATCGCGTGGCGGAGTGCCACGATCTATCTTTACCGGCGCGCCGAGCGGCCGGCGGGCGAACATCTCATCTGGCGCAAGCTGTTCATCACCGGTTCGGTGTTCACGGGCCTCGGCTGGGGCTACGCCGCCTGGACCTTTTATCCCGTGATGGGCGACCTCGAGCTGTCGCTGCTCATCCTCGTGATCGCCGGCATCACGGCGGGCGCCACGCGCTCGCTCGGCCCGGTGCTGCCGGCCTGCGCCATCTTCCAGGTTTTCGCCCTCGGGCCGCTGATCGCCCGCGCCCTGCTGGCCGGGCAGCCGGCGCAGACCGTCATGGGCGGGCTCGCGATCTTCTACCTCGCCTTCCTCATCGCCACGGCCCGCAGCTACCACCGGAGCCTGAGCCAATCCCTGCGGCTGGGCTTCGAATCCGCCGCGCTTGCCGACGAGCTCCAGGAAAAGCAGCGCCAGGCCGAGGCGCTGAACCGCGAGCTGCGCGCGGAGGTCTCGCACCGCCGCGAGGTCGAGTCCGAGTTGCGCGGCGCCATGGAGCGCGCGGAGGCCGCCAACTCCGCCAAGAGCGAGTTCCTCGCCACGATGAGCCACGAGATCCGCACGCCGATGAACGGCATCCTCGGCATGCTCGACCTCCTCAACACCGCCTCGCTCAACTCCGCCCAGCGCGAGCAGGTCGAGACCGCGTCCAATTCCGCCGATTCCCTGCTCCGCATCCTCAATGACATCCTGGATTTCTCCAAGATCGAGAGCGGCCGCCTCGACTTCGAGACCATCCCCTTCCGGCCGGCGGCCGTCGCCGACGAGATTGCCGTCCTCATGCGCCCGCGCGGCGTGGCGAAGTCGGTCGAGCTGAAGTTCCGCGCCAACGAAACCGCCAACGCCCGCGTGCTCGGCGACCCCATGCGCTTCCGCCAGGTGCTGCTCAATCTCGTGGGCAACGCCCTGAAGTTCTCCGACCACGGCGCGGTGGAGCTGGAACTGAACGGCAGCGAGGCCCCGGGCAGCCACGTCACCCTGCAGGTGCGGGTGAGCGACCACGGGATCGGCCTGACCGAGGCGGCGCGCACGCACCTCTTCGAGCCCTTCAAGCAGGCGGACAGCGCGATGAACCGCAGATACGGCGGGTCCGGCCTGGGCCTCGCCATCTCGCAACGCCTCGTCCAGGGCATGGGCGGCACGATCCTCGTGCAGAGCATTCCCGGCCAGGGTTCGACCTTCGAGTTCACGCTGTCGCTACCCCTGGCCAAGGAGCGCGAAACCGCCCAGCCGTTCGCGCTCAGCAAGACGCTGCCCCGGCACTTCGACGCGCGCATCCTCGTGGTCGAGGACGACAAGATCAACCAGCGCGTCATCACCCTCATGCTCCAGCGCCTCGGCCTGCAATGCCACGTCGTGCCCGAGGGCCAGGCCGCGCTCAACGCCCTCGAGGCCGGCTCGTGGGACCTGGTTTTCATGGACTGCCAGCTGCCGGGCATCGACGGCCTGGAGACGACCCGCCGGGCCCGCCGGATGCTCGGCGGGCGCGAGCTGCCGATCATCGCGCTCACCGCCAACGCCCGCGCCGAGGACCGCGCCGCCTGCCTCGCGGCCGGCATGGACGACTTCATCGCCAAGCCGGTCCGCTCCGAGGTGCTCGAGACCTGCCTCGCCCGCTGGCTGCAGCCCGAGCGCTGACCATGTGCCAGCGGTATTCGCTCAAGGACCTCGCGGCCGCGGTCGCGATTTTCTATGACCAGCTCGCGGAGGCCGACGCGGACTGGGCTCCGCGATACAATGTCGCGCTGACCCAGAAGATGCCGGTCCTCACGCGCCGCGGAGGCCGGACGAAGCTCGAGACCATGTCCTTCGGCCTCGTGCCGCCGCCGCGCCGGGCCGGCGCACGCCCGCCGGTCCTCGGCAATGCCCGCGCCGAGACCCTGCTCGCGAAGCCGACGTTCCAGGAAGCCGCGCACTACCGGCGCTGCCTCGTGCCGGCCGACGGTTTCTACGAATGGGAAAAACAGGGTGACGCCCGCCTGCCCCACTATTTCACGCTGCAGGACGGCGCGCCGTTCTTCTTCGCCGGGTTGTGGGAACCGGAGCGCGACGACCGCCCCGGCGCCTTCTGCATCGTCACCACCGCGCCCAATCCCCTGCTCGCGCCGCTGCACGACCGGATGCCCGTGATGCTCGGGCCCAACAGCGGCCCCGCCTGGCTGGGCGACGAACCGCTCGCGCCCGCCCGCCTGGCCCAGTTGTGCCGCCCGCTGGCGCCCGAACGCATGGCCGCCCGCCGGGTGGATCCGCGCATGAACAGCGTGCGTTACGAAGCCGCCGACTGCGTGGTGCCAATCCCTCACCACTAATCCACACTAAAAGTCACTAATCCTGATTAGTGTCATCTCCGTGTGCATTAGTGGTGCCCCTGTCCGGAGTCCGCGTTGCATTTCCTCTTTACGAGACTGGGAGCACCTCCCACAACCTTGGGCTCGTGGCCACATCCCCGAAGCACGACGCCAAAACCATCAGCCAGGCTGTTGATCGCGTTGCTTCCGCCATCGCCCGCCAGCACCGGGACACCGAGCGCCTGCTGCTCCTCGGCATCGCCAACGGCGGCGTGACCCTCGCCGCGCGCCTCCACGACCGCCTGAAACAGGCCGGGCTGCGCCCCGGCGTCGGCACCATCGACATTTCGTTCCACCGCGACGACATCGGCCGCAATCCGATCCCCAAGGAGTTTTCGCCCACGATCATCCCGCACGACGTCAATGGCGCGACCGTGATCCTCGTCGACGACGTGCTGCACTCCGGTCGCACCGTGAAGGCCGCCCTCGATGAACTCTTCGACCACGGCCGGCCCGCCAGCGTCGAGCTCGCCGTCCTCGTCGATCGCGGCGGCCGCCTCCTGCCCGTCGCCGCCGCCTACACCGGCATCGCCCTCGCCGCCGGCCCGGAGGAAAAGGTAAAGGTCCGGCTCGACGCCAAAGACCCGGCCAAGGACACTCTCAAAACCGAAGCCTCGCGCCGCGTTCATCCTGTCTCCTGACCTCTGTCACCTGTCATCTGTCATTACCGTGCCCTGGACCCGCAAACATCTCCTGACGATCGAGGACCTGAAGCGCTCTGAAATCGAGCAGGTGCTCGCCACCGCCGCCGCGTTCCGCCGCATCCTGGACCGCAAGGTCAAGAAGGTCCCCGCCCTGCGCGGCAAGACCATCGTCAACCTCTTCCTCGAGCCCAGCACGCGCACGCGCATCTCCTTCGAGATGGCGGCCAAGCTGCTCAGCGCCGACGTCATCTCCTTCGACGCCGCCGCCTCGAGCACGACCAAGGGCGAAACCCTCCGCGACACCGCGCAGAACATCCAGGCGCTCAACGCCGACATGATCGTGCTGCGCCACTCGGCCAGCGGCTCCCCGCTCTACCTCAGCAAGGTCCTCGGCATCCCGGTGGTGAACGCCGGCGACGGCGCCCACGAGCACCCGACCCAGGCCCTGCTCGACGTCTTCACCATGCGCGAGAAGCTCGGCGACCTGAAGGGCCGCAAGGTCGTCATCCTCGGCGACATCCTCTTCAGCCGCGTCGCCCGCTCCAACATCCACGCGCTCACCAAGCTCGGCGCCGACGTGACCATCGTCGGCCCGTCCACGCTCGTGCCGCACTGGTTCGAGGACATGGGCGTCAAGGTCTCGCACAACCTCCGCTCCGCGCTCGCCGACGCCGACGTCGTCATGCTCCTCCGCATCCAGCACGAGCGCCAGGGCTCCAGCCATTTCCCGTCGCTCGGCGAGTACACGAGCATGTTCGGCCTCAACTACACCCGCGCCAGCTGGGTGAAGCCCGACGCCCTCATCATGCACCCGGGCCCGATCAACCGCGGCGTCGAGATCGACAGCGACATCGCCGACTCCCCGCGCAGCGTCATCCTGCAGCAGGTCACCAACGGCATCGCGGTGCGCATGGCCGTCCTCTACCTCTGCGCCGGCGGCCAGCCGGAGGCGGTGAGCGTGCCGCTCACGTGAAAAATCCCAAACCCCAAGAGCCAAATCTCAAATAAATCTCAGCCTCAAATGACCAGCCTTCCCCTCGTTTCCCAATTTCGCCCGCTTTGTTTGGGATTTGGAATCTGGCATTTGGGATTTTCCGCATGAGCAACCTGTGGATCAAGAATGGCCGAGTCATCGACCCGGCCTCGAAACGCGACGGACGCGGCGACATTTTCATCGCCGACGGCAAGTTCGTGAAATCGCTCTCCGCCGCGCAGAAGAAATCCGCGCAGGTCATCGACGCGAAGGGCCTCGTGGTGTGCCCGGGCCTCGTCGACATCCACGTCCATTTCCGCGAGCCGGGCCAGACGCACAAGGAAACCATCCTCACCGGCTCGCAGGCCGCGGCCGCCGGCGGTTTCACCACCGTGGTGTGCATGCCCAACACCTCGCCGCCGGCCGACAACGCCGGCACGATCACGCTGATCAAGACCGCCGCGGCCGCCGCCCCGGTCCACGTCTACGCGACCGGCTGCATCACCGTCGGCATGAAGGGCCAGCAGCTCGCCCCCTACGGTTCGCTCCAGAAGGCCGGCGTCGTGGCCATCACCGACGACGGCGCCTGCGTGCAGTCCAACGAGATCATGCGCCGCGCCGTCGAGTACGCGAAGATGTTCGGTCTGACCGTGCTCGACCACTGCCAGGACGACTCGCTCACCGAGAAGGCCGTCATGAACGAGGGCGTCGTCTCCACGCGCCTCGGCCTCAAGGGCTGGCCGCACCTCGCCGAGGACATCATCGTCGCCCGCAACATCCTCCTCTCCCGCTACACCGGCGCCCACATCCACATGCAGCACATCAGCTCGGCGCACTCCGTCGAACTCATGCGCCAGGCAAAGAAGGACGGCGTCAACGTCACCGCCGAGGCCACGCCGCACCACATCGCCTTCACCGAGGAGGCGCTCGGCACCTACGACACCAATCTCAAGATGAACCCGCCGCTGCGCACCGAGAAGGACCGCCGCGCGATCATCGCCGGCCTGCGCGACGGCACGCTCGACTGCATCGGCACCGACCACGCCCCGCACTCGCCCGAGGAAAAGGACCGCGAGTTCGACTACGCCCCCAACGGCATCATCGGCCTCGAGACCGCCCTGCCCGTGTGCCTCGATATCCTCGTCAAGAAGGGCAAATTCAAGCTGAGCCACGTCATCGACCTGATGACCCGCAAGTCCGCCGAAATCCTGAAGCTTCCCGCCGGCACGCTCGCCGCCGGCGCCCCGGCCGACGTCTGCATCTTCAATCCCGACGAGAACTGGCTCTACAACACCTACGGCGCGTTCTCGAAGTCGATCAACTCGCCCTGGGACAAGCAGAACCTCACCGGCCGCGTGAAGACCACGATCGTCTCCGGCAAGGTCGTCTACCAGGACGGGAAGATGGTCAGCTGAACCCGATGCCATGCCTTCCGCGCCCTGCAGGTTTTTTAAGCGCGGTTCTGAATTTAGACCCCGTAAAGAAGCCGAGCTGATCCCGGACAACACGCGGGGCATTTATTCACTGCTCAAGAAAACACGCCGAGGCACATACGATGTTGTCTATATCGGCTGCTCAGCCGGGAAGGTGGCTGGCATTTATGCGCGCCTGCAGTCGCATCTGAAAAGCAAACTCGAATGGACCCATTTTTCCGTCTTCGAAGCTCACGACAACATCAGTCGCGATGAGATCAGGGAATTCGAAGGCCTTTTCCTGCATATCTACAGTAAAGACGGAAAAGCGAACCGGCTGAACCGACAGAGAAGCTACAAAAATCTCGGTGAGATCATAGTACGCAATCTCGCCGACTGGTCCCACTCTTGATAAACTCAGGCTGTGGATCGTGGCCATTCCCCAGTCGCCGAGTACGGGATTGCATCCAAACGTTCGCGGTGTTTCCTGACATGTACATGGACACCGTGCCGCAGATTGAAGCCGCTTTGGATCGTCTGACGCCGCAGCAGCTGCGGGAAGTGAGCGATGCGATCGCTGCCCGGCTGATACCTGAGACGACCCCGGCCATGTTGACCGCTTTGGACGAGGGTATCCGCTCCCTGAAAAACGAGCCAGTCATCCCCGCCGCGGAAGTGCGGAAGAAAATCAAGGAATGGTCTATCGTGTAGTCTTCACTACACGGGCCGTTCAAGACTTGGGCGACATCGTTCGCTTTCACGCCAGGCTTAGCCCGGCGCATGCCGAGCGTCTTGGTTACGCCATTTTCGACGATGCGATGTCTCTCTCGGTACTACCACACCGGGGTGTCTCCGTGCCTCAAAATCCAGGCTGTCGACGTCTCTTTCATCCTCGCTGGTTTCTCATCTTCTATGAAGTGAATGACACGGTGCAGACCGTCAGCATACTCCGTATCTGGGATGCCCGAAATGACCCCAAACTGCTCTGGCCCCGCTAAGGTTTTGCTTTTGCACCTTTTGCGCTTCTTGGCGGTCATTCAGTCATGAACTCCTTCGAGCCCGCCGACGTCATCCAGCGCCAGTTCGATGCCTACAACGCCAAGAATGTCGACGCGCTCCTCGCGATCTACGCCGACGACGCCGAGCTCTATGAGCATCCGGCCACGCTGCTGGCCAAGGGCTCGCCCGCGTTGCGCGAACGTTTCACCGTCCGCTTCCGGGAACCCGATCTTCATGCCGCCCTGCTCCACCGTATCGTCGCCGGGGACGTCGTCATCGATCATGAGAAGGTCACACGCAACTTTCCCGAAGGTCGCGGCACGATCGAGCTGACAATGATCTACGAAGTGAAGGCCGGCCGCATCGCGCGGGCCTGGACGATCGCAGGCGCGAAGCAGCTGGAGCCGGCCGGATCCACCTGAACGTTGAGCGTTCAACGTTGAACGTCCAACGTTCAGAAGAATTCGCGTCGCATCTCACCTTCGCACGGCGGCCGGCCGACCGGTGGGATGACAGGCAGGGGCGTGCGCTGGAAATTCCGCCATTGCCCCACCCTGCGGTTCGCGCGAAAACTCGAGCGAATTCCCAACCCACCATGAACCAGACCCAACCCTCCTCCCGCCGCGGCTTTTTCGCCATCATCCTTGCGCTCGGCCTGATGCTCCTGCCTGTCGCCGGCCTGCACGCCGCCGACAAGGCGCCCGCCCTGCCGGTCAGCCACCAGTTCGAAAAGGTCGAGAGCCACGACGGCACGCCGTTCGTGCTGCACGTGAAGAACGACGCCAAGGATACCCTCAAGATCGAGGGCAAGGTGCTCCTCTCCGTCGTCAACCACGCCATGGACAAGGCCCGCGTCCTGCCGGAGCACACCCTCAAGGCCGGCGAATCCTTCACCGTCACCGGCCTGGCCGGCGACGACAAGGTGCTCCTCAGTGCCGCCGGCCACGCGACGCTCGAAATCCGGGTGCCGTTCAAGCTCTGAGGCCTGTCATCGCGAGGTGCGCGACTGGTCGGCCATAGGCTCGGCGACGGCTGAAACGCGCCGTGGCGATCCAGCTGGATTGCTTCGTCGCCCTCCCCAGCAGGGCTTCTCGCAATGACAGAATAGAAACTTCGCAGCCCGCCCTATCCCGGCGGGCTATTTCTTTTTCCACTGTCCGCTCTCGTCCTGGATCCAGACGCCGCCATGGCTGCCGGCGGCGATTTTCTTGGCCCGGGCCTGGCCGACGGCGGCGGACGACGCGCCGGTTTCCTTGGCGATCAGCGCATAAACCTGTTCGCGGTCGCGGTTCTCCTCCGCAATGACGGTCGCGCCGCCGCTCTTGCCAGCGGGGGGCTGCTCGAGGAAACCGCGGTTGTTCTCGCCGACGGCTTCCTGCGCCTTCAGCGCATCGATGGCGGGCAGCCGCTGCTCCATGCGGCGGCGGATGTCGGCCGCGCTCTCGGCGAAGGCGGAGACGGCGGCAAGGCAGAGGACGGCGAAAAGGGCGAGGAATCGGGTTTTCATGGGACTCAGGATTTGGGGGCTTCGATCGTGGCGGACTTCTTGTCGAGATCGCCGAAGAAGTCGTCCAGCGCACGATCCACCTTCACGTTCACGTCGACGGTGATGTGGATCGGTTTCACTTCGATGGCGTCGGTCTTGACGTTCACGCAGCCGCCGAGGAGCGGCAACGCGAGCAAAGGGAGCAGTCGGGTGCGGGAGGCCGTGGTCATGAGAAGGGCAACAGAGATGTCTTTTTAAGTCAGCGGGATCAAGGTTTGGTTCCGATGCTGAACCCGGACTTCATGCCGAGGTTGAGCAGCGCCTCCACCGGGCCGTTCACGTTCAGGTCCAGCACCACCGGCACCTTCACGGTCGGGTCGACCGGCTGGCCCGCCACGTGCAGCTGCGCCGAGCGTCCTTCCGGGGCGTTGGGCGGACGAACGTCGAGGCGCAGCTCGGTCACGTTGAGCTTGAGCAGGCCCGACTCGACCTTCTGCAGGACGGCGTAGCTGGGGCTCTTGGGCGATGCGCCCGCCGTGAGCAGGCCGCTGGCGTTCAGTTGCAGCTCGGCCGTGGAACCGGGCTGCACGCCGAGCCAGCCCGTGCCGAAGCGCAGGCCTTTCGCATCGAAATGCACCGGCAACCGCCCGCTGAGCCGGCCGCTCACCCGCGCGGGCAGGTCCTGCGTCAACGCCATCACGCGCTCCGCGCTGATGCCGTCCACCACCACGACCGCCGCCAGTTCGTCGCTGGCCGGCAGGTAGTCGAACGGCTCCGTGCTGATCGTGCCTTCGAGTGTTCCGGCCGAGAATTGGCTGACGGAAATTCGCTCCGGGCCGGTCAGCGCGATCTCGGCCTTGATGTCGGTGAAAGCCACCTTGGGAGTCTGCAGGGCGCGAATGCGCACCTGGCCGGGTTTCGTGACCAGGCGGTTGAGATCCACGATTTCCCAGTCGGCTTCCACGCCCTCCGCCACAATCGACGTCGCCTCGTGGCCGATCCGTCCGTCGCGCAGGTGCACGGTCCCGGCGCCGGCGAATTTCCCCTGCCGGTAGCTGCCGTGCGTCTCGCCCGTGAGCGTGCCCGCCAAATCCCACGCCCCGGGCAGCGGCGTGATCTTCTCCCCGAAAGCCTGCAGCGCCTTCGGCTCCAGCCGCAGCGAGGGCACCTTGAATTCCAAGTCGTCCTTCGCGAGGTCGAAGCGCCCGTTCGCCGTGGCCGCGAGGCCGGGGCCGGACACTTCCGTCTCGGCCGTCCAGATGCCGGGCTCCGCCTGCCGCGCGGCAAACTGCACAGTCAGTGTCTGGTCCGGCAGCCCGCCCGCCTGCACCACGATCTGCCCGTCAAAGGAAACGCCCTGGAGCGGAATCTTGGCCACGACCGCAGCCAGTGACTGCGGCGGCGCCTCTTTCTCCGCCTTGTCCGGCTTTTCCGCCACCAACCGGTCCAGATTCACGGGCACGCGGGCTTGCTCGACGTTCACCGTGCCGAGCGACGGCGTCCACCAATGCTCGCGCGCCAGCGTGATGCGCTTCGCGCCGAAGGTCTGCGCCGCCAGCTTGAAGCCCAGATCGGCCACCACGACGGTCCAGGGCGTGGCGCGATCCACGGAAAAACTGACGTCCGAAGCGCCGTGCGCCACCAGGGTCCGGTCCAGTGCGAACGCCACCAGCCGCGCCCGAATGAGGGTCGCCGTGAAGAGCCCCGCCATGATGCAGGCCAGGGCGGCGATGAGGATGCCGCGAAGGGCAATGGATCTGCGCATGACGGATGGGACCATGAAAAATTGAAACGGCGGCGAATCGCGAGGACAGGTTTCCGCCGGTCACCGCGTTGCCAATCGCCGGAAGGAATTCCCCGTTTTCTCCACGGTCAGTAATAAGTCCAGCTTCGACCTTGCGTAAAATTCTTCGACTGACAGGGTTGGCGCTGTCGCAAGGGCCATGCGACACGATATGTGTGCCACCCCGCAAATCGCCCCCCAACCGCCCTCCTCCCTTTTCCCTCGCCGGCAGCTGCTTATCGGCCTGTTCCCGCTGAGCGGCCTGCTGTTGTTCCTTCCCCACTTGGGTGCGCAAACGCGCGACAGCAACTCGGAGGTCAGCACCCTCAAACAGCTGAGTATCGATGAACTCATGGACCTGGAGGTCACCTCCGTTTCCAAGCGGCCCGAGAAGCTGCTCGATGCCGCCGCCGCCATCACCCTGATCACCAACGAGGATATCCGCCGTTCCGGCGCCAGCAGCATCCCGCAAGCGCTGCGCCTGGCGCCCAACCTCGCCGTGGCCCAGAAAAATTCCCACGCCTGGGGCATCAGCGCGCGGGGATTCAATACCGAGCTCGCCAACAAGATGCTGGTGTTGATCGATGGGCGGGCCGTTTACACCCCGCTTTACTCCGGGGTGTTTTGGGACCGGCAGGATTATGTCCTCGAAGACCTCGACCGCATCGAAGTCATCAGCGGGCCCGGCGGCACGCTGTGGGGCGCCAACGCCGTCAACGGCGTGATCAACATCATCAGCAAAAGCGCGCAGGATACCCAGGGATTTTTTGGCGGCGTCGGCGGCGGCTCCGAATTGCAGGGCTTCGCCGAGGCGCGTTACGGCGGCAAACTCGGATCCGACGCCTATTTCCGCGTCTACGGCAAATACACCGCCCGCGACGGGGCGGCGCTGGGCAACGGAACCGATGCGCGCGACGACTGGCAGAACGGGCAGGCCGGCTTTCGCATCGATGCCACCACCGCCGCGCAGGACAAGGTCACCGTCCAAGGGGATATCTACGACAGCCGGCAGGACCTGCTGACCGGCGACACCGGCCGGCAAAGCGGCCACAACCTCCTGGCCCGCTGGTCACGCGCGGGAAAGGACGAATCCTCCGCAACGCTGCAGGTATATTACGACCGAACCCACCTCGCTTCACCCACCGCGGCCTTTGTGGCGGCCAACGGAGTCGTGCTGGCGCCGGCCGGCACGCTGGTGGACGACCTCGACACTTACGACCTGGATTTTCAGCAAACTTTCAAAACCAACCAGCGGCACCATGTCGTCTGGGGCCTGGGCTATCGTTTCACCCACGACGAGGTCGGCAATGCCCCGGCGCTGGGCTTCCTGCCCCCGCGCCTCGACCAATCGCTGTTCAGTGGCTTCGGCCAGGACAAGATCGACCTCGCTGACAACCTGGCCCTCACGCTCGGCACCAAGATCGAGCATAACGACTACACCGGTTTTGAATGGGAACCCGGGGCCCGCTTCCAGTGGAACGCCACCGGCCAGCAAAGCCTTTGGGCCGCCGCTTCGCGCGCGGTGCGGATGCCGTCGCGCATCGACCGTGACCTTTCCCAGGCCATCCCGCCCTATTTCGTCCTCCTGGCCGGCGGTCGCGACTTCCAGTCGGAGACGGTGATGGCCTACGAACTCGGCTATCGCGCCCAGCTCATCCCCTCCCTCACCACTTCCCTCTCCGCCTTCTACAATGAATACGATGACGTGCGGAGCACGAGCCTGACCCCGGTCGCCGTGTTTCCGCTTTTTTTCGCCAATGACCTTGAGGGCGAGACCCACGGGTTGGAGCTGAACTTCACCTACCAAGCGACCGCGCGCTGGCGCCTGCAGGGTGGCTACAATCTCCTGCGCGAAAACCTGCACGTGAAGGCCGGGCGGTCCGACTTCAGCAACGCCCACAATGAAACCGCGGATCCGGAAAACCAGCTGACGCTGCGTTCGATGCTGGATCTCCCGCATGGCTGGGAACTCGACCTGGCGTGGCGCTGGGTGGACGAGCTCACCGTCAACAACGCCGGCACCATCGCCACCGTGCCGGCGTACTCCGAACTGGACGTGCGGCTCGCCTGGCATCCCACGCCGGCGGTCGAGCTTTCCCTCGCCGGCCAGAACCTGTTGCACGATCACCATCCGGAATACGGCTTCCCCGGCCCGACCCGCGCGGAAATCCAGCGCAGCGTGTACGCAAGGATTTCATGGCGCTACTAGCATCCACGGCGGGAACCCGACCATCCGCTGGCCGGCGGCGCCTGCTGGCAGCCTTGGGCCTGCTGCTCGGCCTGGCCGCCACCCCCGCCGGAGCGGCCTCGCCGGCCACGACCGAATACCAGGTCAAAGCCGTCTTCCTTTTCAATTTCGCGCAATTCGTCGAATGGCCGGCGGAAGGATTCCCCGCGTCCAACGCGCCGCTCGTCATCGGCGTGCTCGGGACCGATCCGTTCGGCCGCGCGCTCGACGAGGCCATCCGCGGCGAAAGCGTCGGGGCTCACCCGCTCGCCGTGAGGCGCTTCACCCGGCTGGAGGAGATCGAAACCTGCCAGATCCTGTTCATCTGCGCCTCGGAAGCCGCGCGACTCGACCAGGTGCTCGCCCGGCTCAACAACCGGCCGGTCCTGACGGTCAGTGACGTCGAAGGTGCCGCGTTGCGCGGCGTGATGATCCGCTTTGTCCCCGAAAACAACCGCCTCCGCCTTCGGATCAACCTGGAGGCGGCGCGCCATGCCGGACTCCAGGTCAGTTCCAAACTCCTGCGGCGCGCGGAAATCGTGGGGGAAAAGGAGCAGCCATGATGCGCAATATTCCCATCCGCCGGAAGCTGATGCTGATCATCCTCGGGACGGCCATGGCTGTCATGCTGATGATGCGCGGCGCCTTCTTCACCTATGAACTGGTTACCTTCCGGCACGCCACGGCCCGGCAGGTAAGCACCATGAGCGAGCTTCTCGCCGCGACGAGCACCGCGGCGCTGGCCTTTGAGGATCAGGACGACGCCCGCGAGATTCTCGACGCGCTGCGCGCGGAACGGCACGTGGTGGCCGCGGCCCTCTACGACCGGAACGGCCGGCTGTTCGCCCGCTACCCCAACGAACTCGACCCGGCCGCCCTTCCGGCCGCGCCCGGGCCGGATGGAACGCGCTTCGTCGACTCCTACTTGGTCAACTTCCAGCCCGTGACCCAGAAGGAGCTGCGGCTGGGCACGCTCTACCTCAAATTCGACACCGGCACGGTGCTCGCGGAGTTCCTGCGCGGTTCCGTGGTCATCGCGCTGGCCGTCATGGCCGTGGTGCTGCTCATCACCTATCTCATCTCCCGCAAGCTGGAGCGGCAGATCTCCCTGCCGATCCTTTCGCTCACCGCCACCGCCCGCGTCATCACCGAGCAGGCGGACTATTCGGTGCGCGCCGTCAAGCACGGGCAGGACGAGATCGGCCAGCTGACCGATTCCTTCAACCAGATGCTCGGCCGGCTGCAGGAGCTCACGCGCGACCTGGAAACCCGGGTGAAGCAGCGCACCGCCCAGCTGGAGGCCGCGAACAAGGAACTCGAGGCTTTCAGTTATTCCGTTTCGCACGACCTGCGCGCCCCGCTCCGGCACATCGACGGTTTCGCCGGGCTGTTGTTGAAAGCCGACGGCGCCGCCCTTTCCGCGAAGGGACAGGGTTACCTCAAGCACATCATGGATTCCGCCAAGGAAATGGGGCTGCTGGTGGACGACCTGCTGGTCTTCGCCCGGATGGGCCGGGCGGAAATGACCATGGCTGCGACCGACCTCGACGCGCTTGCCGGGGAGACGATCGCGGGGCTCAAGCTGGAAATCCAGCAGCGCAACGTGCAGTGGATCCGCGGCCACCTGCCCGTGGTGCAGGGCGACCGGCCCATGCTGCGGCAGGTGCTGGTCAATCTTTTCTCCAACGCCATAAAATATTCCCGGCCGCGCGACCCGGCGGTGATCGAATATGGTTGCCGCGACGGCGAGGCCGGCGAACTCGTTGTGTTCGTCCGCGACAATGGCGTGGGCTTCGACATGAAATACGCCGGCAAGCTTTTCGGCGTCTTCCAGCGCCTGCACCGCGCCGAGGACTTCGAGGGCACCGGCATCGGCCTGGCCAACGTGCAGCGCATCGTCAGCCGGCACGGCGGCCGGGTCTGGGCCGAGTCCCAGCTCAATGTCGGTTCCACCTTTTACTTCACCCTCCCCCGCTCCCAGCCATCGCCATGAAAACATCCAAACGCATCCTTTTGGTGGAAGACAGCGCCAAGGACGTCGACCTCACGCTTGCCGCCCTCGAAGAGCATCACCTCGCCAACGAAGTGATCGTCACGCGCGACGGCGTCGAAGCGCTCGATTATCTCCGCGCCCAGGGCGCTTACGCCAATCGCGAGCCCGGCCTGCCCGTCGTCATGCTGCTCGACATCAAAATGCCCCGGATCACCGGCTTGGAGGTGCTCCAACAGATGAAGGCCGACCCGGGTTTGAAAAACCTCCCCGTGGTCATGCTCACTTCGTCCCGCGAGGAACCCGATCTCCAGGCGGCCTATGCCCTCGGGGCGAACGCCTACGTGGTCAAGCCCGTCGATTTCAAGCAATTCGTCATCGCCGTGAGCCAGCTGGGCGTGTTCTGGGCGGTGCTGAATGAACCGCCGCCCGCCCTCCGCACTCCTTAGAGCATTTCAAATTGAACTGTAGCCGCTTGGTGGACTGTAGGGCGGGATCGCTGATCCCGCCGGTTTGGACGTACGCCGGGAAGGCGG
>JBEHYX010000097.1:0-14934 GCA_048497945.1 Verrucomicrobiota bacterium | reverse complement strand
GAGAAGATTGTCGACCATCCGGTCCTTGTCGTCGCGCAGCCGATAATCGCTGGAGGCGAAAGGATTTCGTGCTATCCGTTCGGCGAAATCGAGCACCTGGCGTGGCCTGCGCCGCGGAAACGAGGTCAGGAAGGCCGCGGCCTCCAGGGAGAGTTGGCTGCGATAGGCGCAACCTTCAGCCATGGCCCAACTGCTTGCGCAGTTCGGCCGTGGTTATCTTCCTGCCCGCCGCCATCGCATCCAGCCGACGGGCGGTTTCCCGCTTCCAGTCGGTTCGTTGCTGTCCCAGCCGGATCAGAAAGGCGGAAAGCTCGCGCCGCTTCTTCTCCGGCAGCCTTGAAGCCCGTTGCTTCAATTCCAGAAATGCGGTGGCGGTCATGTGAAAAAAATTAGACTGGGGCCCCGCAGGGTCAAGAGACGGGTTGGCCGCTCGCTGTAATTTCTTCGTTAGCGGCGTCAGGGTCCGGATTCGATATGGCCAATGACGATTGGCCAATGAGTGATGACGAATGCTCAGCTCTCCGGCTTGAGCTGGCTCAGGAGCGAGCGGAACTCGGGATCGTTCTTCAGGATCTCGAGGTCGGGATCCTGCACCATCCAGTCGACGTCCTTGTAGCCGAGCGAGACGGCCTTGCGGAGCGACTTCAGGGCGTCGGGACGCTTTTTGCAGAGGGCGAGGGAGCAGGCCAGGTTGTAGTGTGCGGTGGCGTTGTCGGGCTCGAGGCGCACCAGCTTGCGGTCCATCTTCAGGCCGTCGGCGATGCGGCCGACCTTGGTGTAGAGCCCGCCGAGCAGGCCGACGACCTCGGTGTAGTCCGGGCAGCGGCGGTGGATCGCCTCGAAGAAGTCGATCTCGAACTGCGGGTCGGGCTTGGTGGTCTTGGCCATGTCTTTAGGAAATCCCAAATGCCAAACCGCCAAACGCCAAATAAATTGAACCAGACTTCAAAATTCCAAGGGCGGAATTTCTCGGGACTGAATTTTGTCTGGCGTCTGGCATCTGGCGTTTGGTTATTTGGCCACGCGATTGGGGCAGCTGCCGGTGGAGCGAAAGGCGATGCACTGCGCGGTGACCTGCAGGCGCTGCGAGACCGGCTTGAGGCCGAGCTTCATGGAAACCGTGCTGCCGTACCATTCCATGAATGGGGCGCTGATCTCGAAAATCTTGTCGCAGTCGGCGCACACCACCTGGGCGACCTGGTTGTTGCCGCCGGTGACGCGCAGGTAGAATTTCTCGCCGGTGCCGATGTCGACCTCGCGCAGCGCGTGGCTGCCGGTCATCAGCGGCAGGGTGCGGTAGACCGTGGCGCGCGACACGGAGTCGTCGATGGCCTTGGCGTGGACGAGCAGTTGCTCGGCCGTGAAGTGCTCGGTCTGGGCCATTGCGGCGTCGAAGATCGCCAGGCGCTGGTTGGTGACGCGATGGCCCTGTTCGGCCAGGAACGATTTGAACTTTTCGCGGACGGCGTCGTGACTCACTGCGGAAATGACGGCGGGGGCCCTCGGGCGTGTCAAAAGCAAATTCTTCCGTGAGCGAGCGGTTTTTTGACCACGGATTGCCCGGATGGAAACGGATGGCACGGATCGGCCGATCACACTGCAGGGTATCAGGGCCATCCGTATTTGATCCGTGCCATCCGTGGTCAAATGGCCCCGGAAACGCATTGCCACGTCCGGAGTGCCGTTCTCACTCACACCTATGATCGTCGGCGTCCAGCCCCTGGCCGGTTTTGACAAGCTCCTGCACTACAAGGTGCCGGAGAACCTCCGCGCCACGATCCGGCCGGGCTCCCTGGTCGAGGTGCCGATCCTCAACCGCCTCAAGCCGGCCTTGGTGCTCGAGGTGGACGTCATCGCCGACGTCCCGGTCGAAAAGCTGAAGAACGTGGCCGGCCTGCTGCAGGATTTCCCCGCGCTGACGCCCGACCTGCTCCAGCTGGCGAAATGGATGCACGCTTACTACGCGGCCCGCATGGAGGGCGTGCTCGAGGCGATGATCCCGGTCGCGGTGCGCGACGGCACGCGGCTCAAGGAGGAAAAGTATCTCGCTGCCGCCGGGGCGCTCACGCCCGACGAACTCGCCGCGCTGCGCAGGAAGGCGCCGCAGCAGGCGAAGGCCTACGAATTCCTGAAGCAGCAGTTTCACCCGGTGAAGAAGGCGCTCGTGCTGTCGCGCCTCGGCGCCACGGCCGCCGTCGTCACCGCGCTGGCCAAGCGCGGCTTGGTGCGCGAGGAGGTGCGCCGCGTCGAGCGCGTGGCCTACGCCGACCACTGGACCGGCGGCGAGGTCGTCACCTCGCTGCCGCCGCAGCTCAACGAGGAGCAGTCCGCCGTCGTGCGCTCAGTCGGCGCCAGCCTCGAGAAGAAGAAATTCGCCGTGCACCTGCTGCACGGCGTCACGGGCTCCGGCAAGACCGAGGTCTATCTCCGCGCCGTCGAGCAGGTGCTTGCGGCCGGCGGCAGCGCGATCTACCTCGTGCCCGAGGTGGCGCTGACGCCGCAGACGGTCGCGCGCCTGCGCGGGCGCTTCGAGGCGGCGGGCCACCAGACGGTTGTCTGGCACAGCCACCTCGGCGAAGGCGAGCGCCTCGACGGCTGGACGGCGCTGGCGTCGGGCCGCGCCCGCGTGGTGGTCGGGGCGCGCTCCGCGATCTTCGCGCCGGTGCGCGACCTGCGGCTCATCGTCGTCGACGAGGAACACGAGCCCGCCTACAAGCAGGACGAGACGCCGCGCTACCACGGCCGCGACGTGGCCGTCTACCGCGCCAAGCTCGCGCACGCCACCTGCCTGCTCGGCTCGGCGACGCCGTCGCTCGAGTCGTTCGCCAACGTGAAGGCCGGCAAGTACCGGCTCGACGTCCTGACCAAGCGCGTCGACGACAAGAAGCTGCCCGACTTCCACGTCGTCGACATGCGCATCGAGGTGATGCGGTCGCGCGGGCTGGTGACGCTGTCGCGGCTGCTGGTCGACCACATGCAGGCGCGCTTCGCCCGCCGGGAGCAGACGATCCTCTTCATCAACCGCCGCGGCTACTCGTCGAGCATGCAATGCCGCAAGTGCGGGCACGTCGAGCAGTGCCCGCATTGCAGCGTGGCGATGACCTACCACCGGGCCGACGAGACGCTGAAGTGCCACCTCTGCGGACACGCGCGCGGCGCGCCGGCGGTGTGCCCGGCCTGCGCGGCGCCCGACATCCGGTGGCGCGGCCTCGGCACGCAGCGCGTCGAGGAAGCGGTGCGGCGCGTGCTGCCGCGCGCCCGTTTGGAGCGGATGGACACCGACACCATGTCGAAGAAGCACCGCTTCCGCGAAATCCTCGGCGACTTTCGCGCGGGCAGGATCGACGTGCTCATCGGCACGCAGATGATCGGCAAGGGCCTGGATTTCCCGAACGTCACGCTCGTCGGCCTCGTCGACGCCGACCTCTCGATGCACGTGCCGGATTTCCGCGCGAACGAGCGCACCTTCCAGCTGCTCGTGCAGGTGGCCGGCCGCGCCGGGCGCGGCGACCGCGCCGGCGAGGTGGTGGTGCAGACCTTCACGCCGAAGGCCGACGCCGTGCAGTATGCGAAGCGCGCGGACTTCGACGGCTTCGCGGAGGTGGAACTGGATGTGCGCAAGAAGTTCGCGTACCCGCCGTACCGCCACCTGATCCACCACGTCTTCCGCGGGCCGAACCCGGAGAAGATCAAGTTTTTCGCCGAGCACTGGGTGAAGCAGGTGCAGAAGCAACTCGGCGACGCGGTCGAGGTGCGCGGCCCGACGCCGTCCCCGATCGAGAAGGTGAAGGACGAATACCGCTACCAGGTCTGGTATTTCTGCACCCGCGCCACGCCGGTGGTGCCGAAGCTCGTGGCCCTGCAGGCCACGGTCAACTGGCCGGACGATGTCACGCAGGTACTCGATGTCGATCCGATGAGCCTGATGTGAGCGAAGGCTGAGCGCGGTGTCGTGGCGGTTTTGACCACGGATTGCACGGATAGGTACGGATGGGCTGGATTCCACTCGCCAGTTTCAGCCGCTTCTGCAGTGTTTTCCCTCGTTCACGGGCTGCGCGTCCGCCGTTGCGGATAAGGGCAGTCGCATGAATGGAACCAGATTACTGCACGAGGACTTGAGTGGGCGCATCATCGGCGCTGCCATGACAGTGCTCAACGAGTTGAAGCCGGGGCTTGATGAGAAGGCTTACGAAAACGCCTTGGTGATCGAACTCGGCAGGTGCGGCCTGAAGATTGACCAGCAGCAGCGCTTCGATGTTCGGTATCAAGGCGTGCTGGTCGATACCCTGGTTCCAGACCTGATTGTTAACGATGCGGTGATTGTCGACCCGAAGGTGGTCGAGAATTTCACCGTCACCCATGTCGCGCAGATGACCGGTTATCTGGCGATCACCCAACTCCGTCTGGCTTTGCTCCTGAATTTCAAACATGCGGATCTCCGCTGGAAACGCGTGATCCGATAAGGCTCCATCCGTACCCATCCGTGCAATCCGTGGTCAAAGTATCGCTCGATCTAGGTGGTGGCCTCGGTGGAGCGTGAACGTATCGGGGTTGGCGCAGGTAGTGCCTCTTCGGTCGGCGGGTGCTGGCGCAGGTGGGCGCGCTGGAGGCGGTCGTAGAGGGAGACGATGTTGCGGAAGGTCTGCTTGCTGTCGAAGTGCCACTCGGCGCAGGTGCGGTTGGTGGAGGGCTCCGGCCGCCCGGCGTTCCACTCGCGGATGGCCTGCGCGAAGGCCTCGACGTCGCCGATGGGCGCGGTCCAGAGGTGGCTGAGCGGGAGCTTGACGAGGTCGCGGTTGCCCGGCGCCCGGCTGACGATGAGCGGCAGGTCGCACGCCATCGCCTCGAGCACCGCGAGGGACATGCCCTCGTAGAGCGAAGTCAGGATGAAGCCGTCGATGACCTGGTAGAAGTCCACCGGCGTCGAGAGGTAGGGCAGCCGGAAGATCTTCTGCCCGAGGTGATGCTCGGCGATGAAGCGGTCGAGTTCGGGGTCGAGCTCGCCCTTGCCGACGTGGAACAGCACGAGGTGGGGGTCGCCGGCCGCCGCGGCGGCGAAGGCCCGGTAGGTGGTGAGCGGGTCCTTCTGGGCGGCGGCGCGGCCCATGGTGCCGAGGATCTTGGCCGCGACCGGCAGGCCGAGACGGCGCCGCAGCGCGATCTTGTCCGAGGCCGTCGGCGGGTGGAAATGCGCCGTGTCGATGCCGT
This sequence comes from Verrucomicrobiota bacterium, assembly GCA_048497945.1. Taxonomy (GTDB): domain Bacteria; phylum Verrucomicrobiota; class Verrucomicrobiia; order Opitutales; family Opitutaceae; genus Lacunisphaera. Next base: position 9,726 of record JBEHYX010000097.1, on the reverse strand, counting down.
TGGCCACCCATTCCGCCCGCCCGACCGGCAGGTGCAGGGCGCCGAGCGCGTAGGCGTATTCGTCGGCGGAAATGTTCAGCGTGATGCCGCAGTGCCCCATGATGCGCTCGATGCTGTCGTAGAGGAAGCGCATGATCCGCTTCTGCGGACGCATGCCCGAGTAGGCGTGCGGCTGGTAGATCTGCGGGATGCGGCTGCCGCACAGCATCAGGCCGCGCGCGAGGACGCCCGCCTTCGAGCTGTGGCTGTGGATGACGTCGGGCTGCACCCGCCGCACGAGGGCGCGCAGGCCGTTGAAGGCCGCGATGTCCGCCAGCGCGGGCAGGCTGCCGGTCGCGAGGTTGAACGTCTCGCCGCCGCGCCGGCGGACGAAATCCACCAGGGCCTGCAGGCGGTCGCTGCCGCGCCGGTCGGAATAGGCGTAGTGGATCTCCACGCCATGGTCGGCGAGGTAATGGGCCAGCGCCTCGACGAAGCGGAACACACCGTCCACTCCGGGTTCGGACACGAGTAGTACTTTCATGCGACGTTCTCCGTGGGTTGGGCCGGCTCGTTTTCGAGCGACCGGTAGATTTCCAGCAGGCCGGCGACGTGCCGCGCGGCGGTCCAGGGATTGTCCCAGTACCAGCGGTAGGCCGCGGTCCCGAGCCGGGCGGCGAGGAGGTCGTCCCCGGCCAGCGTTTGCAGCGCGGCGGCCAGCGCGGGCGCCGCGCCATGGGTGAAGTGGAGGCCGTTTTCGCCGTGGCGGATGTAGTCGGTGGCGGCGCAGCCGTCGGACACGATCGCGGGCACCCCGGCGGCGGCGGCCTCGATGGCGACGAGGCCGAGCGTCTCGTACCAGAGCGACGGCAGCACGAGGGCGCGGGCGCGCCGGAGTTCGGCGCGGATGGCCACGGGATCGAGCCAGCCGGTGAAGCGCGCCTGCGGGCAGAGGCGGTGCAGCTCGGGGAGCATTTCGCCGTCGCCGACGAACACGGCGGGCACCTGCGCGGCGGCCACCGCCTCGGCGAAGAGCCGCACGCCCTTTTCCGGCACGAGCCGGCCGACGAAGACGAACGGCCGGTTCGCGGCGACGTCCGCCGGGCCCTCGTCGACGCAGTCGACCGGGTTGCGCAGCACCGACATCGCGCTGCCGGGCGGCAGGTGCGGCCGCAGGATGTCGGCGCTGAAGTCCGACACCGCGACGTAACGGGTCACGCGCCCCGGCAGGCCGAGCCAGTGGTTCTGCAGCGCGGTGCGCGCGGAGCGCCAGAGCTTCTGGGCGTAGTTGCGCCGGTCGCAATTGCAGCCGAGGCAGGAGAGCGAAAGCGGGCGGCGGTGGCAGATCCGGCCCTTCGCGTAGTCGAAGAACCCGCCGTTGGGGCAGGCGATGAAGTAGTCGTGCAGCGTCACGACGAGCGGGAAATCGCGCGCCACCACGCTCTGCAGCGCGAAGGGCGACAGCGCCTTCATCCAGGTGTGGACGTGCACCAGGGTGCGCCGCGGGTCGCGGCCCGCGAGCAGACGGCGGATGCCCTCCACCGCGCGCGGGTTGCGCAGGCCCGAGAAGAACGCGCGGACGCGGTGCGGGTCGCGGGCGAGCTCCGGCTGGTCGAGGCAGACGACTTCCAGCCCGGGCACGTCCCGGAGCCGCGGCGCCACCGGGCCGACGCACGAGAAATAGGTCACGGGAAACCCCCGCGCCGCCAGCCCGAGCGCGGAGGCGATGGCCACGCTGCTGGAGCCGCCGGCGGTGGAAGCGTAGTCGTCGAGGATGATGATGTCGGAGGTCATGGGTTCAGCCGGCCTCCTGCAGCACGGTGTAGCTGGTGACGAGCCCGCGCGACAGGATGCGGGTCGCGTAGCGAGGCAGGTTGTAGAGGCGGTAGCGCCACACGGCCGTCCGGCGGCGCCACGCGGGCACGGGCACCGGGAACAGCCGGTGCACGATGTCCTCCTGCTCCCGCTCGGTGAGCGCGGTGTTGCCGGAGAGCTGGCCGCCGCGCAGGCGGAACTGGCCGACCGGGGTGTGGTAGTAGCGGAAGCGCTCGCCGGCGGCGCAGGCGCGCAGCCAGAAGTCGAGGTCGGCGCAGAGGCGGTAGCGCAGGTCGAAGTGGTGCAGCCGCGTGACGCAGTCGCGCCGGAAGAGCATGCCCTGTTGCATGAGCGGGCTGATGCCGCCCTGCAGCAGCGCCGGGATCCAGCGCGGGTCGGGCGTCACGGTGATCACGCCGGCGCGCCGTCCCGTTGCATCGATCAGCTCGACGTCGCCGTAGGCCACCGGCGCGGCGCGCGCGCCCATGGCGAAGTGCCGCCGGGCCACCGCGGCGAACCCCGGGAGCAGGAGGTCGTCGTCGTTGATGTAGGTGAACCACTCCCAGCGCTCCGGCGCCTGGTCGAGCGCGGCGTTCAACGCGCCGTAGATGGCGCCGGCGCGGCCGGCGTCGGGCACGACGCGGGCGTGCGGGTACCGGCGCTGTAACTCGGCGACGCGCGGCGCGGGCACGGAGAGCATGTGGACGACGGGGAACGGCAGCGCGCACACCGAGGCGACGGTGGCGTCGAGATAGGGCGAATCGCCGAGCGTGGGCGTGATGACGAGGAGGTAGGTGGGCGAGGTTTGCATCAGTTGGCGCGTTCGATGGCGACCGACACCTGGGTGGCGTCGAAGTCGAGGTTGAGGGCGGCGCCCGGATCGACGGCGAAGTCGAGGGCGGTGCCGGTGCGGACCGGCACGTTGAAGGTGAAATCGGCGGCGATGGAGGTGCCGCGCGAAAGCGTGGCCGACTGGAGCACCTGGCCGTCGGCGAGCACGCGCACGCGCACGCCGTCGCCCTGCAGGCCGACCTTGAAGCGCGCGGTCACCTGCACGGTGCCGTCGACGTTGCTGACCCAGCGGCGCACCACGGAGACGGCTTGCCCACCGCTGACGCTGGGGTGTTGATCCGTCTCGGTGATGGAGAGCGAGGCGTAGCTCGAAATCCACTCCTCCTTCCAGTCGGTGATGCGCGTCTGCGTCAGCGGCACGAACGTGGTGCCGGCGCCGAGGAAATAGCCGTAGTTCCAGCCGAAGTTGCCCTGCTGGAGAGAGAACCCGGTGGCGGAATCCGCGACCGCCGTGACCGGCCGCGCGGTGGCGGCGCCGGCGAGTCCCGGCAGCGGGCCGCTGACGTAGACCGGCGAGGCGCTCACGGCGAGCGAGCCGGAGGAGGTCGAGACCGCGTTGCCCGCCAGGTCCGTGACGGTGGTGCCGGAGGGAATGGACACGGAGAGCGGCGCCAGCGACCACAGCACGCGCAGCTCGCGCCCGTTCGCGGCGGTGAAGCGCAGCGAATAGACATTGGCCGCGGTCTGCTCCCGCGCGGCGAAGCGTGCGGTGCGGAGCTGGGCGTTCAGCGTCTTGATGGCCGCATGGGCCTGGCGCGCGGTGTAGCCGCTGTTGTTCAGCACGAGCCCCATCGGCGGGTCGGCGCTGTCGTCGCGCATCTCGTACCAGTACGCCCGCGGCACGCCGGCGGAGGCGAAGAGCGCGAAGGCCCGCACGAGGAACTGCGCCTGGACGGTTTCGTCGATGGCCAGGTCGCCCGGGGCCTGCGAATCGTGCAGCGGCCAGCCCATTTCGGTGACCCAGACCGGCTTCACCGCGCCGTACTTCGCCATGAGCGCCTGCAGCGTGGCGATCTGGACCTCCAATCCCTCCGGCGGCGAGGAGCTGCGGTAGGGATGGACGGAGACGACATCGAGATAGTTGAGCGCGCCGGCGGCGAAGAGCTTTTCGAAGTAGGGCAGCGGCACGCCGGCGGTGGCGCCGCCGACGACGGTCACGTCGGGCCGCTCGGCCTTGATGGCGGCGTAGGCGGTTCTCAGCATCTTGAGGTAGTTGCCGGCGCGGTCGGCCGTGGCCGGGCCCTCGGCAAAGGTCGCGTTGTATTCGTTCCAGATCTCGACGGCGGCGACCTGGCCGCCGTAGTGCTTGAGCACCTGCGTGGCGTAGCGCGCGTAGCCGTCGAACCCGGCCTGGGTGTACGGCGTGTGGCCGCTGTCGTAGTTCGGATTTTCGAAGCTGAGCGTGATCAGCGGCTCGATGCCCGCGGAGTCGAGCGCGGCCATGTAGTTCTCGTACATGGCGGGGAACGTGAACTGCCCGGCCGACGGCTCCACGAGTTCCCAATAGAGCTCGTCGCGCACGTCCGCGATGCCGCCGGCGGTGATGCGGGGCACGAGGTTCACGTTCCAGCCCTGGCCGAAATGGGTCTGGGCGCCGAAGAAGTACACGGGTTTCGCCGGCGCCGGCGTGCCGGGATCGGTGGGCGTCGTGGGGGTGGACGGGCTGGAGGGATTGCCGGTTGCGGCGGGTTCCGGGTCGTCGCCGCCGCAACCGCCCAGCCCCAGGCCCGCGGCCAGCGCGGCGGCAAGGAACCAGCGGCGCCCGGCCACCGGGCCCGCGGAGGATGAGAATGGAAGCGGGGATTTCATCAGTCGGCGCGCTCGATGGTTACCGCGACCTGTGTCGCATCGAAATCGATGCTGCCGCCCGGCCCCGGATCGACGGCGAAGTCGAGCGTGGAGCCCGGGCGGACGTAGCGCGTGAGGTTGAAATTGGCGGCGATGGAAGTGCCGGTGGAAAGGACGGCGGACTGGACCACCTGGCCGTCGGCGAGCACGCGGGCGCGGACGCCGTCGCCCTTCAGGCCGACCTTGAAGCGCGCGTTGACGCGCACCGAACCGTCGACCGCGCTGGTCCAGCGGCGAACCGCCGACACCGGTTGCGCGCCGCTCCTGCTCGGGTGCTGGTCCACATTGGTGATGGAGATGGCGACGAAGCGGTCGCCCCATTCCTCCTTCCAGTCGGTGACGCGCTGGGTCGCAAGCGGGGCGAAGGTGGTGCTGTCGCCGATGAAGTAGCCGTACTGCCAGCCGAACTGGCCCTGCTGGAGCGAGAACGCCGCGGTGGAGTCGGCGAGGGCGGCGCTGGTCAGGGCGGCCCCGGCGGTTTGCGCGCCGGGCAGCGCGGGCAGGGGTCCGGTGACATATACGGGCGATTCGCCGAGCGCGACGCTGCCGCTGGCGACGAGCGACTCGCCGAGCATGCCGGTGATCGTGGTGCCATCCGGAACGGGCACGGTGACCGGCGAGGTGGCCCAGAGCACGCGCAGTTCGCGGTAGTCCGGCGTGGTGAACTTCAGCGAGTAAACGCCGGGATTGGTCTTCTCCCGGCCGCTGAAGGTCGCATCGCGCAGCTGGGCGTTGAGGACCTTGAGCGCCGTCAGGGCCTTGCGCCCCGTGAACGCCGCGTTGTTCTGCACGAGGCCCATGCCGGGGTGGGCGTTCTCATCGCGCGCCACGTACCAGTACACGCGCGGCACGCCAGCGGAGGCGAGCAGGACGAACGAGCGGACGAGGAACTGCGCCTGCACGGTCTCGTCGATGGCGAGGTCGCCGGCGGCTTGGGAGGCGTGGAGCGGCCAGCCGAGCTCGGTCACCCAGACCGGTTTCACCGGGCCATACTTGGCCATGAGCGCCTGGAGCGCGGCGATCTGCACCTCGATGCCCTCGGGCGGCGACGCGGTGCGGTAGGGATGGACGGAGATGACGTCGAGGGAGTTGAGCGCGCCCGCGGCGAAGAGCTTTTCAAAGTAGGGCAGCGGCACGCCGGCGGTGGCGCCGCCGACGACGAGGGCATCCCGGCGCGTGGATTTGACCGCCGGATAGGCGGCCTGGAGCATCTTGAGGTAGTTGCCGGCGCGGTCCGCCGTGGCCGGGCCCTTGGCGAACGAGCCGTTGTACTCGTTCCAGATTTCGACGGCCGGCACCTGGTCGCCGTAGCGCCGGAGCACCTCGGTCGCATAGCGGGCGTAGCCGGCGAGGCCCGACGGCGTGTACGGGGTCTGGCCGTCGTCGTAGGCCAGGTTCTCGAAGCTCAGCGTGATGAGCGGCTCGATGCCGGCGCTGCGCAGCGCGGCCATGTAGTTGTCGTAGTTCGCCGGAAAGCTGAAGCTGCCGGGGGCCGGCTCGACGACCTGCCAGTAGAGTTCGTCGCGGAGCTCGGTGATGCCGCCGCCCGAAAGCCGTGGCAGGACGCCCAGGCTCCAGCCCTGGCCGAAATGGGCCTGCGCGCCGAAGCGGAAGACCGCGCGATCGGCTTGCGCCGGCGCGGCGAGCAGGAGCAGGGCGGCCGCGGCGAGCGCGGGCCGCCACGCGGCGAGCGGGAGGGAGGGGTACGTGCTCATGGCAAACCCTCCGGAGGGGATGAACGAAAGTTCGACCACTGCCGGGCGGTGGAGCGCTCCGGCAGGGGACGCTGGGGTTTGCAGGGAACACCGAAGGCGAGGTGCCGCGGCGGAAGATCCTTGAGCACGACCGAGCCGGCGCCGATCACGGCGCCTTCGCCCACGGTGGCGCCCGCGCCGATGGTGACGCGCGCGCCGCACCACACACCCGCGCCGATCGTGACCGGCCGCGATTGCGGCACCAGGGTCACGGCGTCGTGCGTGCCGGTGTTGATCATCAGCCCCGGCGCGGCGAGAAAGTCGTCCCCGATCACGATCGGGCTGCGCGCCGTGAGGCGGGACTCCGGGCCGATGGTGATGCGGCGGCCGAGCACGAGGTTCCGCGGGTAGTCGAAATAGACGTGCGGCCCGATCCAGACCTCGTTGGACGGGCAGGTGACGCCCATGCGCCGGAGCGCCCACGCCTGCAGCCGGCACGCGGGCTTCATGCCCGGCGTGCTGAGCGAGCCGAGCAGGCTGATGAAGGAGCCGAAGGCGTGGACCCACACCTGGCGGGCGACGCGGCGGAAGTTGGCGGCGGCCCAGGCCGCGCCCTTGAGGCGCGGCTCGTCGGTCCAGGTCACGAGCGTTTTGGCATCGGCGTTCATGTGGCGGGAACGGGTTGGGGTTCCGCGGGCGGCGCGGCCCGGCGCAGGTAGCGGCGGGTTTCGAAGAAGTAACCGAAGAGCGTGAACGGCACGTAGCCGGCGAGGAGCCCGAGCACGACGCCCGGCACGCCGAAGCGGTGCACGAGGGCGAACATCAGCACCGTGCCCGCGATGGCGCCGGCGGCGCTGTAGTAGGCGCAGTACTTGACCTCCGACACGGCGACCAGCAGGTAGAGGCAGGGTTGCTGGAGGAACGTCAGGCTGTTGAGCAGGCAGAGCCCGCCGACGAGCAGGTAGTCCGGCAGCACGCTGCCGTTGCCGACCCACAGCCGGATGATCTGCGGCGCGAAGCAGGCGCAGATCATGAGCGGCATGATGCAGCCGAAGAGCGTGGCGTTGACCGAGTGGCGCAGCGCGCGGCGCATCCAGCCGAACTCGCCGCGGGTGCGGGCCTCGGCGTAGGCCGGCCAGAGCGGCAGCAGGAAGGCGTTCTGCACGATGGCGAACAGGTTGAAGAGCCGCTGCACGAGGTTGTACGGCGTGACCGCGGCCGCGCCGAGCGACGCCGAGATGATCACCTGCGGGAGGGAGAACATCACCGTGCTGACGATCTGCTGCACGCTGAAGTAGGCGCCCACGCCGAGCAGCTCGCGCACGGAGGCGAAGTGCACGGAAGAAAACAGCCGCGGCAGCCAGCCGAGCTGGACCAGCTGGGTGGCGAGCAGGATCGCGTTGGCGAGCAGGAGCATGCCCTGCGCCGAGACGACCAGCAGGCCGAGGTGCCAGTGCGCGTGCGCGCCCCACGCGACCACGGCGAGCGCGGCGATGCTGCCGAGGGCCTGGGCGACGTTGAACATCCAGCCCTCGTGCCGGGCAAAGGCCAGCCGCTGCGCGAGCCCGGCGGGAAACCCGAGGCAGAACACCCAGCCGAGGGCGAGCGCGGCGGCGGGTGCCTCGGCGATCGTCACGGGGTCGCGGAGGTGGAACAACTGCGGCAGGTTCAGCGCGAGGATCACCCCGGTGAGCAGGCCGCCCAGCCCGAGCCCGACGAGGGCGAGGAAGGCGAACACGCTGCCGAACTGCGCGCGGGCGTCGGCGAGTTCCCCGCGCGTGAATTTTTCCGTGAGCCGGTTCTGGAGCCCGATGCCCAGGCCGAGGTCGGCGAACTGCATCAGGTTGGTGATGCTGGTCAGCGTCATCCACAGGCCGAACGCCTCGCTGCCGAGCGTGGTGACCACGAGCGGCACCTGCAGCAGCTGGCAGCTGATGCCGACGGCGCGCGACGCCAGCGAGGTCGCGAAGAACGTGACGAAGCGCCGCGGCAGTCCGCGGCGGAGCGGCGCGCCGGTGGCGGGAGCGGGCGGGACGGGTGCGACGGCCTTCATGCGGACTCCCCCTGGTTGCGCTCCTGCTGCACGAGCAGGACGAGTCCGGCGGCGAGCGCGATGTAGACGCGGTGCGGCCCGGAGAACGGGCTCATGAACAGGTGCCACGAGGCGAGGACCAGCTGGAACACCCGCACGGGCCGCGCCCGGTTCCAGTCCACGACCATCACCTGGTTCCAGAGCGCCCACGCGAGGCCGCAGCCGTACACGAGGAAGAAGCTGGCGCCGAAGATCCCGCCTTCCGCGAGGGTCACGAGGACCTGCGAATGCAGGCCGACGCCCTCGATCTCCTCGTTCGGGCCGGCAAAGCCGCCGATGCCCGCCTCCTTCGCCCGGTCGGCGCGGATCTGGGCGAAGTTCTCGTAGACGTCGGTGTTGCTGAACCACGAGCCGCTGCCGATGAGCGGCGAGGCGAGGAACGCCTCGCTGGCCGCCTGGATCATCGAGGAACGCTCCACGTCGGAGCGGCTGGCGCGGTGCTCCATCTCGTCGCCCGAGCGCATATGGGCGAACAGCGCGGTGGCGATGACGGCGGTCGCGAGCACGGAACACGGCAGGGCCCAGAGCCGCAGGCGGCGGGGCAGCAGCTGCAGGCCGGTGGCGCCGGCGACGAGCAGGCAGAGCGCGCCGACGCTGCGGAAATCCAGCGCGAAGTGCAGCGCGCCGAGCGCGGCGGCGGCCAGCAGCACGGCGACCGGCCCGGCGAGCGCGGCGAGCAGCAGCACGGCGTACGTCGTCGGGATGCCGTAGCCGAATTTCCAGGCGTCGCCGAAGAGCGCGCCGAACAGCGCGGTGTTCGCCACCTCGCCGGCGAGCTGGCCGGCGATGAACCACAGGAAGTTGTGGCGGGAGCGGCCGAGCAGGTAGGCCAGGGCGACGACGTCGATGCCGAGCAGGATCAGGCGCACCCAGCCGCGCGCCATGTCGCGCGGCGCGCTGTGGCGGTAGAAGTCGGAAAGCATGTAGGCGACCAGCGCGAGCGCCTCGCACGCGAGCAGCACATACAGGTAGCGCTGCGCAAAGAGCGGGCCGGGCGCCTCGCGGTGCACGATCGCGCACAGGCCGGCCCACGCGGCGACCGCCAGCAGCACCAGCTCGCCCAGCGGCAGCTCGCCGACCAGCGAGACGATGAACGGCGTGAGCAGGCCCGCGGCGAGGGCGACGAACGACGATGTCCGGAACCCGGCGGCAGCCGGCGCCGGGGCATCCGTCCGGATGGCGCCCGGCCAGGGCAGCGGGGATGGCAGGTCGGGATGCATCAGGCGGCGGGTCGGGTGCGGGCGGCGACGCGTTCCCCGGCCATTTCGAGGAAACGGCGGGTGAACGTCTTCCAGTTCAGCCGCTGTTCGAACTCCGTGAAGGCGCGGCGCGCCATGTCGCGGTAGCGGGCGGCGTCGGAGAAGACGTCGACGATGGCGTCGGCGTAGTCGGACGGCAGGGCGTTCAGCGGCAGGAGGAGGCCGTTGTGCCCGTGGCGGATGATGG
>JBEHYX010000096.1:0-15189 GCA_048497945.1 Verrucomicrobiota bacterium | reverse complement strand
TGACATAGGCGGCGACCCCTCGCGCCCCCTCGGGCGCGAAGGGGAGGGGGTTGCTGATTTTTGGCGGCGGGGTGCCCTCACCCCGCACCGATGCTCCGCGGGGTGAGGGCACCCCGTCTCCAGTTGCTGGCAATTCCAGCCGGGCCAAAACATCCAGCCAGGCCTCGAGGTCGCGCAGGCGGCGCGTCTCGAGGAACGAGCCGTCGTCGAGCACGATGCCGCGCAGGCGGCCGGCGGCGTAAAGATCCTCGGCCAGCGTGCCCGCAAGGCTGCACACCAGCTCGAACTGCGCGGGGCGGGTCCAGATCGCCGCGGCGCTGTCCAGCCGCAGCACGTAGCCCTCGTGCGTCTCCGCGGCGAACTGGCGGATCATCAGCTGGCCGAGCCGGGCGCTGGCCTTCCAGTGGATGAGGCGGTGCGAGTCGCCGAGCTCGTACTTGCGCAGCGCCAGCAGGTCGTCGCCGGTGCCGACGCGCGACGTGCGCCGGCACGAGGTGCCGGCGTGCGCCGCCACGGCGCCGATCCACTGGTACTCGACCTGGGCGGGCCAGACGAGCACCGGGTGGGACACGGAGGTGCCGAGGCTCTTTTGCAGGAAGCCGAAGGGAAACAGCGAGCCGACGGCGGCCAGCTCGACGAGCGCTTCGCCGCGGCGCGACGGCTTGATCCCCCAGTCGAGCGCAACGGTTCCGCCGGGCTCGATGCGGTCGCGCAGGTAAACCTTGCCGCGGGTGACGTGCTTCTCGGCGGCGGCCAGGATCTCGCGGATCTTCATTTCCTTTCCGCCGGTGTCCGGATCGGGGATGTGCTTCGGCTGCGACGCCAGCTCGAACCACAGGCTGTAGGTGGGCAGCCAGCGCTTGCGGTTGATGGCCTCGATGGTGACGAGCGTCTCGTGTCCCGCGCGCCACACCCCCGGCGGGCGCATGCGCCACGACATGCCCATGAAATTGAACCACGACAGCAGGCCGCTCAGCAGCAGGCACGCGAGCAGCAGCGAGAGCGTGATGAACAGGATGTTGCTGGCGGTGTTGTACGCGGCGGTGCCGATGCCCATCGCCAGCGCCATCAGGAACAGGCCCGGGATGGTCAGCGCGATGCGGTGGCGGCGCTTGGGAAACACCAGCGTCCAGACCAGGCGGCGCCAGTTGAACTTGCGCGGCAGGTCCGGCGCGCCGGGGCCGTCCCAGCCGGCGCTCGTAGGCGCCATATTCGTTGCGATGTTCATGTTTCGCGCCGCCAAGTAGGAAGTCTCAAGTAACAAGTACCAAGATTGAACCAAACTGCGCCGATGCTTCGCGCGTGGCTCATGGTCTCGGCACTTGATACTTGATACCTGTTACTTGGCACTTGCTCATTCCGGCACCGGAATGGCCGCCACGATCCGCTTCAGCGCGGCGAGCACCGTGCGGCGTTCCTCGAGGGCGTCGGACGTCTGGCGCGCGAGCGACAGGCGGTGGGCCAGCACGGGGCCGGCCATTTCCTGGATGTCCTCGGGGACGACGAAATCGCGGCCGTGGACCAGCGCGCGGGCCTGCGCCGCGGTGCGGAGCGCGAGGCCGCCGCGCACGGACGCGCCGGCCTTGAACTCCGTCTCGGTGCGCGTGGCGGTGACGATCTTGAGCACGTAGTCGAGCACGCTGTCCTCGACGAAAACCTTCCCGGCCAGCGTCTGCATCTTGAGGATGTCGGAGCGCGTGACCACCGGGTTGAGCGCGATGGCATCGTAGCCGGCCTTGGCGGAGCGCAGGATTTCGAGCTCGTCGCCCGGCTGCGGGTAGCCCATCTGCAGCCGCATGAGGAAGCGGTCCATCTGGCTCTCGGGCAGCGGAAACGTGCCCTCGTAGTCGACCGGGTTCTGTGTGGCGACGACCATGAACGGCACGCCGACCGCGTGCGCCTCGCCGTCGACCGTGATCTTGCCGCGGTCCATGACCTCGAGCAGCGCGGACTGCGTCTTCGGCGTGGCGCGGTTGATCTCGTCCGCCAGCACGACGCTCGCGAACACCGGGCCGGGCTTGAACACGAATTCCTTGAGCGTCTCGTCGTAGATCGACACGCCCGTCACGTCGGTCGGCAGCAGGTCGCTCGTGAACTGGATGCGGGAGAACGCGCAGTCCATCGAGCGGGCCAGCGCGTAGGCGAGCGTGGTCTTGCCCACGCCCGGCAGGTCTTCGATCAGCAGGTGGCCGTTGGCGAGGAGGCAGACCAGCGTCTGGTCGATCACCTCGTCCTTGCCCTTGATGGTCTGGCGCATGTTGGCCTTGAGGCGCGCAAGGGCCTCGCGCGTGGCGGCGACTTCGGCCGCGGGAGCAAAATCACTCATGCCCGGAGGGTACGAAAGCGGCGGTGCGGCGCAAACGGATTTCCGGACGGAAAAAAGGGAATGACGCCCATGTTACACGCGCTAACCCGAGGGCGCGAAGTTACACCCAATCCCCGATCCTCCGGTACCGTCATCCTGAGCGCAGCGAAGGATCCAAGGGAAAGGACGGACGATCGCCACCCGCTTGGATCCTTCGCTGCGCTCAGGATGACGGTGAGGGAGTATCACATTGTTCCGGTGAGTCTGACGCAGTGATTTCTTCAAATCCTGGCCACAATCGCCCACTCCCGTATTGCCTGCCCCTCGCCTCCCTGCCCTGCTCCGGCCATGCACAAGGGACGGATCGAGGCGTTCAGCGACGGGGTCATCGCCATCATCATCACGATCATGGTGCTCGAAATGAAGGTGCCGCACGGCACCGACCTGCACGAGCTGCTGCCGCTCTGGCCGGTCTTCCTCAGCTACGTGCTGAGCTACGCCTACGTCGGCATCTACTGGAACAACCACCACCATCTTTTCCAGGCGGTGAAGCACGTGAAGGGCGGCGTGCTCTGGGCCAACCTGCACCTGCTGTTCTGGCTCTCGCTGTTCCCGTTCGTGACCGGCTGGATGGGCGAGAACCATTTCGCGCCGGTGACCGTCGCCCTCTACGGCGGCGTGCTGATCATGGCGGCCATCGCCTACTCGATCCTCGTGCGCTGCCTGCTCGCCTGCCACGAGCAGGACTCGGTGCTCCGCAAGGCGATCGGTTCCGACACCAAGGGCGTCATCTCCGTCGTGCTCTACGCCCTGGGCATCGCCGCCGCCTGCTGGTTGCCCTGGCTGGCGATCGTCCTCTACTTCAGCACCGCCGTCATCTGGCTTATTCCCGACCGCCGGATCGAGCGGAACCTCGTGGAATAAATCGCATTCCCTGCAGCCAACAGCGGATCGGCGGGGTGGAACCTGACCTCCGGGCAGGTTGATGGACTGACGCTAGGGCAAAGCCCGCCCGGCCTGCCGGCCATAGCCTTGGCGACGGCCGGAGGTCGGGCTCCATCTTCGAAGCGCCCGTTGAAGCGAACCCGCTGCCAACGCCCTGCGCTATGGTGTGATTGACCGGCCATTTGCTTTCGGAAGTGAGCCGGCTAGCGATGTCCGTACCCCGTATGAAACCCGCCTCCCTGCCCCGTCTCGGCGCGCTCGCCGCCGCCTTGTTTCTGTCCGCCCGCGCCCTCGCCGCCGCCGAGGCCCCCAAGCCCACCGATCCCCTGCCGCGTGCCACGCCCGAGTCGCAGGGCGTCTCGTCCGCCGCCCTCCAGGCGATCATCGACGAGCAGGACGCGAAGAAGTACGGCATGCACGGCCTCATGATCGTGCGCCACGGCAAGGTCATCGCCGAGGGCTGGTGGGCGCCCTACGCCGCGTCCGAGCCGCACATGCTTTTCTCGCTGAGCAAGAGCTTCACCTCGACCGCCATCGGCCTGCTGCAGAGCGAAGGAAAACTCAACATCCACGACAAGCTCGCCTCGTTCTTCCCCGAGGACGTTCCCGCCGACGCCGATGCCAACGTGAAAAACATGCGCCTGCGCGACCTGCTCATGATGTCCACCGGCCAGGTGAAGGAGGACGTCGACAAGCTCAACGACGGCCTGATGGGCAAGCCCGACGCGACGAAGAAGTTCTTCGCGACTCCCGTGCCGCAGAAGCCCGGCACGCTCTTCTACTACAATTCCCCCGCCTCCTACATGCTCTCGGCCACGGTGACCAAGGTCACCGGCCAGACCGCGCGCGACTACCTCCTGCCGCGCATCTTCGAGCCGCTCGGCATCCCGACGCCGGACTGGGACCTCAGCGCGCAGGGCTACAACCACGGCGCGTCCGGCCTGCACATCCGCACCGAGGACATCGCCAAGTTCGGCCAGCTGCTCCTGCAGCGCGGCGAGTGGCAGGGCCGCCGCCTCGTCCCGGCCGACTGGATCGACCTCGCCACCTCGCGCCAGGCGTCGAACGGCAGCGATCCTGACGGCGACTGGGACCAGGGCTATGGCTTCCAGTTCTGGCGCTGCGTGCCCGGCTTCTACCGCGCCGACGGCGCGTTCGGCCAGTTCTGCATCGTGATGCCGCAGTACGACTGCGTGGTCGCCATCACCGGCGGCACCAAGGACACCCGTGGCGTCATGAAGCTGCTCTGGTCCAAACTGCTGCCCGAGCTGCGCCCCGCCGCGATCCCGGAAAATGCCGCCGCGCAAGCCGCGCTGAAGGACCGCCTCGCCCATCTCTCGCTGCCGCTGCCCGCCGGCGCCGCCACCTCGCCGCTCGCCGCGAAGGTCTCCGGCCGCAAGTTCACCTTCGAGAAGAACGACCTCAACCTCGACTCCGTGGCGCTCGACGTCGCCGCCGACGGCACGGTCACGCTCAAGGCCCGCCGTTATGACCAGGACCAGTCCGTCGCCGCCGGCCGCGGCGAATGGAAGAAAGGCGCGTTCCTGATCAGCCGCAACGGCACGCCCCCGGTGGCCGCCGCCGGCGCGTGGACGAGCGACGACACCTTCACCGTCGCCCTCGCCCAGCTCGGCCAGCCGTTCCTCGAGACGTTCCACCTCAAGTTTGCCGGCGACACCGTCACGCTCGAGCGCGAGTTCAACGTCGGCCCCGCCAGCAACAAGCCCGTCACGCTCACTGGCAAGGCGCAGCCGTAATACCCCGTCCCGTTGGTAGTCTATTAGACTACCGGATTCCCTCAATCCGTTGGTAGTTTAATAGACTACCAGCGGATCAGGCTTCGCCTCGTACACGCCCTGCAGGACTGGTAGTCCTGCCTCCTCTTCGGAATCGCTCGGGCCGGCGATTCTTTCGTCTCACAGCACCGGCGTGATCGGCGTGCCGACCGCCTTGTAGAGGCGGGTCAGGATTTCCTTGTTCGAAAGCGGCGCCTCGGCGCCGGGGAACGAACCGGCTTCCTTGTAACGCTCGTAGAAGGCGGGGTCATCGGACGGCACCTCGTCCAGCCCCGCTTTCAGCTCGAAGCTCGAGGTATTCTGGATCGGCCAGAGGTCGAGCGGGCTGAGCGAGAGCACGCCGTCCACCAGCCCGTTCACCACATCCAGGCGCAGCGGCAGGCGGCGCCGCGCGATCACCCAGCTGTTCTCCGGACGCATGTCGCGGTCGATCTCCTCGCGCAGCGTCCGGGCAAAGGCGGCGTCCTCCACCAGCAGGCCGGCCTCGGTGTTGAGCGCCTCGGAGCGCGGGTCGAGGTTGTAGGAGCCGATGAACGCCACGCGGTCGTCCACCACGAGCGACTTGGCGTGCAGCGACAGGAAGGGCTCCCGGTCGGCGGCGGCCCGACGCGCCTCGTAGCGGCGCTGCATCGCGTCGTACTGGGGAAAGAGGGCGCGCAATGACGCCGGCTTGGGCTTCAGCTCGTGGACCTCGAGGCGCAGGCGCTCGACGTAGACGCCCCGCAGCCGGTAGTTGGCCGAGTAGGCCTCGAGGTTGTCGGTCGAGGCGAAGCTGTTGGTCGAGACCCGCAGCACGAGCGCGGGATTCTTCCGCTTCATGTCGGCGATCAGCTCCTGCGCCTGCGGGCTCAGCACCAGGTACGGGGTCTGCACCGTGACGCGCTCGCGCGCGTTCTCCAGGGTGTCGCGCAGCTCGCGCGTGATCCGCGCCATCTTGGAGAACATCCCGGCGCGCTTGCCGGGCACGTCGGAAATGAACACCGCCCGCGCCACCGGCTGCAGCCGGGCCACGAACCGGCCGGCGATCACGGCGGCGTCCCCCGCCTCCTGGTCGAGGGCCGTAAAGTAACCGCCGAAGTCATAGTCGCTGCGCTGCGTGTAGTGCGGGTACCTGCCCGCCGCGATGGCGGCCGCCACGTCCAGGAGCGCGCGGCTCGCGACCGCGTGCTTGTACTTCCAGAATTCCTCGAAGGATTCCGCCGCCACCCGCACGGCCGGGCCGACAACGAGCACGTCGCGGTCGCGGAAGTTCAATCCGACGGCGTGGTCGTAGTAGGTGTTCTCGATGTTGCGCCCGCCGGTGACGAGCACCGTGTCGTCCACGATCAGGACCTTGTTGTGCATGCGCTGGTTCAGGTCGCGGAAGGAACGCACGGCGGCGACCGCCATCTGGAACCGCGAGGGCTTCAGGCGCTCCAGCGACGGGCGGTAGTGCTTGATCTCGATGTTCGGGTGCACCGTCGCGAGGAACGCCACGGTCTGCGGGTCCTGGTCGGAGGCCAGCTGGTCGGCGATGATGCGCACCTTCACACCCCGCTTCGCCGCCTCGATCAACTCGTACATCATGAGCCGGCCGACCTCGTCGTTGGTCCAGATGAACGTCTGGATCGCGATCGAGGTCCGGGCCTGGCGGATCAGGTGCACGCGCAGGAGCAGCGCGTCGTAGCCGTTGCCCAGGATCTCCGCGCGGTTGCCCTTGGCCGGGTCGCGCGCGTCGGCGGCCGCCAGCGTCTCCGCCACCACCGGGCCAAAGGGTGAACCCTCGAAGGGTGCCGCGCGGGCGACGGCCAGCAATCCGAGGAAAAGAAACACGCCGGAGCGGAATCGCATGGCAATGCTGCTATCCGAAGTCCGTTTCGCCACAATGCAAAACCCGCTGAATCCGGCCCAAGACAGGCTAACGCGGAGGCCGCGAAGCACGCGAAGAAGCCGGATCGCTCCGCGCGCTTCGCGACCTCGGCGTTTAAAGTCCCCGGGCTTGTGTGCCCGCGCGTTTCCGCCCAGCATCGCGGCATGAACGAAGCCAGCACGCACGTCGAAAACGTCCGCCATTCCGCCGCCGCCATCACCGCCGCGCTCGGCGGCCTGAAGCCGAAGATCGCCATCATCCTCGGCTCCGGCCTCGGCGGCCTGGCGAAGCAGGTGCAGAACCCGGCGGTCCTCGCGTACAAGGACCTGCCGGGCTTCCCGGTGCTGACGGTCGCGGGCCACGCGGGCCAGCTGATCGCCGGCCAGCTGAACGGCGTGCCGGTGATCGTGCTGAACGGCCGCAAGCATTTCTACGAGACCTCGGACGCCTACCCGCTGAAGACGATGATTCGCGCCGTGAAGGCCGTCGGCGTGGAAACGCTCTTCCTCTCGAACGCGGCCGGCAGCCTGCGCCCGCACATCAAGGTCAGCGAACTGATGCTGATCACCGACCATATCAACTTCCTCGGGCTCAACCCGCTCGTCGGGCCCAACGACGACAGCTTCGGCCCGCGGTTTTTCTCGATGACCGACGCGTGGGACCCGGGCCACGGCGCGAAGCTCAAGTCCGTCGCGCAGCAGGCCGGCGTCACGCTGCACCAGGGCGTCTACGTCGCGTTCCGCGGCCCGTCGTTCGAAACGCCGGCCGAGATCCGCATGGTCCAGGGCTGGGGCGGCGACGCCGTCGGCATGTCGAGCGTGCCCGACTGCCTGATCGCGCGCCACTGCGGCCTGAAGGTCGCCGGCATCTCCTGCATCACCAACATGGGTGCGGGACTTTCCAACGAACAGCTCACCCACTCCCACACGCTGGAAAACGCGGGCAAGGGCGCGGCGGCGTTCGAGAAGCTCGTCCTCGCGGCGGTGAAGGTGCTTTGAAGACGAACTGAACGTCGAACTTTCAACGTTCAACTTTGAACGCTCAATCTAAGGCGATTCGGGTGATGGGCGGAGACCGATCCTGACCGCCGGGCCAGTCCTTCGAAGTTCGACGTTCAATGCTGAACGTTCAAAGTTCGTCCGTGACTCATCCCGTCCACGACACTGCCTGGATCTTGCGTGCGAGCTCGACGTCCTTGGCGGTCACCTTGTCGCCGGCATCATGGGTGTTCAGCCGAACCGACACCCGGTGGTAGACGTTCGTCCAGTCGGGATGGTGGTCCATTGTCTCGGCTTCGAACGCCACGCGCACCATGAAGGCCATGGCCTCGCGAAAGCCGCCGAACTTGAATTCCTTCGCGAGCGCGTCGTTCGCAAACTTCCACCCCGGCAAGGTGGCGAGCGCGGTTTCGATCTCGGCACTGGTCAGCGGCTGGGCCATGGGGATAGAGACAGCGTAGGCGGCGAAAGTGCCCGCGCAAGCCCGCCCGCCGTCAAGAAAGCGTCACTTTTTGCGCCGAAACGAATCGGCCGCGGGAGGGGCTTTGCGCCCCGACGGACAATGTCCGCAGTCTGAAACGTCGGGGCATAAAGCCCCTCCTCCGTTGCCGAATCGAATTCACCGAACCTCTCTCGCCGCGGCGGTCATCGACCGCCGCTACAGGCCAGATGGCCCGCAACCTCCCATGCCGGAGCTTGTCAAACCTCCGCCCCGCACCCTAAATCCCTCCCTTCCGCATGTCGTCCCCTGCCCCGGCCAAAATCCCGCAACACGTCGCCATCATCATGGATGGCAACGGCCGGTGGGCGAAACAGCGCGGCCTGCCCCGCCTCGAGGGCCACCGCCGCGGCGTGGAAACGGTCCGCACGGTCGTCGACGCGGCGCGCGCCATCGGCATCAAGTACATCACGCTGTACGCGTTCTCGGTCGAAAACTGGAAGCGCCCGACCGAGGAGGTTTCCGGCCTCATGGGCCTGCTCGATTATTTCCTGAAGCGCGAGCTGAACAACCTCATCAAGAACCGGGTCCGCCTGCTGACCATCGGCCGCACCTCCGCCCTGCCGGAGAATGTCCGGCGCGAGCTGGATCGCGTGATCGAGGCCACCAAGGACTTCACGGAGTGGACGCTCGTGCTCGCGCTCAACTACGGCTCGCGCACCGAGGTCGCCGACGCCGCGCGCGACTACGCCGCTGCCGTCGCGTCCGGCCGGGTCCCGGCCGAGTCGTCGTGGGAGAATTTCAGCCGTTATCTCTACACGGCGAAGATCCCCGATCCCGACCTGCTCATCCGGACCTCCGGCGAATTGCGCATCAGCAATTTCCTGCTGCTGCAGTGCGCCTACTCCGAGCTGGTCTTCACGCCGGTGGCGTGGCCGGACTTCGGCGAGGCCGACCTGCGCGCCGCCATCGACGAATACGCAAAGCGCGAGCGCCGCTACGGGCTGACCGGCGAGCAACTTCAGTCCGGGCCCCAGTAATGAATTCCAATCCACACACCCCGCCCTGCCGGGCACCCCTCTTGATAGAGGGGATTTCAAACCACGTTGCGGGAATCCCCTCTATCAAGAGGGGTGGCGCATGGCGCCGGGGTGTGTAACGTCGGCGAACCGCGCAAGGAACATTTCCCATGCTCAAACGCATCCTCAGCACCGTCACCCTCTGGACCGTCCTGCTCGGCAGCCTGTGGCTGTTTGGCGCGCACGCGGCGGTGACGATCCTCACGCTGCTGGCCGCGCTCACGCTGTACGAATTCTATGGCATGACCGCGAAGATGGGCGCCCGGGCGTTCCGCTGGATGGGCATTTCCTTCGGCGTGCTGATCACCGCCGGCCCGTACGTCCTCGCCTATTTCTCCAACGAGCCCGACGTCATCGCCGCCATCCCGGTCGCGCTGCTGATCCTCACGCTCCTCGTCAGCTGCATCCGCGTGCTGGGCGAGCGCGACACCACCAACCGCATCGAGACGATCGCCGCCACGGTCACGGGCGTGCTGTACGTGCCGTTCATGCTGCACTACCTCGTCGCGATCCTGATGCGCGACGGCTACGAAGGCGAAAACCTCGCGCTGTGCCTCTGGACCGTCGCGGTGTCGAAGTTCTGCGACGTGGGCGCGCTCCTCACCGGCCTGGCTTTCGGCAAGCACAAGATGTCGCCCACCATCAGCCCCAAGAAAACCTGGGAGGGCGCGGTCGGCGGCGTGCTGGTCTCGATGGGCCTCGGCGCCGGCATCGCCTACTTCGCGTCGGCGCATTTCTCGAGCAGCCTGACCCCGCTCGTCGCCGCGCTGATGGCGCTGCCGATCGCGATCATCACCATTGTCTCCGACCTGATCGAGTCCGCCCTCAAGCGCCGCGCCGACACCAAGGACACCGGCGCGCTGATCCCGGGCATCGGCGGCGCCTTCGACCTGACCGACAGCCTGATCCTGGTCGCACCGCTGGCGTATTTCATGTTCCTGTTCCTGGAGTAGGAATTGGAGGCGGGACCAGTGGTCCTGGCGAGTCCTGTCGCGTGAATCTCTGGCCACGTCATCCTGAGCGCAGCGCAGGATCCACTCCGGCGAATGAAGCGCATGCCGACCCGATGGATCCTTCGCTGCGTTCAGGATGATGGAATGAAGGTGTTTTCAGACTGGAATACCCCTCGGCTATGGGGGCATAAACGTCCCCTGCATGCCGACTTCCGGCCCTAAAAAACGCATCGTCCTCCTCGGCGCCACCGGCTCCATCGGTGAAAGCACGCTGCGCGTCATCGCCGCCCACCGCGACCGGCTCGAGCTCGTGGGCATCGCGGCCCAGCGCAACGGCGCGCGGCTCGCGGAAATCGCCCGCCAGTTCGGCGTGAGGCACGTCGGCCTGCACGACCCGGCCGCGCTCGCCGCCGCGCGCCAGGACACCTCCTTTCCCGCCGGCACGCAGTTTCATGGCGGCATCGCCGGCCTCAGCGAACTCGCCGCCCTGCCCGAGGCCGACATCGTCCTGATCGCGGTCGTCGGCACCGCCGGCCTGCAGCCCGCGCTCGCCGCCATCGCCGCGAAGAAGACCATCGCCCTCGCCTCCAAGGAAATCCTCGTGCTGGCCGGCAAGTTCGTCATGGCCGCGGCCGCCGCGAGCGGCAGCCGGCTGCTGCCCGTGGACAGCGAGCACAACGCCGTCTTCCAATGCCTCGAGGGCCATCGCTCCGCGGACGTCCGCCGCCTCGTGCTCACCGCTTCCGGGGGCGCGTTCCGCGACTGGCCGCTGGAGAAGCTTTCCCAGGTCACGCCGGCCGACGCGCTCAAGCATCCGAACTGGAGCATGGGCCCCAAGATCACGGTCGATTCCGCCACGCTCGCCAACAAGGGCCTCGAGCTGATCGAGGCGCAATGGCTCTTCGGGTTGCGGGCCGAGCAATGCCAGGCCGTCATCCACGCGCAGAGCACGGTGCACTGCCTCGTCGAGTTCAACGACGGCTCGCTGCTCGCGCAGCTCTGTCCGCCGTCGATGACTTTCCCGATCCAGCACGCGCTGTTCCACCCGGAGCGCGCCCCGGCGGGCACCGATGCCCGCCTGTCCCTGGACAAGGTGTTCTCGCTGGACTTCCGCCCGGCCGACGAGACCCGCTATCCCTGCCTGCGCCTCGCCCGGGAGGCGATGCGGGCCGGCGGCACCGCCCCGGCGGTGTTTAACGCGGCTAATGAGGTCGCCGTGGCGGCGTTCTTAGATGGTAAAATACCCTTCCTTGCGATTCCCCGGCTTGTGGAGCACGCTCTCGCCACGGTTAAATCGATTGAACCCGTCGCCCTCGATCAGGTCCTAGCCGTCGACGCCGAGGCCCGGCGTGTCGCCCAACAACTCCCCGTCCGCTGATCGTCCCTGCCTTCATGAGCCAGACCCTCATCGCCATCTTCCTCGTCACGTTCTCGATCTTCGTGCACGAGCTGGGCCATTTCCTCGTGGCGCGCTGGCGCGGCCTGGTGGTGCCGCGCTTCTCCCTCTTCGGGCTCGGCAAGCCGATCGTCTCCTGGAAATGGCACGGCGTGGAGTACTGCATCTGCTGGCTGCCCATCGGGGCCTACGTGATGATCCCGCAGCTGTCCGACGTGCAGATGGGCGAATTCGAGGGCGAGGTCCCCGAGGAGGCCCGGAAGCTCCCGCCCGGCAGCTATCTCTCGAAGGTGCTCGTCGCGCTGGCCGGCCCCTTCGCCAACCTCGTCCTCGCCTTCGTTCTCGCCTGCGCGGTGTGGCAGATGGGCGTCCGCGTGCCGGCGGAATTCAACCGCACCGAGATCGGCGAGATCGCCCAGACGATCGAGAACTCCGAGGGCCGGAAGGTCGCGGGTCCCGCGGCCGCCGCCGGCCTGCAGGCCGGCGACATCATCAGCCAGATCGACGGCAAGCCGGTCAGCACCTTCCAGGACATCGCCGTGGCGATCGCATTCGGCGACAACGTGGCCCCGGATGGACGCCGCGTCGCGCACCTGACGCTGGAACGCAACGGCGCCACGATCACCCGCGACGTCTTCCCCGAGCTGGTCGGCACCGACGGCATCCGCAACATCGGCATCGGCCCGAAGATCAACGCCAACCTTCAGATCGAGAAGGTCAACCCCGGCTCCCCCGCCGAAAAGGCCGGCCTGCTGCCTGGCGACCGCTTCGTGGCGCTCAACGGCAAGCCGCTCGAGGCCCGCACCGAACTGAGCGAGTACTTCCAGAAGAACCCGCAGGAAATGGCCACGCTGACCTACAAGCGCGGCGACACCGTGCTGACCACCCGGTTGCAGCCGCGCCTCGACAAGATCAACGGCCAGGAAGTCTACCTGATCGGCGTCGTCTGGCGCTTCGAGACGGTGCTCATCAAGAAGAGCCCGCTGGCGCAGTTCCAGGAGGCGTACGCGCAAATGTACCAGATCGCAACGAGCCTCTTCAACCGCCGCTCGGACATCGGCGTCCGCCACATGAGCGGCATCGTGGGCATCGTCGACAATCTCCAGCAGGTCGCGTCGGCGGGCGTCGCCTCCACCCTCGCCTTCCTCGTGTTGATCAACATCTCGCTGGCCACGCTGAACCTGCTGCCCATCCCCGTGCTGGATGGCGGCCACATCCTGTTCGCCACGCTGGCCAAGATCCGCGGCCGGCCGCTCAACCCGGTCCTGATGCAGAATGCCGTCGCCGCGTGCTTCGTGATGCTGCTCGGGTTGATCGTCTACGTGAGCTACCACGACATCCGCCGCGTGGTGGAAAACCACCTCGACAACAGTCCGCCGGCCGCCGCCAAGCCGGCTCAACCCGGCAAGTGACAAGTTCCAAGGATCAAGTAACAAGAGATTCGACCCGGCCGGACGCCTCTTGATACTTGTGACCTGATACTTGTTACTTTTCCTCCCTGCCGTGAGCTACTGCGCCTCCCGCTTCCACACCGTCCGCCGCCGCACCAACGAGGTGAAGGTCGGCAGCGTGGGTGTCGGCGGCGGCAACCCGATCCGCGTGCAGTCGATGACGACCAGCGACACGCAGGACGTCGCCGCCACCGTGAAGCAATCCATCGCGCTGGCCGAGGTCGGCTGCGAGATCGTCCGCATCACCGCCCCGAACGTCGCCGCCGCGAAATGCCTCAGGGACATCCGCGCGCAGTTCACCGCCGCGGGCTTCGGCCACATCCCGCTGGTCGCCGACATCCACTTCCTGCCCTCCGCCGCCATGGAGGCCGTGGAGCACGTCGAAAAGGTCCGCGTCAACCCGGGCAACTACGCCGACAAGAAGAAATTCGCCGTCAAGGAATACACCGACGCCGATTACGACGAGGAGCTGCACCGCATCCACGACGCCTTCTCCCCGCTGGTGAAGCGCGCCAAGGAACTCGGCCGCGTCATGCGCATCGGCACCAACCACGGCTCGCTCTCCGACCGCATCATGAACCGCTACGGCGACACGCCGCTCGGCATGGTCGAGAGCGCGCTCGAGTTCCTCCGCATCGCCCGCAGCCACGGCTACCACGACATCATCCTGTCGATGAAGGCCAGCAACCCGAAGGTGATGATCCAGGCCTACCGCCTGCTCGTGCACCGGATGGCGCAGGAGGACATGCACTACCCGCTGCACCTCGGCGTCACCGAGGCCGGTGACGGCGAGGACGGCCGCATCAAGAGCTCCATCGGCATCGGCTCGCTGCTGCTCGACGGCCTGGGCGACACCATCCGCGTGTCGCTCACCGAGGATTCCGTTTACGAGATTCCCGTGGCCCAGGCGATCGCGGCCAAGGCGATGAGCCTGTGGAGGAGCTCGAACGGTTCCGACCTGAACGTTGAACGTTCAACGTTGGACGTTCAACGTTCAGTATCCGAGTCGGACTCGATCGACCCCTACCACTTCACCCGTCGCGAGCCCGATGTCCTGAAGATCACCGAGCATTGCATCGTCGGTCCCGAGCAGCCGCCGCGCGTCATCACCCGGATGTCCGCCGTGGAGCAGCTGGCCGAGGCGGCCCGCGGGCTTGCCCAGCCCAAGCTCAAGGACACGCCCGCCGAAGGCCTGCTGGTGCCGGTCAATTCGCTCGGCGAGCTGGCCACGCTTTGCGAAGTGGCGGCCAAGACCGAGCTTCCCGTCGCCTTTCTCGCCTTGGAACTGGGCCCGACCCTGTTGCCCGAGGTGCTCCAGCCGATCCTGGCGCTGAGCAAGGGCCGGATGATGCTGGTGCGTCGCTTCAGCCGCGAGGAAACAGCCACCTTCGCCGCCTTCGTTGACCTCGTCCGCCGCCACCAGCAGTTCCTGGCCGCGGAAATCGCCCCCGCCGACCTGCCGGCCTATGAGCCGGCGCTCAAGGAACTCGGCGACGCCGGACTCGTTTTCACGCTTTCGACGGCGGCGTCCGCCGGCCATGCCGTCGGCGCCTACCGCCAGCTCGTCCAGGCCCTCAAGGCCGCCGGCTCGGACGCCCCGGTCTGGATCCGCAACACGCCGGGCACGGCGGTCCAGGGCGACAACAGCTTCCTCTCGAAGCTGGTCGAGGCGAGTTTCCTCACCGGCAGCCTGCTGTGCGATGGCGTCGGCGACCTGCTGAGCATCGAGACCGAGGCCGACCCGGCCCGCGCGACGAAGCTCGCCTACAATGTGCTGCAGGGCGCCGGGGCGCGCATCTCGAAGACCGAGTTCGTCGCCTGCCCCAGCTGCGGCCGCACCTTGTTCGACCTGCAGACGACGACCCAGCGCATCCGCGCCCAGACCGGCCACCTCAAGGGCGTGAAAATCGCCATCATGGGCTGCATCGTGAACGGCCCGGGCGAGATGGCGGACGCCGACTTCGGCTACGTCGGCGGC
>JBEHYX010000095.1:0-15213 GCA_048497945.1 Verrucomicrobiota bacterium | reverse complement strand
TTACTCGTCCTCGGTCTCGGCGCCCACGAGGTCGCCCTCGGCGCGGTACTCCTGCAATTTGTTGCGGAGCGTGCGGATGCTGATGCCGAGCAGGTCGGCCGCCTTGGTGCGGTTGCCGCCCGTCTGCTGCAAAGCGGCCTTGATGGCCTGCTTTTCCATCTCGGCAATCGGGCGGACGCCGTGCACGCCGCCGTTGACGGGCTCGGCCAGGGCGGCCGCCTCGGCCACCGCCGCCGGTTCCCCGCCGGACTGCTCGAAATCGAAGGGCGCCTCCGTGTGCAGCAGCGACTCGCCGGACGCACCCGCGGGCGTCGGCAGGCCGAGCGCCGCGGCCGACACCGGGCGGTTGGGCTCGGTGAGGATGACGGCGCGCTCGATCGTGTTCTGCAATTCGCGGACATTGCCCGGCCAGCGGTAGGCCAGCATCGCGGCCTCGGCGGTCGGCGAGAAGCCCGCGACCTTCGTGCCGAAGCGCCGGCTGCAGCGCGTCAGGAAATGCTGCGCCAGCATCATGATGTCCTCCGTGCGCTCGCGCAGCGGCGGCACGTGCACCGGGAAGACATTCAGGCGATAATAAAGGTCCTGGCGGAACGAACCCTTCTCGATGTACGAAAGCATGTCGCGGTTCGACGTGGCGATGATGCGCACGTTGACCTTGATCGTGCGCGAGCCGCCGACGCGCTCGAACTCGCGCTCCTGCAGCACGCGGAGCAATTTTGCCTGGAGGGACATCGGGATCTCGCTCACCTCGTCGAGGAGCAGCGTGCCCTGGTTGGCCAGCTCGAAGCGGCCGGCGCGGCGGTCGGTGGCACCGGTGAACGCACCCTTCTCGTGGCCGAAGAATTCGCTTTCGATCAGGTTTTCGGAAATCGCGGCGCAGTTGACCTTGATGAAGGGCTGCTGGCGGCGCGGGCTGCGGCGGTAGAGCTCGCGCGCGATCATCTCCTTGCCGGTGCCGTTTTCGCCGGTGACCAGCACCGTGGCGTCGGTCGGCGCCACGCGCTCGATCAGCTGGCGCAGGCGCATCATCACCGGGCTGCGGCCGACGAGCAGCGGGTCGTCGGTGTCGTCGCTCAGCAGCTGGTTGACCTGTTCGAGCTGGCGGAAGGACTGGCCGCGCTTGATCAGGATGTCGATCTGCGACGGCCGGAAGGGTTTGACGAGGTAGTCGAAGGCGCCGGCGCGCATGCAGGCCACGGCCGACTCGATCGTGCCGTAACCGGTCACCATCACCACCAGCGGGCGCTCCGGCAGGGTCGCCAGGCGCTCCAGGAAAACGTGGCCGTCGCCGTCGGGCAGGCGGATGTCCAGCATCACCAGGTCGAAGGACTCCTTCATCGTCACCGCCTCGGCCTGCGCCAGCGTCTCGGCGATCGTCACGGCGAACTTGCGGCGCGTGAATATCTCCTGCAACAGGCTCCGGACGACCGGCTCGTCTTCCACAATAAGGACTTTCTCGAAAGGCATGCGGTGCGGTGGGGGGATATGGGTATGGGACCCCAGAGGGGGGTTCAATGTCTTTTAGCTCCGGGGAGGAAATTTTTTCCTAAAGTTACGCTTGAAGGCGTCCGATACCCATGGGTGCCCACGCCCATTCCATTTTCCGGCCCCCCTGCCATGCACTCCCGTTTGCTCTCCTTTCTCTCTGACTTTGAACGTGCCCTGCTCGCCGACGATCCGTCCCCCGACGAGGGCACCTGGCAGAACGAACGCGCGGTGAACTACCGCACCGGACTCGCCCGGGTGCAGCTCGGCGTGCGCCAGCCCGACGGCCAGCGCAAAATTCGCGGCAGCGTGCTGCTGCAGGGCTACAAGCTCGCCGACGGCGCCGCCTGTCTCAAGGCGCTGATCAGCTGGCAGGGCAGCGACGCCACCGCCACGCACGCCATTTTCTCCAAGCCGGGTTGCGACTGGAAGAGCGAGGCGCGCCGCCTGGCTTCCAACTGGATGGCCGGCCCGCCGGCGAGCGCCATCCCGGCGATCGTCCCCGTCGAGGTGCACGAGGAAGCGGTGGCCACGGCCGCCGCGGTTTAAAATCCCTTTAAAAACCAAGGCCCGCTGAACCTGGAAAGGTCGGCGGGCCTTTTGTTTTGGCGGGGAGAGATTTCGATCCGAATGTGGGAGGGGCTTTACGCCCCGACACGAACGTCCGCCCGCAGGCAGTCGGGGGCGTAAAGCCCCTCGCCTGTTTCGAAGACAGGATTCTGCGCGTAGCGCAGAATGGGCGCGGCAAGACTGCGCCCCTGCCCGCTCAGGCGGCGGCGTTGAGCCGCGATTCGCCGGCGGTCGCGCGGCGCGTCGTCCGGTAGGCCGGCGCCACATGGCGCAGGCGGCCGCGGGCCTCGGTCACGCGGGTGAGCTCCTCCTGCTGGCGGGCGAGCTGTTCCTCGAGGAACCCGTAGTTCTGCGCGGAATAGCGGAGCAGCGTGTCGACGCGCGGCTTCAATGTCAGGACTTCCGGGTGCGCCGCCAGCGCGCACAGCGCCTCGACGACCGGCGCCATCTGCTCGCGTACCTGCACGGCGGCGACAAAGTCCTCCGTGCGCAGCAGCACGGTCTCGTTGGAGACGAACTCCTCGAGCGCCGTGAGCAGGCGGGTGGCGGTGGCGAAGGGCATTTCCATCTCAGGCCACCTGGTGCAGCGCCGGCGGGGCGGAGTTCTTGTCCTTCTCCGTCAGCATCTGGTGCCAGGCATTGCGCACGTCGCCGAGCAGCTTCTCGACCTCGGCGATCGGGGCGCTCTGCTTCTTCATGTTGGCCTCGACGAGGCGGCGGTCGTAATAGTCGTAGAGCCGGTACATCGTGCGGGCGAACTCGCCGCCGGCCTCGAGGTTCAGGGTCCCCTGCAGCTCGGCGATGATCTTCTGCGCCTTCACGAGCTGGGTGTTGATCACCTCGAAGCGCTTCGGGTCGCCGGACGGGTCGTCGCAGGCGGCCCGGGCGATCGCCAGCGCGTTGAGCGCGCCGTCGAACAACATCAGGACCAGCTGGCCGGGACTGGCCGTGAGGATCGAATTGGCGCGGTAAGCCCGCGCGTAATCCTGGGCGTACATGTACGGCGTCGGATCAGTCGGCCTGCTCGGAGATATCCGGCGAGCCGAGGATGATCCTGCCCACCTGGCTGAGGATCTGCGTCGACGGATAATTCGGATCGGCGGCCAGCGCGCGGGCGCGGGCGACCACGTCGGGGCGGATGGTGGGCTGGTTCTGCAGCGCCGTTTGCAGCGCGGCCGAGTTTTCCGGGGAAAAACGGTCGGGCGCCGGGCCGCGTTCGGGCGGCGTCGGAGTGTGGTGCACCACGCCGTCGGGGCGCAGCACGCGGTCGGAAGAGGACGTTGAATTAATCATGGGCTATTCGTTGGTGACTTACGGTCAGCCTCTGACTGTTGGTACAGGGAACGCCGTTACTGACATGGTGGTTATCGTCGCCGGAGGGCGGTACTTTAGCAGAAAACGTGCAATTAACGTGTTAAGGGCGGGCCTTAGCGGATCGGCAGGGTGCGGAACATCAGGTCCGCCGCCACGGCGCCAAACCGGGCCGGGCTCTGGAGCGCCGCGGGGGTCGGGTCGACCGGAGCCATTTTGTCACCATGCTTGTAATAGTTACGGACACTGGTGACCATCGAGGCCTGTTCGGCCGAAAAAACCTCGTCGAAGGCCCAGACCAGGCGCACATCCCTGGCCGTCGCCAGCTTGGCGCGGAAACCCAGGCTGATCGGGCGGTAGGCTTGGTAAACCGTGAGGTCGGTGAAAAGGATGGCATCGACCGCGTATTTCTCGGCGATCTTCTCGAGCATGCCGTGCGGGAGGGCCTCGGTGGACCCGAAGCTCTCGGCGCCGAAGAGGCGGCGGCAATCCTCGCGCGACACCGCGATGACCTCGAAGCGGGCCTGGCGCTGCAGGGCCTGGACCAGCACGGGGTCGAGGGCGGCGGCGGACTCGGACTCGACGGCGGAGCCGCCGTGGGCCGGCAGCACGGCGATGCGCTGGATCTCGGCGGGGAGCCGGGCGTCGCCGCGGAAGTTGGCGGGCACGTACGCGTGCTCCTCGGGCGGCAGCGAAAATTCGACGCAGCCGGTGAGGGCAAAAACGGCCGCGAGGGCGAAGGGCAGGAATTTCATGGTTACTTGGAGCTGGTGCCGAAGGCATTGGCGATCGCCGTGCCCTGGTTCTTGATCTGGGACTGCGCGGATTCCATGTTGATGAAGCTGTTCGTGAGCAGCTCGCGCTGCTGGTCGAGGCGGCGCTGCAGCGCGTCGATCTGCTGGTCGAGGCCCGTGTTCGCCTTGGCCAGACGGTCCTGGGTGTCGCTGTCGATCTTGAGCAGCGTGGTGAGGCGCGTGTCGAATTTCGCGGCGAACCCGGTGGTCGAGGTCGTGAAGAACGCCTCGACGTCGCTGCTGTGGTCGGCCAGCGCGCTGTCGAGCTTGTCCTGGTCCTTGATCGACATCTGCCCGTCCTGGTCGAGATCGAGGCCGAGGTCGTCGAGCTGGTCGATGGTGCCGGCGCCGCCGATGGCACCGAACGCCATGCGGCGGAGCTGGCTCGCCCAGTCCTGCACGTCGTGGTTGCTGGACAGGACGGAGGTCGTGACCTTGCCGGCCGTCGTGGTGATCTTCGTGACGGTGTCGATGAAGGTCTGGACGGCGTTGTACGCCGAGAGGAACGACTTGATGTTGGAGCTCATCTTGTCGGTGTCGGGCGCGACGGTGAGCGTCTGCGTCGTCTGGCTGTTGACCGTGACCGACAGGCCGGGCACGCCGAGCGCCGCGGCGTCGAGGGTGTTGCTGTTGCTGAACAGCGTCGGGCCGCCGTCGACGGAAAACTGGGCGTTCTGCCCGCGCGTGGCGGTGTAGCCCGACGTCAGGCCGAGCGCGCCGAGCACGCCGCCGGCGGACTCGTCCAGCGTCATACCCACGTCGCCCGTGGTGTTGTTCGCCAGCTGCACGCGGTCGTTGATCGCGTCGTAGCTGGCGGTGACGCCGGCGCCCGAGGCGTTGATGCGCTTGAGCAGCGTGGCCAGGCTGTCGGTGTTCACGTTGTAGCTGATCGCCACGTTGTTGATCGTGAACGTGCCCGCGCCGGTGCCGTCGACCGCGGTGATGGCGGTGTTGAGGCCGAGGTTGGCGAGGGTGCTGTTGGTGCGCGCGACGCCGAGCGTGCCGTAGCTGGCGACGGTGTCGCTGTCGTTGTTGGCGAGCTTCAGCACCGAGAGGAGATTGCTCGTGTCGTTCGCGGCGCCGAGGACGATCTTCGCGTGGCTCGCGCTCGCGAGCGTGACCTTGTCGGTCACCGGGTCGTAGGCGCCGGTGATGTCGTCGCCGGTCGCCGTGGCGATGCGGTCGAAGATGTCCTGGAGCGAATCGGTTGTCGCGACCGTGATCTGCTGGCCGTTGATCGTGAACTTGCCGCCGGTGACGGACGCCGCCGTGCGCATGGTGGCGAGCGTGACGCCGGCGACGTCGCTCGTGCTGGCGAGGCCCCCGGTGATGTTCGCCGCGCCGTCCCGGCTGGCCTTCGTGGCGAGCTGGCTCACGGCGATGGTGTGGCTGCCCGCGGTGGTGCCGGAGGTCGCCGAAAAGCTCCACGTGGAGGCGGTCAGGCTCGAGGAAACGGTGCGGCCGGTGAACAGCGTGGGATCCTTCAGCTTCTGCGCGGCGGTCTGCAGCGCGGTCATTTTCGTCGCCAGGTTGCCCAGCGCGTTGGACTTCGCGGTGTTGTCGTCCTGTTCGCTCTGCATGCGCGTGACGGGCGCAGCCTCGATTTGCATCAGTTGGTCTACCAACGACTTCCAATCGAGGCCGGAAGCGAGTCCGGAGAGGGATAGATCTGCCATAGTGGGTGTGGGGACACTGCCCCACTCCTTCATCGGCCACCCCCCGGGAAAGTTTAGCCGCCGAAACATTTTTTCGGGGCCGTTTTCGGGCCGTTTCCGGACCCGCTTTTTCCGAGCGAAAAACGACGCGCGGAATTTTGCGCGCCGCGCGGCCCGAAAAAATAAATCCGTGCCAACTTCCTAAATCTTTTTCGTCCCCGCGCCGTTAGATGCAGTGCCGCGAATCAGAACCAAGGCCGGACCGCCCAGGAGCCGTTTTTCTCAAGGGCCGAATGCGACACGGACGTCGCAGTTTAAAATCAAGGAAGATCACCATGTCAGTCGTTATCAACACCAACTTCGCCGCGACCGTCGCGTCGAACAACCTCGCCGCCTCGAACGACATGCTCCAGAAGAGCATGAACCGTCTCTCGAGCGGCTCGAAGATCGTCAACCCGGCGGACGACGCGGGCGGCCTGGCCGTCTCGATGAAACTGTCCGCCGCCGCGAAGCGCTCCGGCGCCGCCGCCAGCAACATCGGCAACTCGGTCTCGTTCCTGCAGTCGCAGGACGGCGTGCTCAAGGTCACCGGCAAGGTGCTCGAGCGCATGGGCGAACTCAAGACGCTCTACGCCGACCCGACCAAGAACTCGGACGACCTCGCGAACTACGATTCCGAGTTCACCGCGCTCCAGGACGAGCTCTCCTCCCTCACCGACAACACTTTCAACAGCGTCGCGCTGTTCGGTTCCGGCAGCCTGTCGGTCACCGTCTCCGAGGACGGCGCCTCGTCCGTGACCATCACGGCCAAGGACCTGGGCTCCACCAGCGCCGGCGTCGGCACGCTGACGTCCTCCTCGATCGACAGCCTCGCTGACATCAACCTGAGCGACATCACCGATGCGATCCAGGCGGTCGCCACCTACCGCGCCCAGAACGGCGCGGAGCAGAGCCGCCTCGGCTTCGCCCAGGAGGTCCTCACGGTCAACAAGGCCAACCTCGAGTCCGCCAACAGCCGCATCATCGACGTCGACGTCGCCTCGGAGAGCACGCAGCTCGCCCGCTGGAACGTCCTCGTCCAGTCCGGCACGGCCATGCTCTCGCAGGCCAACCAGAGCGCGCAAACCGCGCTCCGTCTCCTCCAGTAACCTGGAGTTCCCGTCCGTAAGTTAGTCCGCCGCGGGGGCCGGAGTGATTGCCGGTCCCCCGCTGGAAAAGTGCGGTTGTCTATATGGTTCTTTTTCCCCTTCGGCGCGTTTCACCCCGCGCTGCCCCTTTGAGGCATTCGCCTCAATAAGCGCGACCCGGCGCTTTTACCTCGGGTCCGTGGCGACGACGGAAGGTCGCACAAATCAAGGATAGATACCATGTCAGTCGTGATTAATACCAACTACGCGGCCACGGTTGCCTCGAACAACCTGTCTGCCTCGAACTCCATGCTGCAGAAGAGCCTTAACCGTCTCTCCAGCGGTTCGAAAATCGTCAACCCGTCCGATGATGCGGGCGGTCTCGCTGTGTCGATGAAGCTGTCCGCCGCGGCCAAGCGCTCCGGTGCGGCTGCCTCCAACATCGGCAACTCGGTGTCGTTCCTGCAGTCGCAGGACGGCGTGCTGAAGGTCACGGGCAAGGTCCTCGATCGCATGAGCGAGCTGAAGACCCTCTACTCCGACCCGACCAAGAACTCTGATGACCTCGCGAACTATGATTCCGAGTTCACCGCCCTCCAGAGCGAGCTCAGCTCCCTCACCGGCGAGAAGTTCAACAACGTCGACCTGTTCGGCTCGTCTGACCTCTCGGTCAACGTGTCCGAAGACGGCGGCCAGAGCGTGACCATCCAGGGTCGCGACCTGTCCGGCACGGCGTCGGGCGTCGGCGCGCTCACCAGCTCCAGCGTCGACTCGCTCGCCGACATCGACCTGTCCGACATCACCGATGCGATCCAGAACACGGCCACGTTCCGCGCCCAGAACGGCGCCGAGCAGAGCCGCCTGGGCTTCGCCTCGGAAGTGCTCACGGTCAACAAGGCCAACCTCGAAGCCGCCAACAGCCGCATCTCGGATGTCGACGTGGCCGAGGAGAGCACGCAGCTCGCCCGCTGGAACATCCTGGTCCAGTCCGGCACCGCGATGCTCGCGCAGGCCAACCAGAGCTCGCAGGTCGCCCTGCGCCTGATCGGCTAATAGGTCTCCAGTCAGTGGTTGTTCTGATTCGCCCAACCACGCCGGCCGCTCCGCAAGGGGCGGCCGGTCCTGGGCGAGCGGGACGGCTGCCGGCGGGTTGACATACCCCCAAGGCTCCACGGAGCCCGTTCTATCCGTCAAGAAACCCCCGGCTTTCCGCCGGGGGTTTTTTGCGTCCATCGCTCCGAACATCGAACATTCAACTTTCAACGTTCAACATCCACTCCCAGACTTCTGAAAGTTGAGCGTTCAAGGTTGAACGTTGGACGTTCAAGATCGGCGTCCTCGTCCGATATAGCCAATGCCCATTGATCAATGACGAATGACCAATATTCCGGTCTCGCCCACGCCCAACCCTTCGCCGGCGCCACCATCTGCCTGCTCCTCGGCCGCGTCGGCGCGGAACCGGTCGACCTGCGCGCGTTCCGCGCCGTGCTGTGGATCGTCGATTCCGCGGGGCGCACCCCCGCCCCGCTGCTCGCCGCCGGCGCCCGATGCGAAATCGTCGATGCCGCCGCGGCTCCCGCCGCGCTGCCCGGGGTTCTCGAAAAATTCCTGCGCCTCGACGCGCGCCACCTGCCGTCGGTCTTCGTCACGCCCGATGCCGCCGGCGATCCCACGGGCCGCTACCAAGCCCTCCTCGCGGAAATCGGCCCCGTGCTCGAAGGCCACCATCGCGCGCGCGTCACGCGGCAGCGGGATGCGTTCACCTGGCAAAAGCACCTGCTGCAAAATTTGTCCGGCTACCTGCGCCGTCCGCTGCCCGCGGCCTGGGAAGGCGCGCTCGCCGGCGCGCCCGCCTTCGTCTGCGCCGCCGGGCCGTCCCTGGACGTCTCCGCCCCGCGCCTCGCCGCGGTCGCGGATCGCGGCGTGATCCTCGCGGCCGACTCCGCGCTGAACACGCTGGCGCGCCACGGCCTCACCGCCGACTTCGTGGTCTCGGTCGACCTCGCCAAGCTGCCGGGGAAATGCCTGCCCGCCGGCCGCACCCCGGCGCGCGCGGTGTTCGCCCCGGTCAGCCCGCCGGCATGGACCGCGGCGCTGCCGGATGACCGCACCTGCTTCGTTTCCAGCCGCCAGCTCACCGCCGACTGGCTCGCCCGCGCCGGGCTGGGTGCTCCCGCGCTCGCCGTGGCGGAGAATTGCGGCGTCACCGCGCTCGAACTCGCGCGCTTCCTCGGCTGCGCGCCGATTTATCTCTTCGGCCTCGATCTCGCCCTGACCGCCACGCAGCGCCACACGAGCGGCGCCGAGGCGTCGATTTACCAGGAGTCCGGCTTCGACGCGCAGCAGCAATACCCGGAAGTACCGGGCAACTACGCGCCCACGGTGCGCACGCACGCCATCGGCGACTGGCGCGCGCTCGACCGGCGCCTCGCCGGCTGGCCCGCCGGCCTGGTGACCAACGTCAACGACCGCGGCGCGAAGCTCGGCGCCGCGACGCTGGTGCATCCCGATCAATTCGTACTCTCCGCACCGCCTTTCGACCGCGCCCGGCTCGACCGGCTGCCCGCCCCGGCCGCACCGGCCGATGCCGCCCTGGCCGCCGCGCTCGCGCCGCTCCGCGCCGCGGGCGGGCGTGGGCAAAGGGAAATTGCCGGGCTGCGGCAGACGCTCGCCACCGGCGGTCCGGCCGCGCTGGCCGCCGCCCTGCGTCCGTGGTTTGCCGACGAAGCCACCGCGCACACGCTCGGGGCGTTTTCCCTCAAGATGATGCCGCACCTGCTGCCGCCGATCGAAGGCGACGTCGCTTTCTGGAGCGGCCTGCTCGACGAGGCGGAGGAGTTGTTCGCGCTGGCGGGAAAAGCCGGAGCGTAGGGGCCGAGCTTGCTCGGTCTCCATGCGTTGCGTCCAAGGACCGAGCAAGCTCGGCCCCTACCCGACTCAACTCACGCCGCGGCGAGCGCCGACGCCACCACCGCGCCGACGGTTTCGTGGGCGTTGAAATGCGCGTGGATCAGTTTCCGCTCGGCCGCGCTCATCGCCAGCGCGCACTCACAGGCCTCGGCGAGCGCCGCGAGGTCGCCGTGCGCGTAGCGCACGATCAGCCCGGCGGTGTGCAATTCCTCGAGCCGGCCGCCGGCGCGCGAGTT
Source organism: Verrucomicrobiota bacterium (assembly GCA_048497945.1). GTDB lineage: Bacteria > Verrucomicrobiota > Verrucomicrobiia > Opitutales > Opitutaceae > Lacunisphaera. The sequence continues at coordinate 5,125 of JBEHYX010000095.1, read as the reverse complement.
CTCGCTCAGCGGCACCATGCCCAGGCAGCCCGACCAGAACGGCCGGTCCGTGTGCGCGGCGCTCATCGCCGGCGTGGCGAACATGCGGCCCTCGGGACACAGCCCGACCTTGTAGCGGTTGAGCGCGGCGCGGCTGTCGACCGAGACGCTGTGGTCGTAGCTCGCGACAAACCTGTCCTTGAACCGCCCGCGCAGGAAATCGATCTGGCGCTGGCGGTGCGGCGTCAGCCCCATCTGCGAGCCGAGGAAATAGATCCTGTCCTCCGGCTCGGGATTGAAGGCCGCTTCGCCCGGCGCGAAGTTCGCCACCCAGCTGCGATGGATCGTCGCGCAGCCCGGACGCAGCCGCGCGCGGCCTTCCGGCGCCAGCGGCGACTCGTCGTGGATCAGCACATCGAGGTACGGCGCAATCGCATTGAAACACGGCATGCGGCGGCTCGCCTCGTCGAACGCATAATAGAGATTCCGCACGCGCATGCGGGCCAGCATGGCGAACACCCTGCCCGCCAGGTCGCCCAGCGCCTGCGGCTGGTGCGCCATGGTGATGAACCAGCGCTCCTCGCCCGGTTCGCGCGGGGCGGAGGCCACATCGAGCACTCCCGCCTTGCCCGTGATCCACGCCGGCAGAAATTCAATGGTCTCATGCGCCATCGCCGCAAAGCAGCGGGCGTTGGCGGCATACCAGTCGCAGTCCAGCCGCGCCTTGCGCAGCAGTTCGTCATCATTCGGGTTCGTCACCTGCGTCCGCAGGTTCATCGCCGGCACGCGCGCCAGGTAGTCCGCGACGGGCTCGAGGCCGCCGGCCCACGTGTTGAAGTAGCAGATGCGAATGCGACGAATGGAAAGCGAAACCATAGACTGCCGGGCCTAGTGCAGCTTTGATGCCGCCAATCTTGATTAACGCGCAATCAACTGGTTCGCAGTGTTTAACGATTTTTATCCTGCCTTTCCGGAAAGGGTTTAAAAAATCACGTGGAGCCCATGCAAAATTTGCCGGAGATCGCGGTCGATCCGGCCGGAGCGTTTTCAAAGATACCGTAGCCGGTGGATCAAATTGCAGGGCAGGATCGCTGATCCCGCCGGTTCGGATGTACGAGGGGAAGGCGGGATCAGCGATCCCGCCCTACAGTCTGCACCGTTCAATTTAAGCGGGCCTAGGCGGCCGAGCGTGTTTGCGGGCGACCTGGGCTGCGCAACGTGGCGGCCAGGCCGGTTTCGAGCGAAACCTCGGTGGCAAACGCAAACTCGTTCCGGGCGAGCCCGGGTGCGCCCAACGAATGGCGGATGTCCGTCGGCTTGGCGGCCGCGTGGGTGGCGGCCGGAGCGCCGGCAATCAATCCCCGGAGGATCCCGACCAGCCGGTTCAGGCTCGTGGCCTGCCCGGAGCAGATGTTGACGACCCCGCTGCCCAGCTGCGGCGCGGAGATCGCGAGCACATTGGCCCGGGCCACATCGTCGACGGCGACGAAGTCCCGCGTCTGCTCGCCGTCGCCGAAAATCGTCGGACTGATGCCGGCGCGGAGTTTGTCGCAAAAAACGGAGATGACGCCGGAGTAAGGGGAATGCGGGTCCTGCCTCGGACCATAGACGTTGAAGTAACGATGGCAGCGCACGGTGAAGCCGTAGGCGGCCGCGTATCCAAGCAGGAGCGACTCGGAGGCCAGCTTGGCGGCGCCGTAAGGGCTGATCGGGCGCAGCGCCCCGGCCCGCTCGGCGAGCGGCAGCGTCGGCGTGTCGCCGTAGACCGCGGCGGACGAGGCGAAGACGACGCGCGCCACGCGGTGCACCCGGGCCGCCTCGGCGACGAGCTGCGTGCCGCGGAGGTTGAGTTCGAAATTAAGCGCGGGATTCTGCACGCTCTCCTGCACGCTCACCAGCGCCGCCAGGTGAATCATGGCCTCCGGCCGGGTTTCCGCCACGAGCGCGTCGAGGACACCCGGGGCGCAGAGGTCGGCTTCGACCAGCCGGAAGCCGGGACGGGCGGAGGCGGACGCGAGGTTGGCGCGCTGTCCCGTGCGGAAATTATCGAGGCCGACGACCGTGTGCCCGGCGGCCAGGAGGCGATCGCAGGTGTGGCTGCCGATAAAGCCGGCGGCACCGGTGACGAGGACGGTGGACATCAGGCGGCGGTCAGTTCGCTCCGGGCCTTCTGCGGGCGCGGCACGAGGGTTTCGAGGAGCCGGCCGAGATCGGCGGCGTAGGCGGACGCGTTGATGAACTTCGGGCGCTGCGCCATGGCGGCAAGGATGCGCTCCTTGAGCTGGGCGCGGAACGCCGGCTCGGTGCCGAGCTTCACCGCGAGGGCGCGATAGTCCTCGTCGGACGCGGTAATCAGTTCCGGAATCAGCAGCTCGCGCACCAGCGCGGCGGCCATGCGGCTGCGATGCGTCGTCCCCTGCTGGATCACGGTCGGAAGGCCGATCTCCAGCGGGTCGATCACGGAAATGCTGCCGGAGAAGGGAGCCGTATCGAGGTAGATGTCGGCCACCTGCTCCAGCGCCTTCACGTCGGCGCGGGTCGGCAGCGAGTTGACGAGCACGACGCGGCTGCGGTCCACGCCGTGGCGGGCGAGGATTTCCGTCAGCGTGCGGTCGAACTGCTTGACCGGAAAATTGCTGGTCCAGTTCGGATTGAAAGGCAGCAGCACGAGCTTCGAGCGCGGCACGGCGGCGAGGATCTTCGCCCACGTCTCCTGCATTTCGGGCAGGATCTTGAAACAGGCCGCGGCGTTGAGAAACACGACGTCGTCCGGCGCGAGCCCGAGGCGGGCGCGGTCGTAGGGGCCGGTCTTGGCCGGGGCTTCGACGGTGTAGTCGAGACAGCCCGGAGAACCCTCGCAAAAGCGGAGCTTTTCCGAGAAGTGTTCCTGGAGGCCGGCGCAGTCGGTGAACGTGCCGCTGAGGTAGCCGTCGATGTTCCGCATGCCGGTGCTGATCGGCGAGCAGTACGACGCGAGCTGGACCGGCGCCAGGCGGTGGAGCGCGATCAGCGCGACCTGGTTGGTGACGGCGGTGACATTCGTGCCGATGATCGCGATGTCCAACGCCGCTTCGCGCAGCGCCTTCACCTGCTGGGCCAGGCCGGACGGCAACGCGGTGAACGAATCCGCCTGCGCGCGACAGTAATCCTCGACGGGGCCGGGATTGCGGCCGACGGCGAACAGGCAGACTTCGAAGCGTTCCCGGTCGAGCTGCAGCGTCGGCAGCGTCACATGCGTCTCCGTCTGCGCGCCGAAGTGCGCATTGACGAAGCCAACCTTGATGCGGCGGCGATCCTTGGGGCGACGCGGCAGCTTGGCATCGATGGCCGCGCCCTGCTTGCGCAGGAAAAATTCCATGATCGCGGCCCGCTGCTCGGCGAGCTCACGGAGGTTGCCCGTGCTGAAGAAAACGGGAATGAAGTTCAACAAGCGGGCAAAGCTGCCGGCCACAGTCAGGGTCAGCGGCGCATCGGGCGCGGTGCGGATGCCGGCCAGCACTTCCTTCGTCCAGCGCAGCAGGTGCGCGTGATACTGGTCGGCCTCGCCGACGCGGATGAAGACCTGCGGCGCGTGGAGGATGTAACCGAGGTAATCTTCCAAGGCCCAGGCGGGCACGTGGGCGGGCGGAACCGTGACCGACCCGCGATGGGCCGGCGCGCACAGCATGCGGGCGAATAACGGACGGACATCGAAGCCGGTCGCGGCGGGTTCGCCGGCCAGCGCGTCATCGAGCACGGCTACTTGGGCGGTGATTTCGTCCGTCGGCGCCGCCGACGGCAGGCCGCTCTTCACCAGCGCGCGAAACACGCGGCCGAATCCGCCCCGAAACAAAGCCTCCAACTGCGCGACCGGCGCGGTCACGAGGAAGTTCATCAACCCCTGGCGCAGGGAGTGCATCTGGGCGGCGATCGCCGGCGTCGCGGGCTCCTTGGCGTAGGCGGCGCAGAGCTGCTCGATCGTCTTCACCTCGTCGGCGCTGAAAAATTCTCCGGGAGCCGGCGCCGCGGGCTGGTTCACCAGCGCGTGCTGGATAACACCGAGCGTGGCGCGCACCATGCCGGCGCCGCTGAACAGCTCGGCGGCGCGCTTCTTCGCGGTGGCGCCGAGCGCCTGACGCCGGTGGGCCGACTCCGCGAGTGCGGTCAGCGCGTCCATCAGCACCGCGACGGTCTTGCCAACGCTGACATTCGGATCGGGCAGCAGGATGCCGGTTTCGCCCAGCTCCTCCGGGATGCCGCCAACCGCGCTCGCGACCACAGGCAGGCCGCGCGCCATCGCCTCGAGGATGCACAGCGGCATGGCCTCGTAGCGGGTGGTCAGCACAAAGACATCGGCCGCGCCCATCAGGTCGCGCACGTCCCAGCGGTAGCCAAGCAGGTGCACGCGGTCGCCGAGCTGGTGCGTCTTGATCGCCTGCTCGAGGGGACCGCGGAGATCGCCGTCACCGGCCCACGCGAAGTGCAGTGAGCCGAGACGCCCGCTGTCGCGGAGCCGGCGGATTGCCTCGAGCTGGATCTGGTGGCTCTTGCCCGAATCCAGGCGCGCGGCGGTAAAGCAAAGCACGGCGTCCTCGGGGAGCTTCAGCTCGGCCCTCAGGCGCGCCCGCACTTCCGGGGCGACCGGGGCGAAATAGGCCTCCGCCGCGCCGTTGTAGATCACCTGGCCCTTGTCGGCCGCCAGGCCGAAGTAGTCGTGCAGCACGCCGAGGCTGCTCTGGGAGACGCCGATCACGGCGCCGGCCTGGGCCAGCTGCGCCTTCACCGTCGGCAGGACGTGGGGGAAACGCTCCGCGAGGTAACGTGCCTCCGAGTGGCAGATGACCACGTATGGCAGCTGCAGGCTGGTCGCCACTTTCTTGGCAGCGACATGCGACACGGCGCAGCAATCGCTGAAGTAAACCAGGTCCGGCTTGGTCTCGCCGAAAATGCGCCGGGCGTCGTCCTCGTCCACGAAGGAGCGGCCGAACTCGACCACGGGGTTGTAGCTCGTCCAGCAGTGCTGCACGCCGAGCGCGGCCTGTTCGCCGGTCAGCTTGCCGTCACCCTTCGGCTGCGCGCACAGCGCCACGGCGCCGGCGTCGAGCAGGCCCCGCAGCAGCGAGTGGTTGTAGTGGGCGGCGCCGCCCTGGCCGGGGTCGTCGGGGTC
>JBEHYX010000094.1:0-15489 GCA_048497945.1 Verrucomicrobiota bacterium | reverse complement strand
CGAGAAGGTCACGGCCGTCTCCGGCCGCGGCGTCGGCATGGACGTCGTGAAGCGCAACATCGAGAAGCTGCGCGGCAAGATCGAGATCGAGTCCGAGGTCGGCAAGGGCTCCGTCTTCAAGATCAAGCTCCCGCTCACCATGGCCATCATCGACGGCCTCGTCGTGCGCGTCGGCTCCGACAAGTTCATCCTGCCCGCCACGTCGGTGCAGATGGCCCTGCGCCCGACGCAGGACTCCATCACCACCATCCAGGGCTCCGGCGAGGTGCTCGAGCTGCGCGGCCGCATCATGCCGCTGCACCGCCTGCACCGCCGCTTCGGCATCCCGGCCGACACCGAGAAGCCGTGGGAGGGCATCGTCGTCATCATCGAGCACTCCGGCAAGACGTCCGCACTGCTCGTCGACGAGATGGTCAGCAAGCAGGAAGTCGTGATCAAGAACCTCGGTTCCTTCATGCAGGGCCTGCCGGGCGTGTCCGGCGGCGCCATCCTTGGCGACGGCAACATCGCGCTCATCCTCGATCCCGCCTCGATCCTGCAGGCCGCCTGATCCCTTCCATGAGTCAACCGACGCCTCCGACACTCGCCCAGGTTTGCGACGCGGCCCTGAAGCTGCCGTGCGCGCCCTCGCTGCTCCCGCGCCTCGCGCAGGCCCTCGGCAGCGACTCGTCCTCGGCCCAGCAGATCGAACGGCTCATCACGCTCGATCCCTCGCTCGCCGCGTCGACGCTGCGCCTGGCGAACTCCGCCGCGATGGGCCGGGGCAAGGTCGAGACCGTCGAGGAGGCCGTGTTCCGCCTCGGCGCCCGCGAGATCTACCGCCTGGCCGCGCTTGCGCTGGTCGGCCGCTGGGAGACGACGCTGGGCACCGGCCTGCGCTGGAGCCCGGGCGACTTCAGCCGCCACGCGCTTTGCACCGCCATCGCCGCCGAGGTCCTCGCCGGCACGACCGAGCGCCTCGACCCGCAGGTTGCCTACACCGCCGGCCTCGTGTGCGACCTGGGCAAGCTGACCCTCGCGCACAACTGCCACGAATTTTATCCCGCCGTCCGCACCTGCGTCGAGCAGACCAAGTGCACGTGGGAGCAGGCCGAGCGCAACGTGCTCGGCTACCACCACGCCGACGCCGGCGTGCGCCTGCTCAAGGCGTGGAGCTTCCCGGCCGTGTTTACGCAGGCCGTCGAGCACCAGTTCCAGCCCGCGAACGCGCCGGCCGAGGCGCTGCCGCTCGTCGCCCACCTGCACGCCGCGAAGTACCTCGCGGTCGCGATGGGCCCTGGCGGGCTCGAGGAAGGCTTCAAGACCGTCATCCACGGCGCGTTCCTCAAGGAGTGGGGCTTCGCCACCGAGACCCTCGAGGCCGCCATGCCGATCGTGCTCGAACGCGCCCAGGCCCGCCTCGGCGAGCGCCTCAGCGTCGGCGCGATGAGCATCTGACCGGCGACGCCGGTCAGAATGGTTATCACTCATTAGCCAATCGGCATTGGCCATTTCGAGCCGAACCGGAAGGTATTGATTCAGCGTCCTGCGTTAAGAAGACGTTCCTTCTCCTTCTTAAACTCTTCTTCGGTAAGAACGCCCTTCTTCCTTAGTTCGTCCAATTTCTCGAGTTTGGAATAAACGTCAGTGGTTTCGGACTTCTCCACTGAGATCTTTGTTTCGTTTTTATTGATCAGAGTGCTGCCGACTCTGATTTGAGTGCCGGATGAATCGTATTCCGAACTCTGTGTCAGTTCCGGATCGTCGCGGCTCAATGCTTTAAATACAACTTCGGCCTTAGGGAAGTTTCCCAAAATATATGGAGGCTGCGCCTCTGTAACCGCAACAATCTTCAGTACCTTTCCTTGCGACTCGCAAAATCTGGAGGCTTCACTGATGGCGTCAGCCTTTAAGGTGCCGGCTCCAGAGAAGCCGGTCGCAGCTTGGCGAGTAACAATAAAGGTATTGGAGCCCATCGGCCTCACACCTGAGTTGGACGCACACCCGCTCAACAAAGCCAGAAGCGCAGCACACACGCTGAAGACGAGGGATTTCATAAGGGAATCTGTTGCGGCCCGCGTCCGAATAAGGCCGCACGAATGATTGTGACTCAACGCCCAAATAGCCGATTCGATATGGCCAATGACGATTGGCCAATGAGCGATGGCCAATACGGCGCATCGTGCCGCTTGACCCGCCGTTTGGACCGGGCTTTAGTCCCGCCATGAGCAACAAGGAACTCGCGCAAGCCGCCATCGCGGCGCTGCCGGAGGATGCCACCTTGCAGGACGCCGCCGATCGGCTGGCGTTGCTCGCCGCCTTGGAGAAAGGGCGGGATAGCGTGAAAGCGGGCCATTGGAGAATGCAGGCTGCCGTCGAGCAGTTGCTGCCCCAATGGCTCGAAAAGTAATCTGGTCCGACGACGACATCGGCGATCTTGCCGCCTTGGTCCGCTACATCGCGGCGGACAACCGGCCGGCGGCGGAAAGAACCGGTCGCGCGATCCTGGAACTGACGCGCATGCTGGAGGAGTTTCCGCTGGCGGGGCGCATCCTGCCTGAAGACCGTCGCGCGACCCTGCGCGAAATCATTCGCGATCCCTACCGCATCATCTACGAATTGCCGGACGAAATGACCGTCGTGGTGCTCCGCATCTGGCACGCGGCACGGGGCAAGCCCAGCGTGGGATCGAAATAGCCCCTGCCGATTCGCCAATCGTTGATAACTAATAGCCCGCGCTCACGCACTGTCCGTCTCCTGTCCTCTGAATCAGGCCGCGAGCAGCACCTGGCTCTTCGCCGCGGGCGTGATCATGCTGACGTTGCCGGTGCTGAGCTCGAGGTGGACGGTGCGGCTGATGGAGCCGCCGGTGTCGGTCTTGAGGACGGTGAGGCGGTTGGCGTTCACGAAATCCATCGTGACCTTGGCGTTGCGCTCGCCGATCTTGAAGGGGTCGCTGCCACCCATGACGCTCGCGCCGCCGGCGATGAAGAGGCGGAGGTGATTGCGCTCCGCGCGCAGGCCGACCAGTGCCTTGAAAAACATCGGCAGGCCGGTGTCGGCGAACATCGCGGGCTGCTTGGCGGCCTTCTCGGGCGACACGGACGCCTCCGGCAGCATCAGGTGCAGGATGCCGCCGCAGCGCGCCACGGGATCGAACGCGATCACGCCGATGCACGAGCCGAGCGCGTAGGTGCTCAGGATCGTGCTCTGGTTGTTGGACACGGCCATGTCGCCGACGCCCACGACGACGCGTTGGGCGAACAGGGAGGCGATGGTGGGCGAGCCGCTCATGCGAGTGAAATTCTCCGAAAGGGATTGCCGCAAAAAGTCCCAAAATACCCGGCGGCGAGTGAAGCTCTCAAGGCGGCTACTTGTCGGCCGTAGTCTTGGCGAAGGCTGATAGCCGCGCGGAAGATGTAGCCAAACCCAACCAGCGTTTTTTGTGCCTCTTCGTGGCCAACCGGTTTGTTGGTTTGGTCCACACCAAAACCTAAACCCGCGGCCGGTTGGGCCGATGAGAGCAAGTGTAGGTAGTTCGTCATTGTTTGGTGTGTGTGCGAGGGCCCGCGATCAACGCGGGCCTTCGTTTTTTCCGGGGTTCGACGGCACGCGTTACGAGTAGACCAGCAGGCGCTGGCTGATGGGCGCGATCTGGTTGTGGTCGCGGATCTTCGCGATCGTGCCGGGCCCGAGCAGCTGGCCCTCGCCGATGAGCAGCAGGCCGTGCGGGCTGTAGATGCCGCTGGCCAGCACCATGCCGGGCTCGAGCTCGTCGAGCAGGATCTCGCGCACGCTGCGCGGGAGGTTCACCAGGTTGGACACCTTGAGGAAAAGGCGGATGGCCTCGGGGTCGTAGTGCGTGCCCGACTTCGCCATGAGCTGGTCGATCGCCGCCTGCTTGGGCAGGCCGGACTCGACGTAGCCGACGGCGACCGCGAGGCAGCGCGCGGCCCACGGGATGCTCTTGCTCGCGATGCCGTCCGGATAACCGGTGCCGTCGTAGCGCTCGTGGTGGGCGCGGATGATGGCGCCGACCTCGGGCCGCGGGTCGACAAGGGAGGCGAGCGTCTGGCTGTAGACCGGGTGGTTCTGCATCGTGGCGCGCTCGCGCTCGCTCAGGCCCTGCGGATTGGAACGGAACGAACGGAGCAGCTCGCGCGGCACGCCGATGAGGCCGAGGTCGCACAGCCACGAGGCGGTGAGCAGCGCGCTGCGCTCGCCGTCGGTGAAGTGCTCGGTCTCGCCCATCTTGGTGGCGAACTCGACCAGCGTCTTGGCCTGGCCGCCGAGGATCGGGTCGTAGGCGGTGAGGATGCGGCGGCAGAGCTCGAGCGAGCTCTCGTAGCGCGTGGACAGCTCGCTGTTGGCGGCGTCGAGCTTCGCGCGCTCCTGCTCGAGGGCCTTGACCTGCGCCTCGAGCTGGCCGTTGGCGACGGTGAGCTGGGCGTTGAGCTGCTGCGAGCGGGCCTGCAGCACGTCGTTGCGCACGATCAGGTCGTGGCGCTGGATGGCGTTGCGGACGGTGGCCAGCAGCTCCTCGCGGAGCCAGGGCTTGGCGACGAAGCGGAAGATTTCGCCCTTGTTGATCGCCTCGACGATGGTCGGCAGCGCGAGGACGGCGGTGATGAGGATGCGCGAGGCGTTGGGGTGCGTCTTGCGGCTCTCGACGAGGAAGTCGAGGCCGAGCATCTCGGGCATGCGCTGGTCGGAGATGATGACCGCGAACTGGCGCTCGGCGAGGATGGCGAGGGCCTTGACCGGGCTGGAGCAGGCGACGACATGGTAGCGCTCGCGCTCGAGCGTTTCCTTGAGGGCGCCCAGCACCACGGGCTCGTCGTCGACGATCAGGATCGTGGGGGCGGTGGCATTGGCGTCATTCATGGTGGGCGGCCGCGGGGGCGGCGAAGGGGGCGCGGGACTGGCTGAGCGGGGTGAGGAAGCGGGCCACGAGGTGGGACGCGATGCGGTCGAGCGGGAGCTGGCGCTGCGCGGCGCCGTTTTCCCAGGCCGCCTTGGGCATGCCGTAGACGACGCACGAGGCCTCGTCCTGGGCGAAGGTGGACGCGCCCTTTTCCTTCAGGCGGAGCAGGCCCTCGGCGCCGTCCTTGCCCATGCCGGTCAGGATGCCGGCGATGGCGTGCGGGGCGGCGCCGCAGTCGGCGGCGGACTTGAAGAGCAGGTCGACGGCGGGGCGCTGGTGCCAGATCTGCGGGCCGTCGGTGACGCGCACGCGGTAGTGGTCGGTGCACCACGTCAGCATCATGTGGAAATTGCCGGGGGCGATCAGCGCGGTGCCGGGTTCGAGGCGCTCGCCGTCGACGGCCTCGCGCACCGGGAACGCGCAGATGCCGTTGAGGCGGTCGGCGTAGGCCTTGGAGAAGCCGGCGGGAATGTGCTGGACGATGGCGATGCCGGGCAGGCCGGCGGGCAGGGCGGTGAGCACCTCGCGCAGGGCCTCGGTGCCGCCGGTCGACGCGCCGAGCAGGATGAGCGCGCGCGGGTCGCGGCGCAGCGGGCCGGGGAGGGCGGGGCGCACCTGCACCGTGCCCTGGGCGTTCGGGAGCGTGCGGCGCACGCGGCTGGCGGCGGCCGCCTTCACCGTCGCGATCAGGCGCGGGCCGAGCGTGCCGAACGAGGTCGAGCCGTTCGGCTTGCCCAGCACGTCGACGGCGCCGAGGCGCAGCGCCTCGAGGGCGAAATCCGACCCGCGCTGCGTCAGGGAGCTGAGCACGATGACGGGCATCGGCCGATGCTCCATGAGCAGGCGCAGGAAAGTGAGGCCGTCCATGCGCGGCATTTCGAGGTCGAGCGTCAGGACGTCGGGCCGCAGCTCGCGGATGCGGTCGCGCGCCTCGTAGGGGTCGCCCGCGGTGCCGACGACCTCGATCGCCTCGTCGCTGGCGAGCGCGTCCGCGGCGATCTTCCGCACGAAGGCGGAGTCGTCGACGACGAGGACGCGGATTTTGGGCGGGGTGGACATTGAAAGGAGGAAGGACGAAGTAAGAATTAAGAAGCGCGATGGCCGGCGTGGGTAGGCGTTGAGATCGATGATTTCTTAAATCTTCCTTCTTAATTCTTAATTGTTCTTAGGAGGCCAGCGGGCGGCGGTAGACCGCGGGCTGGACGGACTGCAGCGGGTGGTTGATGGCCGTCAGGCTTTCGGAGTGGCCGACGAGCAGGTAGCCCCCGGGCACGAGGCGGCGCGCGAGCCGGTTGACCAGCTCCTCCTGCGTCGGCCGGTCGAAGTAGATCATGACGTTGCGGCAGAAGATCACGTGGAAGCGCTCGTTGAGCGGCGAGTCGCCCTCGAGCAGGTTCAGCTGGTGGAAGGCGAGGCGGCTGCGCAGCTCGGCGCGCACGCGGTAGTTGCCCTCCTGCGGGCCGATGCCTTCCTGGAAATAATTCCGCACGAGCGCGGCGGGCATCTTCTGCACCACGTCGGCCGGGTAGACACCGGCCTGGGCGCGCGCGAGGATGCGGTGCGAGATGTCGGTGCACTGGATGTGCCATTCCCAGTCATGGCCAAGGGCCTCGTGCAGGCTGATCGCGAGCGAGTAGGGCTCCTCGCCGGACGAGCACGCGGCGCTCCAGGCGAGGAAACGCGGCCAGCGCTCGGTGGCGCGGCGCTTCTTCATCTCGGGCACGAGCTGCGCGCGCACGAAGTCGAAGTGCGCGTTCTCGCGGAAGAAGAACGTGTGGTTGGTCGAGATCGCGTCGATCAGGTGCGCGAGCTCCTCGCTCGCGTCGCCCGATTGCAGCAGCGCGCAGTACTCGCCGACGCTGGCGAGCTTGGTGGCGCGAAGGCGTTTGCCCAGGCGCGCGCTCACCATCTCGCGCTTGCCGGCATCGAGACAGATGCGGCTGCGCTGATAGACGAGCTTACGGATGAATTCGAACTCACTTTCCCTCATAAGGATTATCACCCAGTCCATCGGACCAAAAACCCTTGGGTTAAGGGTAGTTGGCATAAAAGCGGCGCGGAGGTGCTTTCGGGCCCCGGCAAAAATTTCCCGCAATCCGGCGCGCGGCGGGCAGTCGCGGGCGAAGGGCGGGCCGGCGCGGCGGCGAAAAATTTATCGCCATCACGGGCAAGGGGTTCCGCGACGCTTCCCGGCGGTGGCACGAACCATGGTAATACGGGAGGCACCTATGATCGATCCCATCTTCCATTCCGACAATTACCAGTTGGCGCGGAAGCTTCTCGACGCCTCCGCGCTGCGTCAGGAGGCCATCGCCTCCAACATCGCGAATGCCGAGACGCCCGGCTACCGCCGGCTCGACGTGGCGACCGACTTTGCCGAACAGCTCAAGGCCCGCACCCGCAACGGCGAGCTGGGCGGCGCGACCGACGACCTCCGCCCGACCCTCGCCCAGGACATCCACGCCCGCACCGTGCGTCCCGACGGCAACTCGGTCGACGTCGAAACCGAGCTCCTCGCGATGAACAAGAACTCCGTCGAGTACGAGTTCCTCACCGAGGTCGTCTCCAAGAACATCAAGCAGCTCAAGATGGCCATCACCGGCCGCAGCGTCTGATCCACCCCATGAATCTCATCCCCGGCATCGACACCACGGCGGGCGCCCTCACGGCCCAGAAGATCCGCCTCGACATCGTCGCCCAGAACATCGCCAACGCGCAGACGACCCGCACCCCCGAGGGCGGCCCGTACCGGCGCAAGATCATCTCCTTCGAGAACGAACTCGTGAAGCGCGCCGGCGGCGCCCCGCTCCAGACCGTCCGCGTCGGCTCCATCACCGACGACAAGAGCCCGGGCCAGTCCGTCTACAACCCGCAGCATCCCGACGCCGGCCCCGACGGCACCGTCATGATGCCCAACGTCAACCTCGCCTTCGAAATGGTCGACCTCATCACCGCGTCCCGCGCCTACGAGGCCAACCTGTCCGTCGTGAAGAACAGTCGCGGCCTCGCGGCGAAAACCTTCGAGATCGGCAAGTAACCCGAACCCAAACCCAGCCCGGAGCTGAGAGTTGAGAGCTAAGAGACTGAACCACAAATAACAAAACATACGCTGCGTTCGCTGTCACTTAGCTCTCAATTCTCACCTCCGGCCCGCCCGATCTCCCATCTCCCCACTGCAATCTGCCATCATGTCCCCCCTCGGCTCCGTCAACTCCGTCCTCCCCGGCCTGCGCCCGAGCCCTCTCGAGGGTGTGCAGTCGCAGCCGCGCCTGGGCGGGATTGCCGACGGCATCCGCACGTCCGCGCCGACCGAGAGCTTCGGCAACATGCTCGACGGCCTGGTGCAGAACGTGTCGGCCAAGCAGACCGAGGCCACCGAGCTCACCAAGAAGGTGCTCCTCGGCGACAGCGACCAGCTCCACCAGAGCGTCATCGCCATGCAGGAGGCCGGCGTCGCCTTCACCCTGATGGTCGAGGTGCGCAACAAGCTCGTCGAATCCTACCAGGAACTCATGCGCATGCAGGTGTGAGCCTGAATCGCATCGATCCGAAGCATCGCAACCATGCCAGCATTTCAAAACAGCAAACCCACCCCCTCGGTCATCCTGAGCGCAGCGAAGGATCCGCGGGGTCATCGCGCGCTTCACTCGCCGCAGTGGATCCTTCGCTCCGCTCAGGATGACGCGCCGGTTGCTTTTTTCATTTTAAATCAATCCTGACCGTTCTCGCCCCCTTTCATGAAAAAGTTTGGCTCCTCCCTCCTGTCCCTCTGGGTGCAACTCGGCCTCAACCAGCGCGTGTCGCTGGCGGTGGCCGCCATCGCCGTCATCGGCGGCATGATCGCCGTCGTGCTCTGGTCGCGCCGCCCGGACTACCAGCTGCTCTACGCCCGCCTCGGCGAGAAGGACTCCGCCGCCGTCATCAGCTACCTGCAGTCGCAGAACATCCCGCACCAGATCACCGGCGGCGGCGCCAACGTCTCCGTCCCGGCCGACCGCGTCTACAAGCTTCGCATGGACCTTGCCGGCAAGGGCATCCCGAGCGGCGACGGCGTCGGCTTTGAAATCTTCGACAAGGGCCAGTTCGGCCTCAGCGACTTCGTCCAGCGCACCAACTACCTTCGCGCCCTGCAGGGCGAACTCGCCCGCACCATCGGCCAGCTCGCCGGCGTCCGCGCCGCGCGCGTCATGATCGTGCAGCCCGAGAACCGCCTCCTCCTCACCGACCAGGGCGTCAAGCCGACCGCGTCCGTGTTCGTCGACATGGGCGGCGGCCGCCTCGAGACCGACCAGGTCAACGCCATCCGCCACCTCGTCGCCAACGCCGTGCAGGGCCTCGGGCCCGACCAGGTCGCCGTCGTCGACAACCGCGGCCACGTCCTCTCCGAGGAACTGAAGCAGGACCCGACCCTCGGCACCGCCTCCTCCCAGATGCGCTACAAGCAGCAGGTCGAGGATTACCTCTCCCACAAGGTCGAGACGATGCTCGCCCAGGTGCTCGGGCCCGGCCAGGCGATCGTCCGCGTGTCCGCCGAGATCGAGACCGAGGCCACCACCATTTCCGCCGAGAAGTACGACCCGGACGGCCAGGTCGTCCGCTCGCAGACCTCGACCGAGGACACCAACACCACGTCCGAGACCCGCACCGGCGGCGGCGCCGTGGGCGTCAGCGCCAACGTCCCCGAGAAGGCCGCGGCCACCGACAGCAGCGCCACCGCCAACCGCCCGGTTTCCAACAGCGAGCAGAACCGCAAGAACCGCACGACCACTTACGAGATCAACCGCACCCTCACCAACACCACGCGCAACCCGGGCACGATCAAGAACGTGACCGCCGCCGTGATGGTTGCGCAGCGCGCGCCGCTGCCCGCCGCCGCCCCGGCCACGCCGCCGGCCGAGGGCGCCGCGCCCGCCGCGCCGCAGCCGCGCGTCCGCACCGCCGAGGAGCTCACCGCCCTCCGCCAGGTCGTGGTCAACGCCCTCGGCCTCAAGCCCGAGCCCGGCCAGACGCTCGATTCCATCGTCACCCTGCAGGAAGTCGCGTTCGCCGCCGAGCCGATGACCGAGCAGATCCAGGCCATCCAGAAGGAGAACAAGTGGCAGGGCTGGATCGAGGCCGGCAGCCGCTGGGCCGGCGTCGTCGGCGCCGCGCTCGTGCTCATGGTCTTCCTCCGCGTCCTCTCCAAGCAGAAGCCCGAACCGGTTCCGGTCGAGGTCCTCGCCATGCCGCCGGAACTCGCCGCCCGCTCGCTCCAGAACGGCACCGCCGTCACGCCCGAGATGCTCAACGAGCTCATCAAGCAGAAGCCCGCCAACATCGGCACCGCCCTGCGCGACTGGGTCGGCAACCCGCCCGCCGCCGCCGCGAAGAACTGACCTCTCGCCTCAAGCCTCTAGCCCCACGTCTTCCTCATGGCCGACATCGACTACACCAAGCTCAACCGCAACCAGAAGCTCGCGGTTTTCCTGATCTGCATCGGGCCGGAGTCCGCCGCCGAGGTGCTGAAGCAGTTCGACGACACCGAGGCCGAGGCGCTCTGCCGCGAGATGGCCGCTTTCCCGATGATCCCCGAGGGCGTCCAGAAGCAGGCGATCGACGAATTCACAGGCATCGTGGCCGGCAGCGTCCAGTCCGCCACCGGCGGCGTCACCTTCGCCCAGCGCACGCTCGAACTCGCCAAGGGCGGCCACAAGGCCTCCGCCATCATGGGCCGCGTCGGTCCCGTGGTCGGCACCTCGATCGAGGTCATCAAGGACATCTCCGAGATGGAGGGCCGCCAGATCTTCAACCTGATCAAGCACGAGCAGCCGCAGACGATCTCGTTCATCCTTTCCTACCTCGAGCCGGCCAAGTCCGCCGAGGTGTTCCCGCTGCTCAGCCCCGACCTGCGCGAGGAGGTCCTCGAGCGCCTCGGCACCATCGAGTCCACCTCGGTCGAGCTCGTGAACAAGATCGCCCGCAGCCTGGGCAAGCATTTCGACTACAAGACGCGCCCGTCGTTTCACCAGAGCGGCGGCGTCCGCGCCGTCGCCGGCCTGCTCAACAGCCTCGAGAAGGACCTCAGCAAGACCCTCCTCGGCCGCCTCGAGGAGCGCAACGCGACCCTCAGCGCCGCGATCCGCAAGAAGCTCTTCAGCTTCGAGGACCTCAACCGCCTCCAGCCAGCCGACCTGCAGCGCATCCTCCGCGAGGTGGATTCGAGCAACCTGGCCATCTCGATGAAGTCCGCGAGCGAATCGCTCCGCTCCAAGGTTTTCGCCGGCCTCTCCAAGCGCGCCGCCGAGGGCCTCAAGGAGGAGATCGAGCTGCTCGGGCCGGTCCGCCTCAAGGACGTCGAGGCCGCGCAGGACGTCATCATCCAGGCGGTCCGCCGCCTCGAGGAGGAAGGCCAGATCTCCATCGATTCCGACGCCGCCGCGGTGGTGGCCTGATTCCATGTCTCCGAACCCAAACAATCCCCCGACCCCGGCGCTGCGCGCCACCAGCCGTCGCCAAGCCTATGGCCGGCAGGCCCCTCTTCACAGGGAGGAGTTTCCATCCGCGCAGCCGAGGTCCCCTCTATCAAGAGGGGTGCCCGCAGGGCGGGGGGTGTAAAGCCATGAACGATTTCATCCAATCCCTCAGCTTCCACGACCGCTCCGCTCCGGTGACGGCGTCGCGCAATACCGGCGAAGTGTTGCACTGGGTGATGCGCAGTTTCGACGACGGTCCGCCGTTCACCGCGTTCCGGCCCATGCCCGCGGTGACGCGCCGCCGGCGCACGGCGAAATCGTCGGGTCGTTCCACTCGTAAGTCGTAAATCAAAAATCGTAAATCTCCCGTGGCCTTCGCCAAACTCATCGCTTTCGACCGTCCGCTCACCGGCGCCGTGCTGCCCGGCGGCGGCCGCGCGTACACCGAGGCCGAGGTCGCGGTGCGCACCGAGGAGGCCTACCGCAAGGGCGTCGACTCCGCCCGCGCCACGATGGACCAGAAGATGGTCGAGATGCGCGTGGACATGGAGCAGCTGAGCGACGGCGTGCTGCAGAAGCTTTCCGGCGTCGAGGCCGCGACGATCAGCCAGCTGCGCGAAGCGCTCCCCGCGCTCGCCGTCGACATCGCGAAGCGCCTGCTCGCCGGCTACGAACCGCCGGCGGAGATCGTGGGCCGCCTTTGCCACGAGGCGCTCGAACAGCTTTTCCCCGAGCGCGACGGCCTCGAGCTGTCGCTTTGCCCGCGTGACGCGGAGCTGCTCACCCAGATCAATCCCACCTGGCTGGCCCGTTATCCCGGCCTGAAGGTGAAACAGGACGCCAACCTGGCGCCCGGCGACTGCCAGGTCCGCAGCCGCTTCGGCCTCACCGACGCCCGCCAGGCCACCAAGCTCGCCGTGCTCACGCACGGCCTCACCGGCGAATGAGCACGATCGACAAACCGAACATCCAACGTTCAACGCTCAACGTTCAATGTTCAGCGTGCGGGCAGAGCCCTCTGAAAGTTGAACGTTCAATGTTGAACGTTGAACGTTTGGCCGACCGCTCGGGGGAGGACCGTTAATGAGCACCGTCACCATCGGCCCGCTCGTGGATGTGCTCCGCTCGCAGGTGCGCCATGCGCCCGCCGTGCAGCGCGTCGGCACCGTCACGGGCATCGCCGGCCTGATCATCGACTCCGAGGGCCCGAACGTCGGCCTCGGCGAGATCTGCGTGGTGAAGTCCCCGCGCACCGGCTACTCGGTCCGCGCCGAGGTCGTCGGTTTCCGCGAGCACCGCGTGCTGCTCATGCCGCTCGGCGACACCGCCGGCCTGCACGTTGGCTGCGAAGTCGCCGCCGCCGACCGCCCGCCGCTGCCGCGCCCGGGTCCCGAACTTTTGGGCCGCGTGCTCGACGCGCTCGGCCGCCCGATGGACAATCTCGGCCTGCTGCCCGTCGACCGCGCCGCACACGACGCCACGCCGCCGCACCCGCTGCGCCGCCAGCGCATCAAGGACCCGCTGCCCACCGGCGTGCGCGCCATCGACACTTTCGTCCCCGTCGGCCGCGGCCAGCGCATCGGCCTTTTTGCGGGCTCCGGCGTCGGCAAGTCAACCCTCCTCGGCATGATCGCCCGCGGCTGCAACGCCGACGTGGTGGTCATCGGCCTGGTCGGCGAACGCGGCCGCGAGGTGCGCGAGTTCATCGAGAAGGACCTCGGCCCCGAGGGCATGAAGCGCTCCGTCGTCGTGGTCGCCACCTCCGACACGTCCGCGCCGCTCCGCCTGCGCGCCGCCTCCACCGCGACCTCGATCGCCGAGGCCTACCGCGACGCCGGCAAGAACGTGCTGCTCATGATGGACTCGGTCACCCGCTATGCGATGGCGCAGCGCGAGATCGGCCTGGCCATCGGCGAACCGCCGACGACGCGCGGTTACACGCCGTCGGTCTTCGCGATGCTGCCGCGCCTCCTGGAGCGGACCGGGGCGGGGGAGAAGGGTTCCATCACCGCGATCTACACCGTGCTCGTCGAGGGCGACGACATGAACGAGCCCGTCGCCGACGCCGTCCGCGGCATCCTCGACGGCCACCTGGTGCTCTCGCGCCACCTGGCGCACTTCAACCACTATCCCGCGATCGACGTGCTCGAGAGCGTCAGCCGCCTCACCCGCGACATCTGCACGCCGGAGGAGGTCGCGAACGCCGCAACCGCCCGAGAAAACCTGGCGGTCTACCGCAAGAACGAGGACCTCGTTGCCATCGGCGCGTACCAGAAGGGCGGCAACCCGGCGCTCGACCGCGCCATCGCGCTGCAGGAACCGCTGCGCAAATTTCTCTGTCAAAGTGTGAACGAATTTTCCGGCCGTTCCGAGAGTTTCGCCAAAATCAAAGCCATCGTCGCCCCATGAAAAAGTTCCGCTTCCCCCTCCAGCCCGTGGGCGTGTTGCGCGCCCACCAGGAACTGCGTGCCCGCGAGGTCTTCGCCGCCGCCGTCCACCACTACGTCCAGACCGAGGAGCGCCTCGCCGCGCTGCGCCGGCGCGTGGCCGACCTCGCCGAGGTCCTCTTCCACGGCCGCGCCAGCCAGTTCCTCGCCGCCGAGGCCGCGGCCCTCCTGCGCGTCTACCGCGGCGAGTGCAACGCGGTCATCGACCTCGAGCGCGAGGTCATCGAGGCGCGCGACGCCATGCAGCAGCGCCGCGCGGAGTACATCGAGGCCAACCGCCGCCTGAAGACCGTCCAGAAGCTCGAGGAGAAGGCCCGCAGCCAGCACCGCCTCGACCGCATGCGCGCCGAACAGTCCGAGCTCGACGAGCTCGCCGGCTTCCGCGCCTTCCGCCTGCCCGCCCTTTCATGACCAAGCTCATCTCCAATCCCGCCATCGTCGCCGTCCTCGGCGTGATTTCCGGCACCGCCGTCGGCCTCGGCTGGTTCTGGAAGGCCGCCAGCCTCATGGTCGACCACGCCATCGCCGCCCGCCCGGTCGCGCCCGTCGCCGAGGGCAAGGACCAGGGCTGGGATTTCTGGACGATCGAGATCGACGGCCTCTCCGCCGAGCTGAAGGACGAGAAGGCGCGCCTCCGCGCGCAGTCCGACTCGCTCAACCAGCGCGCCGCCCGCCTCGACTCCGAGCAGCAGGAACTCGCCAAGGTCCGCGCCGACATCGAGGCGATGCGCGCCGAGATCAACCGCAAGGTGATCGAGATCACCGCGGACGAGATGAAGAACCTCAAGGGCCTCGCCCAGACCTACAGCACGCTCTCGCCGAAGGGCGCGGTCGCCATCTTCAAGGAGATGGACGACACCACCGCGGTGAAGATCCTCTCGCTGATGAAGTCCGACCTCGTCGGGCCAATCTTCGAGGAAATGGCGAAGACGCAGGGTCCCGACGGCCCGCTCGCCAAGCGCGCCGCCACGCTCTCCGAGAAACTGCGCCTGATGAAGGCGACCAAGCCCGCCGCCTAAATTCCACGTACTTTTCACACGAAGCAGCAAAGCAGCGAAGCCCCGAACCTTAGCTCCTTGGTTTCTTAGTGTAGAATCTTTCCCAATCATACGGCGTGCCACGGCTGGCACCATGCCGCGCTCCAAGGATGGAAGCCTCCCATGACCTCCACCTTGCCCAACCTTTCCGCGAACGCCGCCGCCACCCCGGCGGGTTCCAATTCCATTTCGCTGGCCGAGCGCAACTCGGCCGGCGCCTCATCCGCCGACGCCGGCGATGACTTTGCCGACCTGATGCCGCCCGCGAAGGCGGAGCAGCCGGTGGAAACCGACGGTGCGAAGGCCACCGCGAGCGCGCCGACGCTCCTTTCGCTGGGCGTATCCGCCGCGGAGGAAGCCGCCGCGACCGAGGCCGCCGCCGAGACGCCCGCCACGCCGGCGCAACCCGTTTCCCGCGACACGCTCGAGCAGGCCGCCGCGCTGGCCGCCACGATCGTCCAGGCGCTGCTGCCGGAAGTGAACATGCCGGCGCTGAACGGCGCCCTATCCGAAACGGCCCGCAGGGACGCGGGCTCTCCAATGGGTTCGCTGGTGGAGGGCCCGCGTCCCTGCGGGCCGGGATCGCTGGTGGGCGTCGGTTTCCACACCGACGCTTGTCGCCGATATGGAAATCGGCGACCACCTTCCGG
>JBEHYX010000093.1:0-15585 GCA_048497945.1 Verrucomicrobiota bacterium | reverse complement strand
CGAGAAGACCCTCGTGCAGAAGAGCGGTTACTTCGCCCGCTCCGCCCCGGCCAACGCCGAGGACTTCAAGCTCATCGACACCTGCGTGCTCAAGGCCGTTGAATGCGCCAAGGCGGGCGTCACCGGCCTCATCGGCCACGACGAGGAACGCGGCAACGAACTGCGCGCGATCGAATTCCCGCGCATCAAGGGCGGCAAGGCCTTCGACGTCGCGCAGCCGTGGTTCCAGGACCTCCTCAGGGAAATCGGCCAGCCGATGACCAAGGTCGTCCAGGTGGCGCACTGAGCCGGACTCATGCCGTCGAAGGTGGAGCGACTTGTCCCCAAGGCGCTTCTTGCCGGCGGAGCTTCCGCAGCGCGGTGAGGTCACCGCGCTCCACCTTTTAATGGGTCCTGCCATCGAGCGAAGGCGGGGAGCAACGGCATGATTCCGGCTGAGTTCCTGGCTTCTTTTCCCGACGGCCCGCCTGAACCGCGGGCCGTTTTCTTTTGGCCTTGCCCAAGTGAAAGGGCTTCAGGCTCCGACTTTCGTGCAACATCGGGGCCTAAAACCCCTCCCACCCCTGCAAAACCAGCTTGAACTTGGGGCCTGGCCAAGGAAGCTCCCCACCTGCTTCCCTGCGAATGTAGCACAATGGATAGTGTAGTAGCCTCCGAAGCTATTGATCCGGGTTCGACTCCCGGCATTCGCACCAGCCTTCGCCAAGCGTAGCGAAGACGAAGACTGCCGTCCCTGGGCTTGGCGACGGACGGCGTTTAATTCGCGCTCAACCTTCAGTGGCTACGGCTGGCGAGCCACCCGATTCAGGCGCCACCGCTCAGGTCGCGCTCACCGGCTCGTGCAGGAGCTTGTGCACCTCGGCCAGCAGCGTCTCGCCGGAGAACGGCTTGGCCAGGAACGCGCCCGACGGTGGCGGACACCGCCGCGGGTCGTCGGGCTCCGCCGATGCGCTGACCAGCAGGACCCGGATGGCAGGGTTGAGCGAACCGACGACCTTCGCCAGCGCGACGCCGTCGAGATTCGGCATGTCCAGGTCGGCGATGACCACGCGGATTTCCAGCGCGCGCGGCGCGATGAACGCCAGCGCCTCCGTGCCGTCCGCCGCGGTGAGCACCGTGTAGCCATGCGCGGCCAGCGTGGCGCTGGTGATGTCGCGCACGCTGTCGTCGTCATCGGCCACCACGACCAGCTCGCCATTGCCGTGCGGCAGCGCGGCCGCGGCGTTCTCCGCCTCTTCGGCTTCGGCCGCCACTTCCGCGGGCAGCAGGACCCGGAAAGTGGTGCCGCGCCCGAGCTGGGTCGTGAGGAAGGTGAAACCGTGGTGTCCCTCCACGATGCTGCGCACCGTCGAGAGCCCGAGCCCCGTGCCCAGCCCGGCGCGCTTGGTCGTGAAGAAGGGCTCCCACATCCGCTTCGCCACCTCGGGCGGGATGCCGGTGCCGGTGTCGGTGATTTCGAAAACCACATAGCGGCCGGGCTTGCCGCCCTCCATCGCCGCGCTCATCTCGTCCAGGTCGCGGTTGTACGCGCGCACCGTGAGCGTGCCGCCCTTCGGCATCGCGTCGCGAGCGTTGACGCAGAGATTGAGCAACACCTGGTGCAGCTGCGTGGGATTGGCGTCGACCGGCCACAGGCCGGCATACACCTCGTCGTCGATCGCAATGTTCCTGGGAAAAGTCTGTCGCATCATGCCGAGGAGCTCGTTGAGCATGTGCCGGGGCTGCACCACCTGCATCCCGCCCGTGACCCCCTGCGCAAAGCCGAGGATCTGCCGGACCAACCCCGCGCCGCGGGCCGCGCTGTTCTCCATTGTCGCGAGCAACCGCCGGTCCTGCTCGCTCGTCAGCCGCTGGCGGAAAAGCGAAACGCCCATCAACAGCGGGGAAAGCACGTTGTTGAAATCGTGGGCGATGCCCGCCGCGAGCATGCCGAGGTTTTCCAGGCGCTGCACCCGCAGCAGCTGCTCGGCCGCCACCCGGCGCTCCTGGTGCAGCCGGACATCGTTCAGGGCCCGCTGCATGGCGGGAATGAGCCGGCGCGGGCGGTCCTTGATGACGTAGTCCGTGGCGCCGGCGCGCAGCGCATCGAGCGCGCGCTCCTCCCCGATTGTGCCGGAAAGAAAAATGAACGGGATGTCGGGCACCTTCTTCCGGGCGGCATGCAGCGCCTCGATGCCGCTGAAACCCGCCATGCTGTAATCCGACAGGATGATGTCCGGCACCGCATCGAGCTCGGTCAGGAAATCGAAACGGTTGTCGACCACCTTCACTTCACACCCCGGCCATTGCTGGATGAACAGGTCGTTCATCAGCCCGGCATCGTGGACGTTGTCCTCAAGATGGAGTATTTTCATGGCAGGCAGGAAGGGCCGCCGGGCCGGCCCAAGCCACGGCGGTTCCCGATATTGACCGTTGGCCGCCCCGCTGGTGCGTGAAAAAAGGGCGTTAATCCACCCCCGCCGCGCCGTTCGCCCGGAGGTCGGATGAATGCGGATACTGTCAGACCGATACCCCTCGAATGGGCATTTGACGAGGGCGGCGACCGGGGTAAATCCTTTGCACCCCGATGTCTTCCCCCACCCTTGGATTTGCCGTTGTCGGCACCGGCATGATCGCCGGCTACCACGCCCAGGCCATTGCGCAAACCCCCGGAGCCAAGCTCGTAGGCGTGGTCAGCCGCTCCCCCGACAAGGGCCCGGCCTTCGCCGCCAAGCACGGCATCCCGGTCATCACCACCACCGTCGAAGCCATGGTGGCCCGGCCCGACGTCCAGGTCATCACCGTCACCACGCCCAGCGGCGCCCACCTCGACCCGGCGCTGACCGCGATCCGGGCGGGCAAGCACGTCGTGGTGGAGAAACCGCTCGAGATCACGCCGGCACGCTGCGACCAGATCACCTCGGCCGCGGAAAAACACGGTGTGAAGGTCGCCGCCATTTTCCAGGGCCGCTTCGGCGCGGGTGCCCAGACCGTCAAGGCCGCCCTCGAGGCCGGCCGGTTCGGCCGCCTCGTGCTGGCGAGCGCCTACGTGAAGTGGCACCGCACGGTCGAATACTACCAGACCGCCTGGAAAGGAACCTGGGACCTGGACGGCGGCGGCGCGCTGATGAACCAGGCCATCCACGGCGTCGACCTCCTGCAGTGGTTCGCCGGCCTGCCCGCCGAAGTCACCGGACGCCTCACCCGCCGCGTCCACACCGGCATCCAGGCCGATGACACCACCGTCGCGACCTTGTGCTTCCCCAATGGCGCCCTCGGCACGATCGAAGCCACCACCGCCGCATGGCCGGGCTGGTCGCGCCGGATCGAGCTGTGCGGCGAGTCGGGTTCCGTCTGCCTCGAGGACGACCACATCGCCAAATGGGATTTCGCCAAAGCCGAGCCGGGCGATGACGCGATCCGCCACGCCAAGCGCGACGACGCGCTCGGCTCCGGCGCCGGCGTCCCCGGCGGCATTTCCCTCGCCGGGCACCTGCGCCAGATCGGCGACCTCGTCGCCGCCGTGCGTGAGAACCGCGCGCCGGCCATCGACGGGCGCGAGGGCCGCAAGGCGGTCGCACTGGTCCACGCCATCTACGAATCGGCGAAGGCCGGCAAGCCGATGAAAGTGGCCTAGCCTCCTTCCCCTCTTGTCCGCCTTGCTCCCCATCGTTCCAATCACCGAACGGCGAACGTTCGGAAAAACCCGTTTCCCGCAATGACTGTGCCCACTCCCGACCAGCCCTGGTGGCGGACGCTCAACCGCGAGCATTGGTTCGTTTTCGTGGTCTGCTCCCTGGCGTGGCTGTTCGACTGCCTCGACCAGCAGTTCTTCAACCTCGCACGCGACGGCGCGATGGACACGCTGCTTACGAACAAGTCCCTCGCCACCGAATATGGTTCCTACACCACCTCGGTCTTCCTCGTCGGCTGGGCGGTCGGCGGCGTCATCTTCGGAACCATGGGCGACCGCTTTGGGCGCGCGCGCATCCTCTCGATCTGCGTGCTGCTCTACTCCGTCTGCACGGGCTTGTGCGCGTTCTCGACCGGCTTCTGGGATTTCTGTCTCTACCGCTTCCTCACCGGCCTCGGCGTGGGCAGCGTCTTCGGCCTCGCCGTCGCGCTTGTCGCCGATTCCGTGCCGGACAAGGCGCGCCCGCCCACGCTCGGGCTGCTGCAATCGTTCTCGACCGTCGGCAACATCGTGGCCGGCCTGATCGGCATGGGCGTCGGCGTCCTCGCCGCGCGCCACCTCATTCCCTTCGGCCTGAAGCCGTGGCAGACGCTCTTCCTGATCGGGGCGGCGCCGGCCTTCCTGTGCATCTTCATCCTGTTCCGCCTGCGCGAACCGGCCAAATGGGTGCAGGCGCGCGATGCCGCCAGCGCCAAGGGGCAGAAACTCGGTTCCTACAAGCTGCTCCTCGGCCACCCGACGTGGGCGCGCCATGCGTGGGGCGGCCTCGTGCTGTGTCTCGCCGGCATCGTCGGCCTCTGGGGCATCGGCAATTTCCATCCGCGGATCGTCGGCGCGATCGTCACGCAGCACCTCGCGGCTTCCGGCCTCTCGGCCGACGCGCTGGCCAGCGAGCGCGCCTACTGGACGAGCGTCGGCCTGCTGCTCCAGAACATCGGCGGCTTCAGCGGCATGCTGTTCATCTCGTGGCTCGCGCAGCGCCGCGGCCGCAAGTTCGCCTTCGCGGTCGGCATCACCTGCTCCTTCCTCTTCACGCTGCTCGTCTTCTGGCAGCTGCGCGAGTTCAGCCAGATTTTCTGGATGCTCCCGCTGATGGGTTTCGGCCAGCTCGGCGTGTTCACCGTTTACGCGATCTACCTGCCCGAGCTTTTCCCGACCAGTCTGCGCAGCACCGGCACGAGCTTCTGCTACAACTTCGGCCGCCTCGTCGCCGCCACTGCGCCCTTCACCCTCGGCCAGCTGACCCGCCGTCTCGGCGGCGACATCGAGGCCTTCCGCACGGCTGGCATGTGGGTCAGCCTCGTGTTGCTCACCGGGCTCCTCGTGCTGCCCTTCCTCCCCGAAACCAAGGACCGCCCGCTGCCGGAATAAACGGGCGCTCAAACCGTCCGCCCGCCCGGCCCGTGAATTTCCTCCCGCTCCCCGCATCCTGATCCGACCCCATGCATCGCCTGCTCGCCCGCCGCTGCCTTCCCCTGCTCTGCCTGCTCTGTGCCGTATCTGCGCGCGCCCAGAATGGCGACGCCGCCAACGAGGCGCAGCCGCCGCCGCCCGCCGACCTGAAGATCCCGCCGGCGCCGGTGCTCGTGGCCGAGGAGGCGATCAAGACGATCAAGGTCGCCCCGGGCTACCAACTCGAGATCGCCGCCGCCGACCCGCTCATCGGCAATCCCGTGGCCATGGCCTTCGGGCCGGATGGACGCCTCTGGGTCGTCGAGATGCGCGCCTTCATGCCCAATCCCGACGGCAAGGGCGAGGACGCCAAGGTCGGTTGCGTCGCCGTGCTCGAGGACACCGACCACGACGGCCGCTTCGACAAGCGCACGGTGTTTCTCGACGGCCTCGTGCTGCCGCGCGCGTTCGCCCTCGTCGGCGACGGCGTGCTCGTCGCCGAGCCGCCGCACCTCTGGTTCTGCCGCGACACCAACGGCGACGGCGTGGCCGACGAAAAGACCGAAGTCGCCTCGGACTACGGCAGCGCCGAGAACCCCGAGCATACCGCCAACGGCCTGCTCCGGGCGATGGACAATTGGATCTACAGCGCCAACCATGCGATCCGCTACCGCTACCTCGGCAACGGCAAGTTCGCGCAGGAGCCCACCTTCTCCCGCGGCCAGTGGGGCATTTCCCAGGACAACACCGGACGGCTCTTCCACAACAACAACAGCGACCCGATCCGCTACGACGCGGTGCCGTCGGCCTATTTCGCGCGCAATCCCGCGCTGGCCGATCCGTCCGGCGTCAATGCGCAGCTCGTCCCCGCCGACCTGCGCATCTGGCCGCTGCGCGTCACGCCCGGCGTCAACCGCGGCTACAAGTCGCTCGACTCCACCGGCCGCATCACCGCGGTCACCGCCGCCTGCGGCCCTGTCGTCTACCGCGGCGACCTGCTGCCCGACCTGCGCAACGACGTCTTCGTGTGCGAGCCCTCCGGCAACCTCATCAAGCGCATCGCGCTCGAGGCCAGGGACGACCACCTCGCCGGCCGCAATGTCTACCAAGGCGAGGAGTTCATCGCCTCCACCGACGAGCGCTTCCGCCCGGTCAATCTCGCCAACGGCCCGGATGGCGCGCTCTACATCGTGGACATGTACCACGGCATCATCCAGCACCGCATCTACCTGACGACCTACCTGCGCCAGCAGATCGAGTCGCGCGGCCTCGCCGACGGCGCCGGCATGGGGCGCATCTACCGCGTCGTGCCGGAGGGCGCTTCCAAGCCGCAGGCGCCCTTCGATCTCACCAAGGAAACCTCCGCGCAACTCGTGCTCCGGCTCGAATCGCACAACGGCTGGTGGCGCGACACCGCCCAGCGCCTGCTGGTCGAGCGCCGCGATCCCGCGTCCGTTCCCCTGCTTCGCGCGCTGGCCCTCAACGCCAAGACCGCGGCGCTCGCGCGGGTGCATGCCCTTTGGACCCTCGAGGGCGTCGACGGACTCGACCGCGCCACCCTGCTCGCCGCGCTGCACGATCCCGATGAACGGGTTTGCGCCGCCGCGATCCGCCTGAGCGAACCGCTGCTCGCCCAGGGTGACGACGACCTGCTCGATGCAGTTGCCAAAATCCACGCGGAAGCCGATGCGCCCTACTCCGTGGTCCTCCAACAGGCGCTGTCCCTCGGAGCCTCGCCCAGCCCGAAGGCGGTGCAAGCGCTGCTGGACCTCGGCCGGCGCCACGGCAACGCCGCGCGCGCCTTCTTCGCCGAGTCCGCCGTCAGCGGGCTCGCCGGCCGCGAAAACGATTTCATCGCCCTGGCCCTGGGGCAGCCCGACCCGCAGGCCGCCGCTCCGCTCACGCAGCTGGCCGCGGTGTGCGTCTGGCGCGCAGGCCCGGCCGAACAGGTGTCACGCCTCGACAGCCTGCTAAGCGGCTCGCCCTCCCTGCTGCTTGCCAGCCTCAAGCAGGCGATTCCGCACCAAAGCGACGGCAAGCTGCTCAATGCCCACTTCACCGCCGCGCCCGCCAGCCTGGTCAAATTGGCTTCCTCCGACTCCGCCGACGGCCCGCGCGCCAGGGAACTTCTCGCCCACCTGAGCTGGCCGGGACACGAGATCGAGACGAAGGCGGCGCCGCTCACCGCCGGGCAGCAGGTGCTTTTTGAAAAAGGCCGCGGCGTCTTCACCACCATCTGCGCCGGCTGCCACCAGCCCAACGGCCAGGGCCTGAAGGGCCTTGCTCCGTCGCTCGTCACCTCGAAGTGGGTCGCCGGGAACGAGCGCGCGCTCGCGCGCATCGTGCTGCAGGGCAAGTTGAGCGAGAACCTTATCATGCCGTCGCTCCAGGCACTCGACGACGAATCCCTCGCCGGTGTGCTGACGTTCGTGCGTCGCTCGTGGGGCCATCCCTACGATCCCGTGGCGCCCGCCGTCATCGCCCAGGCGCGCAAGGAAACCGCGGGCCGTGCTGAACCGTGGACCGAAAAGGACCTCGCAAAATTTTCCGAAGCGAATCGCGTAGGGGAAGGTCAGCACTAACCCCTACCCCCCATGTCCACCCTGCCTCGCCGCCAGTTTATCCAGACCCTTGCCGTCGCCGGTGCCGCCACCGTTGTCGCCTCCGCCTCGGCCCAAACCGCCACCCCCATGGAAACCCAGAAAGCCGATGGCTCGACCTACGCCCCGAAGGGCAAGCCCAACCCCGTCGTGAAGGCCGGCGAGTTCGTCTTCGCCGCCGCTTATCTCGACCACGGCCACATCAACGGCCAGTGCAACGGCCTCACCGAGGCCGGCGCCACGCTCAAGTGGGTGTTCGACCCGGACCCGAAGAAGGTCGAGTCCTTCCTCAAGGCTTTCCCCGGCACGAAGGTCGCCAGCTCCTTTGACCAGATTCTCAGCGATCCCGAGGTGAAGCTCGTCGCCACCGCCGCCATCCCGAACCGCCGCGGCCCGATCGGCTGCCAGGTGATGAAGGCCGGCAAGGACTACTTCACCGACAAGCCGCCGTTCACCACGATGGCCCAGCTCGACGAGGCCAAGCAGGTCGCCGCCGAGACCGGCAAGAAGTACATGGTGTACTACAGTGAGCGCCTGCACGTGGAGGCGGCGATGTACGCCACCGACATTATCCAGCAGGGCGCCATCGGCCGCGTCCTCCAGGTGCTCGGCCTCGGGCCCCACCGCGAAGGCACGGGCCGGCCCGACTGGTTCTACGACCACGACAGCTACGGCGGCATCCTCTGCGACATCGGTTCGCACCAGTTCGAGCAGTTCCTCACCTACTCCGGCGCGACCGACGCCACGGTCATGCACGCCGCCGTCGCCAACTACGCGCACCACGACAAACCGGGTCTCGAGGATTTCGGCGAAGCCAACCTGCTCGGCAACAACGGCGCGACGAACTACATCCGCGTCGACTGGTTCACGCCGAAGGGCCTCAGCACCTGGGGCGACGGCCGCATGATCATCCTCGGCGAAAAGGGCTACATCGAGCTCCGCAAGTACGTGGACGTCGCCAAGGAAAAGAAGGGCGGACACGTGTTCCTCGTCGATGAAACCGGCGAGCACTACATCAACGTCGAGGGCAAGGTCGGCTTCCGCTTCTTCGGCGAGCTCGTCCTCGACTGCATGCACCGCACCGAGAAGGCCATGACGCAGGCCCACGCCTTCAAGGCCGCCGAGCTCTGCCTCAAGGCCCAGGCCGTGGCGAAGAAGATCGCGTAGTAAATTCCATTCCGTCCTGTCGCAGGTGCAGGAGGGGCTTCATGCCCCGACCGCTATACGTGCGTCACAAAGTCGGGGCATAAAGCCCCTCCCCCATTTCCGAGATGGAGGCAGGACTATCAGTCCTGCGCAACATGCGCCGCGACTGTTTCCCAACGCGGGACTGGCAGTCCCGCCTCCATCGAAGCCGGGGCCAGCCCGGGGTATTGGACCCAACGGGAATAAAATGAAAAGGCCGGCACGTGACCGACCGTCGCGAGTGTTGAAAGGGAGATCCGATCAACCGACCGCCAACGGACGGAACGGCGTCGCGCCGGGGTGGTACATCATCTGTGAATACTTCTTCACCGGACGGTTCTTCGTGTAGTCGGTGATGACGAGCTGGTCGCCGTCCTCGGTCCAACCAAAGGCCTTGCGGGCGGCAACCTTGAGCTTGAGGGCGGTGAGGGAACGAGCCTCGAGGGAGATGTGAGTGTTGGAGTTCATGCCCACAGCATACCTCACCCGCGATTTTCTCCCATGGGGTGCCAACCCGAAACCCGGGGGTTGTTCAACCCATCCCCCGGGTGGGTGCCGACCCCGCGCTCCGGGCAAAACAAAAGGCCGGCGAAATCGCCGGCCTCGTAATGGTAGGGCGGCGAGTCCCTTCGCCGCCGCGGGGGGGGGGGGGGGGGGGGAGGAGGCGGCGGCGGGGTCCGCGCCCTACCCTCAGATGTGGATCGCGTGGCCCAGGGCTGCGAGCGCCGCCTCGCCGAGCGCTTCCGACAGCGTCGGATGCGCGTGGATCGAGTTGTGGATCTCGTCGACGGTGATCTCCTGGTTCATCGCCATCACGTACTCGGCGATGAGCTCGGTGGCCTCGTTGCCGATGATGTGCGCGCCGTAGATCTCGCCGGTCTTGGCGTCGGTGATGACCTTGACGAAGCCCTCGGTGTCGCCGGCCGCGACGGCCTTGCCGACGGCGGTGAACGGAAACTTGCCGACCTTGTACTCGAGCTTCTTTTCCTTCGCCTGCTTCTCGGTCAGGCCCGTGCTGGCCACCTGCGGCTGGCAGTACGTGCAGCCCGGGAAGATGCCGACCTGCTTCGGCTTCGAAACGCCGAACATGCCCTCGACCGCCTGGATGGCGCGGAAGGACGCGACGTGCGCGAGCCACGGCGGGCCCTGGATGTCGCCGGCGGCGTAGATGCCGGGCGTGCTCGTCTGGTAATTGGCGTCGACCTTCACGAAGCCGCGGTCGAGTTCGAGCTTCACCTTGGGCGACACGAGGCCGTCGAGGTTGGACGTGATGCCGATGGCGACGAGCACGCTGTCGACTTCGAGCTCGGTCTTGGTGCCATCCTTCACGAGGTCGAGCTTCACGCTCTTGTCGCCGACGCGGATGTTCTCGCTCTTGGTGCCGGTGTGCACCGCGATGCCCTGCTTGGTGAAGCTGCGCTCGAGCACCTTCGCGACCTCCTCGTCCTCGACGGGCAGCACCTGCGGCAGCATCTCGATCAGCGTCACCTTCGTGCCGAAGGCGTTGAAGAAATAGGCGAACTCCACGCCGATGGCGCCGGCGCCGATGATGGCAAGCGTCTTCGGGGCGGACTTGGCGGCGAGCGCCTCGCGCGAGGTCATCACGCGCGTGCCGTCGACCGGCAGGCCCGGGAGCGGACGCGGCTTCTGGCCGGTGCAGAGGAGGATGTTGGCCGTCTTGAAGAACTTGCCCTTGTGCTCGCCGGCGGTGACCTCGACCATGCCGGGCATCACGACGGAGCCCTTGCCGACGAAGTAGTCGACCTTGTTCTTCTTGAAGAGGAACTCGACGCCCTTGGCCATCTGGGCCGCGACGCCGCGCGAGCGCTCGACGACCTTGGCGAAATCGAACGACGCGCCCGTGACGCTCAGGCCGTAGCTCTCGGCCTTCTGGAAGGTGCGGTAGAGCTCGGCGCTCTTGAGCAGGGCCTTGGTCGGGATGCAGCCCCAGTTGAGGCAGGTGCCGCCGGCGCGCTCCATTTCGATCACGGCCACCTTCTTGCCCAGCTGGCCCGCACGGATGGCCGCCACGTAGCCCGCCGGGCCACCGCCGATGATCACCAAGTCGTAGTTTGCGTCTGACATAGGCGGGGAAAGTCGCGCCGGGTGACCGACCCGTCAAACGGAAACTAGGGCCGCTACTGTAGGGCGGGATCGCGGATCCCGCCTCACTCGCGGCGGGGTCAGCGACCTCCGCTCTACAATCAAATATCAATAACGTCGTTAGCCTTGCCGCCACCGGCCGGCGGGCCGGCGGGCGGCTTCGGCGGCGGGCGCATCAGGCTGTTCAGGATGATGTTCGTGAGGCTCACGATCAGCGCGCCCAGCAGGGCCGAGCCGAACCCGGCGACGTGGAAACCGCCAACGATCTTGCCCACGACATAGAACAGCATCGCGTTGATGAGCCAGATGCCGAGGCCGAGGGTGAGAATGATGAACGGCAGCGTGAAGAGCAGCAGGATTGGCTTCAGCACCACGTTGAGCACGCTCAGCAGCAGCACCACGACCAGCAGCGTCAGGCTGTCGTCGCACTTGATGCCCGGCACCAGCTTCGTGCTGATCACCACGCCCAAGGCGAGGATCAGCCAGCGCAGCAGCAGGTTGACGAACGTCTTGTTCATTGAATGATTCAAACACCTTTGCCGCAGCCTCCTGCGGTGCAAATGAAAATTCTCATCGTCCAAGACTACCTCCGCAGCGGCGGCACCGAACGCCAGTCCGTGTTTCTGGCGTCCGCCTTCGCCAAGGCCGGCCACGAGGTCACGCTCCTCACCTTCCGCCCGCGCGGCGTGCTCGATCTGGACGGCGAGCCGCAACCCTTCGCGTTCCGCTCGCTGCAGTCCTTCGACACCGGGCTCGACTGGTTCGCGCCCGGCCTGCTCGGCACGGCCGAGGAGGCGGCGCCCGACCTCGTGCTTTGCATGGGTCGCATGGCCAATTGCTATGCGGGTTTCATCCAGGGCCGCCTGCCCCGCGCCGTCGTCATCTGCACGATGCGCACCGGCAAGCTGCTGCCGTACCTGTTCGTCCGCTCGCTCCGCAAGTGTCCGCACACGGTCGCCAACAGCCACGTCGCCAAGCGCGTCCTCACGGACACCTACGACATCCCGGCGCACAAGATCACGGTCATCCACAACGCCGTGCTGCGCTTCACCGACGAGACCGCCCAGCGGAACCTGGCCCTGCGCCGCCACCACGGCGCGAACCCGAGCACGGTCGTCCTGCTCAACGTCGCGATGTTCCGGCCCGAGAAAAACCAGCGCGAACTCATCCAGATCTGCTCGCGCCTGCCCGGCTACGTCGACTGGCAGCTGTGGCTCGCCGGCGACGGCCCGGCGCGCAAGAAGTGCGAGCGCCTCGCCCATGATCTCGGCCTCGGCTCGCGCGTGAAGTTCCTCGGCTACCAGTCCGAGCCCACCCCGCTCTATCTCGCCGCCGACATCGCCGTCCTGGCGTCGCGCAGCGAGTCGCTCTCGAACTACCTGATCGAGGCCCAGCTCCACGGCTTGCCCGCCGTGGCCTACGACGTCGTCGGCGTCGGCGAGTGCTTCGCGCCGGACAGGTCCGGCTTTCTCATTCCCAACCAGGACCAGACGGCTTTCGTCAACGCGCTCGACCGCCTCATCCGCGAGCCGGCCATCCGCAGGAAATTCTCCGAGCACGCCCGCCGCCACGCCCAGGCCCACTTCGTGCCCGACCGCCAGGTGCAGGCGCACCTCAACCTTTTCCGCGAGTTGGTGAAGAAGTGAGAACCGAACCAACACACCCCGCCCTGTCGGGCACCCCTCTTGATAGAGGGGATTCTCTCCAGCGCGTGTCTTGAGTCCCCTCTATCAAGAGGGGTGGCGCGAAGCGACGGGGTGTGTAGCTCCTGACAGCGTTATGTCAGCAGATCGCAAGCCGCCGGAGCCCTGATTTGCGTTCGGCAAATTACCGCTCTTTCTCCCTGTAGTGCCTCAGCAACCCGCCTCCTCTCCCGAAGCCATCCGCCTGCGCGGCGTCCGCCAGAACAACCTGAAGGGCTTCGACCTGGACGTTCCGCTCGGCCGCTACGTCGTGGTCACGGGTCTGAGCGGCGCGGGCAAGTCCTCCCTCGTGTTCGACACGCTCCACGCCGAGGGCCAGCGCCGGTACGTCGAGACGTTCTCCGCCTACACCCGCCAGTTCCTCGACCTGCTGGACAAGCCCAAGGTCGACAACGTCGAGAATATCCGCCCGTCCATCGCCATCGAGCAGACCAACACGGTCAAGACCTCCCGCTCGACCGTCGGCACGATGACGGAGCTGACCGATTTCTTCAAGGTGTGGTTCAGCCACGAGGCGAAGTGCTTCGACCCGGACACGGGCGAGCAGGTCGAGGACGACACCCCGGCCACGATCTGGGCCAAGACCCTCGCCGCCCACCCGGCGGACACGTTGCTGCTCGGCTTCAAGGTCACGCGCCCGGAAAACCTCACGTGGACCGAGATCCTCACGAGTCTCAAGGGGCAGGCGTACACGCGGGTTCTGATTCAACGTTCAACATCCAACGTTGAACACTCAACGTCCAAGGACGAACCCACGCTGGAACTGCACAAAATCGACGATTTGCTGACTGCTCTGGCCGGCTCGAAAACTGAACGTTCAAAGTTGAACGTTGAGCGTTCGACGTTCCTGCACGTAGTCCAGGACCGCCTGCGCATCGTCGGCGAAAGCAAAGGCCGCTTCCTGGAAGCCGCCGAGGCGGCGTTGCATTTCGGCAAGGGCACGGTCCAGCTTTTCGCCGCCGACACGCTCGCGCCCGCCGGCCTCTTCTCGCGCGGCCTGCACTCGCCGAAAAGCGGGCGCACGTTCCGGCCCGCGACGCCCGGCCTGTTCTCCTTCAACTCCCCGCTCGGCGCCTGCCCGCGCTGCCGGGGCTTCGGCCGCATCATCGACATCGACTACCGCCTGGCGATTCCCGACCACTCCGTGTCGATCGAGGACGGCGCCATCAAGCCGTGGGAAGGCGAAATCTACGGCGAGTCGAAGAAGGATTTGCTCCAGTTCACCAGGAAACTGGGCATCCCGACCAAGGTGCCGTTCGCCCAGCTCACTGCCGAGCAGAAGGCGTTCGTGATCGACGGCTCGCCGGGCTACGACGGCGAGACCAAGGCCTGGCCCAAATACTGGTATGGTCTCAAGGGCTTCTTCCGCTACCTCGAGAAGACCACGTACAAGATGCACGTGCGCGTCTTCCTCTCGCGTTACCGCGCCTACAACGAGTGCCCCGAGTGCCATGGCGCCCGCCTCCAGCCCGAGGCGCTCTGCTGGAAATGGTCGGGGTTCACGCTGCCGCAGCTCTACCAGCTTTCCGTCGGCGAACTGCTTTCCCGCCTGACCGCGACCGCCCGGCCGCGCCTCGACCACGCGCCCGACAGCCACCAGCGCGACCTCGCCTACGACTCGATCGTCACGCGCCTGCGTTATCTCGCGCAGGTCGGGCTCGGCTACCTGACGCTCGACCGCACCTCGCGCACGCTCTCCGGCGGAGAAGTGCAACGCGTAAACCTGACTTCCTGCCTCGGCACGTCGCTCGTCGACACCCTCTTCGTCCTCGACGAACCGTCCGTCGGCCTGCACCCGCGCGACATCGACCGGCTGATCGGCATCATCCGCACGCTCACCGACGCCGGCAACACGGTCGTCGTCGTCGAGCATGACGAGGCCATGATCCGCGCTGCCGACCACGTCATCGAGGTCGGCCCCGAACCCGGCGCGCGTGGCGGTGAGATCGTCTTCCAAGGCACCACGCAGGCGATGCTGCACTCCGACCGCAGCATCACCGGCCGCTACTTCTCCGGCCGCGAGCGCATCGAGCTGCCCGCCCAGCGCCGCCCGGTTTTCGGTTGGAGGCGGGACGAGCCGTCCCGCGAGGCATCGGCTTCGTCGCGCAAAACCCGCGGGAGCACTGCTCCCGCCTCCAGTCACGACAAGTGGCTCACCTTCACCAAGGCCTCCAAACACAATATCAATGACCTGAGCTTCCGCCTGCCGCTGCAGCGGCTCGTCTGCCTTTCGGGCGTGTCCGGCTCCGGCAAGTCCACCCTGCTCGACAACGTCATTCACCAAGGCCTGCTGACCCAGCGCAGCCAGATGACCGAGGACCCGGCGCAGATTGCCGCGATCAAGTCCGACCTTGAGTTCTCCGAGATCGTGCTGGTTGACCAGTCGCCGCTCAGCCGCACGCCGCGCTCGAACGCCGCGCTCTACAGCGAGGCGTGGGATCTCATCCGCGAGCTCTACGCCCAGACGCCTGAGGCGCAGGAAGCCGGCTTCAACGCCTCGAGCTTTTCCTTCAACAGCGGCGAGGGCCGCTGCGACCACTGCCAGGGCCTCGGCAGCGAGCGCGTCGAGATGCAGTTCCTCTCCGACGTCTTCGTCCCCTGCCCGATCTGCGAAGGCCGGCGTTTCAAGCCGGAGGTCCTCGCCATCCAGTGGAACGGCAAGTCGGTCGACGCGCTGCTCAACACGACGGTCAGCGACGCCATCGCCTTTTTTGCCAACCACGCCACGATCCGCAGCCGCTTCACCGCGCTCGAAGCGGTCGGCCTCGGCTACCTGCCGCTCGGCCAGCCGCTCAACACGCTCTCCGGCGGCGAATCGCAGCGCCTCAAGCTCGTCCGCTACCTCAGCGGCTACGCCGCTGAGGGCAGACTGGAGATGGCAGATGGCAGATCGGGATCGTCCCATCTCCCATCTCCCGTCTCCCGTCTC
>JBEHYX010000092.1:0-15688 GCA_048497945.1 Verrucomicrobiota bacterium | reverse complement strand
GCCTCGGCGCCGGCGAGGCGCCCGCCTGCGCCCAGGCCTGCCCGACGCACGCCATCAAGATCATCAAGGTGGCAATCACTGGAGGCGGGGTGCCCTCACCCCGCGTGGATACGTCCCACTTCCTCTCCGCCGCGCCCGACCCGTCCTACACGCAGCCGACGACGCACTACGTCTCGAAGCGTCCCAAGCCGGTGGACGCCCGCGCCGCCGACGCGGCCGTGCTCCGCCCGCAGCCGCCGCACTGGCCGCTCGTCGCGCTCCTCATGCTGATGCCCATGGCGATCGGCTGCGGCGTGGCCGACAAGTCGCTCGATCTCCAGACGCCGGCGCTCGCCGTAAGCGGCTGGCTGGCGGGCGCGGCCGGTCTCGCCCTCGCGGCCCTGCATCTCGGCCAGCCGTTGCGCGCGTGGCGCGTGTTCCTCGGCTTGCGCAAATCCTGGTTCAGTCGCGAGGCCGTGATCTTCGGCGCGTGGTTCCCGCTTGCCACCGCCTATGTCGCCGTCCGCCTCGGCTGGCTGCCGCTGGCCCACGGTCCGCTGCGCTCGGCCCTCGCCGTCGGCACGGCGCTGCTCGGCGCCACGGGCCTGTTCTGCTCCGTGATGATCTATGCCGACACCCGCCGGGTCTTCTGGCGCTTCGCCAACACCGCCCCGCGCTTCTTCGGCAGCGCGGTGATCCTCGGTCTCGCCGGCGCGCTCACCGCACCTGGCGCGCCCCGCACGCTCGGCTTCGCGCTGGCGCTCGCCACCATCATCAAGCTCGTCTTCGAGGCGCGCGCCCTCGCGCCGCTCAACGAGGAGGACGACGGCCAAAACTCCCCGGCCACCCAGACCGCCCGCCTGCTCGTCGGGCCGCTGCGTGACGCCAATGCCTTCCGCGTCGTGGCCGCGATCCTCGGGGGCGTCCTGCTGCCGTTCATGGTCGCGGCCGGCGCCGCGCCGCCGGCCGCCGCCTGGCCCGTCCTCGCCCTCTGCCTGCTGGGCGAGCTGGCGGAGCGGTATCTTTTCTTCCGCGCCGTCGATGCCCCGAAAATGCCCGGCCAGCCCGATCCCGGCCGGGGCCTTCTCGCATGAGTGCGCTCGACGACCTCCTGCTCGCGCGCACCGGGCCGATGACGAGCGAACTCGTGCAGCACCCGGGCGACTTCGGCCTCGGCCGCGTGCCGTCACGCCTGGCGCCCGCCGGCACGGCGAGGTCGATCTGCGGCTTCTGCAGCACGGGCTGCTCGCTGAAGATCCATCTCAACGCCGCGGGCGAAGCCATCAACCTGACTCCCGACCCCGATTACCCGGTGAACCTCGGCATGGCCTGCCCGAAGGGCTGGGAGGCGCTCACACCGCTTGCCGCGCCTGATCGCGCCACGACGCCGCTGCGGCGCGACGCCAACGGCGTGCTGCAGCCGGTGGACTGGGCCACGGCCATGAGCGTCTTCTGTGAGAAGCTCAAAGGCATCCAGGCCCGGCACGGCCGCGGCGCCGTCGCCGCGCTCAGCACGGGGCAGATCGTGACCGAGGAAATGGCGCTGCTCGGCGCGCTCGCGAAGTTCGGCCTCGGCATCACCGACCTCGACAGCAACACGCGGCAGTGCATGGCGACGTCGCACGTCGCGTACAAGCAGTCGTTCGGCTTCGACGCGCCGCCGTTCACCTATGCCGATTTCGAGGCAAGCGACGTGCTGGTCTTCGTCGGCGCCAACCCCTGCATCGCCCACCCGATCATGTGGCAGCGGGTGATGAGCAACCGGCGCAACCCGGCGATCATCGTGGTGGACCCGCGCCGCACCGAAACCGCGATGGCCGCGAGCCTGCACCTGCCTGCCCGGCCCAAGAGCGACCTCGCCCTGCTCTACGGTTTCGCGCGCGAGCTGATCCGGCGCGGCGCCACCGATCGGGCCTTCATTGAGGCGCACACGAACGACTACGCGGCCTTCGCCGCGTTTGTCGAAGCCTTCACGCCGGAGCGCGTGCTCGCCGAAACCGGCCTGGCGGCCGCGGATTTCACCCGCGCCGTCGATCTCATCGCGCGGCCGGGAGCGCGCGTCTCCTACTGGTGGACGATGGGCGTGAACCAGAGCCACCAGGCGACCCGCACCGCCCAGGCGCTGATCAATCTCGCGCTGATGACCGGCCAGATCGGCCGGCCCGGCACCGGCGCGAACTCGATCACCGGCCAGTGCAATGCGATGGGCTCGCGCCTGTTCGGCAATGCGACCTCGCTGCTCGGCGGTTACGATTTCGGGCGCGAGGAAGACCGCCGTCACGTCGCCACGGTGCTGCGGATCGACCCGGCGGTCATTCCCGCCACGGCCAGCCGCGCCTATGACCGCATCCTCGACGCCGTCGATGCCGGCGAGATCCGGGCGCTCTGGATCATCGCGACGAACACCGCGCATTCGTGGATCAGCTCGGGCAAGTTCGCGCGATTGCGCGACAAGCTGGATTTCCTGGTGGTCCAGGACATGTACGCCACAACCGAGACCGCGCAGCAGGCCGACCTCGTGCTGCCCGCCGCCGGCTGGGGCGAGAAGGAAGGCTTCTTCATCAACAGCGAGCGCCGGCTCGGCGCGGCCCGCAAGGTGGCCCGCGCGCCCGGCCAGGCGTTGAGCGACTTCGCGATCTTCCAGCTCATCGCCAACGCGTGGGGTTGCGGCGCCATGTTCGCCCGCTGGAGTTCGCCCGCCGCGGCATTCCAGATCCTCAAGGAACTGTCGCGCGGCCAGCCGTGCGACTTCTCCGGCATTCGGGACTACGACCACCTCCAGGCGGAGGGCGGGATCCAGTGGCCTTTTCCAGCCGACAGGGGACCGGCGACAGAAGACAGAGAAAGGCGTCTCTTCGGTGACGGAAAGTTCTTCACCGCCGACGGTCGCGCCAAGTTCCTGTTCGACGAACCGCAGCCGCTGCCGGAGCCGCCCGATGCCGAATACCGCTTCCTGCTCAACACCGGCCGCGGTTCGTCCGCGCAATGGCATACCGGTTCGCGCACCGACAAGAGCGCCGTCCTGCGCAAGCTGGCGCCCAATGTCCCGTGGGTTGAAATCAATCCCGCCGACGCCGCAGCGCTGCACATCCTGACCGGTAACAAGTTCGAGGTGCGCTCGCGCCGCGGCGCGACGCAGGCCCACGCCGTCGTCACGCCCATCGTCCAACCGGGGCAGGTCTTCATGCCGATGCATTTCGCCGAGGTTAATGTGCTGACCTTCCCGGCCTACGACCCGCATTCACGGCAACCCGCCTACAAGGCCTGCGCCGTGAAGGTCGCCCGGAATCCCCAAGCTTGACCGGCATGAATTGCCTCACGCCAAGTCCGCAAAGGGCCCGCGAAGCACGGAGGCATTGCGCCCTTCGCGTCCTTTGCGCGGGGAAATCCCTCTGGTCTCCAGATTAATTTTGATTAGCGAAAATTAGCGGTTACCTCCTGTTTCGGCATGCCGTCACCCCTCCTCACCGAACTCGCGCTCCACCGGATCTTCGTCTCCGGCGGCCACAGCTATTTCGGGCGCCACGGCCAGGCGGCCGCGGATCATCCCATCCGGGAGGTCGATGCCGTCGAATGCGTCGCGGGCCACGGCCTGCGCGGGGACCGTTTTTTCGACTACAAGGAGAACTACAAGGGCCAGGTGACGCTGTTTTCGCTGGAGGTGTTCGAGCAGCTGCGCCGCGAGCTGAATTTCCCGAACGCCAACCCGGCTGCCCTGCGCCGCAACCTGCTCGTCAGCGGGGCGGAGCTCAATGCGCTGATCGGGCAGACCTTCGAGCTGCAGGGCGTGAAGTTCGAGGGCTGCGACGAAGCCCGCCCGTGTTACTGGATGAACGACGCCATCGGCCCCGGTGCCGAGTCCTGGCTGAAGGGCCGCGGCGGCCTGCGCTGCCGCATCCTGACCGACGGCTGGCTGAGGACCGGCAACCATTAATGATGGATGATTAATGATTCCCCGGGCCACAGCCCAACGCGGCCGGGTTTGAAATCATCAATCGAAAATCATTGATCTCTCATGATTCCCCCAGCCCAGCTCACGGGCGCCGTGCTCGCCGGCGGGCATTCGCGCCGCATGGGCAAGGACAAGGCCGCCCTGGTGGTGAACGGCCAGCCGTTGTGGTTGCGCCAGGTCGGGGTGCTGCGCGCGGCCGGCGCCGCGACCGTCGGCATCGTGCGCCGTGCCGACCAGCCGCCGCTGCCCTTGGACGAAGGAATCCCGCTCTGGGTGGATGCGGTCGCGGACGCCGGCCCACTGGCCGGGCTTCACGCCGCGCTGACGGCATGCCGCACTGACTGGGTGGCTGTGCTGGCCGTCGACCTGCCGCGGATCGACGCCGGCTGGTTCGCGGGGCTGGCCGGTCTCTGCGGATCCGGTCGCGGCGCCGCGGCGCAACACGCCGATGGCGCCTTCGAACCGCTGGCCGCGATCTATC
The DNA here is from genome assembly GCA_048497945.1 of Verrucomicrobiota bacterium. GTDB lineage: Bacteria > Verrucomicrobiota > Verrucomicrobiia > Opitutales > Opitutaceae > Lacunisphaera. The sequence continues at coordinate 11,276 of JBEHYX010000092.1, read as the reverse complement.
CCCGCGCCGCCCTGGCCGAAGTCACGACCCGGCTGCGCGGGCCCGATTTCTCCCTGCAAGCGCTGGCGGCAGCGCTTTTCGCACGCCAGCTACTCGCCCGCGTTCCCCTGCCCGACGCCGACCGCTGGCGGCTGGAAAACTGGAACACACCGGCGGACGCAATCCCGTCCCCCGCCGACACCCGGCCCTGAGCGTGAGTTCCGGCTGACCTGACGCCAACGGAAGAATTACGGCTGCCTGCTCGCAGGAGGGGCTTTACGCCCCGACGTTGGATGCTCGTTGCCAAGCTGCTCTCCGCTTTCGCCTGATGGCAGGGCAACTCGAAAGGTGGCGCGGGGTTCCCTCACCGCGCTGGGGGAACTCCGCCGGAAAGAAGCGTCTTGGGGACAAGTCGCTCCACCCTCAACGACATGATTCCGGCTGGGCCGCTCAGGCGGCCGGGCGCGGCGCCGGCGGCACGTGGCGCTGCACCGCGCGCACGAGCTCGTCCCACTCGTAGGGCTTGCTCAGCACCTCGCTGAAGCCGGCCGCCGCCAGCGCCGCCGCCCGGTAATCCTGCTTCAGGCCGGAAACGCCGATGATCTTCAGGCTCGGGGAAATCTTTTTCAGCAGCGGCGCCAGGGTCGGCCCGTCCATGCCCGGCATGGAGAAATCCGTCACCACCAGCACGACCCCGGGGTGCCTCGGCAACGCCTCGAGGGCCTCGGCGGCGCTCGCCGCGCGCACCACGGTGTAGCCGATGCGCTCCAGCATCCGGCCGGTGACGAGCAGCACCGCCGGATCGTCGTCCACCACGAGGATGCCCGCGCCCTTCGGCCCCCCGGCCGGCGCGGGCGGCGCGGCGGGCGCGGCCGCCGGAGCGGGCGCCGGCGCGGATGCCGTTCCCGCCTTGACCGGCAAAAGGACGCGGAAGGTGGTGCCGTGGCCGACCTTGCTCTCCACGCGGACGAAGCCGTGGTGTGCCTTGACGATGCCGTGCACGCTGGCCAGGCCGAGGCCGGTGCCCTTGCCCAGCGGCTTGGTGGTGAAGAACGGGTCGAAGATCCGGCCGAGGTTCTCCGGCGGGATGCCGCTGCCGGTGTCGGCCACGCTGAGCGAGAGGTGCGGGCCGCCCCGTCCCCCGCCGTTGGCGGGAACCTCGACGCGCTCGAGTCCGAGCGTGATCGTGCCGCCGGCGGACATGGCATCGCGCGCGTTCACGCAGAGGTTCATCAACACCTGGTGCAGCTGGTTCGGCTCGACCTCGACCAGGTCCGAGCCCGGGGCGATCGCCTCGGCGATGAAGATCTCCTTGGGAAACGTGGCGCGCATGAGCTGCGCCATCTCCTGCAGCATCGGCCGCGGGTTGAGCGGCACGCGGTCCTGCGCGAGGTTGCGGCTGAAATCGAGCAGCTGCCGCACGATCGCCGCGCCGCGCCGGCCGCCGTCGTCCAGCCGCGCCATGAGCTCGCGGTCCTTCGGGTCCGAAAGTTTTTCGCGCAGGAGGCCGCTCGCCATGAGCATCGGCGTGAGGATGTTGTTCAGGTCGTGGGCCACGCCGCTGGCGAGCGTGCCGACGGCTTCGAGTCGCTGGCTGTGCAGCAGCTGGCCCTCGAGTTCCTTGCGGTCGGTGATGTCGGTGTGCGTGCCCATCACGCGCAGCGGACGGCCGGCGGCGTCGTGCTGGACGACCTTGGCCACGGAGCGGAGCCATTTCCAGCCGCCGGCCTTGGTCTGCTGGCGGTATTCGATCGCCGCCAGGCCGCCGCTCTTCAGGGCGCGGTTGTAGATCTCGGTGACCTGCGCCCGGTCGGCCGGGTGGATGCGCTCGAGCCAGGTTTGGAAACTGGAGCGGAATTCCTCCACGTCGTAACCCAGCATGTCGATGTACTCCGGGCTCGAGATCGTCTCGCCCGTCTGCACGTTGAGCTCGAACCAGCCCTGGCGGCTGGCCTCCATCGACAGGCGCAGGCGCTCCTCGTTGACGCGGAGGCTCTCCTGCTCGTGCTTGCGGACCGTGATGTCGCGCACCGACGCCACCACATGCTGCTCGCCCTCCAGTTCGCACGCGCGCAGGGCCACCTCGGACCAGAACAGCTCGCCCGAGGCGCGGCGGTTGCGCCACTCGAACAGCTGGGGATGGCCCTGCAGGACCAGCTTCGCCTTCGCGACGGCGTCCTCCTCCGTGAAGGGCTTCTCGCCCGAGCTGAACTCGGCGATGCCCCGCCCGATCATCTGCTCCCGCATGACGCCGAAGAGCACGCAGGCCTGGTCGTTCACGTCCCGGATCCGGCCGTCGAGGGTGTGGATGAAAAGCGCATCGCTGGTGGAGTTGAAGATCTCGCGGTAGTTCGACTCGCTGGCCGCCAGCTTGGCCGCGATCTCGGACACCCGTCGCTCCTCGCGCTTGTAGTTGACCAGGATGAACCACGTCACGGACACCAGGGCCACGAAGCTGCAGAACACGCCGGTTTCCATGTCCACGAGGCGGTCCTCCGTCCCTTGGAACGGCGTGACCCAGCGCGGGAAATAATGCTCGAGCAGGAAGAGCGCGGAGACGTTAAGCCACAGGCCGACCGCGAGAGCCCGGCGCTTCCAGCCTTGGAACAGCGCGATGATGAAGAGCATCACCGGGTAGTAGTAATGCGTGACGCTGCCGTCGGAGCCCGCGTTGTAGAACCACACCGCGTCGAGCAACAGGACGAGGACGATGAAAAACGACGCGATGAAATGGCGCCCGCGGCAGGACTGCCAGTAGCAGAACGCGCCCATCAGCCCGAGGAAGATGTTCGAGACATGGACGACGAGCGGCAGGTTCTGCAGCGCATTCAGCGGCGCGACCAGCCCGAGGCAGAGCCCGGCGGTCATGGCGCAGATCAGGCGGAAAATGCGCACCCGCAGTTCCGTCACCGCCTCGCCGCCGAATCCGTCGGCCAGGCGCTGGTACAGCGGCACTTTCATGGGACGGAACTATGCTTGGGGCGGAATTCCGGGGCAAGCCCCGACCCGGCGGCGGCGGAATTGTGAAAAGGAAATTGGCGCAAGTCGGCCATGGAATCCCCGTCCATCGGCCGGCCGCTGGATTTCTTTAGCCCGAATTTTTCCACGTGGAAGGGGCTTTATGCCCCGACGGCACCCAGGCCTGCATCCCGTCGGGGCATAAAGCCCCTCCCACATGGCCGGCGAATCGAGCGCTTACGAATCGAAGCCCACCGCCTTCGCGACCGCCTCGTAGGTGATGCGGCCCGCGCGGGTGTTCACGCCCCTGGCGAGGCCCTTGTGCTCGGCGAGCGCGCGCTCCACGCCCTTCTGCACCATCATCGCCACGAACGGCTCGGTCGCCTGCGTGAGGCCCATGGTCGAGGTGCGGCCGACGAGCGCCGGCATGTTGGGCACCGCATAGTGGATGACGCCGTGTTCCTTGTAGGTGGGCTTCTCGTGCGAGGTCGGGCGGATCGTCTCGATGCAGCCGCCCTGGTCGATGGCGATGTCCACGATCACGCTGCCGGGCTGCATCTTCGCGACCATCTTTTCGGTCACGACGATCGGCGCCTTGGCGGCGGGGATCAGCACCGCGCCGATGAGCAGGTCGGCCTCGGCGACCGCGTGCTCGATGTTGGCGGGATTGGACATGAGCGTGACGACACGGCCGCGGTACTCGGTGTCGAGCGCTTCGAGGCGGCGGGTGTCGAGGTCGAGCACGGTGACGCGCGCGCCCATGCCCGCGGCCATCTGCACGGCGTGCGCGCCGGAGTTGCCCGCGCCGACCACGACGACGTGGCCGGGCATCGTGCCGGGGATGCCGCCGAGCAGCGTGCCGGAACCGCCGAGCTGCGACTGGAGGAAATACGCGCCGATCTGGATCGAGAGGCGGCCGGCGATCTGGGACATCGGCTTGAGCAGCGGGAACGAGCCGTCCACGCCCTCGACCGTCTCGTAGGCGATGCCGAGGATTTTCTTGCGGCAAAGCTCCTTCGCCAGCTTCGGGCCGGCGGCAAGGTGCAGGTAGGTGAAGAGCGTCCGGCCCGGTTGCATCAGCCCGTACTCAACCTCGAGCGGCTCCTTCACCTTCAGGATCAGGTCGGCGCTCTTCCACACCTTGGCGGCGGTGGGCGCGAAGCTGGCGCCGGCGGCCTTGTACTGGTCATCGGTGAAGCCGGCGCTGAGGCCGGCCCCCTTTTCGATGAGCACCTTGCCCCCGAGCGAAGTCACTCGGCGGCACAGGCTGGGCGTCATGGAAACGCGCGTTTCTCCGATCTTGATTTCTTTGGGTACACCGATGGTCATTTGCCGTTTATGACACAGCGGTTTTGCCCCGCATGCAATGCCTGAAGCGCCGGATTTCCCTTCCTGTCCCGCCTCAGGAATTCCGCTTGTTGCGGAAGTAACCCGCCACTTTCCAGCCGTCGCCTTCCTTGATCAGGACGATCCGCTCGCCGAGGGCGAGGCGCTCGAACTTGGAATCGTAGTCGAAGATGAAGTAGCGCCCCGCCGGGGCGTTCGGGAGCTTGTCGAAACAGCCGACGCGCAGGTTGTCGCGGCTGGCCACGGGCCCGCAGATCGCCTTCAGCGTGTCCATGCCGACCTTCCAGTCCTTCTCCGTGGTCGCAGCCTGGGCAAAGGCGGCGAAGTAGCCCCACGTGCGGCCGTCGTCGCGGTCGAGCTCGGCCAGGAAGGCCTGCGCCGCCTGGAGCGCCGACTCCATCTCCTCCTTGCGGTAGGTGGCCTGGCCGGGTGCGCCCGAATTCGCGGGCTTCTTGTCCGCCGCCTGGGCGGCCGGGCCCGCGAGGAGGAACATCAGGCCGCAAAGGCCGACAAGGAGTCGCAGCTTCATGTGGATCGGGGTTGGGACGGGAAAGACTTTATTTCGCGGCCTTCTGCCCCGCCACCCACTCCCTGATATGGGAGTCGAGGATGCTGAGCGGCACCGCGCCGTTGCGCAGGACTTCGTCGTGGAAAAGGCGGACGTCGAACTTCGGCCCGAGCTCCTTCGTCGCGTAGGCGCGGAGTTCCTTGATCTTCAGTTCGCCGAGCTTGTAGGCCAGCGCCTGGCCGGGCCAGACGATGTAACGGTCGATCTCCACCACGATGTCGTGCTCGGACTTGCTGGAGTTGTCCTTGAAGAAGTCGATCGCCTGCTGGCGCGACCAGCCCTTGGCGTGCATGCCGGTGTCGACGACAAGGCGGACCGCCCGCCACATCTCGTAGGTGAGCTGGCCGAACTTGTCGTACGGATCGGTGTAGAAGCCCATCTCCTCGCCGAGGCTCTCGGCGTAAAGCGCCCAGCCCTCGACGAACGAGGTGTAGCCGTTGTTGCGACGGAAATCCGGCAGGTCGGTCATCTCCTGCGCGAGCGAGATCTGCAGGTGATGGCCGGGCACGGCCTCGTGCAGCGTCAGGGGCTGCATTTCCCACTTCGGACGGGTCTCGAGCGCATAGGTGTTGGCGAAGAAATAGCCGGGCCGGCCGACCTCGGCCGCGCCGGGGAAATAGTAGGCGGTCGTCTGCGACTTCTCCGCGTAGCTCGGCACCGGGGTCACGCCGTACGGCGTGCGCGGAAGCGTCTTGAACATCCGGATCAGCTGCGGGTCGACGCGCTTGGCGATGTCGCGGTAGCCGCGCAGCAGCTCCTCCTTGTCCGTGTAGAAGAACTTCGGGTCGGTGCGCAGGTAGGTGAAGAATTCCGGCAGCGAGCCCTTGAACCCGGACTCCGTCTTGACGCGCTCCATCTCGGCGCGGATGCGCTTCACCTCGGCGAGGCCGATCTCGTGGATCTGGTCGGCGGTGAGGTCGGTGGAGGTCTCGGTCTTGATGCGCCACGCGTACCATGCCTTGCCATTCGGCAGGTCGGAGGCCGCGATGCTCTGGCGCGCGTTCGGGATGTACTTGCCGACGAGGAACGCATGCAGGCGCTGGAAGGCCGGCTTCACCTCGGCGTTGTAGACCTTGACGGCCTCGGCGCGGGCCTTGGCGACGTCCTCGCCCGGGATGCTGGACGAGGGATGCATGAAGCCCTTGAGCAGCGGGCTCTCCTTCGGGTCGTCGGGAATCTGGTTGAGCACCTGGCCGGGGACGTCGCGCAGCGTGATCTGCGCGGGCGTGACGCCCTTCGCGAGGCCTTCCTCCAGCAATGCGATCGTCTGGTCGACCAGCACCGGCACGCCTTTCAGGCGCGCGAGCTCGTTGTTGAGCTGGGCGGTGTCCTCCACCGTCATGGCGGCCATGGTCTGGGCCGCGTCCTGCTGGACGCCGCCCATCTGGTTCACCTGGAGCAAATCCTGGGGAAACTGCTCGCCCTCGACCTCCTCGTCGCCGAGGCGCTTGAAGATGTCGTAGCTGACCTTGTCCACCGGCCCGAGCTGCGCCCGGTCGATGGTCGCGAGGATCGGCAGCGCGCGGCCGACCAGCTTTTTGCGCTTGGCGATGGCCTCGCGCGACAGGTCGGTCCAGCGATCCTCGCCGCCGGGCACGCCGTTGTAGGTCGCGGCTTCCGGCGCCACGTGCATCGAGTAGGCCCAGTCGGCGGCGAACAGCGCGTGCAGGCGCTCGGTTTCCGAGGCCTTGCCCTTGGCATCGAGGACGGCCTGGTACTGGTCGTCAAACTTGTCGGCGCGGGCGGGAATCAGGAAAGCGGCGCCGAACACCAGCGCCGCCGCGAAGAAACGGAGTTTGCTCTGCATCACGGGATGTTTTTGGCTCTGGGCAGAATCGCAATAGCGAACCCCGGCCATGTGGCTGCCCTATGCCTGCTGCTCCAGCTGATGATCGTGCAACATCGGGGCCTAAAGCCCCTCCTACTTTCTTCCTCACGCCCCTCGCCTCAAGCCCTTCGCCTCGCTTATGCCCAAGCCGGTCCAACTGATCGTCGCCTGCGCCGAGAACCGCGTCATCGGCCGCGCCAAGGCGCTGCCGTTCGACATTCCCGAGGACAAGGAATGGTTTCACGACCGCACGGCCAACCAGGTGGTGGTGCTGGGACGCATCTGTTTCGAAACCTGGCCGCGTGTGTTGCTGGACGGCCGCAAGCCGGTGGTCATCACCCGCGACCGTTCCCTCGCCAGCCCGCGCGTGCGCGTGGCCGCCAGCGTCGCGGAGGCGCTGGCCATCGCGCAGGAGCTGCCGGGCGACATCATGGTCTGCGGCGGACAGCGAATCTACGAGGAAACCCTGCCACTCGCCGACCGGCTGCTGCTGACCGTCGTCCATGCGGCCGTCGAGGGCGACACCTATTTCCCGGAGTGGCGGCAACTTGCCTGGAAGGAAACGTGGCGCAAGGACGGCGCCGACGCGAACTACCGCTACACCTTTTCCATGCTCGAACGGATGGGGAAATAGCCAGTCGTCATCAGCCAATTGGCATTGGCCATATCGATCCCAGGGCAAAGGGCTTGGCGTCGCAACTCGGTCCCGCTGCCGATAGTGCCCTGATTTGAGATTGTCCTCGCGAACTCAGTCGCCGGCTCGAAATAGCCAATGACAATTGGCTAATGACCAATGAAAATTTTCAGGGCCGCTTGCGGCCCTGATGCGCCTTGGCGACTTCGACGTATTTCTCGGCCCACGCGCGCAGGCCGAGGAGCTCGGACTCCTTCAGGGGCCGGACGACCTTCGCCGGCGACCCGAGGATCATCGAGCCGGGCGGCGCCACAAAGCGCTGCGTCACCAGCGCATTCGCGCCGACGATGCAGTGGTCGCCGATGACGGCGCCGTCGAGAATGGTCGCACCCATGCCGATCAGGCACTCGTCGCCGATCGTGCAGGCATGGATGATGGCGCTGTGGCCGATGGTCGTGTACTTGCCGACCTTCACGCCGTAGTCGTCGGCCAGGTGCACCACCGCGAGGTCCTGCACGTTGCTGCCTTCGCCGATCTCGATCGACTGGATGTCGCCGCGCAGCACGGCGCCGTACCACACGCTGCTCAACTTGCCGAGTTTCACGTCGCCCATCACCGACGCGTTGGCCGCCACGAAGGCGGCCTGGGCGATGTCGGGCTTTTTTCCCAGGTGCCGGGCCAGCCGCTCTTTGAGATCCATCGCCGCAGCCTTAAGGCTTGTCGGCGTGACGCCAAGCCTCGCTTGGCTCCTTTTGCGATGTCCCGGCGAACCAGACCACGAGGCAAACCGCACACATCAGGCCCACCGCGGCGGCGGCCGCGAGGCCGCCGATGGCAAGGAGCACGTGGAGGAATCCGTTCATGCGGGTTGAAGGCTATGACGCCTTCCCCCGCAGAAGGTTTCATCAGAGTTGCGAATACACCGCAGCCTGCACATTAAGCGCCGGATTTCCGGGCTTGGCCGGAATCATGCCGTTTAAAGGTGGAGCGACTTGTCCCCAAGGCGCTTCTTTCGGCCGGGGTTCCCTCGGCACGGTGGGGTCACCGCGCTCCACCTTTCGATTTGTCCTGTCATCCGGCGAAAGCGGGGAGCAACGGCACGAGTCCGGCTTAGCCCCGGAAATCCGGCGTTTCGTCCCAGTCTGGTTGGAAGCGGGAGCATTGCTTCCGTGGAGCTCTGCGGGACCGCTCGTCCCGCCTCCAAGCGGGTGACGTCCTAGACCACGATGCCCGCCAACGTGGCCGACAGGTAGGAGGCCAGCGTGCCGCACAGCAGCGCCTTCAGGCCGAGCTTGGCGAGGTCGGTGCGGCGCTCCGGCGCGATGGCCCCGATGCCGCCGATCTGCATGCCGACGCTGCTGAAATTGGCGAAGCCGCAGATCGCGATGCTGAGGATCAGCAGGCCCTTCTCCGTGAGGATCGGCACGCTCTTGTTGGTCAGGTTCTGGAACGCGATGAATTCGTTGATCGTCAGCTTCTGGCCGAGGAGCGTCGCCACGTTGCTGACGTCCTGCGTCGGCACGCCCATGGCCCACGCCATCGGGAAGAAGAGTTTGCCGAAGATCCAGTTGAGCGTGAGGTCGAAGTTGGGATTGAAGAGGTGGCCGATGCCGGTGAGCGCCCAGTCAAGGCAGGCGATCACCGCGATGAAGCCGATGATCATGGCGATGACGTTCATCGCGATCTTGAAGCCGTCCGCCGCGCCGTGGGAGATGGCGTCGATCACGTTGCTGTAGTCGCTTTTCACCTCGAGCGTCACCTTGCCCATCGTCTGGCTCTGCTCCGTTTCGGGGAAAACGATCTTGGAAATCACCAGTGCGCCCGGCGCGGCCATGAGCGAGGCGGTGAGGAGCTTGGGCGTCAGGTCCATGCCGGCGGCGGCGCCCATGCTGGCGTAGACCACGAGGATGCCGCCCGCGATGCACGCGAGGCTGCCGCTCATCGAGGCGAGCAGCTCGCTGTTCGTCATGCCCTTGAGGTAGGGCCGGATCATGACCTGGGCCTCGACCTGGCCGACGAACGCGCTGGCCACGTTGCTGAGCGCCTCGGCGCCGCTGACGCGCATCACGAAGTTCATCGCGCGGGCAATCACGGCCACCACCCGCTGCATGATGCCGAAATGGTAGAGGATGGCGACGAGCGCGCAGACCAGGATGATCGTGGCCGTGACGTTGAACGCGAAGACGAAGCCGCCCGACACGTAGTTGCCGGTCTTGCCGTACTGGTCGACGATGATGCCGCCGTAGACGAAGCTGGCGCCCTGCTTGGCGAAGCCCTCGAGCTTTTCCATCCCGTGGCCGAGCGTCTTGAAGAAGTTGGCGACCGGCTGGACGTGGAAGATCAGGAGCGCGATGACGACCTGCAGCGCGATGCCGGTGACGACGAGGCGCCAGTTGATCCGTCCGCGGTTGTTGGAGAACAGGAGGGCGATGCCCAGGATGAGTGCAATGCCGACCAGACCTTGAAGACGTTCCATGGATGAGGTGATGGGTGCCGGAGCGGCCGCGACCCTGCAGCAATCACCCCCGGAATACAATCCGGGAAAGTAAGAAGGCAGAAGGAAGAATTAAGAAGAGCCCCGTCCAGCGGCGTCGATCCGGTGCGACCGCGGGCAACTTCTTCTTTCTTAAATCTTACTTCATCCTTTCTCTGTCAGCCGCGCCAGGTCGGCCAGGCCCTTCTCGAAGAAGCCGCCGGTCATCTTGTCCAGGTTCAGGAACAGGCCCATGACCCGCGCCATGAAATGGTGGCAGCCGCCCATCGACCACGTGACGAGCGTGCGCCCGCCCTCGTCCCTGAAGCTGAACTCGATGTCGCACACGCCGGCCATCGGCTTGAGAAACTCGATCTTGATGCGGATGAGTTCCGACGCGCGGCTCTCGAGGATGGTCATGCTCCCCTGCCCGACCTGGTTGTTGCCGACCCAGGCGTAGCGGGAGCCGACACCCGCCGCCGACCCGTCGTAGGCGCGCTGCAGGTTCGGGTCGACGTTCTCCCACGGCGACCACTGCCGCCACTGCTTGAAGTCGTTCACGAGCGCGAAGAGCGCGGCCGGCGGCGCGGCAATCGTCCGACTGCGGACGACGCGGAAATCCTTCGGGCGGAAGGCGGCGATGAGCAGGACGACAACGATCAGGAATACGAGGGCGAGGAGCAGGTTGATGAGCATGGGGAATGGGAAGTTGTGCGATGCGCGCCCAGGATTGGGAGAACCTGCCAGGCGCGGGAGGATCAGGAGTGCGAGTCGGCGGCCCAGCCGTCGCACCACGTGAGCAGCACGAGACCGAGGAGAATGAGGGTGGCGGAGATCATGGCGGAAAGTTTTTTCGGTCAGGCGGCGTGGCGGGTGACGCAGGCCACGAGGCGGTCGAGGCTCTCGCCCCAACCTTGGTGGAAACCCATTTTCTCGTGGCGGTCGCGGTTGGCGGCCGTCCAATGCAGCGCGCGCGCCGTGTAGCGCGTGCGGCCGTCGCGGGTGGATTCGAACGTCACGATCGCGGTGAAGAACGCGTCCGGATGCGGCAGCCAGCCCGGATCGAAGGCGTCGGTGAACACGATCCGCTCGTGGGGCACGACCTCGAGAAAGATGCCGCGCGTGGGATATTCGGCGCCATCGGGCGCCCGCATCACGGTGCGGAAGACACCACCGGGCCGCAGGTCCATCTCGCACACCGGCGTGGTCATGCCGTGCGGCCCCCACCATTCCGGCAGGCGGGTCGTCCAGGCGGCGAAAACCGTGTCACGCGGGGCATCGATGATCCGGCTGAGGACGAGCTCGCGCTCGGCGAGGGAGACGGGAAGGTTTGGGGTGCTCATAGGTGGTGTCGTGTGTTCAAAGACTCAACGAACCACCCCGCCGCTTTCGGACACCCGGTATTTCTTTTCTTGGAAAGCGTAGGAGGGGCTTTACGCCCCGACCTGTAGCGGCGGTCTATGACCGCCGTGTTTTTCGGATCCGGCGG
>JBEHYX010000091.1:0-16001 GCA_048497945.1 Verrucomicrobiota bacterium | reverse complement strand
CCTGCGGGCCGTTGACGCACATAATATCCCCGGCCCGCAGGGACGCGGGCCCTCCAGCCAATCCGCACTCCGAAATCGCGAATCCGAAATTCATAGCACGTCCCTCCAATCGTGGCCGTAGAGCAGCACCTCGGGCTCGAGGTCGACGCCGCGCGCGTCCTTCACCTTGGCGCGGATCTGCCGCACGAGGGCGATGATGTCGGCGCTGGTCGCGTGGCCGCGGTTGACGATGAAATTGGCGTGGACCGTCGACACCTCGGCGTCCCCCACCCGCGCGCCCTTGAGGCCGGCCTCGTCGATCAGGCGCCCGGCAGAATTGCCCGGCGGGTTCTTGAAGATGCAGCCGGCGCTCGGCTCGCGGGGCTGGGACTCGACGCGCTTCTTCTGGTAGACGTCGACCTGCAGGCGGATGTCGGTCGACTCGGCCGCCGCCCCGGGCTTCAGCCAGGCGCCGAGCGCGATCGCGTCGTGCAATTCGCCGCAGTGGCGGTAGGTCACGTGCATGTCGTTCCGCTTCATCGTGCGGATCTCGCCCGCGCGGGACATCATCTGCACCTCGTCGACGACATCGAACATCCAGCCGCCCATCGCGCCGGCGTTCATGCGCAGCGCGCCGCCGACGTTGCCCGGGATGCCCTCGAGGAATTCAAAGCCCTTGAAACCGCCCTTGATCGCGAGGCCGCAGAGGTTTTTCAGGCGCAGCCCGGCGCCGACCCAGATGCGGCCGTCGGCCTGCGGCTCGAACTTCTGCCAGTTCGCGTGCGCCAGGCTGATGACGAGGTCGTCCACGCCCCCGTCGGGAATGATCAGGTTGGAGCCGCGGCCGAGCATCAGCACCGGCAGCTCGCGGCGGGCCGCCTCGACCAGCAGGTGCGCCAGGTCTTCCGCATTTGCCGGCTCGGCGTACACGCGGGCCGGGCCGCCGACGCGCATCGTGGTCTTGTTGGCCAGAATCTCGCGCTCGAGGAGCTTCGTCTCGGGGCTGAGCTTCGCCCGCGCGACCGGGAGGAACCCGTCCCACGCGGCCTCGCGCTGCTCCGCCGCCTTGCGCCGCGCCACGAACTGCCGCGCGGTCTGCTCGATGTCGCCCGCGCCGACGAACGCCAGCGTGTCGCCGGGTTGCAGCGCGCCTTCGAGCGCCTTCAGCAGGCCGGCGTCGTTGCCCGGGAGATAAGTCACGTGGTCCGCCACGCCGGATTTCTTGAGCTCGGCGTAGATGTCGGCCGTCGTGCCGCCCGCGACCGGCGACTCGCTCGCGGCGTAGACGTCCATCAGGAAAAGCTTGTCCGCCCCCGCCAGCGCCGCGGCGAACTCCGCCTTGAACTGCGCGGTGCGGGTGTAGCGGTGCGGCTGGAAGACGATGACGAGACGACCCCGTGAATTGTGTAGGGCCGGCGCTTGCGCCGTGCCGGGCCCGTCGACGAGCGACGGCCCTACAATCTTGCGCAAACTGCTGAGCAACGCCCTTATTTCCGTCGGGTGGTGCGCGTAGTCCTCGTAAACCCGGATGGTCGACGCGTGCAGGACCGACTGGCGGCGGCGCACGCCCGCGAACCCGCCCAGCGAGCACGGGTCGATCGTGGCGCCGAGGTGCTGCGCCACCGCGAGCGCCGCACCGGCGTTGGCGGCGTTGAACTCGCCGTGCGTGCGCACCTTGGCGCGCGCGATCTGGAAATGGCCGCCGAGCGCCAGCTCCTGGCCCGCCACGCCGTCGCTGGCCAGCTGGCACTGGTAGTGGCCCGCCCGGCCGAAAGTGTAGACCGGCGCCGCGATGCCGCCGCGCGCCACGAGGCGCGAGGACTGCGCGCAGGTGTCGCTGATGAAGACCGCGCCCTTCGTGCGGGCGCACAGCGCCGCGAACGCCGCCTCGAGGTCGGCCAGCTTCGCGTAATGGTCGGGATGATCCCAGTCGAGGTTCACCACCAGCGTCACCTCGGGCGAAAACCGGTCGATGGTGCCGTCGCTCTCGTCGACCTCGGCCACCAACCAGTCGCCGCCGCCGGTCCACGCCGGCGGAAGCGCGTCGTCGTTGAAGAGCCCGCCGAGCACCCAGCTGCACGGGAAATGCGTCCGCTGCAGCGCGGTGACCAGCATCGCCGTGGTCGTCGTCTTGCCGTGCGAGCCGGCGATGGCGACGAGCTTCTTGCCCTTCGCGATCTCGGCGAGCATCTCGCCGCGCCGCACCTGCGGCAGGCCGCGCGCCGTGGCGCGGCGGCGCGAATCGTGCGTCACCGCCACCGCGGAGGAGTGCACCACGAGCTGGGCGTCATCCGGCAAGGCGCCGGGCGCGGTGATCGTCACCCCGCCGCGCTCGAGCAGCGCGCGCACCGCGGGATTCCAGCCGTCGTCCTCGCCGCTGACGCGAAAGCCGAGGCGCGCCAGGTAAAGGCCGAGCGGCGCCATGCCCATGCCGCCCGCGCCGAGCAGGTGGAGGCGTTCCGCCGCGAGGCCGAAGAGGGCGGGCCGGGAGCTCATGCGCTCTGGGGCGACGGCGCGCGCCGCAGGTGCCGCGAGGGCGGCGTGCCGGCCGCGAGGTCCTCGAGGTCGTGCACGATGGTGTCGATGCAATTCTCCACCGCCATGCGCCGGAGGTTGCCGCGGAATTTGTTCAGCAGCCAGTCGTTGAACACGACGTCGAGCACCTCCTGGCGGAGGTCGGGCATGGCGGTCTCGGGAATGACGAGTCCCCCGCCCTGCTGTTCGAAGTAAACGGCGTTCGCCTGCTGGTGGTTGTCGGCCGCGTACGGGAAGGGAATCAGGATCGCCGGCGTCTCGCACTCGACCAGCTCCGACAGCGTGCCCGCGCCCGCGCGGCTGAGCACGAGGTCGGCGGCGGACATCAGCACGCCGACGCGGTCGGAGAACGGCTCCTGCCAGGAGCGCACGGTCTGGCCGTTGCGGCCGGGCAGCTGCTTCACGCCGACCTCGCCCTTGCCGAGGCCGGTGACGCACCACACCTGCACGCCCTCGTGGGCCAGCGCGGAAAGGTTTTCGTCCACCCAGCGGTTGAGCGGGCCGGCGCCCTGGCTGCCGCCGAGCACGACGAGCAGCTTCTGCGTGGCGTCGACGCCGAGCTTGGCGCGCGCCTCGGCGCGCGGCAGGCGGACGATCTCCTTGCGCACCGGCAGGCCGGTGTGGCGGAGCATGAGGCCGAGGCGGCCCGGCAGGCGGACGCCCGGTGGGAGGTAAAGGCGCTTGGCAAAGCGCGACAGCACGCGCGTCGAGCGGCCCGGCACGCGGTTGGCCTCGTGCAGCGCGACCGGCACGCCGGCGAAGCGGCCGGCGAGCACGACGCCCGCGTTGGTGAAGCCGCCGAAGCCGACGATCGCCTGGGGCTTCAGCTTGCGCAGCAGCTCGAGGCTGAAGAACAGGCCCTGCGTCTGCTTGAGGTGGAAGCGCAGGTGGACGTCGGGCCGCCAGCCGAACGGCGCGCTCGGGACGCGGATGAAGCTGAGGTGCGGGTATTTTTCGCTCAGGCGCGCATCCACCTTCTTCTGGCTGATCAGCAGCGTGGCGGTGTGGCCGCGCGCGACGAGCGCCTCGGCCAGCGCGATGCCCGGAGACAAATGCCCCCCGGTACCGCCGCACGCTATTACGAAAGTGTGATTCACGCCGAAACCTCCGGGGAAAATTTCAAATCACAATGCACAAAACCCAAAGAAATCGGCGAAATCGGAAATCCCAAATTTTCGGAGTTCGGGTTTCTTTGGAATTTGGAGCCTGAGATTTGTGATTTCATCAGCCGATGACCTCCGTCAGCGCGCGCTTGCGGACCAGCGGCTTCGGCCGTTCCCAGGTGCGCTGGCTGTTGACGATCACGCCGACGAGCAGGCCCATGAGGATCAGGTTGGAACCGCCGGCGCTGATGAACGGCAGGGACATGCCCTTCGTCGGCAGCATGCCGGTGACGACGCCGAGGTTGATGATCGCCTGGAGGCAGATCAGCAGCACGCAGCCGGTCACGAGCAGGAACTGGAAAAGGTTCGGCGCGCGGCGCACGTGCATGAGGCCGGCGATGAAGATCGTCACGAACAGCGCGACGACGGTCAGCGTGAAGATGAGACCCATCTCCTCGCCCATGATCGCGAAGATGAAGTCGGTGTGCGCCTCGGGCAGGAAGGAGTTCTGCTGGCGGCCCTGGCCGAGGCCGGTGCCGGTGACGCCGCCCGCGGCGAACGCGAGGATCGCCTGCCAGAGCTGGTAGGCGCCGTCGCCGCGGTTGGCCTCGATGTCCATGAACGACGTGATGCGGCGCAGGCGCACGGGGTTGTGTAGCACGAGGATGGCGAAACCGAGCAGCGCGGCGCCGATCGATGGCAAGAGAAACTTGAGGCGCGCGCCGGCGAGGAAGAGCAGGATCATGCCGATCGAGCCGAGCAGGAACGCCGTGCCGAAGTCGGGCTCGGCGAGCACGAGCACGGCGAACAGGCCGGTCCAGGCGGCGGGAATCACGAAGCCGCGCCAGAGGTCGTGCAGCTTGCTCTGGTTGAGCGCGAGGTAGTGCGCCAGCGAGAAGACGAGTGCGAGCTTGGCGAACTCCGACACCTGCAGGCGCACGCCGCCGAAGCCGAGCCAGCGGCGGCTGCCCTTTACCGTGATGCCGATCTGCGGGATGAGGACCAGCACCAGGAAGAACAGCGCGATGCCGGCGGCGATCCACGCGAACTTCCGCAGGTGCTCGAGGTCGGCGATCGCCACGACCCAGCCCACGCCGATGGCGATGGCGAGGAAGATGAACTGCTTGTAGAGGTAGGCGTACGGGCCGCCCTTGATCGGCGAGCTCGCGCTGAACAGCACCGCCAGGCCGATCGACACCAGCGCCGCGACGCAGATGACAATGACGCTCGCGGGGGTGATCGTGAGAGGCCGGCGGGGAGCAAGGATTGCGCTCGTCGAACTCGTCGTGGTCACGTTTGCCTCAGGGGTTTTGCGACTGGGATCCCGGGACCGCCTTCAAGGTGACCGCCGGTTGCCACACCGGCGATTGGCGTCGGCCTGGAAACCGACGCCCACCCTCAACGATCAGCCCGGAAAGACGGAGCATCGCAGACGGCTTAGTTCTTCGGCGGAGTGGTGGCCGTGGGTTCCTCCACCCTGATGGTCGGAGCCTCGCTGGTTTCCGCGGGCTTGAGGCCGGCGTCGAGGTCCTGGCCCGGGGGCGGCGGCGTCAGGTCAAAATGGGTGACCGGCGGTGTCTCGGTCTTCGCCGGCTCGGCCGCCGGCGTGCTCGCGGCCTTGGCCGGGGTCGAGGACGACTTGACGGTCGTCGCGCCCTTCGGCGCCTTGCCGCCCGGGATGACGAGCTGCTGGCCGACGCGGACCTTCGAGGGATCGGTGATGCTGTTGGCGGCGGCGAGCTCGCCGACGGACACGCCGTACTTGCGGGCGATGACGCCGAGGCTTTCGCCGCTCGTGACGGTGTGCTTCAGCACCTCGCCGTTGGCGGGACGCGTGACCGGCGCGGGCGCCGCGCTGACGGTGGTGGTGGCCGGGGCGTTCGTGCCCGCCGCCGACACGGCGCCGGGCCTGCCCGGGACGATGAGCTTGCGGCCGGGCTTGAGCGCGGTGCCAGTGGTGACGCTGTTCGCCTTCGCGAGCTCGGCGACGGTGATGCCGTGCTTCTTGGCGATGCTCCAGAGGCTGTCACCGCGCTCGACCGTGTAGGTCGAGACCGGCGCGACGTTCTCGACCGCCTTGGCGGGCGTCACGGCGACGGCGTTGGCCGAACCCGGGCGCGTCGGCGCGGTGTGCCCCGAGGACGACGACGGCGTGTAGGCGGGTGTGCCGAGGTCGATCGGCTGCGGCGCGACGGTGGGAACGGAATAAGTCTCGGCCGGGGCGGCGGCGGATGCCGTCGGCATCGTGGCGTCGGGCGTCGGCATCGTGCGCGGGCCGGAGTTGCAGCCCGGGCTGGCGAAAATGAAGATAAACGCGATCAGGTGGACACCGACCACCCATCCGAAGATCTGAAGGATTTTCATAACGTTATTTGAGTCTGAGGTTGGAGATTTGCTATCTAAAAAACGGGGTTATTCACAGGTTGCCCACAAGGGTTTCGAACTGGCGGCCGCGGTCGTCGTAGCCGTTGAACTGGTCGAAGCTGGCGAAACCGGGGCTGAGCACGACGTGGTCGCCGTCACGGCCGGCGGCGAAGGCCGAACGGACGGCTTCGGCGAGGCCGGAGCAGAGGGTGGCGGGAACCTGCGCGTCCCTACAGTGACCGGCCAGCGCCGGCGAAGTTTCACCGATCAGGAAGGCGTGCTTGATCTGGCGGGCGATGCGGCGGACGAACGCCGCGAGGTCGCCGCCCTTGGCCTTGCCGCCGCCGATCCAGAGCACCGGGCCGGCGAAGGTCGCCAGCGCGGCCTCGACGGCGTGGAAATTGGTCGCCTTGGAGTCGTTCCAGAAGGTCACGCCGCGCTTCTCCCCCACCCGGCCGAGCCGGTGGGCGCCGAGCGGGAAGGTCTGCGCGGCGGCGAACAGCGTCTCCTCCGGCAGGCCGGCGTGGCGCCACCACGCGGCGGCGAGGAGGAAGTTCTCGTACTGCGGATAGCCCGCGAAGACGGTCCCGCCCAGCCGCGCGTCGATCGGCTGGCCTTCGGTGGCGAGGCCGGCCGACGGCGGCAGGGTGTGACCCAGGGTTTTCGCGTAACGTTGCACGGACGAGCCCAGAAAGGCAGCGCCGGGCGGCGTGCGTGCGAGCAGGCGCGCCTTGGCCGCGAAGTACGCGGCCATCCCGGGATGACGTTCGAGGTGGTCTTCGGCAAAATTGGTCCAGAGCGTGGCGGTCGGCGCGAGGTGCTGGAGCGTCTCGGCCTGGAAGGAGCTGATCTCGCACACGGCGATGGGGCGGTCGGTATTTTGGAGGCGGGGTGCCCCCACCCTGCCCGCTGCGTCGGCGCCGTCCCGCGGGGTGAGGGCACCCCGCCTCCAAAGCCCGGCCTGCTCCACCACCAGCCGGCTGAGCGGGTAGCCGATATTGCCGGTGACGTGCGCGCGGCGGCCGGCGGCGTTGAGGGCGTGGGCGAGGAATTCGGTGAGCGTGGTCTTGCCGTTGGTGCCGGTGATGGCGACCAGTTCGCCCTCCCAGAAGAGCGACGCGAAGTCGAGTTCGCCCACGCAGGTGCAGCCCGCGGCGCGGGCCGTGGCGAGCCAGGCGTGATCCACGGCGAAGCCGGGGCTGAAGATGACGAGGCCGTGCCCCGCGGCCTCGGCGCGGGTGAAGGCGCGCACCGCGCCCGGCGCCTTCTCGTCGTACACCAGCCCGCGCGCGCCGAGCGCCGCGAGCAGGGCGAGCACGCCCTGGCCGCTCACGCCGGCGCCGAAGATGGCGACCGGGCGCGCGAGCAGCGCAGAATACGGCGGAGGGGGCGTGGGGAGCATCAAGGGTGATTATTCGTACAAACACACCCCGCCCTTTGGGCACCCCTCTTCATAGAGGGGACTTCGGCTGCGTGGGCTTGATTCCCCTCTATCAAAAGGGGTGGCGCGCAGCGCCGGGGTGTGTTGATCGGGTTCATGAAAGATAGCAGGTGTCCGCTGGCGGAAGAGTTTTGGTAAGGTTCCGATTGTTGTTGGTATAAAGAACCCGTCAGCGAACTCCTGCGAAAGTCTTGGCGCTGCGCACGACCGGGCCCTCGGGCACGGGGACGCCCTTGCGGAGGCGGCGCAGCTTGGTGAGCGAGCGCACGAGCGGCTGCTTCAGGAGCAGCAGGCTCGTGCGGGTCACGTCACGGAAATTGGGCGTATGCTCGAAATTGTAGTCGATGGGCATGGGCGGAGTAGCGTAGTTTGCTTTTATTTGGTCAGGACTGCCGGCGTCGCGACGCGGGCGCCGCAAATTCCAAATCCCAAGCGCCAAATCCCAAAGAAATGCCGGCAAGGAAGAACCGAAGCGAAAGGATGCCGTTGGTTTGGTCTGGCATTGGGCTTTTGGTCGTGACCGTGTTTATTTGAGATTTGATTCCTGTGATTTGGGATTTCGGCGAAGCCGTTTTAGTTTCTGAGGCCGAGGACCACGAAGGTGATGAAGGCGGCGGCCCAGAGGGCGACGGCGAGGAGCGTGGTCCGGGAGAACGGCAGGCTCGCGTCGAGCTGCTTCGTGAGGGCTTTGATCATGGCGGACATGGTGGGATGGGAGTTGAGAGATGAGGGTTGAGAGACCGGTGACTGAGAGGCGCAGGGAACGCTGGGCGATCAGCGGAGTTTCAGGGTCGCAAGGCCGGCGAGCGCGAAGCCGAGCGACAGGACCCAGAAGCGGAGGACGACCTTGGTTTCGGGCCAGCCCTTCTTCTGGAAATGGTGGTGGATCGGCGCCATGAGGAAGAGCCGCCGGCCCGTGCCGGTGCTGCGCTTCGTGTACTTGAACCAGCCGACCTGGAAGATGACCGAGAGCGCCTCCATCACGAAGACGCCGCCGACGATCACCAGCGTGAAGGGCTGGTGGATCATGAAGGCCATGACGCCGATGAGGCCGCCGAGCGCGAGCGAACCGGTGTCGCCCATGAAAACCTCGGCGGGATGCGAGTTGTACCAGAGGAACGCCATGCACGCACCGATCAGCGCGGAGCAGACGACGGTGAGCTCGCCCGAGCCCGGGACGTAGCTGATGAGCAGGTACTGCGCGATGATGCTGTTGCCCGCCGCGTAGGCCATGATGCCCATCACCAGTGCGACCGTGATCGTGCAGCCGACCGCCAGGCCGTCGAGGCCGTCGGTCAGGTTGATCGCGTTGCTGAAGCCGACGATCCAGAGGTAGATCAGCACGAGCAGCAGCGCCCAGGGCATGTGCGGAATGACGGCGGTCTTGAAGAACGGCACCCAGAGTTCGCGGATGCGCTCGGAACTTTGCGGGTGCCAGAGCAGCAGGCCGAGCGCGATGACGGTGGCGCCGGTCTGCCACGCGATCTTCTCCCACGACTTGATGCCGTCCTTGTTCTTGTGGACGACCTTCAGGTAGTCGTCGCGCCAGCCCGGCACGGTGAGCGCGGTGTAGACGAAGAGCGCGACGACGGTCCAGACGTTGGGCTCGGCCCAGAGGACCACGCTGAAGAACACCGAGATGAAAATGATGAGGCCGCCCATCGTGGGCGTGTGCTTCTTGTCGAAATAGGTCGCACCGAGCGCGCCCGTGCGCTCGTCGATGTAACCGTGGCCGAACTTCAGCTCGCGGAAGCGGCGGATGAGCCACGGCCCGATCACGAAGCCGATCACCAGCGCCGTCACGGCCGCGCCCACCGAGCGCACCGTGATGTAGTGCAGCAGGCGGAGGGGTCCGAAGACGTGGTCGTACGCTGAGAGGTAGCTGAGCATGATGCCTTAGCTGGAGGCGGGACCACTGGTCCCGCGGGGGGAAAGTTGCGTTGCCGATGCCTCGCGGGACGACTCGTCCCGCCTCCACGATTGCGGCGCGAGGCTCTGCACCTGGCCGCGGCCGGAGCGCAGGAACCACCAGAACTCGCGCAGGTTTTCCGGCGGGGTCACGTCGCCGGCCGCCGGCTTGGCCGCGGTGGCGTGCGCCGCCAGGGGCGGGTTGAGGAAGATGCGGGTCGAGAAGCTGTGGTGGGAGGTGATCATGTTAGTGGGCGGCGACGGCGGTTGACGGATCCAAAACGGTTTCGAGCTGGTAGCGGCGGCTGCCCTTGAGGAACGCCGCACCCTTGAAGCCGGCGAGGCGCGCGCGCACGGGGGCGAGGTCGGCGGTCACCGCGATCTGCGCGGGATCGTTGCCGTTCTCGAGCAGGCCCTCGCGCAGCGCGGCGGCCTGGCTGCCGATGATGAAGATGAAATCCCCGCGGCGCAGGTGCATCGTCCGGCCGAACTGCTGGTGGTACTCCGCCGACGCGGCGCCGAGCTCCTCCATGCAGCCGATGACGTAGAGCCGCGGCAGGTCGGCGTTGACCGCGCCGTTGAAGGCGTCGATCGCGTCGCCCATCGACGCCGGGTTCGCGTTGTAGAAATCGCAGTACACCACCGCCTCGCCGTTGCGGCGGAGCTCGCCGCGCCACTTCGACGGCTGCCAGTTGGTGAGGCGTGCCTGCAGGTCGGCGTCGCTGACGCCGAGCTCGGACGCGAGCGCGAGGGCCAGCGCCGTGTTCTGCGCCATGCCGGCGGAGACGCGGCGCAGGGTGAACATGCGCTTGCCGTCGAGGCGCACCTCGCTGCGGTCGGGACGATGAAAGACGTTGAACTTGATCGTGCGGCCCGTGACGCGCGTCATGCCCTCGTTCTCCGGGACGAGCACCAGCGGGTTCGCCAGGTCGCGGAACGCTTCATGCGCCCAGCACGACACCGGGAAAACCTGCAGGCCACCGGCCTTCACGCCGCGCAGGAGGCCGGACTTCTCGGCGGCCACGCCTTCGAGCGAGCCGAGCTTCTCGAGGTGCGCCGGGGCGACGAGCGTCACGATCGCGTGGTCGGGCTCGATCATCTCCGCCAGCGGCGCCATCTCGCCGGGCATGTTGATGCCGGCCTCGATCACCGCGAACTGGTGCACCGCCGGCTCGAGCTTCGTGAGCGTGAGCGGGATGCCGAGGTAGTTGTTCAGGTTGCCGGCGGTCGCGAGGACGCGCGGCTGGCCACCGAGCAGGAGCGCGAGCAGGTCCTTGGTGGAAGTCTTGCCGACGCTGCCGGTCACGCCGACGACCGTGCCGTGGAATTCGCGGCGGTGTTCGCGGGCGATGCGCTGGAAGGCGGCGAGCGGGTCGGCAACGACGAGCTGCGGGAGGAACTCGCCCTTGACCGCGTGGCCGACAAGCGCGGCGGCGGCGCCCTTCGCGCGGGCCTCGCCGAGGAAATCATGGCCGTCGCGCTTGTCCGTCCTGAGGGCGACGAACACCTGGCCGGCGCTCAGCGTGCGCGTGTCCTGGTTGAAGCCGGTGACCGCCGTCCCCGGTAATGGGGACCAGCTGCCACCAGTCCAGGTGGCGAGCTTTTCTGCGGCGAAGGTTGGCATGGGGAGGTAATGCGTTAGCGGGAGTTCCCCACACACCCCGGCGCTGCGCGCCACCCCTCTTGATAGAGGGGAATCAAACCCACGCAGCCAAAGTCCCCTCTATGAAGAGGGGTGCCCAACGGGCGGGGTGTGTAGGTCGGGCATATCATGTTCAGGCAGGCTTGATGCTCTTGATCCCGATCAGCTCGCGGACGACCTGGCGGTCGTCGAACGGCACGATGGTGTCGGCGAATTCCTGGTAGGTCTCGTGGCCCTTGCCGGCGATGAGCAGGCAGTCCCCTTCCCTCGCCATGTCGAGCGCGACGCTGATGGCGTGGCGGCGGTCCTCGATGAAGCTGATCTTGGCGGGGTTGGTCACGCCGGTCTTCATGTCGGCGAAAATCTGGCTGAGCGCCTCGGAGCGCGGGTTGTCCGCGGTGGCCCAGGCGAAGTCGGCGTATTCCTGCACCGCCGCGGTCATGAGCGGGCGCTTGGTGCGGTCGCGGTTGCCGCCGCAGCCGAAGACCACGAAGAGGCGGCCCGGCGTGACGGCGCGGAGCATGCCCAGCGCGTTGCGCAGCGCGTCGTCGGTGTGCGCGTAGTCCACGAGCACGTTGTAGGCCTGGCCCTCGTCGATGCGCTCCATGCGGCCGGAGACGCCCGGGAAGCTCTTGAGGCGCGTGGCGATGATCGACGGATCGCGGCCGAGCGCGTAGCACGCGGCGAACGCGGCCAGCAGGTTGCTCACGTTGTAGCGGCCGATGAACGGGCTGGTGATCTCGACGCGGCCCTCGGGCCAGACGAGCGTGAGCTCCGTGTTGCGGAAATTCAGGCGGACGTTCTCGGCGCGGACGACGGCGTCGGCGGCCTCGCCGAACGTGACGACCTTGACGTGCTTCGGCACCTCGGCGGCGAGTCGGCGGCCGTACGGGTCGTCGAGGTTGATCGCGGCCGACTTCGGCGCGCTGCCGGTGCCGCCGTTGAACAGACGGGACTTCACCTCGAAGTACGCGTCGAGCGTCTTGTGGTAGTCGAGGTGGTCGCGGGTCAGGTTGGTGAACACCGCGACGCCGAACTGCATGCCGAGCACGCGCTGCTGGTCGATGCCGTGCGAGCTGACTTCCATCGCCGCCTGGCGGCAACCGGCGTCGCGCATCTGCGCGAGCATGCCGTAGAGCTCGAGCGACTCGGGCGTGGTGCGGTACGACGGCACGATGCGGGCGCCGAGGTCGTAGTTGACCGTGCCGACGAGGCCGACGCGCTGCGTGCTCGTGGAGAGCAGGTGCTTGATCAGGTTGGTGACGGTCGTCTTGCCGTTGGTGCCGGTGACGCCGACCAGCTCGAGGGACTTGTCGGGAAAGTTGAAGTAGCGCTGCGACACGCGCGCCAGCTCGCGGCGGGCGTCGGCAACCTGGATGTAGGTCACCCGCGCGGCGGTGACGGACGGGATCTTCTCGCCCACGATGGCGACGGCGCCGCGGGTGATGGCCTCGTCGATGAAGGAGTTGCCGTCGGCGCGGCGGCCCGGCAGCGCGAAGAACAGGTTGCCCGGCATCACGCGGCGGCTGTCCATCGCCAGGCCGGAGATCGGCCGGTCGAGGTCGCCCTTGCTCGCGCGGATTTCATCGTCCTGGAAGTAGTCGGAAAGCTTCGGGGCCATTTTGAAGATCTGTCGGGTTACCCGGTCCGCAGGGCGGGTTCGGGTGGGAGGCAGGGTGCGGAAGGCGGCGACGAGAGGATGGTTGGGAATGAGACAGCCGATCACCGGACACCTCCCTGCATGGCGACGACCGGGCGGACCGGGGACGAAAGCGCGGGCTTGATGTCGAGGTACTGGATCAGCTGCTCCGCGATGTGGTGGAACGACGGGGCCGAGACGGCCGCGCCGGAAGCCATGCGACCCTGGAGCTTCGCGTCATCGACGATGACGGAGAGGACAACCTCGGGGCGGCTGGCGGGAAAGAAACCGACGAACGACGCGACGTAGTGCGAGTTGGAATACTTGCCGTCGATGATCTTCTGCGCGGTGCCGGTCTTGCCCGCGAGTTCGAAGCCCGGGATGTCGTAGCCGTGGGCGGTGCCCTCGGGGCCGACGACGCCGTGGAGGAGCTGCGCGAGCAGCGCGGCGGTGCTGGGCTTGAGGACCTGCGTGCGCTTTTCGGGCTGGAAGGTGCGGATGACGGCGCCGTTGGCGTCGCGGATTTCCTGGATGATCTGCGGGCGGAGCAGCGTGCCGCCGTTGGCGACGGCGCTCATCGCCATGTGGATCTGCAGCGGCGTGGCGGCGACGGCGTGGCCCATCGGCATGCGCGTGATCGTGAGGGCGTCCCAGTTTTTCGGCGGCTCGAGCAGGCCGCGCACCTCGCCGCCCAGCTGGAAGTTGGTGGAGGCGCCGAAGCCGTAACGCTTCACGTACTCGTAATAGTTCTGCTCGCCCATCAGCATCGCGAGCTGCGCGGCGCCGCGGTTGCTGGAGTGGCTGACGATCTCCGCGACCGTGAGCTGGCCGAATTGGTGGTCTTCCTTCGGCAGGTTGAGGTCGCGGCCCTTGTAGTTGATCGAGGTGATGCCGCAGTCGAAGACCGAGGACGGCGTGACCAGCCCCTGGTCGAGCGCGGCGCCGGCGGCGACGATCTTGAAGGTGGAGCCGGGCTCGATGATGTCGGTGACCGCGTAGTTGCGCTGCGCGTCGAGCGGGGCCTTGCTGTAGTTGTTCAGGTCGAAGCTCGGGTAGTTCGCCATCCCGAGGATCCGGCCGGTGCGCGGGTCGCTCGCGATGATGGTGGCGAAGTGCGGGTCGAACTTCCCGGCGATGGTCTTCAGCTCCTCCTCGAGGATGTGCTGCACGACGGAGTCGATGGTGAGCACGACGTCGTTGCCGTCCTGCACCGGCACCTCGCGCGAGCGGAACTGCGCGAGCTCGCGGCGGGCGCCGTCCTTCTCGGACTCGATCCAGCCGTCCTCGCCCTTCAGGTAGAGGTCGAAATGCCGCTCGGCGCCGGTGACCGGCGTGCCCTCCTTGTTGAGGTAGCCGATGAGGTTGGCGGCGAGGCCGCCGCTCGGGTACACGCGGCGGTAGACGCGCTGCGCGGTGAGGCCCTTGATGTTGAGCGCCTCGATCTTGCCGAAGGTCGGCTCGTCCACGCCCTCGCGCAGCTTGGTCCAGCGGTCCTTGGTCTGGCCGTCGGCCTTGCCGTCGTGGTTGTCGTCCTCGAGCTTCACCGGGCGCATGCCGGGCGTGAAGATCTTCTCGATGTCGGAGGAGGACATGCCGAGCAGGCCGGCGAGCTGGTCGCGCTTGGACTTTTCCTCCGCGGCCTTGCGGGCGCGGCGGGTCAGGTTGGTGTCGGCCTCGAGGTAGTCGACCAGCGCCCACGGGTCGACGGCGAGCGTCACCTCGGAGCGGGAGGTCGCGAGCAGGTTGCCCTTGGCGTCAAGGATCGCGCCGCGGCGCGCGCGGTCGACGACGATCTGGCGGCGGGCCTTGACGAGGTCGGCGAGCAGCTGGTCGCGGTCGATCACGTGCAGGAACACCAGCCGCACGCCCACCGCCATGAAGCAGGCGACGACGCCTACTGCCAGGAGCATGAGACGATTGGAGGCGAAACCCTTGGACATGGATCAATGCAGCGCGGCGGTGATGACGCGGAAGGGCGTGGAGGCGGCGGGCGCGCCCTCGGGCGCGGGGCCGATGCTGAAGACGTCGCGGTTGCGCTTCGTCGCGAGGCGGAGCTCGGCCGACTCGGAGACGCGCGTGACCTGCAGCTCGCGCGGCGTGGCGAGGGCGAGGTTCATGAACTGGTTCTGGCGCAGCAGCGCGTCCGGGTTGAGCGCGGCGGCGACCTGGGCGTTGACCTCGTCGAGGCGGCGCTCGACGTCCGTGATGCGGCCCTCGAACGCGCGGGAGCGGTTGGCGACCTGGGAGATCTCCTGGCGCATCCACACGGCGCCGAGGCCGAGCGTGCCGGAGAGCACGAGCAGCGTCAGGATCATCGTGATGATCCGGTTGACGAGGGAGGCGGCTGGCGGCGGCTTCATGGGTCAGAGCTTGCGGAGGACGCGCAGTTTGGCGGAGCGGCTGCGGGGATTGGCGGCGATCTCGCCGGCGGACGGCACGACGGGCTTGCGCGTCAGGAGCGTCGCGAGCTTCGTGCGCATCTGCTGCGGCGTGGAATCGTTCTCGTCGATCGGCAGGCCGCAGACCTTGCGGAAGAAGTGCTTCACCGGCCGGTCCTCGAGGGAATGGAAGCTGATGACCGCGAGCACGCCGCCCGGGGCGAGCTTGGCGAAGGCCGCCGGCAGGCCGCGCTCGATGGCGCCGATCTCGTCGTTCACGGCGATGCGGATGCCCTGGAAGGCGCGGGTTGCGGGATGGATGCGGCTCTCGCGCTTGGCGAAATTCGGGATGGCGTCGGCGATCAGTGTCGCGAGCGAGGCGGTGCGCGTCAGGCGGCCGGTGCCGCGGGCGGACTCGATGGCCGACACCACGCGGTGCCAGTGGTCCTCCTCGCCGTAGTCGCGGATGGCCTTCACCAGCTGCTGGTGGGTGGCCATCTCGAGCCAGTGGGCGGCGGACTGGCCCTGCGTCGGGTCCATGCGCATGTCGACCACCGCGTCGTGGCGGAAGGCGAAGCCGCGCTCGGCGTCGTCGAGCTGGTAGGAGGAGACGCCGAGGTCGAAGAGGATGCCGTTGAAGCCGGTGTCGGGCAGCGCCGCCAGGTCGCCGAAGTTCATCGGGACGAACCGGAAGGAGTCGGCGAAGCCCAGCATCGCGTGCGCGGCGCGGTCACCGGCCTCGGGGTCGCGGTCGAGCGCGACGACCTTGGCGCCGGCGTCGAGGATCAGGCGCGTGTGCCCGCCGCCGCCGAAGGTGCAGTCGAGGATCGTCTGGCCCTCGTGGGGCGCGAGGTATTCCAGCACCTCGTGCAGCATCACTGGGAGGTGTCCCGGAGTCATGGCCCGCGGAAAGATCTCAATGACGGGCGCGAGCATGGGGTTTCTTCCAGGGCAGAACGATCGAGATCGGTTCGCGCAGGAGGGACCGCCGGTGCGCGCAGAACACCGTGGA
>JBEHYX010000090.1:0-16041 GCA_048497945.1 Verrucomicrobiota bacterium | reverse complement strand
GAGTCTCAGGTAGCCAAGGCCCGAAGGTGCGCGACGACGTTCGGGAATGCCGCGAGGAACGCGTCGATGTCGGCGTCAGTGGTCGACCAGCCGACCGACCTGCGAAGCTTGCTTCGCAATGCCGGCGAACTGTTTTTGGGCCCAGGGCAGTTTCAAGAGTCCCGTAGCCAGGGGCGCCGGCCGCCGGGTCGGTCTTGCCGCCTCGGCCTGTGGCTCCGGCGAGGCGTCGCGCGCGATCCTTTGTCCCGCTGCGCGGAATTTCCGGCCAACCGGCAAATGCTGACGCCGATCGGGGCGAAATGTGGGTGGCCGCCGCGGACCCGGAAAAACTCAGGCCGGCGGCAGGCCCGCGTGGCGGTGCCGGTAAGCGAGCGGTTTTTCGCCCTGCGCGTACGTCGCGAACGCCTGGTAGAACGCCGCGGGCGAGCCGAACCCGCTTTCCAAGGCGACGTCCGTGACCCGCGACTCGGTGGCGATCAAAAGGCGCTGGGCGTGGGCGACACGCAGGCGGGTGAGATATTCCCAGACGCCGATGCCACAGTGGCGCTTGAAGATCCGCATCAGGTATTTCGGGTGAAGCTTCACCGCCCGGGCGATATCCGCGACGGTCAGCGGCTCCTGGTAGCGGGCCGCGATGCAGGCGGTGATGCGTTCGATCTGGCCGGCGCCTTGCGCGGTGGGCGAGGGGGCGCGTTTGGCCCGCGCGGGCGCGGAGGCGGCCAGCCGCAGGAACCACGCCTGCAACTCGAGGAGCAGCGCCTGGCGCCGGCCGGCGTCGGCGCTTTCGAAATCCTCCAGCCATTGGGCGATGCGCTCCGGCGCGATGTCGGCCTGGATCAGCTCGCCGGCGAGCAGCCGGTCCGACAGGCCGTGGGGCAGCCGCCACTGCAGGAACCACGCGAGGGGCAGCGTCACCCAGATGCCGTCCCGGCCGGACGATTCGAGCGTTTGGTGCGGCACGCCGCCCCAGAAGACAGCCAGGCGTCCCGGCTCGACCGTGTGGCGGGCGCCGCCGTGGAGAGAGACGATCCGGTCCGCGGGAAGAAAATTCAACTCGATGTCCGGATGCGTGTGGGCCGTCGGCATCGCCGGCCGGGGCCGTCGCGCCCAGACGCGGAATCCGAGGGCGGACTGGTGCAGGGTGGAGGGCCGGCGGCCGGGCATGACCGGTTTTCCGCGCCGGAAGGTTACCATTCAAGACAAATGTCGGCCGCCCCTGAGAGGATTAAGAAACCAAAATCCACTATAGTCACCCCATCATGTCCACCCCCGCTGTTCCCGTCGCCGCCCCGACCCACTCCAATCTTTCCGCCCCGCCGCCGGCCGTGCTGGTGCCGGGCGCCCGCGTGCCGTCCGTCATGGAGGAATACCTCTTCGACCTGAACGGTTTCATCGTCCTGCGCCAGGCGCTCTCGGCGGACGAGGTCGCCGCGTGCAACGAAACGGTCGACCGGATCCCGCGCTCCGTGCCGCGCAACGGCTGGTGGGGCCACGTCCATCGCGAGGACCACCCGGAGCACCGCGGCATCAGCTACCAGCAGATCTACGAGGCCGGCCCCGCCTTCGAGCGCTTGATCGACCATCCCAGCTGGATCAACTACGTCTCCCGCTTCGTCGGCGGGCACGACACGTTCGACTGGCACCACGGCCCCCTGTTCATCGACGAGAATTTCTGCAACCTGCGCGGGCCGGGCGAGTCGATCGCCCTCCATTCCGGCGGGCACACCGGCACGCTGCGGACGCAGTACAACTACCGCGACGGCCGGTTTCACTGCGGGCAGGTCAACATCCTGCTCGGCCTGACCGACATCGGGCCCGGCGACGGCGCCACGATGGTCATTCCCGGCTCGCACAAGGCGAACATCAAGCACCCGCAGTTCGGCGGGGCCGAGGTCTGGCAGGAAGGGAAGGGCGCGTCCGTCGACGGGATCGCGGGTGCGATCGAGGTGCACCTGGCGGCGGGCGATGCGATCCTCTTCGTTGACGCGACTTGCCACGGCTCGGCGCGCCGCACCAAGTCCGGCGAGCGGCGGACGTGCGTTTACCGCTACGGGCCCTCCTGGGGAAATTTCCGCTGGGGGTACGAGCCGAGCGCCGCGCTGACCGCGCGCCTGACGCCGTTCGCCGCGCGCCTCGTGCGGCCCCAGCCGGGACTCCGGCCGCCGGCCGGTGGCCGCTGAGCCCGCCGCCGCCGCGGGAGTCACTTTTTGCACACTGCGAATCAAACTTCGGCGGTTCAGGTCGTTTTTGCCCGCGGCTTGAATTCCGCCCGGGATTTTGGGCTCATTCCAGAATCCCGACGTTCCAAGCAAACTGCCCCGGCGCATGGCTGTCTAAATTCGCCGGCTCCCGGAAAAAAGGGGAGCCGGCTTGTTGCAGCCTGCGAATTACCCTTCCATTCATTTCTCCCTCCGGGCTGGCACCGCCGCTTTCCGCTTATCCCATGAAAAAAACCCGCCTGCCCATCGTCCTCGCCGCGCTCCTCGCGGCTGTCGTCCCGCTCGCCGCCAAGGAAGCCGGCGATTTTCCCCGCCTGCTCGGCATGAACATCGGCCGGAAAATCTACGACAACCCGCAATACCAGGCGCAGCTCGCGCGGCTCGACATTGCGATCCTGGGCTTCACCCCGGACTGGAACCCCCAACACGAGGCGGACCCGATCGGCGCGGTCCTGCGGAATCTTCGCCGGATGAACCCGGCGATCAGGCTCGGCCAGTACACCATCATCAACGAGAGCTACGATGAACCGGGCCGGGTGCGCCCGGACATCCTCGCGGCGATCGAGAAAAACAACTGGTGGCTGCGCAACGCAGCCGGCCAGAAAGTCCAGTGGACGCCGAAGTACCGCACCTGGGAAGTCAACTGCACGGCGTGGGCGCCGACCGACGCCCAGGGGCGCCGTTACCCGCAATGGATGGCGGAATGGAACAATTCCTGGGCCTTCCAGCCGCATCCGGAGTTCGACATCTGGTATTGCGACAACGTCATGGTCCGCCCGCGCGTCACCGGCGACTGGGACCACGACGGGAAGGATGACGATCGCAACGATCCGCGCGTGCAGGCGGCCTACCGCAATGGCACGGCGAGCTTCTGGGCCGCCATCCGCCAGCTGCAGCCGAAGCTGCTGCTCATGGGCAACACCGACGACGACCTGGGCCAGCCCGAGTTCCGGCACAAGCTCGACGGGGCCTTCCTCGAGGGCTGGATGGGCGCGAGCTACGCCATCGAGCGCCGGCAGGGCTGGACGGCGGCGATGAAGCTCTACCGCACCGTGAAGGACAACGTCACCTCCGGCGGCATCGTCGCGATCAATGTGCACGGGGCGGCGGACGACTACCGCCTGCTGCGCTATTCGCTGGCCTCGTGCCTGCTGGATGACGCCTACTTTTCCTATTCGAGCAACGAGAACCAATACAGCAACGTGACCTGGTTCGACGAGTTCGACGCGCCGCTGGGCCGCGCGCGTTCGGAGCCGCCCCAGGCGGCCTGGCAGGGTGGGGTGTGGCGCCGGGACTATGCGGGCGGCGTGGCCCTGGTGAACCCGACCGAGGCGCCGGTGACGGTGACGGTGGAGCCCGGGTTTCGCCGGCTGCGGGGAACCCAGGCGCCGGCCGTGAACGACGGCCAGCCCGCCGGCCGGATCACCCTGGCGGCCAAGGACGGGATTATTCTCGTGCGCGAGCGGTGAAGGCGGCGGCGCTATCACTTTTTGCATAACGGGCATCAAACTTCTATCGTTTCGGGAGTGGAAAGCAGCCTGCCAAAGTGAGCCTCTCCCCCGCCAGCCCGTCATGTCCCCCATGCCCGCCATCTCTCCGTTCCTGAGAAAACCGGTTGTATCCGGCGGCTTGGGCGTGGCCGGGGCGGCGGTTGGCTTGGTGGCCATCCTGTACCTTTGCGCGCTGGGCCTGAGGCCGGACGTGCGCACGCCGCCGCAGCAGCCGCCGGCGGACGAGGTGGCGCGCGCGATCGAGGCCCGCAAGCTGACCCTGCATCCCGACAATCCGCCGCGCATCGCGCAGGAGGTCGACTACGCCGAAGGCGCACGCGCCGCCTGGTGGCCGAAGGGCGAGGCGCCGGTCCTGGCCGATCTCGTGCGCACCGGCCGGTTGCCGCCCGTCGCGGAGCGGGTGGGGTCCGAACCCATCGTGATGGCCGGCGTCGACGGCGTGGGCCGCTATGGCGGCACGTGGCAGCGGCTCACGGCTTCCGACAACGATGTCAGCACCATCGGAACCCTCATTGCCTACTCGAACCTGGTGCGCTGGTCGCCGGAGGGTTACCCCCTCGTGCCGCACATCGCGAAATCTTGGGAAATTTCCCCGGACTACCGGCAGTTCACCTTCCATCTCCGCCAGGGCATGCGCTGGTCCGACGGCGCGCCGCTGACGGCGGACGATTTCGTCTACTGGTATGAAATGGAAGTGAAGGGCATGGGCATCCCGCCGCCGGATGTGCTGCGCTACCAAGGCGAGGTCGCCGGGTTGGAGAAAGTGGACGAATACACCATCCGCTTCACGTTCAAGCAGCCCTGCGCGCTTTTCCTCGAGCGGCTGGCGTCGGTCCGGACCTGGCCGGGCTCCGGGCTGTGTGACTATCCGGTGCCGTCCCATTACCTGCGCCAGTTCCACCCGGTCGTCGGCGACCAGGCGCTGATCGCGCGCATGATGCGGCAGCTGAACGTGCCGACTCCGCGGGCGCTTTATTTCCGGCTGCGGGAATGGAAAAACCCGGAGCATCCCCGCCTCTGGCCATGGGTGCTGCGGACCGCGACGGAATCGTCCCCGTATGTCTTCGTCCGCAACCCCTATTTCGCCGCCGTCGATCCCGCGGGCAACCAGCTGCCGTACCTCGACCGCCTGGTGGCGGAGGTCCGGCCGCAGGAGCTGTTCGGGCTCGCCGCCGCCTCGGGCCAGGTCTCGATGCAGGAGCGCTACATCCATTACGACGACCACGTGCTGCTGACGAGCGAGGCGCGCCGCAACGGCTACGAGGTCTACCAGTGGTACTCGGGCGTGCGCTCCGCCTTCACGGTCTTCCCGGTGCTGAACCGCGTGGCCGATCCGGCGCGGCCGGACACGGTCTGGAAACACCAGCTGTTGAACGACCGCCGGTTCCGGCAGGCGCTCTCGCTGGCGCTCAACCGGCAGGACATCATCGACGCGCTCTTCAACGGGCAGGGCACGCCGGCGCAGCTCGATCCCGGGCCCGAGTCCGAGTTCCACAGCCCGAAACTTTTCCACAGCTTCACCCAGTACGACCCGGCCCGGGCCAACGCGCTGCTCGATGCCCTCGGCCTGACGAAGCGCGACGGCGAGGGCTACCGCACCTTCCCCGACGGCACGCGCATGGTCTGGTATCTCAACATGACCGAGGTCACCAACAACGACCCCGCGCAATTCATCGAGGATGACTGGGCCGCCGTCGGCATCCGCCTCGTGCCCCGCATCCGGGCGCGCTACCTTTTCCTGCTCGAGAAATCCGTGCTCGAGCACGACTTCACCGTCTGGCACGGCGAAAGCGAATTCTCGCCGCTGGTCGAGCCGCGCAATTTCGTGCCGACCTACGCCGACGCCTTCTTTGCGCCGGGCTTCGGCCTCTGGTATTCGCTCGGCGGCATGCAGGACAGCCCCGACGCCCGCGCGCCGCGGGCGATCGCGCCGCCGGCGGATCATCCGCTGCGCCGCAACATGGAGCAGCTCGATGAGATCTACCGGACGCCCGACCCGGCGCGCCGCGTCGCCCTGTTTCGCGAGATGGAGGACCGCAACGCCGACGAAGTCTGGTCGATCTCGATCGCCACGCCGCCGCCGCAGCTGGTGATCGTCAAGCAGGGCTTCCGCAACGTGCCGCGCAACGCGGTCTGGCAGGGAAATTTCGAGAGTCCCGGCAACGCCGGCATCGAGACGTATTTCTGGGACCACCCCCACGATCCGCCCGCGGTGACGGCGGACCTGCGCAAGCAGCTGGCCGCACCGTGGTCTGCCTCCGTCCCGGCCGCCGGGCCGGCACCGGCGACCGCGCCCGCCGCCGGCGGCTTCGTCGGCGCCTTCCTGCCGTGGCTGTTTGGCGGCATCCTCGTCGTCAGCATCGCCCTGGTGGCGTTCCGGCACCCGTTCATCGCGCGCCGGCTGCTGCTGGCGGTGCCCACGCTGGCGATCGTTTCCGTGATTGTTTTCGTGATCGTGCAGATGCCGCCGGGCGATTTTGCCACGACCCGCGCGCTGGAACTCGAATCGCAGGGCACGCCCGACGGGGCCCGCGCGGTCGAGGAGCTGCGCAAGACATTTCATTTGGATGAATCCGCGACCTCGCAGTACCTTCGCTGGATCGGCCTGAAGTGGTTCACCACCTTCGCGGCGAGCGACCGGGGCCTGCTGCAGGGCGACCTGGGCCGCTCGATGGAGCTCGACCGCAGCGTGAATGCGGTCGTGGGCGACCGGATCACGCTCACCCTGGTCGTCACCTTCGCGACCATCGCCCTGACCTGGATGCTGGCGGTGCCGATCGGCATCTACTCGGCCGTGCGCCAGTACTCGGCCGGCGACTATGCGCTCACGTTCCTGGGGTTCCTCGGCATGTCCGTGCCGGGCTTCCTGCTCGCGCTGGTGCTGATGTACTTCTCACACCGCTTTTTCGGGCTGAACCCCACGGGCCTCTTTTCGCCGGAGTTTGCCACCACGCCGGGCTGGTCGTGGGCCAAGTTCGCCGACCTGCTGAAACACCTGTGGCTGCCGACCCTGGTGCTCGGCCTCGGCGGCACGGCCGGCATGATCCGCGTGATGCGCGCCAACCTGCTGGACGAGCTGCGCAAGCCGTACGTCACCACCGCGCGCGCGAAAGGCGTGCCGGAACTCCGGCTCCTGCTGAAATATCCCGTCCGGCTCGCGCTCAACCCCTTCATCTCCGGCATCGGCGGCATGTTCCCCGCGCTGGTCTCGGGCGGCGCGATCGTCGCCATCGTCATGAGCCTGCCGATGGTCGGGCCCGTGATGCTGACCGCGCTGCTGTCGGAGGACATCTACCTCGCCGGCTCGATGCTGATGGTCATGACCCTGCTGGCGATCCTCGGCACGCTCGTCAGCGACCTCCTCCTGCTCTGGCTCGACCCCCGCATCCGCTTCGGCTCCGCGAGCCGCTGATCCTCCAATCCTTCCCCTTTATGGCAAAAAAACGTTATGTCCTCGTCGGCACGGGTGTGCGGGCGATCAATTTCATTGCGCCGATTGTGCAAAGCTTCCGCCAGGACGCCGAACTCGTGGCCTTGTGCGACCTCAGCCCCACGCGGATGGCGTACTACAATGCCCAGCTGGCGGGCGAGCTCGGCTACCATGCGGTGCCGACCTACACGGCCGACCAGTTCGACCGCATGATCGCCGAGCAGAAGCCGGACTGCGTGATCGTGACCAGCAAGGATTCCACGCACCACGATTACATCGTGCGCGCGCTGCAGCTGGGCTGCGACACGATCACCGAGAAGCCGATGACCGTCGACGCCGAGAAAACGCGCTACATCCTCGATGCGGTGGCGAAGACCGGCCGGAAGGTCCAGGTCGCGTTCAACTACCGCTGGTCCGCCCACCGCACGAAGGTGCGGGAGCTGATCAAGAGCGGCGTGGTCGGGCGGGTCACCAGCGTGAACGTCGAGTACCTGCTCAACACCAGCCATGGCGCCGATTACTACCGGCGCTGGCACGCGACCATGGCCGATTCCGGCGGCCTGCTCGTCCACAAGAGCACGCACCACTTCGACCTGGTCAACTGGTGGATCGACGCGATTCCCGAGCAGGTGTTCGCCTACGGCCGGCTGGATTTCTACGGGCGGCGGAACGCCGTCGCGCGCGGCGAGGCGGAGCGCACCACCTACGCCCGCTACACGGGCGAGGCGGCCGCGCGGAAGGATCCCTTCGCGCTCGACCTGCGCCAGCACGAGCGGATGGCCGGCCTCTATTACGACGCCGAGGCGGAGACCGGTTACGTCCGCGATCGGAATGTCTTCCGCGACGAGATCGACATCTACGACAACATGTCGGTGATCGTGCGCTACCGGACCGGCGCCCAGATGAACTATTCGCTGACGTGCTTCTCCTCGCGGGAGGGCATGCGGGTCTCGGTCAACGGCGACCGCGGCCGCATCGAGTACGCCGAGTTCCAGCCGACCCACATCCCCGACCTGGCGGACGACCAACGGACGTCCCCGGACAAGGAAAGCGAATCCATCCGCGTCTATCCGCTGTTCCAGCCGAGTTACGAGGTGGCGGTGCAGAAGCTTTCCGGCGGCCACGACGGCTCCGACCCGGTGCTGGCGGAGCAGATGTACGCGGCCAACCCGCCGGCGGACCCCTTCCAGCGCAAAGCCGGCCACGAGCAGGGCGCCGCCTCGATCCTCGTCGGCATTGCCGCGAACCAGTCGATCGAAACCAACCGGCCGGTCAACCTGTCCGACCTCGTGCCGCTCAAGCCCGGCGCCAAGCACCTGAGCGAGCTGGTCTGATCTTCATGGGTTTTTCCCGTCGAGCTTCCGGGGTGGGCGGGTGGCCGTTTTTCTTTGGTCCAAGGGCGCCCGCGCTTGCGGTGGGCGCTGGGTTAGCCATGACCCCGGGGGCGAAAATCCCCGGGGTTGTGTTTCTGCCGGGTGCCAAAAGTGCCGTTGCAAAAACCACCCCGCGGATACCGTAAGCCTTGGTGAAGCCGATGGAAACCCCGCCGAACATCCCCGCCGCCACCGCCGCCTTGCGGGAACTGGACGACTATGTGTTTTATCCCGCGCATCCCGGCAGCCAGCTGAAGGACCATATTTATGCGCGCTCCCGCCAGTGCTTCGCGGCCGGTGACGCCCGGCGCGACGCCCTGCAAACGCCGGCGGCGGTGCGGGCGCATCAGGAGAAAATCCGGGAAACCATCCTGGCCGCGGTCGGCGGCCTGCCGCCGTCCGATACGGCGCTCAACCCGCAGGTGACCGGCGTGGTCGAGGGCCCGGGGTTCCGGCTGGAAAAGGTGATCTTCGAATCGCGCCCGCGGCACCATGTCACCGCGCACCTTTACCTGCCCGCCGGCATTTCCGCGCCGGCGCCCGCCGTGCTGTTCCTGTGCGGGCACCTGACACCGGCCAAGGCGGCGACCGAATACCAGGAGGTCTGCCAGACGCTGGTGCGCGCCGGCCTGGTCGTGCTGGCGCTGGACCCGATCGGGCAGGGGGAGCGTTTCAGCTATTTCGATCCCGCCACGCGGCAGCCGCTGGTGCCGCCCGGCACGCGCGAGCATGACACCGCGGGGGCGCAATGCCGCTTCCTCGGGGACGGCCTGGCCCGCTATTTCCTGCACGATGCGATGCGTGGCATCGATTACCTGCAGACCCGCCGGGAGGTCGACGGCACGCGCATCGGCGTGACGGGCAATTCCGGCGGCGGCACGCAGACGAGCCTCGTGATGCTGGCCGACCCGCGCATCGCCGCGGCGGCGCCGGGCACGTTCATCATGACGCGCGATTCCTACCAGCGCACCGGCCAGGCCCAGGATGCCGAGCAGATCTGGTCCGGTTTCACGCGCGCGGGGTGCGACCACGAGGACATCCTGATCGCCATGGCGCCGAAGCCGGTCTGTGTGCTGGCGGTGACGGCCGACTTCTTCCCGATCGAGGGCACGCGGCGGACGGTCGCCCGGGCGCGCCGCCTCTGGAGCCTGTTTCCCGCGCCGGCGTCGCTCGAACTGGTGGAGGACCGGGCCACCCACGCCTACACGCCGGTCCTGGCACAGGCGGCGGCGCGCTTTTTTTCGCGCCACCTGCTCGGCGCCGAGGCGGATCTCGCCGGCTTCACCCCGGCGCCCTGGCCGGAGGAGACCCTGGGCTGCACCCGCACGGGCCAGGTTCGGACCGAGTTTGCCGCTGCGGAATTCGTGTTCGATGCCACGCACGCCCGCGGCGAGGCGGCGGCGGCGGCGCGCCGCAAAGCGCCGCCGGCGGAACGGCTGGCCCGGGCGCAGGCGTGGCTGCGGGCGCAGGTGATGCGCGATCGCGACGCGGGGGCCCTGAACCCGCGGGTGATCGAGCGTGGCCGGCGGCTCGGGCCGTTCGTGGCCGACACCGCCTTCTGGTGGGCGCAACCCCACGTGGCGACGCTCGGCGTGCTGGTGCGCGCCGGCGACGCGCCGGCGCAGCAACCGGTGACGCTGGCCGTTTGGGACGACGGCCTAGCGGCCGTTTCCCGGCATGCGGGCTGGATCGCCGGGGAATGCGCGCGCGGTCGCGCCGTTTTCGTGGTGAACCTGAACGGCACCGGGCCGCTGCGGGCCGATGACATCAACCCGAATCCGGCCCACGAATTCTACGGGACCTGGCACAAGCTTTCCGACGATCTCGACTGGCTCGGTGACAGCCTGGTGGCGCTCCGGGTTTACGAAACGATGCGGGCGGCGGAGGCGCTGGCGGAATGGCCGGAACTCGACCGGACCGCCCTGCGCTATCATGGCCACGGCCGGATGGGGGTGCATGCCCGGCTGGCCGCGCTGCTCGACGCGGGCGCGGACGGTTGCACCTGGGAGCAGGGTTTCGCCTTTGGGGACTTCGTGCGCACCCGGCTCTATGAATCCCGCGACGTGAAATCGTTCATCCTGCCGGGCGTGCTGCAGCATTTCGACCTGGACGAATTTTGAACCGCGTCCGCGCGTTCCTCTCCCCCCGGCCCGCTTTCAATGAAAACCATCGTTTCCTCCACCCGGATAAAAAACGGCGCCGCAGCCGCGGCCTTTGGCGCAAAGCGCATCCGGGCCGCGATCGCGGCCCGCGGCTCGGCCAACATCATCGTGGCCACCGGCGCGTCGCAGTTTGAAATGCTGGCCGAACTCGTGCGCCAGCCCGGCATCGCCTGGGAGAAGGTGACGGCGTTCCACCTCGATGAATACGTCGGCGTGCCGATCACGCACCCGGCGTCATTCCGCGCCTATCTGTGGGAGCGTTTCCACCGCCGCCTCGCACGGCCGCTGCGGGCCTTCCACTACATCGCCGGCGACGGCGACCCGCGGGCGGAATGCCGGCGGCTGGGCGCGCTGATCAAGCGGCACCCGATCGACGTCTGCTTCGCCGGCATCGGCGAAAACGCCCACCTCGCGTTCAACGACCCGCCCGCGGATTTCCGGACGAAGGAGCCGTACCTCGTCGTGAAGCTCGATGCGGCCTGCCGGCGGCAGCAGTTCGGCGAGGGCTGGTTCAAATCGCTTGCCGCCGTGCCCGCGCGCGCCATTTCCATGTCGATTCGCCAGATCCTGGCGGCCCGCACCATCATCATCACCGCACCCGACCGGCGGAAGGCCGCGGCCGTGCAGGCTTCGCTGGAAGGCCCCGTGACCAACACCGTGCCGTCCTCGATCCTGCAGCGGCACCGGGACACCCACGTGTTTCTCGACCGCGCCTCGGCTTCGCTGCTCGCCGGAAAATCCCGCCGAACCTCCTCCTGACATGCCTGTCGCCCACATCGCCAGCCTCTGGTCGCTCATGGGACATCCTTCGCCCGCGAAGGAGTGGTCACTCGAGCGCAAGCTCCGCGCCATCGCCGCCGCCGGCTTCGACGGCATCGCGGCGCGGCTCACCCCCGAACACCGCCGCCTGGCGGAGAAACACGGCCTGCGCCACCTGCTGGGCTACGTCTCTTCGAGCGATCCCGATGAGTTCGCCGCCGCGCTGCGTGCGCAGAAGGAGGGCGGGGCGGTGTGCATCAACGTGCAGATGGATGACCATGACACCCCGCCGGCGGTGGCGGTGAAGCACTGGATCCGCCTGGAGCGCGAGGCCGAGCGCATCGGGGGCCTCGCGGTGTCGCTGGAAGTGCACCGCGACACCTGCACCGAGACGCCGGAAAAAACCTACGAGATCGCCGAACGCTATGAAAAGGCCACCGGCCGCCTGCTGCGCTTCACCTTCGATTTCTCGCACCTCGCCTGCGTGAAGCACCTCGCGCCGGCGGACTACGCGAAGCGCCTGCTCGTGAACCACGCGCTCATCCAGCACGCGGAACAGTGCCATTTCCGGCCGTTCAACGGGCACCACTGCCAGGTGCCGGTCACGCATCGCGGCGCCCTGACGCCGGAGGTGCGCGATTACCTCGTCTTCGCGCGGGAGCTGATCCGCGTGTGGAAGGCCGGCCGGATGAACGCCAGCCGCACGCTGTTCGCCTGCCCGGAGATGGGCCCGTACAACGGCGGCTACAATGTCACCGGCTTTCCGCCTGCCTGGCCGGACGCCATGGTGCTGCGTGGCGAACTGGAAAAACTGTGGCGACGCACCTGAACCATCCCCTTCCCATGCCTGAAAAAATCGGATTTGTCGGAGTCGGCCGCATGGGCGGCAACATGGCCCGGCGGCTCAAGGACTGCGGCTACGCGGTCACGGCGGTGTACGACGCGCACGCCCCGTCCGCCGCCGCGCTGGCGCAGGAGATCGGCGCGGCCCACGCGACGCGGCTGGCCGAGGTCACCGCCGCCGCGGACGTGGTCATCACCGTGGTGACCGACGACGCGGCCCAGCTGGCGGTCTTCGCCGAGGCCGGCGATTCGCTGCTGCGCGGCGCGCCGGGAAAGATCTTCATCAACTGCGCGACGATCACGCCGGCGGTGCACGTCGAGGTCGAGCGCCGGGCGAAGGCCGCGGGTGCCGTCTCGCTCGAGGG
This sequence comes from Verrucomicrobiota bacterium, assembly GCA_048497945.1. Lineage (GTDB taxonomy): Bacteria > Verrucomicrobiota > Verrucomicrobiia > Opitutales > Opitutaceae > Lacunisphaera. The sequence continues at coordinate 3,379 of JBEHYX010000090.1, read as the reverse complement.
CTGCATGGCCTCGTCGATCCCGCAGGCGCGCAACGGCACGCTTTACCTGATGTGCGGCGGCGACCGCGCGGCGTTCGACCGGGTGAAGCCGCTGCTCGAAAAGCTCAGCTCGGCGCTGCGCTACATCGGGCCGGCCGGGCAGGCCGCGCAGGTGAAGGCGCTCGTGAACATGGTCATGAACATCAACACCGCCGGGTTGGCCGAGGGGCTGGGCCTGGGGCACGCGCTCGGGCTCGACCTCGACATGCTGCGCGAGGTGTTCCTGCAGACCGGCGCGAACTCGCAGGTGCTGAAGACCGACGGCGAGGACATGCAGAACCGCGCGCACGACTGCTTCTTCTCCGCGGCGCACGCCGCCAAGGACTCCGGCATCGCGCTGCAGCTGGGCAAGGACGCCGGGCTCACCCTGCCGCTCGCGGCGGCGACGAAGGCGCAGTTCGACCGGATGGTCGCGCTCAACCTCGGCGCGCTCGACAAGAGCGGCGTGGCGGAGCTGACGTTCAAGGGCCGCCACGGCTGAGATGAAAATCACATTTTGTCGCGCGGGTATCACCATTTCCCCGTTCCGGCGGCCCCGGCGGCATCGCTAGCGTGCCCCCGCTTCCCTTCATGAAAAAAGTCAACGTCGGTATCCTGGGTTGCGGCGCCATCGCGCCATCCTACCTGCGCAACCTGAAAAGCCATTTCGCCGGCACGGTCACCGTCGCCGCCTGCGCCGACGCCATCGTGGAAAGCGCGGCCAAATGCGCCCGGGAATTCAGCGTCCCGCTCGCGTGCTCGCCCGAGGAACTGCTGCGCGACCGGGAGATCGAGCTGGTGATCAACCTGACGCCGGCGCCGGCGCACCACGAGGTCAGCCTGGCCATCCTGCGCGCGGGCAAGCATCTCTTCACGGAAAAGCCGCTGTCGCTGACCCTGGCCCATGCCCGCGAGCTCGTGACGCTGGCGAAGGAGAAGAACCTCCGGGTCGGCGGCGCGGCCGATACCTTCCTCGGCGCCGGCGGGCAGCTGGCGCGCCGGCTCGTGGACGAGGGCCGCATCGGCCAGCCCATCGCGGCGCAGGCGATCTGGGGCGCCAGCGTCTTCGACTCGGAGCGCTACCACAAGGTCTACCGGGGCGCGCTGCTCGATCTCGGGCCCTATTATCTCACCGCGCTCGTCAACATCCTCGGGCCGGTCCGGCGGGTCGCCAGCGCGGCGGAGATCCGCTTCAAGGAAAAGCCGCATCCGCTCAACGGCCCGGATGCCGGCAAGACCTTCGCGGTGGATTTTCCGACGACGGCCAGCGCGGCGGTCGATTTCGCGGACGGTTCGGTCGGCACGCTCATCTCGAGCTGCGATTTGCACGGGTATTTCCCGCGCGTGGAAATCTACGGGCGCAAGGGCTCGATCACGCTGAGCGACGCGAACCGGTACAGCGCGCGGGTGACGGTGCGCGGGCCCGAGCATGAGGAGTCCTTCGACGCGCCGGAGGGCTTCCGCGAGCTCGGCCGCGGGCTGGGCGTGGCCGAGATGGCCGTCGCCCTCCGCGAAAACCGCGACCCGCGGGCCGGCGGCGACCTGATGTTCCATGTGCTCGAGGTCATGCTCGCGGTGCACGACTCCTCGCCGGCGGGCCGGCACGTGGCGATCCAGAGCCGCGTCGAGCGCCCGGCGCCGTTCGACTACGCCAGCCTGCCGCTGGCCGCCGCCAAATAGCCGGGTTGCGCGGGCCGTGGGCTTTTCGTCTGCCGCCGTTTCGCCCCTTATGGCTGATTTTTCCCCACGGGAAGCGGCGCGCGCGGAGGCCCGCCGGCGCAAGGAGGATCTCGCGCGCAGCCTGCGCAACTGCCTGGCCGACGGGCTGACGGCGATGCCCATCGTCACCATCGTGCTGCCCGCGGGCGTGTTCCTGACCGCGCTGGTGACCAAGGGAATCCCGCTGCCCAAGGCCGCCATCGGGCTGCTGATGTCCATGCCGTCGGTCGCGAACTTCCTGCAGCTGTTCGCCTCGCCGTTTGTGCCGGTGCGCGCGGCCAAGCAAGTGGGGGTCATCATGGCCGGGCTGCAGGCGCTGACCTGGCTGGCGCTGGTGCCGCTGCTTTCGCTGCTGCCGTCGCTGCCGCGCGGCGGCGCCGGGGCGTGGCTGACCGGATGGTTTTTCGTCACGAGCCTGTGCGGTTCCATCACGACCGTGGCTTGGAACGCCTGGATCGACAGCTGGGTGCCGGGGCGGCTGCGCGGCAAGTTCTTCGGACGGCGCAACCGGCTGGTCCAGATGGCGAGCACGGTTTTTTTGGTCCCGCTCGGCTGGGCGCTGTCGCACTGGCACTATGACATCCGGGTGTTCCAGGGCATCATCCTCTTTGCGCTGGTGTTGCGGGCGATCTCGCTGCGGTTGACCTGGCTGGCGCCGGGCCGGCCGTTCCGCCGCCAGCCCATGCCGGTGCTGGCCGTGCGGGAACAGCTGGCGGTGGTGCGCCGGTCGCATTCGCTGCTTTGGTTCATTGCCTTTGGCGGAGCCTGGCAGTTCGCGGCGAACAGCTTCGGCGCCTTCTACCCGATATTCCTGTTCGAGCAGATGGATTTTTCCGCCTTCGACGTCGGGCTCCTTGCGACGGTCGCGAGTCTCGGCGGCGCGCTTTCCATGCCGGCCTGGGGCCGTTTGATCGACCGCCACGGCAGCCGGCCGGTGATGTTGTTCTCCCTCGTGGCCTGGCAGCTGCAGAACTTTCTCTGGTGCTTTCTCGAGCCGCACAGCCGCACGCTGGTGTATTTCCTGTGTGCGTGGGGCGGACTGGCGAGCGTGGGTGCGGTGGCCAGCGCGGGTTTCGTGCTTGGCCTGTTCACGATGCTGCTGCGCCTGATTCCGCCCGAGGCGCGGGGCTTTGCGATCGGGCTGAATCTGGCGATCACCTCCCTGGCCGCCGCGGTGGCGCCGGTGGCCGGCGGCCTGGCCCTCACCTGGGCGCTGGAGCGTTGGTCGGACCCGCTGGCGGTCTATCACGTTTGTTTCGCCGTACAGCCGCTGCTGGCGCTCGCGTCCTGTTTCCTGCTGCTGCGCGTGCGTGAACCGCGGGCCAGCACGCTCACCATGATGTTCGGAGCCATGCGCAACGTGCGCACGCTCGGCGGGATCCTGGGGCTGAATTTCCTGACCAATTATGTTTTCTTCAAGGCGGTGCGGCCGCCGGATGACCGGCCGCCGCGCCCCTGATGGCTTTTCCCCGAACCATTTTTTCCCGAACCATGAATCCCCCCAAACCTATCCTTGGCCGGCTCCTGCCGGTTTTGCTTTTCGTCCTGTCGGTCGCCGCGGCGCGCGCCACGGCGCTGGAACTCGCCCCGCTGTTCCGCGACCACGCCGTGCTGCAGCGCGACCGGCCGGTGCCGGTGTGGG
>JBEHYX010000089.1:0-16691 GCA_048497945.1 Verrucomicrobiota bacterium | reverse complement strand
GTTCTACAGGGGGCCGATCAACGATTACTGGCCGCCGGAGCGCGCCCATATCGAAACCGGCTACCGGAACATCGAGTTTCCCTTCGCGGAGTTTTCGCTGCCGCCAGCCTCGATGCAGCTCGACTGGACGCTGGCCCACCTTGCGGCCTACCTGCGCAGCTGGTCGGCCGTCGTGCGTTTCCAGAAGGACAGGGGCGTTGACCCGGTTGCCGAACTGGAGAGGGAGCTCGCGCCGATCTGGGGCGAAGGCGCGCGGCGCGTCATGTGGCCACTGGTCGGGCGGATCGGGCGGGTATAACTGATTTGTAGGGGCGGACCTTGGTCCGCCCTCGAATGGGAAATCACGAGCAAAGGGCGGAGCAAGCTCCGCCCCTACAGCAACGGCGCCAGCAGGCGGGCGATCTCCTCACCGACGGTCGGCCACAGCCGGGGCTTTTTCCGCCGTTCGATCATGGGCTTGGACTGGGCGAAAATCTCCTCCATCCAGGCGGCGATGGCCCGGGCTTCGGTCTTGGAATAGGTGACGGCGCCCACCTCGAAATTGAGGAACAGGCTGCGCAGGTCCATGTTGGCCGAGCCGAACAGGGCGGTCTTTTCGTCCACGAGCAGCATCTTCGCGTGGTTCATGCCCGGCTGGTAGAGGAGCACCTTGACACCGGCCGACTGCAGGGCGCGCAGGTAGTAGCGCCGCGCGAGGTCGGTGACGGGATGGTTCGATTTCGCGGGCACGACCAGGCGCACGTCGATGCCGGCGCGGGCCTGCACCATGAGCGAACGCTGCAGCACTTCGTCGGGAATGAAGTACGGCGTCACGATCCACACGCTGCGCTCGGCCTGCTGCACCAGCGACAGGATCCCCTCGTAAATGGGGTCGCCGGACACGTCGGGCCCGCTGGCGACGATCTGCACCTCGCTGTCGCCCGCCGCGGCGGGGATTTCCGCCGGCAGCTCCTTTTGCAGCGTGGCGAGCGACTGGCCGCTGGCGAAGGCCCAGTCCTCGAGGAAAATCTCATCGAGCACGCGGACCGCCGGGCCCTCGATCACGCCGCCGAGGTCGCGCCAGCGGCGCTTCAGCGGCGTCGGGCCCATGTACTCGATGGCGAAGTTGCGTCCGCCGACCGCGGCGACCTCGTGGTCGAAGATCGCGATCTTCCGGTGATTGCGGAGATTGGCGGACTTCGGCGTCTGCAGCGGCATCACCGGCATGAAGCGCACGACCTCACCGCCGGCCTCGCGGATCGGGTCGCAGAATCCGCGGCTGCTCATGAAGCAGCCCAGGCCGTCGAGCAGGAAGCGGACCTTCACGCCTTCGCGGGCGCGCTGCGCGAGGAGCTTGACGATGCGTTTGCCCACGGCGTCGCGGCCGAGGATGAACGTCATGATGTGGATCGTGTGCCGGGCGTTCCGGATCCCGTATTCGAGGCGTTCGAAGGATTCCTCGCCGGTGGTCAGGAAGCTTATGCGGTTGCCGCCGACGGGCGGGCACGCGCCGTTGAGCGTGAGCACGCGCGCCGCGAAGCTTTTTTCGGCGTGGGTGACGGGGGCGCCCGGCAGCACCGGGCAGAGCTGGGCCTTCTGGGCGGCGAGCTTCTTCACCTTGCGGCCGCCGAACATCAGGTAGAGCGGGACGCCGAGGTAGGGGATAAAGGCGATGGCGAACAGCCAGGCGAAGGTGTTGCCCGGCTGCTTGCGCTCGCTCATGAGGCGGGCGATGGCGAAGAACGCCAGGAGGAAGCCGGCGACGGTCAGCAGGTGGGGCAGCAACCCGTTGGTCAGCGGGTGTTCGCGCAAGGATTCCCAAGCCTGTCGCAGCATTTCCATCCGCCGTGATAAAGCCTGCGCTCCAAGCGGTTGGCAAGGCGCGGGGCATAAAAAATCCCGCGGCCTTTGGGACCGCGGGATTCCTTAAAGTGGTGGTGGAGACTGGAGTCGAACCAGTGAACGGCAAGAGCCGAATTGATTTACAGTCAACGTCCTTTGGCCACTTGGATACTCCACCATCAAAAGAACGAACGGCGAAGGTATGGGGCGGTTTCCGGCTTTGCCAAGCGGTTTTTTAAAAATGTGGGGAGGGGCGGAATCGGCGCATTTTCAGTGGGAAAATGCCGGGGATCGGCGCGAGGTGGAGCCGGCACTCCGTGCCGGCTGGCGGCGTAGCGTGAAACGGAGGCGATCAATACTGTAGTGTGTGCAGGATTTAAACGCCTTCGCGGCCAACCTGCACGGAGTGCCGGTTCCACCTCACAGCAAACCGGCCTCGCGGAAGCTGTAGTAGCCGCGGCCCTGGGGATCGGCCGCCGGCAGGCCGATGATCAGGTGGTCCAGCAGGTCGATGTCGACAGCCTTGGCGGCATCGCGCAGCTGGCGCGTGACCTGGATGTCAGCGGCGCTTGGCGCCGGGTCGCCGCTGGGGTGGTTGTGGGCGCAGACAACGGCGGTCGCCCCGTGGCGGATGGCCTCGCGGAAGACCTCGCGGGGATGGGCCAGGCTGCTGGTGGCGGTGCCGGACGTGACTTCCACCTGGCGGATGAGGCGGTTCTTCCGGTTGAGGCAGAGCACCCAGAATTTCTCCACGGTGAGGCCGATGACCTGCAGCTTGAAGTGCTGGTGGATTTTCTCGGGGCGGTTCAGCACCGCGTCGACGACCGCGCTCTGGGCGAGGACGCGCGTGGCGATCTCCATCACGGTCACGAGCTGCAGGGCCTTCACGCGCCCGATGCCGGTCAGCCGGCGGAAGTCGGCCTCGTTCCACCTGGTCAGCGCGGCCAGCGAGCCGCTTTCGCCGATGAGGCGCTGCGCGACGGCGAGGACGTTGTGGCCTTTGCTGCCGGTGCGCAGCAGCATGGCGAGCAGTTCGGCGTCGCTAAGCGCGGCGGGGCCGAGGCGTTCGAGTCGTTCCTGCGGGCGCTCGCCGGCGGCGAGATCCTTGACGCGCAGGGCGGGGTAGGGAGCGGGATCGTTCATGGGCCGGGGTGCTTTCGCCCGCCGGCCGCAGGCTCCAGACTTAGAAGTGCTTCACGTAGGCGTTGCGCCGGAGTTTCTCGAGCCAGCGCTCGGTCGCCTTGCGGCCGCTCTGCTGGACGAGGGACTTTTCAATCTCCGGGCGAACTTCGTCGATCGGGAGCGTGCCCGCGTACTTGCGGTCCTCCGCGAGGAAGAAGAAGACGCCTTCCGGGGTGATGAGGGGTTCGCTGCGCTCGCCCTTCTTGAGGGCAAAAATGACGTCGCTGAATTCCTTGCGCAGGTCGGAGCGGCGCTGCCAGCCCCAGTCGCCGCCCTTGGTCTTGCGGGAATCCTGGCTGTACTTGCGGGCGAGGTCGCCGAACTCGGCGCCGGCGTTGAGCTCGGCCGTGACGGTGGCGGCCTTGGCCTTCATGGTGTCGTCCGTGTCATCCGGGCCGCGCGCGATCTGGATCAGGCGCAGCTTGACGGAGTCTTCCTGGAAAAAGCGCTCCTTGTTCTCGTTGTAGAAGGCCTCGATGCGGACGGGGCTGACGGTGCTGGCCGACTTGGACTGCTGGCCCTTCATGAAGCCGTAGATCATGTCCTCCTCGATCTCCTTGCGGTAATCCTTCTGGGAAATGCCGCGCGAGCGGAGGTAGGCGAGGTACTTGCTGCGATCGCCGTCGAATTGCGTGATGATCGTTTCGGCGAGCTGGTTGTCGATGTAGCTGGCCGGGACGCGGCGCTTCTCGTCCTTGTAGAATTCCTTCACGATCAGGACGCGATCGATGAGGTTCTGGATGACGTCCTCCTGCAGGGACTCGAGCTTTTCGTTGAATTCCTGCTCATTGCGGCTGTCATGCTGGATCTGGCCGATGAGCGGCCCGATTTCGCGGCGGACGTCGTCGACGGTGATGATCTTGTCCTCCGCAATTGCCACGATCCCGTTGGCATAGCGCGTGTTAAGATTGTCGGAAGGGGTTTGGGCCCGGGCGGACATGGCTCCCAGAAACAGGCCGGCAAAAGCAGCCAGGAAGAGGCGGGAGAGGTGACGGAGGGAACTGCTCATGTCGCGGGTAGATTCTGCAAAAAAGTGATAATTTCTTTCAACCTTGCAAGGGCACTAGGGGCGGTCAAGCGGGGAAACCGACTGCTCATCTGGATGAAATCGTCGCGGCGGCCCGAGTTGCGGAGGCACTTCAGGCGGTTGCCTGCGGTTTCGACGGACAGAATGCCCTTTTGTTCCGCCCGGACGCGGATTTCGGTCACCAGCAGCAGGGCCCGGACGGTTTCGCCGAATTTGCCGAACCGGTCGCGCAGTTCCTGCTCGAGGTCCTTTACCTGTTTGGGCGTCTCGGCCAGGGCCAGGCGCCGGTAAAAGTCGATGCGCAGGCGGGTTTCGCCGATGTAATCCGCAGGCAGACGGGCCTGGATGCGGTCGATTTCGCCTTCAACGCGTTCGGCCTGCTTCATCGCGGTGTAGCTGTCGGTCGCCTCGGCCTTGGTCAGCGGCGAGTCCGCGCCCTCGCCGACGAAGACGAAGTCGAGCTTCACGCTGGCGCGGACGTGCGCTGCCTGCTTGTCGCCCTTGAGGCGCGCGACGCTCTGGCGCAGGAGCTGGCAGTAAAGCTCGAACCCGACGCCGACGATGTGGCCGCTTTGTTCGGCGCCGAGCAGGTTGCCCGCGCCGCGCAGCTCGAGGTCGCGCATGGCGATGCGGAAACCGGCGCCCAGCTGGTTGTGCTGGCGGATCGCGGTCAGGCGCTGGCGCGCGAGGTCGAGCATGCGCGCGTGGCGGTGGAGCAGGAGATAGGCGTAGGCCTGGTGCTTGAAGCGGCCGACGCGGCCGCGGAGCTGGTAGAGTTGCGACAGGCCGAAGCGGTCGGCGCCCTCGATGATCAGCGTGTTGCAGTTCGGGATGTCGAGGCCGCTCTCGATGATCGTCGTGCACACGAGCACCTGGTACTTGCCCGCGACGAACTCGGTCATCGTCCGCTCGAGCGCGTCGGTGCCCATCTTGCCGTGGCCGACGCCGATGCTCACGCCCGGCAGGAGTTCCCGCAGGCGCGCGGCCACGAGGTCGATGGTCATGACGCGGTTGTGCAGGTAGAAAACCTGGCCGCCGCGGCGCAGCTCGTGGCGGATGGCCTCCACCACGATCTTCTCGTCGTAGCTTTTGACCACGGTCTGGATCGGCAGGCGGTTGACGGGCGCGGTTTCGATCGTGCTCAGGTCGCGCGCGCCGGTGAGCGCGAGGTAGAGCGTGCGCGGGATTGGCGTGGCGCTCATCGAGAGCATGTCGACGTGCGCGCGCCAGCGCTTGAAGACCTCCTTGTGCTTCACGCCGAAGCGCTGCTCCTCGTCGACGATCACGAGGCCGAGGTCTTTGAACTTCACATCCGCCTGCACCAGGCGGTGCGTGCCGATGAGGACGTCGACCTTGCCCTCGGCCAGTGCGGCCACGATGCCTTCCTGCTCCTTGCGCGTGCGGAAACGGCTGAGCATTTCGACCGCCACCGGGTAACCGGCCATGCGTTCGCGGAAGGTGTTCAGGTGCTGCTGCGCGAGCACGGTCGTCGGCACCAACACCGCCACCTGCCGGCCGCCCATCACGGCCTTGAACGCGGCGCGGATGGCCACCTCGGTCTTGCCGAAGCCGACGTCGCCGCACACGAGCCGGTCCATCGGACGCGTGCGCTCCATGTCGGCCTTCGTGTCGTTGATTGCCTTCAGCTGGTCGGGCGTCTCGGTGAAGGGGAAGGCCGCCTCGAACTCGCGCTGCCACACCGTGTCCTCGGCGAACGCATGGCCCGGTTGCGCCTCGCGCTGGGCCTGGATGGCGAGGAGTTCCGCGGCGAGGTCGAGCGTGGCGCGCTCGGCGGCCTGGCGGGCCTTCTCCCAGCGGCCGGAGCCGACGCGCCCGAGCTGCGGCTTGGCCTTGGACAGGCCGACGTAGCGGCTGATCAGGTGCGATTCCTGCAGCGGCACGTGCAGGGTGACCTTGTCGTCGAACTCCAGCGAGATGACCTCACGCACGCCGTCGGCGGTTTCGAGCTTCGTGAGCCCGCGGAACTGCGCGACGCCGTGCTGCAGGTGCACGACGAAGTCGCCTTCGACGAGCTCGGAGAAGTCCAGCAGCTGGTCCACCGCCGAGGTCGTGACGACGGCGCGTTTCGCGACGCTGCGGCGCTGCCGGCGCCGGCCGAAGATTTCCGTTTCGCTGACGACGACGAGGCCTTTGGGCAGGGCGCGGCCTCCGCTCCGCACCGTTTCGCCCCCGGCGGCGAGCGGAGTCGCCGCCCTGCCTTCGCGATAAGTCCGCTTGAAACCTTCGGCCAGCGCTCCGCGCAGGAAGCGCGGCTTCAGGTTCTTCAGCGCCTTGTCCTCTTCGAGCAGTTCGCGCACGCGCTGCTCCTCGCCGGCCTTCGAGACGACGAAGTCCACCGCATAGCCCTCGGCCTTCCACGCGGCGACCTTCTCGAAAAACTGGCGGCGCGCCTCGTCCTCGGCCTGCAACCGCTCGTGGGCCAGCTGGCGCTCCTCCGGATACGAGCGATGGTGCGAAAGCGATTCGGTGTCCCAGGTTTCCTCGGTTTCCGCACCTTCCAGGAAATCCGTGGCGAGATCGAGGTCGCCGAGGCCGACGATTTCCGAGCAGGCGCGCATCAGCCGGGACAGGAACGGCGTCGGCGCGGTCGACAGCGAATGAAACAGCTCCTCGATCGCCTTCGGTTCGAACACGGCGACGTGCGTGTCGGGTTTCAGGTAATCCACCAGCGACGCCGGCGCGGCCTGGGCGTGGAGCTTGGGCGCCGCCGTGAGCACGACGCGGTCGAGTGGCTCGGTGGACCGCTGCGTGACCGGATCGAGCACGCGGATTTCCTCGATCGTGTCCCCGAAGAAATCCAAGCGGCACGGCTGCGCGGCCGTGATCGGGTAGACGTCGATGATACCGCCGCGGACCGCGTACTGGCCCGGCGCTTCGCACACGGCCTCGCTGTCGTAGTCGTAGGAGCGCAGCAGGTCGAGGAGACCTTGGAAGGACTGGCTGGCCCCGCGCTTGAGCTCGATTTCCCGCGCGGCGAAATCCTCCACCGGTGGCACGGGCTGCAGCAGCGCCGCGGGCGTGGCGAGGATGAGGAGCTGGGGGCGGGGTGCCCTCACCCCGCGGGATTCGGTGTTGCCGGGTGAGGGCACCCGGCCTCCAGCGCGCAACTTGCTCAACACGGCGAGGCGGTCGCTGGCGGCGTTGAAGGCCTCGCGCATTTCGCGGCTGTCGGTCTGGGCCTCGGGGAAAACCAGGACCTCGAGCGGCGAGTCCGCGCCGCCGGCGGCGTGGAAAAGCGCGGTGTCCTCCGCGAGCGCATCGGCCTGCCGGGCCTCCTCGTGGATCGCCAGCCAGACCGGCGCGGGGTGCGTCCGGAGCAGTTCCGCCAGGGCATGGGGGTGCGCTGCCGGACAAATTCCGGTGACCCTGACACGCGAAGCTGGGTTCGATGGCAACGAATCCATCGGAGAGTCGGCCAGAAGACCCAAATTGCGCCAAAGTGCAACAGCGCTTACAAGGCATTGTCATCGCGAGGTGCGCGACCGGTCAGCCATAGGCTCGGCGACGGCTGAAGCGCGCCGTGGCGATCCAGCTGGATTGCTTCGGCATTCCTGGAGGGAACGCCTCGCAATGACGAAGCGCCTACTCCTGCGCGGAAAGCAGGCTGGCGAGGGCGACGCGGGCCGCGGCCTCCTCGGCGATCTTCTTGGACGAGCCGGAGCCGCTGCCGATTTTCCGCTGCTCGAGAAACACCTCGACCTCGTAGACGCGCGCGTGGCGGGGGCCGGTGGTGGCGCTGACCTTGTAGCTCAGGGCCGTGTTGCCGTGGGTCGGCTGGATGAGTTCCTGGAGCCGGCCCTTGGGATTCTCGGCGTCTTCCGACACCGCCAGCCGGTCCTTGACCGGGCCGTACCACGCGAGGACGCGCTCGCGCACGGTGGCCAGGTCGCTGTCGAGGTAGAGCGCGCCCACGAGCGCCTCGAAGGCATCCTCGAGGATCGAGGCGCGGTTGCGGCCGCCGGCGTCCTCCTCGCTCTTGTTGAGCCGGATGCAGGCATCGAGGCCGAGGTCGCGCGCCATCTGGGTGAGGAAGTTGCCCTTGGAAAGCACGGCGCGGCGGCGGCTGAGCACGCCTTCGCGCTCGGCCGGGTATTCATGATAGAGCGCGTCGGTGAGGATGAACTGCAGCACCGAGTCGCCGAGGAACTCCAGGCGCTGGTTGTGCGGGCCGGCGTCGGGCGAATCCTGCAAAAAGGAGCCGTGGGTCAGGGACTCAAGCAGCAGGGCGGGATTCCGGAACTCGTAGCCGAGCCTTTTTTGCAGCGAAGCGAGTTTGGCGGCGGCGGACATCGTCAGGAAAAATTACAAACCACAGGCTCCAAATCCCAAACCCGTTCGCGCCGGGGTTCCATTGAGACCTACCCAAAGAAGTGACACCGGCGTGTCATTGCGAGGAGTGAAACGACGAAGCAATCCAGCTGGATCGCCACGGCGCGCTTCAGCCGTCGCCGAGCCCATGGCTGACCGGTCGCGCACCTCGCGATGACAATGGGGATAACTTCCCTGGGTAAGTCTCAATAGCTTGGAATTTGGCATCTGGCGTTTGGAGTTTGCCGTCGTCGCGACGGTCACGAACTCGCGCTGGAGTAGCGGCGCAGGCCGCGGTTGAAGACAAAGACGGTGACGCCGAACCACACGAGGGCCAGGCCCACGACGCCCGCGGTGAAGCCCGGGCTGAAGCCGTGGATGAGGTTTTGCGCCGGCACGTTGCTCACGAGGACCATCGGCAGCGCCCAGACGAAGACGACGTTGACGATGCCGTACGCCACGCCGCGGAACGCCTGGCGCGGCAGGCGGGAAAATTCCGAGAGGGTGAAGTAGCTGCCCTCGATGCCCTGCGCGCTCGTGATCCAGAAGGCGAGCGAGATGGAGAGCACGAGCATGCTGTAGTGGATGACGAGGCCGCAGGCGACCAGCAGCGCGTAGAGCGCGATGTCGAGGATGCCCGGGTGCAGGCCGAGCTTGTGGGCGGAGTACGCCACGAGCGCCATCGCGACGAGCGAGTTGGCCAGGCTGTCGGGGTCCAGCTTCCGGGTCGTGGCCATGAACATGACGTTGCCCGGCTGCGCGAGGATGAAGTCGAAGTGCCCGCTGCGGATGTTGCGGCCCATCTCGAAGATGCTGCTCCAGAAAAAGCCCATGAGGAACCGCTGGATCAGCATGGACGTGCCGATGAGCAGCATCATCTGGTACTTGGTCCAGCCGGCGACGTCGTTGGTGTGCGCGTAGACGACGGAGACCATCAGCACGTTGACGGTCATCCAGAAGAGCTCGACGAACGACCAGATCAGGAAGTCGCCGCGGAACATGAGCATCCGCGTGATCGAGTATTTCGCGCACGCGAACCACAGCCGGGCGTAATGGGCGATTGAAGACAAAGGAGGAAGGATGATTTAAGAAGGAAGAAGGGAAATGCGCCAGTTCGGGATTTTGGGATTTCTTAATTCTTCCTCCTTGCTGCTTAATTGGGTTAGCCGCCGACGGCGGTGTGGAGGCGCAGGCCGCGGCGCCAGAGGACCTGGCCGATGGCGAGGATCACGACCACCCAGAAGGCCTGCAGGCCGAGCATCTGGATGATCTGCTGTTTGTCGTTCAGGCGCCCCGTCAGCAAGGCGACCGGGAAATACATCTGGTAGAAATAGGGCAGGAAGGTCGAGATCCGGAACAGCGCCGGCGACACCAGGTCGAGCGGGAAGATCTGGCCGCCGAGCAGCATCTCGATCGCCATCGAGAGGATCACGAGGCCCTGGATCTCAAGGAACCAGAAGCTCAGCAGCCCGAAGATGTACGCGATGCCGAACTGGATGAGGCCGGACATGATGAGCGCGGGGACCGCCGCGGCGTAGCGCCAGGACTCGCCCGGCAGCGAAAGGTACTGGTGCATGAACGGCGCGAACACCGCGAGCGGCAGCAGGATGAGCAGGCCCGTGACGAGCCGCGCCGAGAGGTAGATGCTGAAGCGGTAGGCGAAATAGTTCACCGGCTTGAGCAGGAACTGGTTGATCAGGCCGTTGCGGATTTCCTCGCTGATCTGGTAGTCCTCGTTGAACGCGCCGATGAAGAAGTTCACGACGATGATGCTGACGAAGTACGTGAACGTCTGCGCGAACGTGAAGTCGTTGATCAGGCTTTTGTCGCCGTAGACCGACCGCCAGAGGATGAACACCACGATCAGGTGGAAGAACGAGAAGAAGCCGCGCACGCCGAAGTTCACCCGGTAGACCAGGTTGCTTTGCAGGCCGACATTGAAGACCGACCGGTACTTGTTGAGCAGGGCGAGCATGAAAGGTGACGGCTGGTGACCAAAACACAGAAACGGAAACAGGCAAACCTCGGTTGCAGTGCCTCGGTCATCTTGATCTTTTGACCACGGATGCATCGCCTGACGGCGCTGCTTGGAAGTCCCCTTCGCCTGATAGGCTCCGGTTTTGGCTTCGGGGAGCGGCTAATCGCCGCTGGATGTAGCTTGGGTTCTGTCGGCGATTAGCCGACCCCCGAAATCAAATGCGAAGCCTATCAGGCGAAGCGCACCAAGTAGCAGCGCCGTGAGGCGATGCATCCGTGGTCAAACCCTCTGGTCGGATTTGCAGCTCAGGCGCCGTTCGGATTCAGGGCGAAGCGCGCCGCCACTTCCTTGCCGAGGTCGTGGTAGGCCTTGGCCCCCGGGCCGTGCGGGTCGTAGGCGAAGATCGGCTTGCCGAAGCTCGGCGCCTCGCTGAGGCGCACGGTGCGCGGGATGACGGTGTTGAAGATCTTGTCCGGCAGGTGCGAGCGGACCTCCTCGACGACCTGCTTGGCCAGGTTGATGCGGCTGTCGAACATCGTCATGATGATGCCGCCGACATCGAGGGCGGGGTTCACGCCGGCCTGCTTGAGGCGGTCGACGACCTTGAGGATCTGGCCGAGGCCCTCGAGCGCCATGTACTCGCACTGCAGCGCGATGAGCAGGTGGTCGGCGGCGGCGAGGGAGTTCATCGAGAGCATGCCGAGCGCCGGCGGGCAGTCGATGATGATGGCGCGGTAGCCGCCGGAGTTGCGCAGCGGCTCGAGCACGGTGCGCAGGCGCATGAGGTAGTTGGGCTGCTGGGCCAGCTCGATCTCGATGGCGGCCAGGTCGACCTCGGAAGGAATCAGGGCGAGGTGCGGCCACTGGGTCGGGGTCAGCATCTCGAACGCGCTGCCTTCGCCGCGCAGCGGGCCGTAGAGGCTCTTGCCCTCGAACTTCTCGACGCCGAGGGCGCTGGTGGCGTTCGCCTGCGGGTCGAGGTCGACGACGAGCGTGTGGATCTTCCGTTCCGCCAGGGCGGCCGCGAGGTTGATTGCGGTGGTGGTTTTGCCGACGCCGCCCTTCTGGTTGGCGATGGTGAAAACGGTGCAAGCCATGGCGGGATTAACCGGGAACTGGCCGGGCGAGTCTAGCGTTAAGTGGCTGAAGAGAGGACGAGCACCACGCGCATCGGGGGGTCTGAGCCCTCCGTCGCCCTGCGGGCTATGGCGGGCACTCATCGGCTTCCGATGAGTGGAGGTGCGGGGCGGAATCGAACCGCCGAATAGAGCTTTTGCAGAGCTCGGCCTTACCACTTGGCTACCGCACCGGAGACAAAACGGGCCGCAACTTGGGTCAATTTTTTGGGTTCGGCAAGAACCGAAATTTTCCGGCGAAAAATCGGTTCAACTGCCCGGCTTCACCTTCGCGATCGCCCGGTTCAGGTCGGCGAGGTCGAAGGGCTTTTGCAGGAAGATGGTGGCGCCGCTGCCGCCGAAGGGTCCGGCGGCCTCCTGCTCGCTGTGGCCGCTGAGGATGATGCAGGGCAGGGCCGGGCGCAGCTCGCGGATGCGCCGCAGGGCGGTCAGGCCGTCGAGGCCGGGCATGGTGATGTCGAGCATCGCGAGCTGGAAACGGTCGGGCTCGGCGGTGAACCGCTTGAGCGCCTCGTCGCCGTTTTCGACCGCGACGATCTGGTAGCCGGCGCGCTTGAGCACCGCCGTGATGACGTGGCGCACGGAATCCTCGTCGTCGGCCACGAGCACCGTGCCGGAGTTGCTGGCGGCGGGCGGGATGGGCGGGGCGGAAAAGAGTTCGACCGGCCCGCCGGGCGACGCCGGCAGGTAGATGCGGAACGTCGACCCCCGGCCCGCCGCGCTCTGCACGGTCAGCGCGCCCTGGTGCGAACGCACGATGCCGAGCACGGCGGCGAGGCCGAGGCCGCGGCCGGCGAATTTCGTGGTGAAGAACGGGTCGAAGATCTTCTGCCGCACCTCGGGCGACATGCCGGAGCCGTCGTCGTCGACTTCCAGCCGCACGAACGCGCCGGCCGGGTGGACGCCGGCGGGCAGGGCTTCGGGCAGGTCGCCGTCGCGCAGCGTGACCGGCGACGTGGTGACCTTGATCCGGCCCGGCTTGGCCCCGATCGCCTCGGCGGCGTTGAGCACAAGGTTCATGATGATCTGCCGGATCTGCGACGGGTCGGCCTCGATGGCAGGCAGGCCGGGCGCGAGGTCGAACTCCAGCCGGCAGGCGTGGACGGAAAGCTCGAGGAGGCGGGCGGTTTCCTGCGTGACGCGATTCAGGTCGAGGCGCTCGACCATGAAGGCGCCCTTGCCGGCGTAGGCGAGCAGCTGGCGGCAGAGGTCGGCGGCCCGCTTGGCGGCGGTGACGATCGTGGCGAGGCGGGTGCGTTCGGCCTCGTTCTGGCGGGCCTCGGCATGGGAGAGGGAGGCGTTGCCGAGGATGACCGTGAGGAGGTTGTTGAAATCGTGCGCAATGCCGCCGGCGAGCACACCGAGGCTCTCGAGCTTCTGGGTCTCGAGCATCTTGCGGTTGAGCTTCTCGTTCTCCTGCTCGGCGAGCTTGCGCGCGGTGATGTCGGTGTGCGTGCCGGCGATGCGCCTCGGTTCGCCCGTGGCCGGGTTGCGCGCGACGACCTTGCCGCGGTCGAGGATCCACTTCCAGCCGCCGGAACGGGTGCGCATGCGGAATTCCACCTGGAAGCGATCGTTGCCGCTCCAGAGGGATTGCTCGTCACTCATCACGCGTGCGCGGTCGTCCGGGTGGATGAGGTTGGCAAAGCCGTCGCGGGTCGCCGGCACCTCGTTGAGGTTGTGGTAGCCGAGCATCTCGGCCCAGCGGGCGCTGCGGGAAACCCCGCCGGTGCGGAGGTCCCAGTCCCAGAAACCGTCCTGGCTGCCGTCGATCACGAGCGAGAGCTGTTCCTCGCTCTGGCGCAGGGCCTCGGCCTGCCTGCGCTCGCGCCTGAGCTGGTGGCGCTGCCAGACGAAGCCGGCGATGACCGCCAGCAGCAGCACGCCGAGCGGCAGGGCGAAGGCCTGGATGTCGCGCCAGCGCAGCGAGCGGGCCTCGAGCGGGCCGATCCACTTTTCGTAGAGATGGTCGTAGGTGCCGTTGCGCTGGACGGCGATGAGGCCGTCGTTGAGCCGGGCGAGCAGCTCGGGATGGCCGGGGCGGACGCCGAAGTGCTCGCGGAAGTCCAGGCCCGGCAGCTCGAGCGGCGCGACGACGATGTCGCGGTAGCCGCGCTGCCGCAGCTGGTAATCGGCGACCATGCGCGTGGCGACGAACATGTCGGCGCGTCCCTCGTGCACGGCGTCGATCGACAGGATCATGTTGTCGAAGTAGCGAAACTCGACCGCCCAATCCCGGGTGCGCAGGTATTCGTGGCTGCGGGAATTGCGCAGCGTGGCGACACTGCGGCCCTTCAGGTCGGCGACCGTGCGCAGCGGCGGGGCGTCGCGGCGCGTGTAGGCCGCGCCGCGCAGGAAGATGGTCGTGGCGCTGAAATCGATGTAGGCGCGGCGCTCCGGCGTATCGACGACGTTGCAGATGACATCGATCTCGCCCGCCTTGAACCGGTCGAGGATGTCGTTCCACGGCAGCAGCAGGTATTCGACTTCCAGCTTCTGGTCCTCGGCGACGGCGCGAAAGAGGTCGTAGGAGAAGCCGGTCGGCTTCCCGGCGGGGTCGGCGAAGGTGAACGGCTCGCTGGCCAGTTCCAGGCCGACCCGGATCACCGGGCGGGCGGGCTCCGCCGCGAATGCTCCGCCGGCCAGCCCGCAGAGGAGAATGAGCTGGAGCCAAAGCAAAACCGGCCGCGGCTTGCGACCGCGGACACACGGGAGGAGACTGGACACAGCACCATGCATCGGCCCAAAAGCCGACGGATTCAGCAGGCGTTTTGCCGGAAGGCGAAGCAAAGCTGGCCAAGGCCAGCGGAACTTCAGGCAAAGAAGGGGTTATGCTTTTTTTCCTGCTTCAGCGTCGTCAGCGGGCCGTGCCCGCAGGCGAAAACCGTGTCCAGCGGGAGCTTCAGGAGCTTCTGGCGGTTGTTGCGGTACTGGGCCTCGTAGGAAACGAGCCCGCCGCCCATCGACCCCGCGAAAAGCGAATCGCCGACGATGGCGAGCGGCCAGGCGAGGCCGGTGATGAAGAAGGAGGTCTGGCCCGGCGAGTGCCCCCAGGTGAACAGCGTCTTGATGGCGATCTCCCCGAGATGGAAATGCGCGTTTTCCTGGAAGGTCTTCGCGCCGGGATGGTCCGACGGCTCGAGTTCGCTCGCCCAGACCTCCGCGCCGGTGGCGGCGAGGCGGGGCAGGTCGGCGATGTGGTCGTCGTGCGTGTGCGTCAGGAAAATATAGCGCAGGGTGAGCCCCTCGGCGGCGAGGGTGTCGAGCATCGGCAGCACGGTGGAGCCGGTGTCGAAGGCCGCGGCCTGCCGGGTCTTCGTGTCCCAGACGAGGTAGGCGTTCACCATCATGTCCTCGTGCGGGGTGTTGAACATCGCGAACCCGCGCGGGAACAGCGGCTGCTCCGGGTACCACTCGCGGCGCGCCAGGGCCAGGAGCGATTCGCGCTCGAGCTTCAGGACCTTCGCGACGGCGCGGATGGCGTGGTCGCGCACCTCGCCGCCCTTCACGGCCTTCAGCTCGTCGACGGTGACGCCGGCCTGCCCGGCGAGGTCCTGGTCGGACAGCTGCAGCCCGCGTTGGGCCTTGCCGATGATGTCGTTGAAATTGTCCTCGAGCGGGATGCGCGGCATGGGGGAAAGGAAGCAGCGAATGTTCAACGTTCAACATCGAACATCGAACGCCCAGGGGGCGATTGCCCGCCTGTAGCGGCGCTCTATGAGCGCCGACTCCGTCGCACGGCGGTCATAGACCGCCGCTACAGCTGAACGTTGAAAGTTGAGCGTTGAGCGTTCGATGTTGCGCCCCGGCAGGGACGCTAGGGCACCGTGAAATCGATCAGGCGCTTCTGGCGGTCGACCTTGGCGACGACGACGTCCACCTTGCCGCCGAGCTCGAACTTGCGCTTGGTCTTGCGGCCGATGAACGCCGTGCCGGCGCCGTTGAGCAGGTAGAAGTCGTCGCGCAGCGAGGACACCGGCACCATGCCGAACGCGCCGGCCTCGGCGACCTCGATGAAGAAGCCGTGGTTGCGGACGTCGGTGATGACGGCGTGGAAGACGGTCTTTTTCTTCTTCTGCACCTCGCGGTCGAAATACTCCATGAGCTTCACCTTCACGGAATCGCGCTCCGCCTCGGTGCTGTTGATCTCGGTGAGGCTGAGGTGCTCGGCGAGCTCGTCGATGCGCGCGGCGCGGTAGGCCGGCTGCTTGCTGAGGTAGCTGCCGAAGACGCGGTGCACCACGAGGTCGGCGTAGCGGCGGATCGGCGAGGTGAAGTGCGTGTAGTCGCGCTTGTTCAGGCCGTAGTGACCGTCGGCCGTGGCGCGGTAGCAGGCCTTGCGCATCGAGCGCAGGAGCTGCGTGCGCAGCAGGTAGCCCTGCGGGTGGTGCTTCAACTGCGCGAGCAGGCGGACGACTTCGGCGCGGTCGGTGAGGTCGCCGGTCTTGATGTTGAAGGTCTGCAGGTACTGGCGCAGCTCGGCCAGGCGGGCCTCGTCGGGTTCGTCGTGCACGCGGTAGAGCGACGGCAGCTTGTGCGAGCGGGTTAGGCGCGCGACGGCCTCGTTGGCGAGGAGCATGTATTCCTCGATGAGCTGGTGGCTCTCGTCGTTCTCGATCCGCTCGATGCGGTCGGCGTAGCCCTCGGCGTCGACGAAGATCTTGTTTTCCGGCATGTCGAGGTCGAGCGAGCCGCCGGCCATGCGCTCGCGGCGGATCTTGCTGGCGATCGTCCAAAGCTGGCGGATCCACTTTTGCAGCTCGAGCAGCTCGGCATGCGGCAGCTCGCTCAGCGCGCGGCCGGTGGAGCCGGTCTGGTGCGCGGCGGGCAGGGGCAGCTTGCGGATCTTGTTGAGGTCGTCCTCGAACATCAGCGCGTAGGCCTGCTTGTACGTGAGGCGCTTGCGGCTGCGGATGACGGTGTTCGCAAATTCGACGTGCTTGATCTTGCCCGACGGGAGGAAGGTGAAGATCGCGGCCTTCGTCAGGCGGTCCTGGGCCTCGACGAGCGAGCAGAGCCCGTTGGAAAGTTTCTCGGGCAGCATCGGCACGACGGTGCCGACGAGGTACGTGGAGTTGCCGCGCTGCTGCGCCTCGCGGTCGAGCGCGGTGCCGGGCTTCACGTAATGGCTGACGTCCGCGATGTGCACGCCGACGCGGACCTCGCCGCCGTCGAGGTATTCGATGGAGAGCGCGTCGTCGAAATCCTTGGCGTCGTC
>JBEHYX010000088.1:0-16865 GCA_048497945.1 Verrucomicrobiota bacterium | reverse complement strand
GCGTGGGTGTGTGGTGGTGCGGTTCCTTTCTCCCCCGCCGCGGCGGCCAGCGGAGTGGCCGCCCTACCTTCGGTTCCCATGCCCTTCCTCGAATTCACCGGCCTCACCAAGCGCTTCCCCGGCGTGCTCGCGCTCGACGGGGTCGGCTTCGCCGTCGAGAAGGGCACGTGCCATGCGCTGATCGGCGAGAACGGCGCGGGCAAGAGTACGCTCGGCAAGATCCTTGCCGGCGTGCACACCGCCGACGGCGGCGAGATCCGGCTCGAGGGCCGCGCCATCGCCCCGCAGTCGCCGCTCGCGGCGCGCGAACTCGGCGTCGCCATGGTGCACCAGGAGCTCGCCTTCTGCCCCAACCTTTCCGTCGCGGAAAACCTCTGCCTCGGCGACCTGCCGCGCCGCGCCGGCTTCGTGAAGCAGGCCGAGCTGCGCGCCCGCGCCCAGGCCATGCTCGCGACGATCGGCGCCGACCTCGATCCCGACGCCATCATCGGCACGCTCTCCACCGGCCATGAACAGCTCGTGCAGATCGCCGCCGCGGTCGGCACCGGCGCCAAGGTCATCGTGATGGACGAGCCGACCAGTTCGCTCTCCGCCGCCGAGACCGCCGAGCTCTTCAAGCTCGTGCGCGAACTCAAGGCGCGCGGCATCACGCTCATCTACGTCTCGCACCGCCTCGAGGAACTCTTCGCGCTCTGCGACAACATCACCGTCCTCCGCGACGGCAAACACGTGGCCACCGAGCGTATTGCCGGGACCACGCCGCAGCGCGTCATCACGCAGATGATCGGCCGCGAGCTGCTCATCGCCACGCCGAACCACCTGGCCCGGCAGCCCGGCGAGGAACGCCTCCGCGTCACCGCGCTGCAGTCGCCGGGGAAATTCTCCGACATCAACCTCAGCGTGCGCGCCGGCGAGATCGTCGGCGTCGCCGGCATCGTCGGCGCGGGCCGCAGCGAGGTCGTGCAGGCGATCTTCGGCCTCGATCCCGCGGCGCACGGCGCGATCGCCGTCGGCGGCCGCCCGCTGCCGCTCGGCTCCGTGGACGCCGCCCTCGCCTCCGGCATCGGCCTCGTCCCCGAGGACCGCAAGCGCCAGGGCCTCGTGCTCGGGCTGAATTGCCGCGAGAACACCGCGCTCGCCACCCTGCCCGCCCTCAGCCGCCTCGGCTGGGTGCAACGCAGCGCCGAGGTCTCGCTCGCCGCCCGCTACACGCAGCGCCTGCGCGTGAAGGCCCCGTCGCTCGAAGCGATCACCGCCGGCCTCAGCGGCGGCAACCAGCAGAAGATCGCGCTCGCCAAGTGGCTCGCCCGCTCCTGCGACGTCCTGCTGATCGACGAACCCACGCGCGGCGTGGACGTCGGCGCCAAGGCCGAAATCTACCAGCTGCTCGACGAGCTCGCGTGCGAGGGCAAGGCCCTGCTCGTCGTCTCCTCCGAATTGCCCGAGCTCATCGGCCTGTGCCGCCGCATCCTCGTGATGCGCGAAGGCCGCCTCGCCGGCGAAGTGCCGCGCGCCGACTTCACCGAGGCCGCGCTGATGCGCCTGATGGCCGGCGTCGCCGCGGCATAAGGTGGAACGCGTTGCCCCAACGCGTTCCGTCTGACTTACTTCACCTTCTCCGCCCGCTGATCGCGACCGTGCTGGTGCAGGATGAGCGCGACGACCTTGCCGTTCTCGCGCACGAAACTGAGCTGCGCGTTCACGACCTTGTAGAAGAATTCGTCCGGCGCCGAGGCATACACCGGCAGGCGCGACTGCCCGGTGAGCTGCACCAGGAGTTTTGCGTCCTCACGCGTCACCGTGAACTGCACCGGCCCCAGCGTGTATTGCCCGACATAGGCCTCCAGCGCGCCGGCCGGGAGCTCAACCTCCTTCGGACCCGCCGGTTTCGTGCCCGGCGGCGTCCATGGCGCACGCTGGTTCATGCCGTTCTGGTGCAGCACCAGCGCGGCAATCCTGCCGCCGGCATCGCGTTCGAATGAAATTTCCGCCGCCACGCCCTGCACCGCGTAGCGATCGGCCGCGACCGGCGCGAGTTTCAGGCGCGGCTGGTTCGTCGCCTGCAGGAAGAGCTGCCCGCCCTCCGCGGTGACCGCGATGATGAACGCGGGGGCCAACGGATAGCTGCCGAGAAACTCCTTCACCTCCGCCGCCGCTTCCGCCGGCGGCTTCGGCGGCGCGGGCGCCTGGCCGGATTGCAGCGCGAAGCCGAGCGACTCGAGTTCCTTCGACCGGTTGGTCAGCAGGACGAGGCCGGTTTTCGCCGCCGGCTCGAGAATGACGAGGCTGTGATAGCCGCCGGTCGCGCCGTTGTGCCAGACCAGGGTCGACACGCCGCGCCGCTCGATCTGCCACGCCAGGCCGATCTGTCGCGCGGGCATGCCGCCCGGCGCCCGCGGTTGCATCGTGTCCGCCAGCACCGCCTGCAGCGGCGTCGGCGCCAGCCCGAGTCCGGCCTGCACCAGCTTCGCCAGGTCGCGGCTCGTCGAAACCAGCGCGCCGGCGGGCGCGAAGGCGTTCAGATCCCACTGCACCCGCGTGCCGGTTTCGCCATGTCCCGGCGCGAGCCGCGCCGGATCCGCGTCGCGCCACGACAGCCGCGTGTCGGTCATACCGAGCGGACGAAGCACGCGCTCCGCCAGGACGTCGGCATACGGCCGGCCCCACGCGCCGGCGACCGCCTGGCCGAGGACCGCGAAGCCAAAGTTGGAATAAGCCGACGGCGCGGGCTTCAGACCGGACGAAACCGCATCGAAGGATTTCACCAACCGGTCCAGCGACTCGTCCCGATAGGGGTTCATCGGATCGGACAGGGTGAAGTCCGCCGGCATCCGCGGCAGGCCGGAGGTGTGCGTCGCCAGCTGCAGGTAGGTCACGCGACTCGGCGCGAACGGCGCGCCCACCGCGGCGTCCAGCGAGACTTTTCCCGCGCGCACCGTGTCGGCAAGGAGCAGCGCCGTGAACACTTTCGAAACCGAACCGATTTCGAACGCCGTATCCGGCGTGATCGCCGGCGAGCCGGCGGCATCGAAATGACCGGCTTGGAAAAAGACCGGGCCGTCCGCATCGACCCACGCCAGCGCCACGCCACCCGGTTCGCCGCCCACCCAGGCATCGAGGTGCACCTGCAGGTCGGCGGGAGGTTTGGCAGCGAGGGAGCACATGGTCAGGGCAAGCAGGCCGGTCAGGCGGAGGGAATGCGGTTTCATAGGTTCAGGGAATGGAGGAAGCGATCAGATCGTGACGGAGTTTCTCGAGCTCGGCGATCCGCGGTTCGATCCGCTTCCGGCGCGCGCGCTGGTTGATGAACCAGGCAAACCAGATCGCCGTCGCGAAGAACAGGCCGAAGCCCGCGACGACCGGCGGCTCGTGCAGGGGGCTCCCCGCTGGAGCCCGCCGGATGATCACCCAAAAATGGATCGCGATGGCCCCGGCGACCGGGGCGAGGTACCAGCCCCAAAGATCGCGCAGCAAGTGACGCTGATGGCTCAATTCGGCGAGATCGGCTTCCACCTTGGCCAGCAACGGCGCGTCGGCGCCGAGCCTCCGCCGGCTGGCGCGCCGGCGTTCACGCAGGAAAAAAGCCGCCACGCAGAGAATCAGGAAGATGGCGCCCGCCATCGGCCACGCGGCGGGCCCCGTCTTCTTCCAGAAATAGACATAGGCCGCCACGCCAGCCAGGCAGGCCGTGAACTCGCTCCAGTCGCGCACGCGCAGGGTCGCGGCCAGCTTGCGGTGCCTGGTCTCGAAAGTGGCGTGGAGCTCCGCCAAGTCGGCGGCCGCGCCGCGCGGCAAGGGTTGCCGCTTCCAGACGGCTTCGTAATCATTCCAGTTCATCGGTCACTCCTTTCATGAGTTCGGCGAGGCGCTTGCGCGCACGCGTCAACGACACGCCGACATGGTTTTCCGTCAGGCCGGTGATCTCAGCCATCTCGCGGTAGGCCAGGCCGTCGAGCGCCAGCAGCACCAGCGCCCGGTCGAACATCGGCAGGGCCTGGATGGCGGCATACAGTTTTCCCAGCACCTCCTCGTCGCCCGCGCGCTCCGCCGGCGAACCGGCGCCGGCGGCGATGGCCTCCAAGTCGGCGCTGCGTTCCAGGCGGTTTTCGCGGCGGGCCGCCCCGCGGCGCCACGTAAGCGCGGTGTTCAGGCAGACCCGATAGATCCACGTCGAGAGTTTCGCCTGCCCCGCGTACGCCGGCAGTGAAATCCACAGCTGCAGCATGCATTCCTGCTGCAAATCCGCCGCATCCGCCGGGATTGCCGCGTACGCCCGCGACACTTTCACCAGAATGCCGCGATGCTCCTCCAGCCAGGATCGGAAAAGCGATTCGCGCATGGCTGGGGATGTCATCTGTCCGGATTAGTAACCGCTCCGCCCCTTTCCTTACAGGATTTCCGCACCCGCGCTATCATTGGATCGCGACCGGGTGCGATTCCCATTTGCCCGCCACTCGCGGCCCGCTCAAGCTCGCCCGCCATGTCGTCCCCTTCCGCCCCGGCCATCACGTCCACCTCCTTCGGCCAGCTGCCCGATGGCCGCGAGGCCACGCTCTACACGCTCGTCAATGCGCGGGGCGCGCGGGCCGACATCACCAACTACGGCGCGATCGTCGCGCGGCTGTTCGTGCCGGACCGCACCGGCCGCCTGGACGACGTCGTGCTCGGCTACAACTCCGTCGGGGACTACGTGCGGCACACTCCGTATTTCGGCGCCATCGTCGGGCGCGTGGGCAACCGCATCGCCGGCGGCCGCTTCACGCTCGACGGAAAAACCTACGCGCTGGCGACCAACAACACCCCGAACGGCGTCCCGTGCCACCTGCACGGCGGCACCGTCGGCTTCGACAAGGTGCTGTGGACCGCGCGCCCGTCCGTCGTCCGCGGCGCACCCACGCTCGAGCTGGGCTACCGCAGCAAGGACGGCGAAGAGGGTTATCCGGGCAACCTCGACGTCACCGCCACCTACACGCTGGGCGACGACAACTCCCTCCGCGTCGACTATCGCGCCACGACCGACCGGGCCACGCCGGTCAACCTGACGCAGCACTCCTACTTCAACCTCAAGGGCGAGGGCCGCGGCGACATCCTCGACCACGTCGTGCAGCTCAACGCCCGCCGGTTCACCGCGGTGAACGCCGGCCTCATTCCCACCGGCGAGTTCGCGGCCGTCGCCGGCACGCCGTTCGACTTCACGTCCCCGCAGCGCATCGGCGACCGCGTCGACGCGCCGCACGGGCAGCTGCAGCTTGCGGGCGGCTACGACCACAACTGGGTGCTCGACAGCCAGTCCGGCCAGCTCGCCCTCGCCGCCACCGCGACCGAGCCCACCTCCGGGCGGACGCTCGAGGTCTGGACCCGGGAGCCCGGCGTGCAGTTCTATTGCGGCAATTTCCTCGATGGCGCCGCGACCGGCAAAAGCGGCCGGCCCTACCCGTTCCGTTCCGGCTTCTGCCTCGAGACCCAGCATTATCCGGATTCCCCGAACCAGCCGGCGTTCCCCAACACGATCCTGCGCCCGGGACAGGTCTACCAGACCGCGACGATTTTCAAATTCTCGGCGCGCTGAGACGGAAAAGCGTGAAACGCCGCCCGGGCAGGGGCGGCGTTTATGGACGGGCCAGCCGGGCTGGTTCCATGGCATTTTTGCGCACGAACAGGATCCAACGCGCATCCCTGGAAAGCTCAGTGTAGTTCTCCGCCAGATCCGTGGAAAAACCGGGATAAAAGGGCGCCGGGTCCGCCGGCCGGCCTTCCGAAAGCGAACGGTAGTCTTCGCCCCCGCGGCGCAACACCACGATGCCGAAGCGCCCCTTCCGCACCTCCGCTTGGAAATGTTCCGTGCGCGCCGGGTCCCCGCGCAGCCACAGGGCGAGACTGTGTGCGTCCGCCACCACCGGCCGCTCGCCAAGCAGCAGCGGCAGCAGCGCGTCGTCCGCCAGCACCGCCCCGCCGGCCGCCGCGTGCGCCGCCTGGACGGTGGGCAGGAATTCCGGCGAGGTTCGTCCCGCCCGCGCAAAAAAGTCCTGCGCCGACGGCAGCCCGCCCGCCAACATCAGGCCCAGCGCCGCCGCGAGCACCACGCCCAGCCACCGGACCCAGCGACCGGCCGCCCCCGCCCCGAGCAGCACAAAGGTTGCGCCCTGCCATTCGAGCAGGTGATGGGTTCCGTCCGTGCCCCGCGAGGCGAAGACCACGAGCGCACACCCGGCCGCGACCAGCCAGAGGCCGGAGGTTTCGCTCCGCCCCCGCCGCCAGGCCGTCCAGATGGCCGCGAGCGTGAAGACCGCGAAGACCGGATCGCGCGCGATCTGGACGAGCGCGTGCCAGGGCGCCGCGAGCGCGTAGGCGCCGCCGCCGTCCCCGGCCGAGAAAGCCGAGAAGTTGTCCCACAACCGCCCGCCGCTGGCGGCCAGCGCCGCCGCCACCGCGAGTCCCGTCAGGCCGGCGGTCAGCGCAACCAGCCGCACCGCGCGCGGCCGGCCCTCCTCCGCGCGGCTGAGCGTCCCCAACGCCGCCAGCAGGCCGAAACCGGCCGTGAATTTCGTCAGCAGCGCCGCCGCAAAACACCCGGCCGCCCAGCCACCGGCGGAGCCGCGGCGCAACGCCAGGGCCCACCCCCAAAGCCCGAGGCCCGCCGCCAGCAGGTCGCCGCGCACCGACGCGAGCACCAGCTGGAATGCCACGGTCGTCGTGCCGAGCAGGGCGAAGGCCGCCGCCCGCTCGCGGCCGGCGCCGGCGGTGCGCAAGGCGGCGTGGATGCCCGTAAGAAACACCGCCGCCGAAAACGCCATGAGGAGCCGGCCGGCGGCGACCACCCCGAACCCCGTTTTGATCAGGCCGGCGTGGAGGAGGAAGAAAAGCGGCATGTAGCGCGTGCCGCCGAAATACCCGTCCGCCGCGATCGGACGGTAGAAGATGCCGCGGGCCGCGTCCGCCGCGAGCGCGCTCCACGCCCCGCTGGTCGCCGTGTCGGGAACCGGCTCCAGCCGCAGCCACCAGGCCAGCGCCAGGCATTGCGCGACGCCCAGCGCCGCGAGGAGCCAGATGGCCCGCCCGCCGCCGGCGGGGACAGTCGTTGACGCCGCCAAGCCGGTGCGGCACGGTGCCGGAACATCACGCTCCATGTCGCCGCGCATCCGCCTCCCGCTCGCCCGCCTGTGGCTCGGCCTGGCTCTCGCGCTGCACGCGGTGGTTTACCTCGGCCTGTACCAGGTCGAATTCAGCGCGGAATCCCGCGCCCGCCTCGCGGCATTGACAAAGGAGGAACAGCAGCCGTGGCATCGGATCAAGGCCGCTTACCGGGAATTCGGAATCGGCGGACTGGTGGCATGGTATCTGGACGAGATTGATGAAGTAAAACTGTATTACGGCCACGCCCGTCTCGCGCTGGCCCACGATGCCACGCACCTGCTGGAGCCACCGCCCCGGCCGCTGCCGCCGGAACCGCGAGTCTATCGCGACGTGCCCTTGGAATATCAGCCGGGCGCGCTGCTTCAGTTCATCATCCCCGCCCTCGTCACGCACGACTACACCGGATACAAATACGCGAGCGCCGCGTGGTACGCGCTGCTTCACGTCGGCACGCTGCTGCTGGGTCTCCGCCTGTTGCACGGCGGCTGGCCGGGCGCGCCGGCGGCCGCGCGGGCCGCGGGCTGGTCGCTGCTATTCCTGCTCTGCTTCGGCAAACTCGCGGCGTTCCGCTTCGATCATGCGGTCCCGTTTTTCATCGTGCTCGCCCTGGCCGTCCTGGCGCGCGCCACGCAGGCCCCGGCGCGTACGGCGGGCTGGTGGCATGCCGCCTTCGGGCTCGCCGCCGCCGCCGGGGCCCTGACCAAGATCACTCCCGGACTCGTCGTGCCGGCCGCCTGGATCGTCCTCGCCTGGCGCGGGCCGGGACCCGCAACGCGGCAGGCGATCGCCTGGCAGGCGGCCGGCCTGGTCGCGGGACTCGGCGGGTTGAGCCTGTGGTTTCACCTCTGGTTCGGCCACGGCTATTGGGCCAGCTTCGCCTACCATGCAACCCGCGGCGTGCAGCTCGAGTCCCTCTATGCCGGATTCGCCGCGGCCCTGCACCCGCTCGGCCTCCCCGCAGAGACCGCCTTCCGCCATGGGGCTTGGGAAATCCTCGACCCGCTCAACCCGGTCCTGCTGGCCGCCGCGCCCTTGCTCTTCCTCGGGTTCCTGGGGTGGACCGCCCGTCAATCCGCCGGCGCCGCGTCGGCCTCGCCCGTGGTCGGCACCTACTTCGTGACCCTAGCGCTGCTCACCTCATTCATCCTGACCAACAAGGTCTTCTCCCCGCAATTTCTCCTTTGGATCGGTCCGCTGTTCGCCGCCGCCACCGGGTTCCGCGCCGACCTGCGCGGACCCATGCTGCTGTTGTGCCTCGTCGCCGCGCTGACCCAGGCGATTTATCCGCCGCTTTATTCCTGGCTGCGCGACCTGCATCCCGCCGCCGTGGCTTTGCTTAACCTGCGCAACCTGCTTTTCGCCGCGCTCGCGGTGTGGCTGATCCGGCGCCTGCCCGCGCTGCTGGCCCGGCCGGATCACGACTTCGCGGCGGCAAGCTCCCCGGACGGACGCAGGACGAAATAAAGGGCGGGGCCATAGACGAGGACCACGTGGACCGTCTCGCGCACGACGGCCGCCTCCGCGATGCCGAACACGTGGCGTCCCCAAGCCCACAAACCGACGGCCACCCAGGTGCAAGCCACCCAGACCAGCATCCGGTTCCGCGTCTGGGGCACATAGCCGAGGAGCAATTGCTCGTAGAACCACAGGCGGTTGGGGATCACCGCCAGCACCAGCAGCAGCCGCGCGCGCGGGTCGCGCCAGCGCAGCGCGGCCAGCAGCAGCATGGGACCGCCCGGCGCCAGCAGGGCGCCGGCATGCTGGGGGAAAACATTCGGGTTCGTCCCCTGCCCGCCCAGCCAGTCGAGCGGCCAGGTCGGGGACCACAGGAGCGTCGCAACGCCGATGCCCGCCGCCACCACCATCATCCGCCACTCCGGACGGTAGGCGAACATCGCGAGCGCCACCTGCGGCTTGAGCAGCAGAAAGAGCGTGGCCGCCGGGAAAATTCCCTGCAGCAGCAGCCACGGCGACCATTGCGCCCACACCCAGGCGAACACGGCCGGAGCCGAGGCGAACATCAGCAGCGGCGTCCAGCCGCGCCGCGACAGCGCAAAGGCCGCGAGTCCGGTCCCGAGCCCGACGAACACCGCGCCGGCCGCGACGGGCGGCAGCGGCGCAAGCGGCAGCAAAAACAGGGAGGCGGTCAGCGGATACTCGAGCGCATACGTCGTCCCGTATGGCCCGAAATGCCGCGCATAGATGTCGTGTTCGCCGGCCTGGATGCGGCGCGCGCCTTCGAGCGCGCCGCCGAGGTCGCCGGCCGTCAGGCGCGCGAAATCCGGGCCGGCCAGCTTGTGCAGCAGGAACACCGCCATCGCGGCCGCCGCGAGCGCCGCGGCCGCCGCGATTCGCCGGCGCCGGGCCGGGGGCATTGCTTCCGCGCTCACGCGCCCACCTCCCCCGCGACCAGCCGGCGCCGCCGTTCGCGCCGCCGCTCCGCCAGCCACGCCGGCAGGAACTGCGCCAGCGCCAGGCCCACGCTGCCCGCCACCAGGGCCCAGGCCGGGTCCTGCACCGGATCGAACCACGGCCGGACCGCATACACGGCCACGATCTGAAACGCGAAGACCACCAGCGAGTGCCGCCCGAGCAGGGCCAGGGGATTCGGCCGGACCGGCGGCAGCCGGCGCAGCGCTTCCGCGATCAGCCACGCCAGCAGCAGCGTGTCCGCCAGCCGCAGCCAGCCGAGCCGGTCGCCGTCGATACCGCCGGCCCAGTCGCGCAACCCGCCCAGACCGGAATGCAGGCTGAGCGACAGTTTCAAGCCCGCCGCGATCACCAGGCCCGCCCACGGGGCCCACGCCGGCAATGACGCCCGCAACCGGCCCCAGTATTCCGGCCGGCGTCCGAGCAGCAGGCCGATCACGAACAGCAATTGCCACGCTAGGGGATTCTTCAGGCCGAACCGCCATCCATGCGCATCGCCCCAGGCCGCAATCGCCGCGGCGGGCCACGCCGCTTGCACCACCAGCCATACCGCCGCACTGGCGGCCAGCACCAGCACGGCGCCGCGGCGGTCCGCGACGCCGAGGGCGACCGGGGCCAGCACCAGCAGCAGGCAATACAACGGCAGGATCGCATTCAGCCACGGCTGGAACAGCAGCCCCAGCGCCGCCGGCAGCAACGCCCAGGGATTCCCCGCCAACTGCGGCATGCGTCCGACGGCGAAGTCGCGCAACGGACCCGCGATCGAGGCGAGCACGAAAATCGCAACCACGACCGCCAGGTGATACAGGTAGATGACGCCGGCGCGCCGCCGCGCCCAGCGGCCGAAATCCGCCCGGCCGGCTTCCGCCCGCCGCCGCGCCAGCCCGCCCACGACGAGCCCGGAGATAAGCACGAAGCCCTCCGCCCCGGTCACGTAGCCGAGCGGCTCGTAGGTCAGCGTCGCCAGCGGGCTGCTGAAGTGATTCACCGCGATCATGAGCAGCAGCACCCCGCGCAGGGTGTCCAAGGCATGGTCGCGGCTCATGGCGGAAACACCAGCAGGTAGAGTGTCAGCATGGCGAGCACCGTCATCTGCTGCACCGCCTCGCGATAAGGCGCGGTGGCATCGGGCGCCATCCCGAGCCCCGCCACGATCAGCAGCATCGCCGCACATTTTATCCCCGCCGCCGCCCGGATCGGCGGTTCGGGCGAATCCGCGGCGCCCGGCACCGTCGCCGGCCGGCTCAACACGAGCCAGGGCGCCAGGCCCTTGGCCACAACCCAGATCAGCACGACCACGGCATAGCGCTCGACCGCATCCGGGCTGAACCAATCGTATGCCGCGCGCCATTCGAGATCCTTGATCGACCACCGGCTGATCGCGTGCCCGACCGCCACGATGCCAACCGCGAGCAGAAACGCCCGGTCCGATCGCACCCGCTCCGGCTGGGGGAAGCGCCGCATGAGCCGGCCCGCGACGACCAGTGCGGCCAGCACGCAGCAGACGGCGGCGTGGCTCGGTTCGGCCGGCCGGATCCACCAGCCCCAAAGCATCAGGCCGACCCACCGGCCGAGCATCGTCGCCAGCACGTCGCGCCGCCGCCAAGCCACCACCCAGGCCGCGATGCCGGCCGCGATCAAGGCCGGCCAGACCGGCGAACCCAGCGGCCAGAGCCGCACCTGCAGGGGATAGAGCAGCAACGTGAAGAACAGCGCGCCGAGGCGGACCCGCGGCAGGTCGGGCCGGTCGCACAGCAGGATGAAACCCGCCAGCGTGCCGGCCACGATCATGAAGGCCGGATTGTCCGCGCCCCACCCCGGCAGGAGCGGATGCCAGCCGGTGAATACGTATTGGGCCGCCTCCCCGGTCGCCAGCGCCTGCACCAGCAGCCCGATCAACGCGGCCATGGCGCCGAGGGCCAGCCACTCCGACGACGCCAACCGGCCGCCGGCGGCCCGGCGTTCGCGCACGACCGAGGCGAGGTAGAACGCCGTCCAACAGAGCAACGCCGGCACCGCCACGCTGTTCCAGCCATAGCGATAATTGGTGGGCACCAGCAGGAGTCCCGGCATGGCAAGCGCGCCCCAGGCCAGGACGGTGCGATTTTTCCGCGTCGCCACGACCGCGCCCGCGATGCCGGCCGCCGTCCAGAGCAAGTGCAGCGTGGAGACCTCCATCAGCGGCAGGCGGCGAAGGCCGGCCGCCAGCACCCCGCCCCAGGCCTGCATGCCAAGGCCGGCGACGATCAGGCCGAGCGACCAGAGCCAGGGTTGCCAGCCCGGTCCCGGCCGGCGCTCGACCAGGGCCAGGGCCGCCAAGCCCGCGACCACACCGAACGCCGGCCCCCAGGCCAGGGGCAGAACGCAGCCCAGCAGCGCCAGCCACGCGGGCAGCGACCGCCAGCCCGTCAGGCGGAAGGGCGACCATTCCGGGAGAGCGAGGTTGAGCCACAGCGCCGCGAGCACCGCGAAATCCACCCAGAGCACCGCCCGCATCAGGCCGGGGCGCAGTTCAGGCGGCTCCAGCCGGTCGGCCTCGAGCGGCGGGGCAAAGGTTGCAGCCTGGCGGGGATCGTAGGCCGCCAGCGCATCCGGCCGCAGCTCACCCATGTAACCATCGATCATCAGGGGCAGCCCCAGCGCCGCATCCAGCAAATAACGGTTGGTCGCCAGCCGGATGGTTCCAAGCTCGACGCCGCGCCCGAACGGCCCGCCGGCGTAGACGGCAAAGGTCGGGACGTTCAACCCCAGGGAATGCCGGCCGTCACTCGTGTGCCCGTGGTCCCCCATGACCACGAGCACGGCTTCCGCGGGCAGGCGTTCCTGCACGGCCGCGATGAGTTGGTCGGCACGGCCGAAGGTCTGGCGATATGCCTGGCGCAGGGTGCCGTAGCGGTGGCTGGCGTAATCCGTGTAGGCGAGGTGGCCGACCACGAGGTTGGCCTCGCCGCGCGCCAGGGCCCCGGCGGCGTCCAGCAACTGCGCCTCGTTGTCGTCCGCCGAATAAGGCAGCCGGCGCAGGCGCATCTCGCCGATGTGGTCCGCAAACTGCCGGAACTCGCCCAGCGCACAGACGATCGACCGGCCGCCCGCCGCCTGCAACTGGGTGAACACGGACGGCACGCCCGTCATGGAGGGTGCGATAAAATTCGCGACGAATGCCAGCACCGTGACCTGCTCCCAACCCGTGAAAATGGTCCGCACGGAGGGCACGGTCACGGCATCGTGAATGTTGGTCACCCGGGCCGACGCGCCCGCGGCCCGCAGGCGCGCGAGATGGGGCATGATCGCCGGGTCCATCGCGGTCTCATAGCGCAGCGAGTCGATCAGCAGCACGTAGACGCGCGCCGTCCGCGGCGCCGGGCCGCCCGGTGGCAGCGGCACGACCTTGCCGTGGTTTTTCGGCGGATCGTAGTTCTTCCGCCGGTCCAACAGGATGAACACCGACAGGATCGCCAGCAGGCCGTGCAGGACCACCGCCGCGCGCCAAATTCCTGGATGCGTCGATTTCATGCGCCCGCCCCCGGGGCGCCCGCCGGCCGCGGCCATGATCCCGGGGTCAGCAGCATGCACAACAGGATCAGGGCCATCAGGCCGCTGACCTGCGCCGCCTCGAGATAACTGTGATTGAGCGTGTCGAGCCCGCCCAGCCCGGCGTTGACCAGCACCGTGGCGGCGACCTTGAGCGCCACAAGCACGAGGAGTTCGTTCGCGGGAAACCGCGCCGTGCCGGCGAACTCGAAGCGCAGGACCCCGGCGACAATCGCCCAGGGCAGGGTGGACTTCAGCGCGATCCACGGGACGAACCACGGGGCGTACCGTTCCACCACCGGCGGCGGCACCCAACGGTAGGCGCGCGCCCACTCGAGGTGCGTCACGGACCAGCGGCACATCGCCCACCCGACCACGTAGAGCCCGAGCACGCCGAGCACGAGCGCGTCCGCCCGCGCGTGTTCCGGCTGGGGAAATTTCCGCAGCAGGCGCGCCGCCAGCACGAGCGCGGCCAGCAGGCAGGTCGTCTCGGTGAAATCCGCGACGTTCGGCACGATGTTGTAGACGTAAGCGAGAAACAGGAAGGTCAGGCCGAGCATCCGCGCCTCCGGCCGCCCCGCACGCAGCGCCAGCAGCCACGCGAGCGCCGACACCCCGAGCAGCCACAGCCAGCCGTAGAAATCCGGGATCCACGCGCGCCAGTCGACGAAACACGACAACCCGATCAGGGCCGCGCCCAGCAAGGTCCGCGGCAGGCCGGGGTAGCGCGGAAAATAAATCACCGCCTTCGCGGCCAGGCCGGCCGCGGCGAGCCAGACCACATTCTCCGTGTCGAGCCCGGGCACGAGGCTGCGCCAGCCGGCGAAGAGATGGTTTTGCGCCGTGGACGCCCAGAAAGTCTCCGTGAAGGCCACGAGGCCCGCCGCTGCCGCCGCCAACCGCAGGAAGGTGGACAAGTCCCGGCCTTCCCCGGCACCGCGCCACGCGCTCACCGCATAGGCGGCGAACCAGCACCAGAGCACCGGGGTGAAGGCGCTCGACTGGCCGTAGGCGTAATTGGTCGGGAACGCCAGCAGCGCCGCCGTGGCGAGCAGCCCGGCGGGCAATGCCCAGCGCCAGCGCCGCGAAAGCCCGCCCACCGCCGCCGCCGCGATCGCCGTCAGCCAGAATGCGGTCAGCGTCCCCGCCGCCAACGCGTGCAGCTCCGGCCGCAGCGCCCAGAGCACATAGCCCCAGCCGAGAAACGCCAGCGCGCCCAGCGCCGGCCCGCCAACCCAGGCGGCGATGCGCCCGGCGGGCACGCCGCGGCCGGTGATCACGAGCACCAGCAGGAGGGCGGCGCCCATGGCAACGGGCTGGATGACCCCCGAAAGCGCCAGCGGAAACAGCGCCAGCCAGGGAGCGAGCATCCGGGCGCCATCGAAATTCAACGGCGACCAGCCCCGCGCCGCGAGGTTCAGCCAAAGGGAGAAGAGCAACGCCAGGCACGTCCACAGGCCGGCCGGCCACGCCGCCCGGTCCGGCGCCGAACGAACCTCGGCGAGCAGCGCGGCCCGCTCGTTGCCATGAACCGCCAGCGCCTCGGGCAGGTATTGTCCGGCATAGCCCTCGGCGCGCAACGGCAGCCCGGCCGCCTTGCTCAACAGGTACCGGTGGCTCGGGAGGGTGATCGTGCCCAGCGAAAAGCCGCGCCGGAAGGCCGGGCCGCAATACACGCCCAGGGTCGCATAGTCCGTCCCGAAGCCATGCCGCCCGAGTTCGTCGTGCCCGTGATCGCCGAGCACCACGAGCGTGGCGCCGGCCGGCAGCCGCGCGCGGATGCGCGGGATCAGCGCGTCCGCGCGCCGGAAGGCGGCATTGTAGGCGGGCCGGCCGATGCCGTTGTCGTGCGCCGCCGTGTCGGTGTAGCCGATGTGGCTGACGATGATGTCGTAATCGCCGCGATTGAGCGCCGCGAGCGCCTCGTCGACCGTCGCGTCCTCCAACTCGGGCGGGCAGCGGTACAGCAGCCGTTTCTCGTAGGCGATCCCGGCGCCGAACTGCTTGAAGAATCCCGTCGAGTACGCGGCCGTGCGGTAGCCCGCCGCGGCCAGTTGGTGAAAGATCGACTCCACCCCCGCGTCCGTCTTGAAGAAGGTCGAGACAAAGGCGAGGACCGCCGCATTCTCGCGGCCCGTGAAGGCGGTGCGGATGGCGGCGGCCGAGGAGGCGTTGAATCCCGGCATCACCCGCGCCCAGGCGCTTTCGGCGCGCAGCGCCGCGAGGTTCGGCATGATCGCCGGGTCCATCGCCGTCTCATAGCGCAGGGAATCGAGCAGCAGGATGTAGATCCTTCCCTCCGGCGGGTGGGCGGCCCGCTGCGCCGCGGCCGCCGCGAGATCGACGTGCGGGGCCGCGGGATGGCGGTTCGTCTCGGAGTCGGTGAACCAGAAGCTCGCCGCGATCAGCACGACGCCGAACAACGCCAGGTTCAGCCGGCCGAGAAACCACCGCAGCCCGTAACGCCAGCCTCCGGCCCCGGGGTTCATGTCCCGCCCTCCTCGCCCGCCAGCCGCGGCGGACCGGGCCAGACGCCGGGCGTGCAGGCGAGGCCCGCAAACAGCATGGCGATGACGCCGACGTGCTCGGCGCATTCCAGGTAGGCCTGATGCAGGGTGCCGCCGGCCCCGAGGCCCGTGTTGATCAAAAGGAGGCTCGCCGCCTTCACCGCCAGCGCGACAAAGACCGCATGGGCCGGAAACCCGGCGGCTCCGAGTTCGGTGCCCAGCAGCCGGCGGATGATCAGGAAAGGCACGATCGCCTTCAGGGCGATCCACGGGATGAACCAGCCCACGTGCTCCTGCACGAACGGAGCCGGGAACCAACTGTAGGCGCGCTCCCACTCCAGGAACTGCACCGACCATTTCAGCGCCGCCCAGCCCGTGACGACCAGGCCCATCACCGCGAGAAATCCGTAATCGCCCCGGTTTTCCGCCGGCCGCTGCGCCGCGATCCGCGCGCCGACCACCAGCGCCGCCATCATCACCGTGAACACCGCCCGGTCCGCCGGGCGCGTCGGAATGAGAAAATAGACGCCGAGCAGGAACCACGCCGCCAGGGCCCAGACATCCCGGTCGGAACTCCGCCGCCGCCGCGTCCACCAGGCCAGCGCCGCCGCGCCGGCGAGCAACGCGACCCAGGCCGCGTTGCCCGGCTGCCACAGCCGCCACTCCAGCAGGTGAAGCGCGGTGATCGCGGCCAATCCCGCAGCCAGCGCGCGGGCGTCGGGACGCCGGGGAAAAAACAGCACGAGCTTTGCGGCCAGCCCGAGCACGGTCATCCAGGCGATGTTCTCACGCCCCAACCCCGCGATCAGCGGCACCCAGCCGGTGAACGTCCGGTCCGCCGCGTCGATTCCCGCCACCGTTTGCAAACCCGCGAAGAGGCCCAGGGCTCCGGCTGCCAGCCACCCGCGCTCCCGCGCCGGCAGGGGCCCGGCCTTCACCCGCGCGGCGACCAGCCACACATACCAGCAGCCAAGCAGCGGCGCCACGAGCCCGGGAAAACCGAACGGACGATGCGTCGGCCATGCGAGCAGGCCGGCCCCGACCAGCAACCCCCGCGTCCAGCGGGCGCGATTCTCCGCGGTCACGAAGGCCGCGCCCACGCCGGCCACCCCGAGCCAGAAAACGGCCAGGTCCCGGTGCGTGATCCGGTCGAGCGTCGGCAGCCAGACGATCTGCAGCCGTCCCCAGACATGAAAGAAAAAGGCCGCGGCCAGCAGCCCGCCCGCCCAGCGGCCGACCGCGCCGGCCGGCGCGCCACGACCC
>JBEHYX010000087.1:0-17206 GCA_048497945.1 Verrucomicrobiota bacterium | reverse complement strand
ATCCCAGTCCTCCTCCCCGCGGCCGCGTGCGGCGGCCTGCGCGACGAGCACCCCGGCGACCGCCGCGACCGGCAGCTGCGTGGCCGCGGCAACCTCGTCGAGCGAGGCCTCGCGGCCCTGCGCGCGGGCGAGGTCGTACTGGGCGCGGGCGATGGCCTTCGCGCGGGTGCGGTCCGTGCGCGACAGCGGGTCGCGGCGGCGCAGCTCGTCGAGCATGGCGCCGCGCACGCGGACGAAGCAGTACGCGCGCACCTCCGCCACCGGGCCGTCGGCCGACGCCAGCGCCGTCACCAGCGCGAGCTTGCCGGCCGAGGCCAGGTCGTCGCGGGCCGCGTTCACCGGGAGGTGGCGCGACACGCCCGCCAGCGCGGTTTCCACGAGGTCGAGGAAATCGGCGAGGACGGCTGGACTGGAGACGGAGGAGGTCATGGGATGCGGCGCAGCGCCGCGGTTATGGGTTGGGAGTTATTGGTTGGCTGAGGGCTGATCGCTGAAAGCTGACGGCTGGTTCAGCGCGTGAGGAAGTGGCGCCAGTCGGGATGACGGGCGTCGCGGACGACGGCCGCGGCCGGGAGCGGCAGCGGGGCGCGCGGCGGGCGGACGAGGCGGAGACCGGCCTCGTGCGGGAGGCGGTTGGCCTTGCGGGAGTTGATCTCGCGCTTCGCCCAGACGAGGTTCTCGAACGTGTCGCGGCCACCGCGGTCGCGGGGGATGACATGGTCGAGGTTGCCGCCGGCCTTGCCGACGAATTCGCCGGAGTACTGGCAGACGCCGCCGTCGCGCTCGAAGATCGCCTGGCGCGAGAGGCGCGGCAGGCGGATGGGCATGCGGTCGAACTGCGTCGCCACGACGACCGTCGGCACGCGCACGGCAAAGCGCGGCGTGTGGACGGCGAAGTCGAAGTCGCGGATGGGCAGCTCGACCCAGTCGGCCCAGGCGAGCGGACGGAGGGAGAGCGGGTGATCGAAGTCCCACGCGCCGTCCGCGAGCTGCGGATAGGTGATGTCGAGGCCGAGCGCGGGGGCCAGGCCGTCGCCGCCGCCATTGAGGGCCACGAGGGCCTGCTTGACGGTGCGATGGCCGATGACCTGCCACGCGCGGTTGAGCGAGAGGACGATCGGTTTATCGAGGAGCGAGTTCATGAAAGGGATGGGGCGCCACGCAGGGCGTGGTGCGCCGTGTTCTTTTTTGTTTAAACTGGATCTCCGCGTCCGCCTTCGCCGAGGCTACGGCGGACAGGTCGCGCTACGGCCAATGTGCCGATGGCGACTGGGAATGAAGTGATCTCCGCGCCGGACTTGCGCCGGCCTGTGCGGTTTACGAAACCGCTGCATCGCTCTCTATGCGTGCGGAGCGTGAAATGGCTGCCGGGGCACGACTCGCACGTGCATCTGTGGTTTCAGGGACCGCGGTCCTGCTGTTAGACGACCCGGCAGTGGCGGAGAACTGAGGTCCTGCCCCTCAACCCCGCGCGGGCGGGATCGTGCGCATTAGCAATGCGGCTCCCGCCTCGCGGGATTAATTCTCCGAAAATGGTCGGCCGGGACGGTAACGCTCCGTCGTCACTCGCTTATCGGGCGAGGGCTCTGCTTTTGAGCTACGGGCCGCAAAATGGCGGAGAGCGGAGGTCTTGCACCCCAACCGGTCTGGCCGGTCCATCTGTTTTCGAGACAGCGTCCGCCCTCGGCGGATTCACTCTCCATATAGGTATCCGGACCGCTTCCAGGTGATCGCGTATTGATCGCAGTTCACGCCAGAGGTCGGCGGCAAATGGTCCCCGCGGCAGGATTCGCACCTGCGTTGTTCCGCTTAGAAGGCGGAGGCCTGACTGCTCGGCCACGCGGAGCCATGGACCTCGCGGCAGGACTCTCACCCACCATCCTCCGTTCGAAGCGGAGCGTGATTTATCTTTCACCACGCGAGGGAAACTTGATCAGCAAAGCAATGGCCGGCCTGCCAGCCGTAGCCACTCGTGCCAGGCAGCCGAAAAAGACCGGGAACACGTTGCAGATGACGCCACCGCGAATCGCTTCCGATCCGCTTGGCGAAGGCTGGTCCCTTCACGAGGACTTGCACCTCGATTTCAGGCTTCGCGGGCCCGCGTCCTGTCTTTTGGACGATGAAGGGGAAAATGAAGCGGCACCGGGCTGCAGGCCGGTGCCGCGAGGGGAATCAGCTTTCCAGCTGGACGGCCTCGACCTCGCGGACGAGGGCGGCCGGATCGCGGTCGAGTTTCTGCATGATCTCGAACACGCGGTCGCTCCAGCCGGCCAGGGCATAGACGCGTTCCTGCGGGAACTGCATCGTGCCATGGCCCTTGAGGTCGAAGCTGTAGACGCGCGGCAGCGCCGCATGGCGGCGCTGGTAGGCGGCGAAGGCCGCGACAGGCGCGCCGCCGCCGATCCAACCCTGCATGTCGGACAGGATCACGACGCGGTCATAGGCGCGGTTGGCGTGCTGGAAGATCGCGTTGAAGTTCGTGCCGCCCGAGATGAACGGGATGCCCTTGGCCGCCGTGAGCGTGGTGTCGCGGCGGTTCAGCGTGACGTAGCGGGCGTCGTCACTGAAGAGCATGAGGTCGGCAGCCGTAGCCTTCACCAGCGTCGCGGCGAACAGCGAGCCGATGAGCTGCGGGCGGCCCGCCATCGAGCCCGACGAGTCGAGCGCAACGAGCGTGGCGCCGTCGAACTTCGGCACGTTGGCCAGCGAGTGGTCGACGGCCTCGTTCAGCGCGTCCATCAGGCGCGCGGCCTCCGGCAGGTTGCCCTGCTGGAGGACCTCGACGGCGGACAGGAACTGGAACGGGAACACGAGCGCGCGGCGCACGGCGGCCGCGTCGGCGAGCTGGCGGGCCAGTTCACCGGCGACTTCCGGCGCGTGCGTCAGGATGTTGCGCACGTTGCGCAGCAGGGCCAGGTAGCCGAGCTTGCGCTCGCGCACGAGGCCGGCCCAGGCGTCCGCCTTGGCGGCGGCGACCGCGTCTGCATCCTCGGCCGTGCCCGCCTGCGC
Source organism: Verrucomicrobiota bacterium (assembly GCA_048497945.1). Lineage (GTDB taxonomy): Bacteria > Verrucomicrobiota > Verrucomicrobiia > Opitutales > Opitutaceae > Lacunisphaera. The sequence continues at coordinate 14,197 of JBEHYX010000087.1, read as the reverse complement.
GAGCTTCGTCTCCCACGTTTCCGCGGGAGCGAGCTCACCCTTCACGAGCTGGGCGAGGGCCGGCGTCGACGGCGAGCGGACGAGGTTGACGGCGTCCACGAGCTTGAAGGCGCCGTGGTCGCGGCGGTATTTCGCCAGCGCGTGCGCGTCGAAACGCGCGAGCGCGATACCGAGGCCCTTCTTGAGGGAGTTCGGCACCGGGCGGCCGTAAGCCGCGAGGTAGTAAGCGAGGATTTCGACGGCGTCGTCCGGGCGGCGCACGACCTGCGCGTAGAAGCCCTTCGTCCACGCCGCGCCCTTCACGGACTTGGCGAGTTCGCCGGCCACGACGTGGCTGACGGAACGCATGCCGTGGGTGTGGCGGGCGTAGAGCGCGGCCTGCGCGACAAAGCGCGGATCGTCGACGCGGCCGATCAGCTCGCGGATGCGGGCGATCGTCTGCGCCTCCTTGCGGTAGAATTCGTCCTGGAGAAACGTGGTCAGGAGCACGGAAACGAGCTCGAGCTTCGCGCTCTGGGAGAACGCGCGGCCACCGGCGAAGTTGGTGGTGTTGGGCGCGTTTTTGCCGCGCGTAAGCGCGGCGAGGATGCTGAATTTGGCCATGGTGGCCTCCTTTTTTAGGCGCGCCGCGGAGCGGCAACGCAGGGGTGATCCCGGGGCGCCGGGTGACGGTGGTGGAATGCGGGAGAAAGGCGCCCACGGATACGGCCTTGCGGCCGCGTTGAATGCTCTACCACTGAGCTATGCGCCGAAGCGCAGGCGGATTTGAACCGCCGACAGTTCAATTAGAAGTAACCGTGGACTCACTGCCCGCAAAGGGAAGGTCCGGGAGAAAAAGCGGGCGGGGGTTGGTTCAGGTATATGAAGTAACCCCGCCCTCACTGCCCGGACAAAGGGGATCGAGGGAGAAAAACCGATCGCGGTGTTGCCGGGTTTGAACCGGCTCGCGCTTGCGCGCTTTACCAGGAAGTAACCGCGAGCTCACTGCCCTCGAAAGGGAATGGAGGAGGAAAACGAACGCAGGGGTTTACTGAGCTACCGCGTTCGGGGGAACGCGGGCCGGATTTGAACCGGCCCCTGCGCCGCGGAAGCGGCGCCGCTCTATCCGGAGTAACTGCATCCTCACTGCCTCCGTCCCCGCGGCGGATGAATCGTAACCGCCGCGGGGAAAGGTTTTCCGGGAGAAACCAGACGAGGATATGATCGGAGCGCCGCCAAAGCGCCGCGCCGACTCCCCTGGAGCCCTTCCGGCCTGCTGCTTGCGCAGCACGCCGGCGCTCGTTTTCGCATCCCACTCTTCCGGAGGGGAACGGGGACTGGCGGTGGAAGTAGCCTCATCTTCACTGCCCGGAAATGGATTTGTCCGCCTGCCAGGGTATCACCGGCGTGGCGCCGATCCGGAATCGGCATTGGGGCGCTTCCAAGCGCCCGGCGGAAAAGTGGTCGGCGGGACAGGAATTGCACCTGCATGGGCTCGCGCCCGCGAGTTTCTGAGACTCGTGTGTCTGCTGTTTCACCACCCGCCGGTGGCGGAAGCAGCCGGAGGCCGGTCCACGTTGGAACTCGATGGGGGCCTTGGGCGCTTCCTGGAAATTGGCCTGCCAGCCGCAGCCATATCGGCCGAGGGCGGAGGTATCGTGCCGTCTTTCACCGCGCGCCGGGACGGCAACCTCCGCCCTCGCTCTGCCCGGCGAAGGCTGGTGCGGGCGGAGGGAGTTGCACCCTCATGGGCTTGCGCCCGACGGCTCCTCGGGCCGGCGCGTCTGCTGGTTCCGCCACGTCCGCACAAAAAATGGATCCGGCATGGAGACGTGCGCTCCACTCCTCCCCATACCAGGGGGATGCGTCGCTGCCTACGCCTTGCCGGAATGAAAGTGGTCGAGACGGGAGGATTCGCACCTCCGCAGCCCGTCAGGGCGCCGCGTTTACAGCGCGGTGCATTTGCTGCTCTGCCACGTCTCGAAAAATGGGGGCTCGGGCGGGAATCGCACCCGCGGCCTTCTCCTTATGAGGGAGCTGCGCTGACTGCTGCGCCACCGAGCCGGAAATCGCGGGGAAATGGACCGGCCCGGAGGCGAACCTCCGAGCCGGGGGATTTGCTCGTTTAGCGAGTCGCCCGACGGGTGCGGTAGCTAACTCGCGTGATCAGCACGATACCAGCCACCGCCGCCCAGGCGACCACGAGCACGATGGCTTTCATGGTGTTTGGGTTTTGGTGTTAAGGACCTCCTCCCGGCGGGATTCGGTCGTTGCCGCGCCCGATTGGGCGCGGAAGTGCTGCCGGCGGAGTGGAGGTGACCCGGCTCCGGCGCGCGGCCGGGCCGGCTGATCTCCTCGCCGGATCAAGCCCTCTGATGCCGGCTGAGGAATTGGTCGTCGGCCCGGGTGTCGCACCCGGCGATGCCTGCATGTCGGGCAGGTGACTTCTCTGGCTGTCTCGCCGACGAAATGGCTGCCAAGGCAGGACTCGCACCTGCATCTCGCCGATTAACAATCGGCCGCTCGACTATTGAGCTACCTGGCAAAAATTGGCCGCGCCGGCCGAAATTCCCTGCGCGGGCGAACTGCGCGGACGTTCTGCAAACGCGAAGGCTGGTCGAGGTGGAGGGACTCGCACCCCCGCAAGGCTGGGTGTGATCCAGCTGCCCTGGCTGCTAGGCGACCCCTCGGGATTGGCGCTCACGATCGGACTCGCACCGACTGACTTCCCTTCGACAGAGGGCTGATTCGACTCTTCATCTCCATGAGCAAAACTGGTCAGGTGGGCGGGAGTTGCACCCGCTTCCCCGGCGTCACAAGCCGGTACCTCGCTTACTAGGCCACGCACCTGAAACCTGGTCGGAGCGACAGGAGTTGCACCTGCGATCTCTCGGTCCCAAGCCGAGCGCGTTGGCTGCTACGCTACGCTCCGAAAAATGGATGCAGGTGTCGGAGTCGCACCGACCGGCGCCCTGGCTTATGAGACCGGGCGGAACCTCGTTCTACCTGCGTGAATGGTGGGAATGGCTGGCATTGCACCGGCACCTTCTCGTCTTCAGCGAGACGTGCAGACTCTCTACACTACATTCCCGAAAATTGGCACGGGCGGCAGGTAATGCTCCTGCATGAGGCGGTTTTGGAGGCCGCTGCCTTGCTTGTCGGCCACGCCCGTAGAAAAAGCGGTGCAGGCTAAATCCGGGCTGGCTTGCCAGCCGTAGCCACTCGGGTCGCGAGCGCGTATGCAAAGCCGTCCTTCGCCGAGCCTACGGACGGCAGCCTTCGCGACCGCTCCGCTGGGCGAAGGCTGGTGGAGCTGGACGGTTACGCTCCGTCGTCTCCGCATTGCGAGTGCGGCGTGCTGCTATTGGCACCACAACCCCGAAAGGAAACGCGCGGGCCGGAGTTGCACCGGCGTGGCTCGGCTTTGCAGGTCGGCGAGTAGCTGCTCCCCCACCGCGCGAAAAATCCCGCCAGCAGTTCCAGGTCGCTCGGCGCCGGAAGACTTCTCCGGCGTCCGCCCTCGATGACTGACTGGTGGCTAAGATGAAAAATGGTGGAGCCGGCGGGAGTTGCACCCGCACCGTGCGGAGTAAAAATCCGCTGTGCTGCCTGTTAACACCACAGCTCCAGAGATTGGTGCGCGCACGGGGAGTCGCACCCCGATCTCCGCCTTGGCGGGGCGACGTGCTGCTATTGCACCACGCGCGCAAAATAAACTCGGCCCCTGCCGGCTTTCGGCCGCCGGCTGGCTTCCGCGGAAATCCGATGGGGCAATGCGTTGGCCCGGTCTCGGATCAAGGACCGGCGCTGGCCTAGGCCAAGTGGTCGCCTCGACGGGAGCCGCACCCGTGTTGCCGGATTGAAATCCCGGAGTCCTGGGCTGTTAGACGACGAGGCGTAGGCCCGCCGTCGTCCTGTCGGGACTGTGGCGAGGCGCCTTTCGCACGAGGCGAAAGGTGAAATTGGAACCGCGCGGCCGGCCGTGCCGTTTAACGCCCCACTGGGGCGCACCGTGCGGTTGAGGCGGGGTCGCGATGGACCCCGCGTTGTATATTAAACAAAAAAGAACACACCGTCGTCCCTCTCAGCCCGACGGAGCGGGTTGGTTTGGGCGGCCGCAGGATTTTATGCGGACCTTGGCTGATTGGCTGGGCTCAACGGTGAAGCCGCTTATGGAATCTGGAAAACGAGTGGGACTCGGATTCCGGAAGCGGTCTTTCAGGCATGAAAAAACCCACTTCCGGGTGGAAGTGGGCCGCATGAGGCTACGATGAGTCCTCAGGATCGGTGGATTCCACTTCCTGCTGTCTGGTGATCTTCGCTTTCGGCACCGGGCTTAAAATTACCCGGGGTGCGATGCAGTCTGCCGGTCTTTTGCGCGCACATGCCCGCATACGACCGAGACCGCTCCGTCTGCCGGAGGGCTGATCCTGTAATAAGTCGTAGGGAGTTCATAGTGGGCGGGAGACGGTGAAAGGGTTCGATGGGTTACAACGGACGAAAGGCGAAGGAAATCAAGGGGGTGGCTGAAGTTTTTTTGGGGGCCGGCGGGCCGGCGGGCCGGCGGTTGGAATGTGGGCGATCCTACCACACCAGCGCAGCCTTGCCACAACGATTCGTGCATAATACCTGACTATACAGTCATGTTTGAAAACCTCTTCTCCGACCGCGGCCTGTCGCTCGACCGGCTGCGCGTGCTCCTCGAAATCCACGACGCCGGCGGCATCGCCCAGGCCGCGCCGGGCGATCCCATCCGGCAGAGCCAGTACAGCCGCCAGTTGCGCGAGCTGTCGGAATTCTTCGGCACCGACATTGCCCGCCGCCATGGCCGCCAGCTGAAGCTCACGCCGCAGGGGGCGCAGCTCGCCGAGCTCGTGCGCCTGCAACTGGTGGCGCTGCAGGATTTCCGCGCCGAATGCCGCGCCGAGGGGGCCGACTACACCGTCGCCGCCGGCGACAGCCTGATCCAATGGCTCGTGATTCCCCGGCTCGCCGCCGCCTTGGCGCGCCTCCCCTCCGTGCGCTTCGCCACGAGCAACCTGCGCACGAACGAGATCGTGCAGCAGCTCGGCGACGGCCGCGTCGATTTTGGCATCGTGCGCAAGGATGCGCTGGCGGCCGGGCTGAAATCCGCCCCGCTCGGGCCCCTCACCTTCACCGTGGTGGTGCCCAAGGCGCTCGCGCCGCGCCGCACCGGCCTCACGTTCAAGGAGGTGCTGTCGCGCCTGCCGATCGCCGCGCACACGAGCGACGGCCAGTTCACGAAAAAGCTCCGCGCCGCCGCGCAGGCCGCGGGCACGGAGCTCCGCCTCGCGCTGGTCTGCCAGTCGTTCCCGCAGGCGCTCGCCGCCGTCCGGTCGGGCGGTTTTGCCGCCATCCTTCCCTCGCTCGCGTTGCAAGACCTGGATGCCTCCGCGTATGTCGAAGTGTCCGCACCCGAGCTCGACGGCTTTCGCCGCGATCTCGTCCTGGCGTGGAATGCGCGCCTGGTGCGGATCCGCCCCGGTGCGCAGAAGGTGATCGAACACCTCCGGCAATCCTGGAACATCTGAGCCAGTCGCCGGCCGCGTGCCCCGGCGTGGCGAAGCGCGCTCGACGCCGGACCGCCCGGCGCTACGGTGGCGGCGGATGTCCTCGTTCGAACACACGCTGATCCTGCTGCTGCTGATCGCCGGCCTGAGCGTCGCGGGGCGCTGGCTGCCGTGGCCGCTGGCCATCACCTACCTGCTGGGCGGCGTGGCGGCGGCGTACCTGCCGGTGTTCCCGCGCCTCAAGCTCGAGCCGGACTTCTTCTTCCTCTGCTTCCTGCCGCCGCTGCTGTTCGCCGACGGCTGGCTGATGCCGCTGCGCGAGTTCGTGCGCGCGCGGCGCGCGATCCTCACGCTGGCGATCGGGCTCGTGATCTTCACCACGCTGACGGTGGGCCTTGTCGCGTGGTTCCTGGTGCCGGGCCTGCCGCTGGCGATGGCCTTCGCGCTCGGCGCCATCGTGTCGCCCACCGACGCCGTCGCGGTCAGCGCCATCACCGAGCGGCTGAAGGTGCCGGCGCGCCTCGTCACGGTGCTGAACGGCGAAAGCCTGATGAACGACGCCACCGGCCTGGTCGCCTTCAAGTTCGCACTCGCCGCCGTCGTCGCGGGCGGCTTCTCGGCGGGCAAGTTCGCCGTGGGCTTCTCCCTGGTCGCCACCGGCGGCTTCGGCATCGGCCTGATCGTCGGGTTCCTCATCGGCAAACTGCGCGACCTGCTCCGCCGCTTCGAGTCGGCCGACCCGGTGGTGGAGATCACGCTGTCGCTGATGACGCCCTTCGCCGCCTACCTCGCGGCCGAGCACGTGGGCGTGTCGGGCGTGCTGGGCGTCGTGGCGGCGGGCCTGTATTCCGGCTGGCGCGACCCGGTGCGCATGGACGTGGAAACGCGGCAGAGCGCCTTCGCGGTGTGGGACCTGCTGATCTTCTGGCTGAACGGCACGGCGTTCGTGCTGCTCGGCCTGCAGTTCCCGGCGATCTTCGCGGCGGTGCGCGGCCACTACGCGCTCGGCACGCTGCTCGGCTTCACCCTCGCCATTGCCGGCGCGGCCATCCTCGCGCGCTTTGCGTGGGTCTTCGCCGGCATCTACCTGCCGCAGCTGCTGCCGGGCGTGTGCCGGCCGGCGGCGCGTCCCGGCACGGCGCTGGTCATGAGCTGGGCCGGCATGCGCGGCACCGTGACGCTGGCGGGCGCGCTCTCGATCCCGTACGTCATGCCGGACGGCGCCCCGTTTCCCGGGCGCGACATCGTGGTATTCCTGGCGTTCGGCGTCATCGCGGTCACGCTCCTGCTCCAGGGCACCACGCTCGAGGCGCTGATCCAGCGCGTGGGCCTGCGGGAGGACAGCACGCGCGCCCAGGAGGAGCGCCTCGCCCGCACCACGGCGGTCGCCGCCGGACTGGAGGCGTTGCGCGCGCTCGAGGCCGAGGCCACGACGCCCGACCACAACGCCGCGCTCGGCCAGGTGATCAGCGAATACGAAAGCCGCCTCGCCGTGCTCGAGGCCGAGGGCGAGACGCGCCACAGCGCCCGCCGCCGCCGCAAGGCCGGCCACCGCTACCGCACGCTCGCGCTGAAGGCGGAACGCACCGCCATCGACCATCTCTGGCGCTCCAACCAGATCGCCGACGACGTCCACCGCCCGCTCCAGCAGCTGCTCGACCACGAGGAGGCGCTGTTGCTCGCCGGCCCGCCGCCGTCCGTCGACGAAGGCGACACCGCGCTGAAGCCGCCGGCCTGAAGTACTATTGTGAGAGCGCGGCGGCCGGGTCCGGCCTTGTCTCGGACCCCGCCTTGCGGTTGCATGCCGGGGAAAATCGAAGTTCCCTGTCCCGACCCGCCCGGTCGGAGTGAAAACCCCTCACCCCATGAAGGAATTTTGCCTGCCCCGCGTTTCTTCCGCGCCCCCGGCGCGTGCCCCGCTGTTCGCGCTGCTGCTCGCTTCGCTTGGCGTCCTCCTGGCCCCCACCGCCGGCGTGGCCAAGGACTACACCTTGTTCATGGGCACCGACCTCTCGGTGCAGCAGGAAAAGGACTATTACCGGATCCTCGACGTCGAAGGCGGCATGTTCGTGATCAAGGTGAAGAACGAGGAGGTCCGGATCCCGATGCGCCGCGGCAGCGGCAGCCTCAAGGTCGACCAGGGCCTGAAGCTCACGCCGGTCGCCGCCACGATCGACAAGCTCAAGACCGACCGCACCTACACCGAGGCCAACGATCCCTACCGCAAGTTCAACTCCCAGGCCGGCGCCGTGATGGGTTCGGAGGCCGGCCTGTCCGCCAACCTCGCCAATCTCGCCGCTGTGAACCGGGAGGCCGCGGCCACCAAGGCGACGGCCATGCGCCTCGCCGGAACCCCGCAGGAGGCCGCCGCGACGCAAAACGCCGCGACCATGGCGGCGGCGGCGGACAATGCCATGGACGAGTTCGCCGACTCCGCCTACGGCATCTCGAAGCAGAGCTTCAACAACCCCGGCCTGGCCGCGCTCGACCTGCAGAACGAGCTGGCCGAGGAAAAATTCGACGCGATGCGCTACTCGTTCGAGGTGTCGTCCCCGACGCCGCTCAACCGTCCGTACCTCGTCTTCATCCTCCGCTACCACGAGAAGGACGCCAAGCCGGGCACGAAGGAGGGCACCATCATCTACGCCAAGTCGATCGCGCCCATCGGCGACAAGCCTTCGAAGATCAATATCCTGCAATCCGGCATGCCGATCGGCTTCGTCGTCGATGACTGCCAGGTGCGCCTCTACAACGGCGGCCAGGAGGTCGCCACCAACGTCGCGCCCCGCCGCGTGTCGATGTCGCCCGACGAGGCGTTCCTCTACCTCAAGGTCGACCGCCTCGGCCGCGCCAAGGGCGCGACGCTGCCGGCCGCCCCGGCCCTCGGCCGCCTCGACGAGGAGACGAAGGCCCGCCTCACGCTCGATCAGCTCAAGCAGACCTACTACGTGAAGGTCACGAAGGAGGGCCGGGCGGAGCAGGCGTTCCTCGACGCTGCCTGCACGCAGCCGGCCGACGCCACCGTCGGCGCCGTGATCGACAACATCCGCTTCTACCCCGCCCTCGAAAAGAACAAGGAGCAGGCCGGCACGGCCAAGCTCCAGTTCTCCCAGATCCCCATTTGAACCCTCCGCACCCCGGACGCGCGGCGCTAAAGTAAGAATGGCGCAGCCGTTCCGTCGCGCGACCCACCCCGCTTTAACCTACCCGCGCCGGCCGGTTTCGCCCGGCCGCCCAACACCCCACCCCGCTTGGTCCACCCCCGCCCGCATCCGCCGGTTTCCCTACCCCGGCTGGTAAACGCCGCCCCCCGCCTGGCCGCCTGGCTCCTGCTCGCCGCGCTCACGCCCCTGCCCGCCGGCGCCGAGGACGACCCGCTGCGCACCGTCGAGCAGGCCGCGGAAAAGTGGGTCGACCTGCGCACGACCAGCGCCCGCCTCGAGTCGGAGTGGGCGACGCAGAAGCCGCTGCTCGAGTCCTTCGTCGCCGCGCTGAACAGCCGCAGCGAGACGCTCGAGACGAAGCGCGATTTCCTCATCGCGAAGTCCGCCAAGGACACCGCGGAGCTCGGCGCCCTGGAATCCTCCAACCGGGCCGCGCTCGCCGACACCCAGGCCGCGGAGACCCGCGTGAAGGCCGTCGCCGCGCAGCTGCTCCAGCTGCGCGCCGCCCTGCCGCCGCGCCTGTCGGGCGCGCTGGAAATGTCCTACCGCACGCTCGCCAAACCCGACGCATCGGTGAACGAGCGCCTGCAGATCGCCGCGACCGTGCTCGGGCGCTGCATGCAGTTCAACCGCGAGATCAGCCTGGGCCAGGAACCGCTGGTGCTGCCGGGCGAAACCGGCGAGCGGGTGCTGGAAGTCATCTACTGGGGCCTCGGCCAGGGCTACGCCCTCGACCGCAGCGCCGGCAAGGTCTGGGTCGGCCGCCCCGAGAACGGCGCGTGGACCTGGAAGCCGGCGCCCGACGCCCTCACCGCCGTGACCGCGCTCATCGCGATCCAACAGGACAAGGCCGACCCGAAATTCGTCCCGCTGCCGGCGCAGGTGAACGCCGCGACCAAATGACCGCCATGCGCCCGCGCCTCCTTCTCCTCCTGCTGCTCCCGCTCGGCGCGATCCCGGCGCCGGCCGCGGACACGTTCGACGAGGCGGTGAAGCGCGCGAGCGGCAGCTACCAGCAGCAGATCCAGCAGGCGACGCAGGACCTGCTCCGCACCCGCGAGCGCCTGAATGCCGAGAAGGCCCCGCTGATCAACGCCCGCAAGGCCGCCGAGGAGCGCCTGCTGGCCGCCGAGCGCGAGGTCCTGCGCCTCGAGGCGCAGGATCAGACCGCCGCCGAGCGCCGCCGCAAGATGCTCAAGGACCAGGACGGCCTACGCAAGACGACCAACTACCTCAACAGCCTGTCGCGCGACACGCTGAAGGCGTTCGCCGACGGCCTCGCTCCCGGCGAGAACCAGGCCCTCGACGCCCAGCTGCAGGCGCTGCAACAGGCGCTCGACGACGCGGCCGGCGGCACGACCGCCAAACCCGCGGGCGAGGTGCTCGGTTTCCTCGCCGACTGGACCCAGCGCGCGGCGGGCGGTTACGCCGTGCCGGGCAAGGCGGTCCTTTCCGGCGACAACCAGGTGCGGCAAGGCACGCTCGCCTTCGTCGGCCCCGAGGCGTTCTTCCTGCCCGCCGACGGCGGCCCCGGCGCGGTGCTGCGGCGCCAGGGCGGCGCCACCTATCCCACCGCGTATCCGCTGCCGGCCTGGACGCGCCCCGACGCGGAGGCTTTTTTCCACGGCCAAGCCGGGCATTTCCCGGCGGACGCCTCGCGCGGCAAGGCGCTGCACCTGCAGGAAACGCGCGGCTCCGTGCTGAGCCACATCCGTTCCGGCGGCGTCGTGGCCTACGTCATTCTCGCCACCGGCCTGCTGGCGCTGCTGCTCATCATGCAGAAGCTGTACGACCTCGCGCAGATGAAGCTCGACCGGCCGCAAAAGGTGCAGGCCCTGCTCGACGCGGTCGCCGCCGGCGACCTGGCGGGGGCGGAGCGGCAGCTCGCCGGGCTCCACCGCACCACGCACGAGCTTTTTGCCGCGGGCCTGCGCCAGCGGCACCAGCCCAAGGCCCTCCTCGAGGAACAACTGTCGTCGCTCCTGCACCGGCAGCAGATGCATTTCGAGCGCCGGCTGTCGCTCCTCGCCGTCATCGCGACCGCCGCCCCGCTCATGGGCCTCCTCGGCACCGTCTCGGGCATGGTAAAGACGTTCGCGCTCATGACGGTGTTCGGCAGCGGCAACGCCATGAAGCTTTCGGCCGGCATCTCGGAGGTGCTGGTGGCCACGGAACTGGGCCTGATGGTCGCCATCCCCGCGCTCGTGGTGCACGGCTTCCTCTCGCACCGCATCCGCAAGAACCTCTCCCTCCTCGAGCATTACGCGATGGAGTTCGTCATCGCGCTCGACCAGTCGCGCGCCGGGACCCCGCCCGCCGCCCAACCCGCCGGCCATGAAGGCGCTCGCTGAGTTCGTGACCCAGGGCGGCCCGGTGATGGCCGCGATCCTCCTGCTCTCGGTGGTGCTCTACGCGCGCGTCTGCAAGCTCCTGCTCTCCCTGCGGCAGTCGCGCCGCCAGGCCCGCGAGCGGCAGGACCAGCTGCGGCGGCACCCGGCGCTGCTGCGCCGCCTGCGCGACGGGCTCCAGGAATCCTTCCGCCAGCAGCGTTTCGCCCTCGGCGCCATGGTCGCGGCCGCCCCGCTGCTCGGCCTGCTCGGCACCGTGGGCGGCATGTCGCGCACCTTCGACAGCCTCGCCCAGCGCACGGCCACCGACGCCACGGGCCTGGCCAAGGGCATCTCCGAGGTCCTTGTCGCCACCGAGTCGGGCCTGGCCGTCGCGATTCCCGCGCTGCTGCTGATCGCGGCGGCGCAGCGCCAGATGCAGAAGCAGGTGCAGCAGCTCGACCTGCTGGAGAAAGCCGCGCTGGAGGGCCCCGCGCCATGATCCAGCGCCGCGCGCGCCACACCCACGCCGAGGTCACCCACATCGACATGGTGCCGATGGTGGACTGCATCATGGTGCTCGTGATTTTCCTGATGATCAGCAGCGCGTTCGTCAGCGAGCCCGGCATCGAGGTCGACAAGCCCGATGTCAGCGGGACGCTCGGCACCGAGCAGAGCGTGCTGCTGGTGGCGATCTCGCCGGACAACCGGATCTGGTTCGACGGGCAGGAAATCCGCGCGGACCAGGTGGCCGCCGTCCTGAAGCAGGCGGCCGTCGGCCGCTCGCCCTCGGTCATCATCCGCGGCGACCGGGCGTCGAACCTCGGCATCTTCGCGGCGGTGTACGAGGAGGCCAAGCGCTCGGGCATCTCGCGGGTGCAATTCGCCACGGCGCGCGCCGAATCGCCATGAGCGCCTCCGCCGCCACCTTCCGGCCCAAGGACAACCTCGCCGAGGACGCGGCGTGCCTGCTCGTCGGCGCGGCCGTGACCTTCGCCCTCTTCCTCGGGTTGTCGCACTTCCAGCACGGTTCCACCGCGGCCCCGGTGAAGGAGGTTGAGGACCTGCGGACCGTCGTGCTGCCGCCCGACCTGCCGCCGCCCCCGCCGTCGACGATCACGACCGGCAACGAGGACGCCGCGCCGATGCCGCTCGCCGCCGGCCTCGAGGCCAGCCCCTCCAGCAGCCCGGTGCACATTGCCGTCAGCCCGCTGGCCTTCGACCTGCCCTCGACGCCGGCCACCGTGCCGCCGGAAATGAGCGTAACGCGCGTTTATCCCGAGTTCAAACCCGGGGCGGACACCGGCGTGAGCGAGAAGCACATCTACATGGAGGCGGAGGTCGACCAGCTGCCGCGCGGCATCAAGCGGTCGCTCCAGTTCGTCCCGCACTCCCTCCGCATCAACCTCACGCAGATCCGCGTCGTGCTGGTGATGCTCCTGGAACGGAACGGCACCGCCAGCAGCGTGCGCGTAGTGAAGTCGTCGGGCAACGCGGCGCTCGACGAGATCGCGGCCCGCAGCGTGCAGGAAGACTGGGTGTTCTCGCCCGCGATCAAGCGCGGCAAACCCGTGCGCTGCTACGTGCAGCAGACCGTCATCTGGAAATTCACCCCCGGCAGCGTCCTGGAGGCCGGCAACTAATCCCATGCGCCGCCTGCTCCTCCTTCTTCCCCTGCTCGTACTGGCCGCGCCGCTCGCCGCCCAGGACGACGTCGACCGCTTCATCAACGACACCCTTATCCGCCAGGGCAAGGAGGACGCCGGCAAGGCCAAGAACCTCGATCCGAAGCGCATCATCAACGAGTCGAATTCGTTCCTGAAGGAGCGCGAGCCCGAGATGACGGCGGAGGAGTACGCGATCTACGAGCAGGTGATGACCATGCTCGCCACGAACCCGGACTTCGCGCTCAAGCTGCTCGAGAGCCTGATGGGGGACAAAAAGACGCCGAGCCCGGCGTTCGAGTTCATCCTCGGCAACGCCCACTACGCCGCCGGCCGCATGGCGGAGGCGGAGAAGAGCTACCGCAGCGCGACCGAGCATTACCCGAGCTTCGTGCGCGCCTGGACCAACCTCGGCCTGCTCTACTACACCGGCGGCCGCTTTGCCGAGGGCATCCCGTGCTTCGCGCGCGCCATCGTGCTCGGCGACCGCAACCCGTCCACCTTCGGCCTGCTCGCCTGCTGCCTCGAGCGCACCGGCGACACCGTCTCGGCCGAGAACGCGTTCATGCAGGCGCTGGCCGGCGACCCGCTCAACAGCGACTGGAAGGAGGGCCTCCTCCGCGTCTACGTCGACTCGAAGCAGTTCGGCCCGGCCGAGGTCGTGGTGCGCAGCCTGATCAAGGCGAAGCCGACCGAGACCCGCTACTGGCTCACGTACGCGAACATCTACCTCTCGACGAACCGCAAGGGCTCCGCGATCGCGCTGCTCGAGGCGGCGTCCGCCACCGGTGTCGCCGGCCCCGACGAGCTCGCGGTGCTCGGCGACCTCTACGCCGAGCGCGCGCTCTATCCCGAGGCGCTCGCCGCCTACCGCAAGGTCTACGCCGCGTCCGCCCCGCAGGGCGAGAAGCGGCTGATCCGCTACGCGCAGATGCAGCTCGGCGCCGGGCGGCTCGCCGAGGCGCAGCAGGCCCTTGAACCGCTGGCGAAGACGATCACGGCGGATTCCCGGACGGATTTCCTGCAGGCCCGCGCCGACCTGCTCTACGCCCGCAAGGAATGGGCGCCGGCCCGCAAGGAACTCGAGGCCCTGCTGGCCGCGGACCCGCTGAACGGCCGCGCGCTGCTGCTGACGGGCCGCACCTATCTTGCGGAAGGCGACGACGCGCATGCGCAGCTCGCGTTCGAATCGGCCTACCACGTGCCGGGCACGGTGTACCATGCGAGCCTCGAGCTCGCCAACCTCGAGCTGCGGCAGAAACATTACCCCAAGGTCGTCGAGTATCTCGAGAAGGCCCAGGCCATCGAGCGCACCGAGCCCGTGTCCGACCTGCTCCAGCAGGTGAAGGCGCTGCTGGTGCCGGAGAGTTGAGCGACGGGCACAGACGACGGAAACCGACCCTGGATTGAACCACTAATGCCTCGCCTAACGGCTCGGCTACTTGATGCGCTCCGCCTAATCGGCTCCGCACTAGGTTCCGGGGGTCGGCTTATCGCCGACGGGAAATCAAACCGAGTCCAAGCGGCGACGA
>JBEHYX010000086.1:0-17479 GCA_048497945.1 Verrucomicrobiota bacterium | reverse complement strand
GGCCTCGTCGCGCAGCTGGTAGGCAAGGCGCGTGGCGGAGTCGGAAACGAAAACCTCGAAGAACTTTTCGCAGCCGGCGAACAGGAACATGCCGGCGAGCAGGGAGGTCAGCAGGACGGCGCGGCGCATGGGGCGAAGCATGGCGCCGGCGCCGCGCCAGGCAAGCGGCGGAAAGCTGGGCAGTGCCCTAATTTGCATTGTCATCGCGAGTCCGCCGTAGGCGGGCGTGGCGATCCAGCTGGATTGCTTCGTCGCTTCCGCTCCTCGCAATGACAAATTAGGACACTGCCAAAGCTGGGCAGTGCCCTGATTCGGGGATGGTCATCGCGAGGTGCGCGAAGCGCGCCCTGGCGATCCAGCTGGATTGCTTCGCCGTCCTGTCCGGCCGGACGACGCGCAATGACAAATTGGGGTACCGCCAGACGTTGCGTGCGCAACGGTCGCGATGTGGATGGTTGGGCCGGCGCTAGCGCAACCGGTCCGCCAGCGAACCGCGCTGGGCGTGCAGCGTGAATTTTTCGGGCCGGCGCACGATGATCTCGAAGTCGAGCGGTTCGCCCGGCTCGCGGTTCAGGAAAATCCGCCCGAGTTCGGTGCCGGGGGCGACGCGGGAGTCCATGCCTTCGACCTGCTTGCCGCCGATCTTCACGATCTCGTCGCCCCGCTGCAGGCCCGCCCGCTCGGCGTCGGTGTCCGGCAGCACGCGGCTGATGAAGATGTGGTTCACCTGCCGGGTCTTGGGGTCGGCGTAGATGACGATGTCGACGGCGAAGGAGAGGATGGGCTTGCCCTCGATCTTGTACGGCTCGAGGACGTAGACCTTGTCGTTGGCGGGATCGGGCAGTTTCGTCTCCTTGTCCTTGGCGGAAACGGTCGCGAGGCAGAGCAGGGCGAGCAGCAGGGGTAGGCTCTTCATGGCCGCAGCGTGGCACGCCGGGCGCGGACACACGAGCGGATTTCGGCGACACGCCGCCGGCGCACGACGCATGCGGGGAACCTGGCTCCGATCCGCTTTTTTAACCACGGATTGCACCGATCAAGCGGATGGGGCCAACCCAAGGCAGCCTCACGCCAAGGACGCAACGGGCGCAAAAGAAGATCGTGGTGGCGATCCTGGCGGACTTGGCGCGAGACCAGGCACTGTAATTCTCAGCCGTATGATCCCGAAATCTGCGGATAAAAAACCTGAACCGAAAAACTAACCGCGCCTCGAAGGGACGCGGATCTCGCCCGGCTGCTCGCCCGGCTCGTCGGTATCGACCGAGACGAGCAGCACGAGGGCAATGAGAATAAGGAGGGCGGCGATCATGTCAGGAAACGGGTGAAGGTGGGTTTGGCGGCGCCGGGCTCCAGGGCGGGCTCCTGGTTGAGGAGTTCCCCGAGGCGCGCGGCGACGGTGGAGGCGACGTCGGCGGCCGTGTGGCTGCCGCGGCGGTCGAGCAGGAATGCCAGGTCGCGCAGCTCGTTTTGCAGCTGGAGCAGGCGGTGGGTGGAAGGGGCGGCCACGGGCGCCTGCGGGGCGCGCGGCTTGCGGCCGTCCGGGGTGGACACGATCGGCGTCTCGGCGGCGGAACTCCACGGCAGCTCCGGCCACCAGCGGGTGACGGCGGTCTCCCGGGTGGGCGCGATGCTTTCGCCGGGGCGCGGCGTGGCGAGCGTGACGCCCGCCTCGGCGGCGGCCGCGATCACGCGCTCGACGGGCTCGGTCCAGCCGTGCGGGGCGAGGGCAAACAGGCCCCAATGGATCGGGATCATGACCTTGCCGCGCACGAGGCGGTGGGCCTCGATCGCCTGCTCCGGCCCGATGTGCCAGTCGGGCCAGCTGGCGTTGTACTCGCCGGTCTCGATCAGCGTGGCGTCGAACGGCCCGAGGCGCGCGCCGATCTCGGCGAAGGACGCCTGCATGCCGGTGTCGCCGGAAAAGTAGACGCGGTGCTTCGCGCCGCGCAGGGCGTAGCCGGACCACAGCGTGAGGTCCTTGTCGAACAGGCCTCGGGCGGAGGCGTGGCGGGCGGGCGTGCTGGTGATCTCGACCTCGCCGACCGTGACGTTCTCCCACCAGTCGAGTTCGACGATGCGGTAGGCGGGGACGCCCCAGTATTCGAGGTGGGCGCCGACGCCGAGGGGAACGATGAAGGTCACGGGCCGCTCGTTGAGCGCGCGGATGGTGCGGTGGTCGAGGTGGTCGTAGTGGTCGTGGGAAATCAGCACCGCGTCGATTGGCGGCAGGTCGGTCAGCGCCAGTGGCGGGGCATACCAGCGCTTGATGCCGAAGCCGGTGCCGGGCGAGGCGCGCTCGCTCCAGACCGGGTCGGTCAGCACCCGCACGCCGTCGACCTCGATCAGCGTCGTCGAGTGGCCCAGCCAGGTGATGCGCAGGCCGGACTCCGGCAGCGTGCGGAGTTCCGCCGGATTCGCGCGGGCGACGGGGACCGGGACGGTGGGACGGGCATGCGCGGTGGGCTGGAGGCCGGCGCGGATGGCGCGGACGTAGTTGCTCCAGATGGGCTGCGGGTTGTGGAAACGGCCGTTGCGCCACTGCGGCGAGCGCGCGAAGCGGCGGCGGCGGGCGGCGTCCGGGCGGCGTCCGAGGCCGGTCCAGGCGTCGGCCAGGCCGGCGGCGAAGGAGGCGAGCCAGCCGGTGAGACCGCGGCGGGCCCAGAGGGAGGCGGGGCGGCGCTCGTTGGCGGGGAGGAGCGGGGCGGAGAGGGAGGAAGCGGGCGAGGACATGGGCCGGGAAGGTTGGCGGGTTTTGATCGGCAGGCTTGCGGGCGGGTGGGCGGGGCGTAAGGTGCCGGTCACGCAATGAATTTTGAGAAACGCGGGATTATAGACGAAGTTGACAACATGGATACTAATTGTCTAGTTGGTTAATCATGTCAACTACCAAATCCTCCGTCGCCACCGCCGAGCCGTCCCCGGCCGAGTCCGCCCGCCGCGCCGGCCTGCTCGAGGCCTCGCTCGCGGTGTTCGCGCGCTTCGGCTTCCGGAAGACGTCGATGGACGAGGTGGCGCGCGCCGCCCAGATCTCGCGCCAGGGCCTGTACCTGCACTTCGCCAACAAGGAGGAGCTTTTCAAGGCGACGGTCAGCCATGCCTGCGAGGCGTCGCTGGCGGACGCGCTCCAGGCGCTCGCCGCGGACGGTCCGCTCCCGGACCGGCTGGCGCGCGCGTTCGACGAGTGGGTGGGCCGCTATGTCGGCAAGTTCGCGGCCGACGCGGCGGACCTGATGGAGGCGGCCGAGGCGCTCGCCGGCACCCTGATCAAGGACAAGGAGAAGGTTTTCCTCGATGCCGTGACCGCGGCGTTGCGCGAAGGCGGCGTGGCGGCGGCTTACAAGCCGGCCGGCGTCACCGCGCGCCAGCTCGCCGACAACCTGGCCGCCGTCGCCGGCGGGCTGAAGCACTGCAGCGAGACGCGGGAGGAATTCCAGGAGGGCATGGCCCTCGCCGTGCGCATCACCTGCGCGCCGCTGGCGCGCTAGGCCGGGACAATGCCCTTCACGGCGTTGGCCGTGGCGCCATACGTGATGCGCCCGTCGGCACCGGCCGGCAGGCGCGTGCGCATGTCGTCGCGCAGGCGGGCGAGTTCGCCGGGTGACATCTTCGCGAAGGTCGCTGCGGCGCTGGGCGCGCCGAGGACCGTGGTCCAGTAGTCGTCGAAGCTGGCGTACGTGCGCTGCACGGTGATGACGCGCGTTGCCACGGACTGCAGGCCGGCCGCGGTCCACAAGTCGCGCATGACGTCGAGCCGCGACGCGTGGTCGCTCGGGGGTGTTGGCACGACGAAACCCTGCGCGCGCAATTCGGCGTGGAGCGTCTCGTAGGGAAATCCGCCGCCGGCCATGTCCCACGCATAGGCGGCGACCATGCCGCCGGGTCCGACCACGCGGGCCATCTCGGCCACGCCTTGCGCCGGTTCGGGCACGAAGAAGATCACGAGCGGCATGACCGCGACGTCGAAGGTGTCGTCGCCGAACGGCAGCGCCATGGCGTTGCCCACCGTGAAGCGGGCGAGTTGCGCGGCCGGGCGCGTGCGGGCGAACGCCAGCATGCCCTCGGCCGGGTCGATGCCCTCGATGGCGGCGGGGGCGCAGCGGGCGGCGAGCAATTCGGTGAAGGCGCCGTTGCCGCAACCGACGTCGAGCCAGCGTTGCCCGGGCTTGGGCGCGAGCCAGTCGAGAAAGGTCTCGCCCGCCAGCCGGCTCCACAACCCCATGTAGCGTTCGTACGTGGCGCCATTGTCGAAGCGGATCGTGTCGGCGGGCATCGGGACTTAGATGGCCATGGGACGGACCGGCGTCAAACCCGCCTTCCCGCCGCCGGGGCTGGGGCGGGATTTGGGGTCGGAAACGAGAAAGATGGGGAGAGTTTGAACGAATTCGGGGCAAGGTCGTCTGATACGCATACGCCTATGCACCTCGGCCTGCTGTTTCCGCTCCTTTGCATTATCCTCGTGTTGCTCGTGGTGGTGGATTGCCGGGCCCACGGACGCGATTGAGCCGGCCACTGAGCAAGAGCTGCCCAGGTTTTCGTCTCACCGGAGGCGCAAAGGGCGCGAGCGAGCCGGACGATCTTTTTGACCGCGGATTACGCGGATCGCACGGATTGGGCTGAGCAGGAACCTCACACCAAGGGCGCAACGGGGCGCAACGAAAGATTTTCGTGGCGGCCTTGGTGGACTTGGCGCGAGGTCCGGTATTCCTGGATTTCTCTCCGTGAAATCCGTGGTTAAAAAACTCAGACGGTAACAGTTCGCCGACGGGCCGCGTGCCGGAAGAGGAAACCCGCGGTGACGAACATCGCGGCCAGCGCGCCGTTGAGCGCAAAGACCTGCGGGACGCCGGGGCTGAAGTCGGTTGGCCAGAAAACGAGGGCGATGGCCGGCACCAGCATCGTCAGGGCGGCGGTGGCGAACGCCGCGATCGCCATGCCGCGCGGCTGCAGGCGGGCGAGGCCGATGCCGGCCAGGCCGAGCACGAGCACCAGGAGGTACAGCGGATTGGCGGGATTTTCCTCGCCGATGATCTGGACCGCGGCGGTGAGCCAGAAGGTGAAGAAGCCGGCGAGGATCGCCAGCCCGGCGCCCAGCCGGTAGGCGAGCGAGGCGAACTTCCGGGTGGCGAGGAACCGGTAGAGCAGCGTCGCGCCGCCGATGACGACCCACGCGAAGACGAAGGAACCCGGGTTCCAGTTCCAGCCGTCGATGCACAGGTTGCCGAAAAGCGCGAGCAGCAGCACCGGGGTCGGGGCGAGGGCGGCGATGAGGTAGTCCTTGGTTTTCATAGCCGCCGAGTATGCCGGCGCCACATGAAGCCTTGATGAAGGCAGGATGAAATGGGGATGAAAAGGCAGATGGTCTCGCGCAAAGGACGCAACGGACACAAAGGTTTGCTTGGCGACCGTGGCGCGAAACCCGGTTCGGGCAGATCTGCAGTGGCGGTCTGTGACCGCCGGGTTCGGGGTTGAACGGCACTCGGAGAGCGCCGCTACGGAGAAGTGATTCAGCTATTGCGAGATGAACCAGCGCCAGAGTTTGATGCGGCGCGACTATGAACAAAAAGCAGAGCCTGTGGATTGTGATCGGACTCACCGTGCTGAATGCCGTCGGCATGACGATCGTGTTTCCGCTCTTTCCGTTCCTGATCGGGAAGTACGTGCCGGATGCGCGCGTGGCCGTGGTCATGAGCGGCCTGGTCTCGGTCTTTGCGTTGTGCCAGTTCCTCGCCGCGCCGATCTTCGGGGCCTTGAGCGACCGCTACGGCCGGAAGCCGATCCTGATCGTCAGCCTGCTCGGCTCGGCGGTGGGTTATGCGCTGCTCGGCGTCGGTGGGGCGCTCTGGATTCTGTTTCTCGGCCGGATCATCGACGGCCTGACCGCCGGCAACCAGAGCGCGTTGTTCGCCTACATCGCCGACATCACCGAGCCGCAGGAGCGCGGCAGGTGGTACGGGCTGCTGGGCGGGGCGATCGGGGTGGGCTTCATGATCGGGCCGGCAGTGGGCGGGCTGCTGGGTTCGTCCTCGGTCACGCTGCCGTTTTTCGTCACGGCGGGCATCACGCTGGTGTCGCTGGTGTTGACGGCCACGCTCGTGGCCGAGTCGCTGCCGCCGGAGAAGCGTGCCGCCAAACTCTCGCTCCAGAGCTTCAACACCTTCGCGCATTTCACGGCGGTTTTCTCGCTGAAGGAGGCGCGGGCGCTGCTGATCCTCGGCGCGTTTTTCTACATCGGGCTCAATATCTGGCAGTTCAACGCGTCGATCTTTCTCAAGGATGTCTACGCGTGGGGCCCGTCGCTGATCGGCGGGGTGTTCGTGCTGGTCGGTATCTGCGACATCCTCTCGCGTGTCGTGCTGCTGCCGCAGCTGCTGAAGAAGTGGAGCGAGCGGACCGTGGGCAGCGTCGGCCTGGTCGGGCTCGCGCTCGGCACCGCGCTCCTTTGTGCGAGCGAGCGCCTGCCGTCGTCGACGCTGATCGTCGTCGCCGTCGCCTGCATCGTGCTCGGCGAAGGCCTGTTCGATCCCTCCTACAACGCCCGGCTTTCCCTGGCGGTGGCGGAAAACCAGCAGGGCCAGTTGCAGGGCGCCAACCAGGCGTTGCAGGCCCTGTACCGCGTCCTCGTCCCGCTCGGCGCCGCCGCCATCTACACGTACAGCCACGGTGCCGTCTTCGGCGTCGCCTCGGTGCTCCTGATGGTCGCGCTGGTTATGTTCGCGAAGTTGCGGGCGGCCGCGGCAGCCCCCCATCGCGCAACCTGACCCCAGTCAGGTCCCGCACGATTTTTTTCGCACCTCGTAGCGGAGCTCGGCGAAGGCGTCGCCGACTTGCTGGACTGAAATCAGCTTCAACGGCGGTGTGTGGATGGGGCGGGGCAGGAGGGGTTTTCCGGCTCCGAGCGTGACTGCCGTGACCTGGACGATCAGTTCGTCCAGCAGGCCGCGGTCCCAGAATTGTCCCACGAGTTCGCCTCCGCCCATCACCCAGATGTTCTTGCCGCCGGCGTGCGCCAGCATCGCGGCATGGGCGATGGCCACGTCCCCGGCTACGAACCGGATATCGGCGCGGGGCGGCGGGGTTTGGGGCCGATGAGTGAAGACCCACGTCGGCTGGGTGTAAGGCCAGGCTTGGGGCGTGGCCGAATCCGGTCTGACCTGGTTTTGAATGAGCCACTTGTAAGTCGCGGCGCCCATGGCGATGGCGCCCACTTGGGCGATAAACGAGGCGTAGGTGGGCGGAATATCGCCGAACTGCAGCAACCAGTCGATGCGGTCATCGGTGGTGGCGAGGAATCCATCCAGGCTCGAGGCGCCATAAAACTGAGTCTTCGAAGTCATGGCCTGACTCTACCACGTGCAAAGACAACGTCATGTCAGGAGTGCGTTTCAGTCGGACCAAGGGGACGCGGTTTGGGGCCGGGCCGGTGACAGCGCAGGCCGGCAGTTAAGCCACGAGGTTCGCCTCGGCCGACGGTCACTGGGGTGCGTTACTGGAATGCTACGCGGCCACCGGTTGGAGGCGCCTGCGCTTTCGCACGAAGTTCGAGGGGGAAGGTAATCCGCCGCCTGGGCGAATCACACCTTGGAGACGGCGAATCACAATTTACGCCGCGCCCGTGCGGGCGAAGGAATGCTCCACTGCCACCGGAAGCTCCCTGCTTCATGAGCCTTGGTTCGAAGTTACCCTTTCGGCCAGCCGGCTCGTCTTCTCATCTTTTCGTTCACCCCCCAAACGAGGATAATCAATGGCAAGGATACTATTCGCGGCAGCCGTCATGATCGCAGCGTGTTGGCCCGGCGGCGCCGTAGCCGCGCAAGCCGCGGAGAGCGCGACAACCCGGACAACGGCCGACGCCATCTACCGGATCAACTGTGGCGCCACCGAAGACTACACCGACCAGGCGGGCCACGTGTGGCAGCCGGATACGCCGTACCGCGACAAGGTGGATTGGACCAGCACGAGCAAGGCCAAGGTGCCGATCAAGAACACGGACAATCCCACCCTCTACGAGACGGAGTCCTTCGGCGACCTGTTCTACGAGTTCAAGGTGCCGAACGGTTCCTATCGCGTGGTCCTCCACTTTGCCGATGCCATTCCGAAGTGGTGGCTGACCGTCCCGCGGGAATTCGATGTCACGCTGCAAAACAAACCCGCGCTGACCGGCTTCAAGCCCCTCGCGGAAGCGGGCGGCCTGGGCATTCCCGTGGTGAAGGAATTCAAGGGGATCGTCGTCTCGGACGGCGTGCTGAAGCTCAGCCTGATTCCCTTCGTCGATTATCCCGGCATCTGCGGCATCGAAATCTACCCGGAGTGACCAAGCCCGATTCCGCCCCGTGCCGTCACGACCGCGTTCAGGTCCTTGCGAGCAGGCACCGGACGGGAAAGCGCCGCTCCTTCCGGCGCGCCGATCACGCATCCTGAAAAACATTCCCTAAAAAACCTACCGAGCATGAAAATGAAGCAGGCTACCCTTACTGCGCTGGTGATGATGACCCTTGGCTGGGTCGCCGCCTTCGCCCACGAGAACGTCACCCGCGGGCTGATCGCGCTGCCCAAGAACGGCGGCCAGGTGTTTCTGGGCTGGCGCGGCCTGCTGTCGGACACCGACGCCACCGCGTTCAACGTCTACCGCAGCGAGGCCAGCGGGAAGGACTACGCGCTGGTCTCCGCGAAGCCGGTGAGCGACGCCACGAGTTACATCGATGAAACCGCCAGGTCCGGTCACACCTATTACTACGTGGTCAAGGCCGTGAACCAGGGCCAGGAAGGCGCGGCCTCGAACGAAGTGAAGATCACCGCCGCCGCCGCCGGCCAGAACGCGCTGATCATCAAGACCCGCCTCCAAGGCGACAGCCGGATCGAGCGCGTGCTGCTGGCCGACCTCAATGGCGACGGGTTGATGGACTTCGTCATCACCTATCCGCGCGGCAACAAGGACCCGCACATGACCAGTGGCGTCTGGAGCGAAACCAACCGCAACACCGACACCTACAAGGTCGAGGCTTACCTGAACGACGGCACCTTCCTCTGGCACCGGGAGATCGGCTGGGGCATCGAGCTCGGCGTGCACTATTTTCCGCTCGTCGCGTGGGACCTCGACGGCGACGGCAAGGCGGAGGTGTTGATGAAGTCGATGCACTCGGAGAACCCGCTCGACTACGCGCAGGAGCGGCTGACCGTGCTCGACGGCCTGACCGGCCAGGTCAAAAAAGAGGTGCCGTGGATCGCGCCGACCTTCACCGCGCTGCACGAGAAGACCGGCAAGTGGTCGCTCATGGAATACGGCGACAACGCCCGCAACTACATCGGCATCGCCTACCTCGACGGCGTGCACCCGTTCGTGATCCTCGGCCGCGGCACGTACGGCGTGGATCATCCCCAGGTCAACGCCTACCTGCGCGAAGACAAGTACCCGAAGATGTTCCCCACCGCGATGATCGTGGTCCGCGCCCTCGACTCGAACCTGAACCTGGCCTGGGAGAGCCGCTTCTCGAAATACGACGGCCGCGCCACGCACGGCTTCGACGTGGCGGACCTGCAGGCCACCGGCCGCGACCAGATTCTCTGGGGCGAAATGTTCATCGACAGCAACGGCAACAAGCTCTGGAGCTCGCCGCGCGTGCCCTACGTCGGGCATCCCGACTACGCCATGATGGCGGACATCATTCCCAGCCATCCCGGCCTGGAAGTGCTGAACATTCGCGAGGGCCATCTCCAGCCGCGCCGCGACTACCGTATCGGCACCCAGGTCCTGGACAAGGACGGCAAGATGCTCTGGGAGGAAATGGACCAGATGCACGTGCACGAGGCCATGATGGCGAAACTCTCCGACAAGTATGAAGGCATGCAGATCACGACGCGCGACGGTGCGCACAGCAAGCAGGGCCCGTCGCGCACCTACACCGCCGACGGCGCGGTGATCGACACGAACTACGTCACCGGCACGCCCGTCCGCTGGCAGACCGACGCAAAGGACCTGCTGTACGCCGACGGCAAGTTCCGCGACTACGACACCGGCGCCACGATCGAGGTCGGCAACTACGGGCGCGGCCAGGTCGTCGGCGATTTCTGCGGTGACTTCCGCGAGGAGATGGTCGGCGTCACGGAGGACGGCAAGTCGATCTTCATCCTGACCAACACCGAGAAGACCACGCAGAAGAAACCCTCCTTCCTTTTTGACCGGCAGTACCGGCTGGGCCTCAGCCGCACGGGTATGGAGTATGTCCGCAACCGCGATGCCTTCCCGGGCGGAAACCGTTTCGTCGAGGACACGACCAGCGACCGGCTGCCCGAGGTGCAAATTCTCTCGCACCAGACCGGCGATGCGATCAAGGGCACCGTCACCCTCAGCGGCACGGCCGAATCCGGAGCCGCGATCACCGCCGTGACCGGCTACGTCAACGGCAAGGAGCGGGGCACGGCGAAGGTCGCGCAGAACAAATGGACACTGGAATTGAACACGAAGGATCTCGCGGAAGGCACCGTGGCCGTGGAAGTGCGCGCCACGGACGCGAAAAAGCACACCGCCGCCGCGTTCCGGCAGCTCACGGTGGACAACTTCAAGGCGCCCGTGCCCACGGTCGCCAGCTCGCTCGCGGGCGCGGAGCTGAGCGGCAAGACGGTCATCACCGGCCGGGCGGAAGCCGAAGCCGGCGTGACGAACGTCGAGCTGTTCGTCGACACCATGCTGCAGGGCGGATTCGTCGTGCAGGACGGCGCCTGGCGCTGGGAATGCGACACGACGAAGTTCAGTTCGGGCCCGCACGTGCTGCGCGCCATCGCCTACGACAAGGCCGGCCAGTTCGGCTACCAGGACGTATCTTTCACCGTCCGCAATCCCGGCCAGGAATACGTCATCTACCGCGACCGGCTTTCCACCGGCTGGGAGAATCGTTCCTACGGCGGCTCCTACGGCGGCGTGTACGACCTGGCCAACAAGGAGCCCGTCCATGGCGGGTCCAATTCGATCGCATGCAAGGAATACTGGACTTCGGTCCGCGGGCTTTATCTCTACAGCAACGCGCCGCTGAACATCAAGGACTACAGCGTCCTCGAGTTCTACGTCTACGGCCGGAAAGGCGCGCGGCCCGGCATGCTGGTCAAGCTCATGGACACAAACGAAACGGCGATCGACCGCCTCGACATCCGGGACGAGTACCCCGAGGGCGTGTGGACCAAGGTCACGATCCCGCTCGACAAGTTCAAGTCGGTCAAAGGCGGGCTCTTCTCGGGCATCTACCTCATGAGCTACAGCACTCAGCCGTACACCACCTTCTTCGTGGACGACATCGTGCTGAAATAGCGTGACGCCGGGGGGCTGCAAAGTCCGGTTCGCGGCCGGCTCGCCGGGGCGCGGGCCTTCCGGCGGCACCCCGATGCCCTTTCGTGCCATCACCAACCAGATCTCAAGAATGAACTCACGTCTCCTGCCGCTGCTGGTCCTCGCCTGTTCGCTGCTCCCTCCGCTCGCCGCCGCCCCGGGCCGGGTGCAGCTGGGGCTCCAAACCTGGACCTGCAGTCGCATGACCTTCGACCAGGTCGTGGATTTTGCGGTGCAGCACGGCATCACCCAGCTGCAGTTCATCAGCACGCAGTTCGATCCCGCCGCGCCGCGGGAGGAAACGCTGCGCAAGAAGGCGATCCTCACGGCGCACGGGCTCACCTGCTACACGTTCGGCGTCAACCAGACGTCCCTCGATCCGGCGAAGAACCGGCAGCTCTTCGAATTCGCGAAGCTCCTCGGCATCCGGCTGATCATCGTCGAGCCGCAGGATCAGGCCCAGTGGGACAATCTCGAGGCGCTGGTGAAGGAGTACGACATCCGCCTCGCCATCCACAATCACCGCAAGGGCACCGTCTACGGCGACCCGGCGACGGTCCGCGCCCTGCTCGCCCGGCGCGATCACCGCATCGGCGTCTGTCTCGACGTGGGCTGGGTCACCGCCGCCGGCTTCGACGTCGCCCAGGTCTTCCGCGATTATGGCGACCGCGTCTACGACATCCATTTCAAGGACAAGAAGGTCCGGCACGGCGCCAATGGAAAGGACGTGTTCCTCGACGTCCCCGTCGGCACGGGCGATTCGAACTACGCGGGCCTCTTCGCCGAGATCAAACGCAGCGGCTGGACCGGCGTGCTGGCGATCGAAACGGACAGCCGCGCCTTCCAAACCGACCCCGCCCCGCTCGTCGAGGAAGGGAAAAAATTCTTTGCCGAGAACTTCGGCAATGCCGCGAAATAAAGATCCCGGAGCAAGCTCCGGGGCATTTCCGAAATGGAGGCAGGACTATCAGTCCTGCGCAACATGCGCTGCGAATGTTTCCAAACGCGGGACTGGTAGTCCCGCCTCCATCTCAGCGGGGCAAGCCCCGGGGTATTGGACCCAAAGGGAATAAAATCGAGCAGGAGCAGCCAGGTGCGCCGGCGCGCATGGAAGGGGTCGGTGCCTGCGACAGGGGGCATCCCGGGGTTGGTTGCCCGCAGCTGCTGCTACCCGGACGGGCTGCGCTTCCCTTTCGCGAGCCTGGCGAAGGCGAGGACGGTTAACGCGGCGACGGTGGCGAATCCGGCCAGCGAAAGGACGAAAGCGCGGTCGACACCGGTCTCCCAGATGAGGGAAGGGCCGGTTGCCGGCGCCTGCCATTCGGCGGAGCCGTGCCAGAGCAGGTCGAAGTTGGAATAGAGATTTCCCGCCGTGTGCAGCGCGATGGCGGGCAGGATGGAATTCGTCAGCGAGGTGACGCCGCCATAGATCGCGGCGACCGCGACGTAGTAAGGCCAGAGGGCGGGCGTGAAATCGAGATGGGCGATCGCGAACATCGTGCCGGTGATCAGGATCGCGACGATCCAGCCCCAGCGCCGCTCGATGGGGCCCTGCATCACGCCGCGAAACGCCGCCTCTTCGACGATCCCCGCCACCGGCGCCGCCAACAACAACAGGCCGGCCACTGTCAGGCGCGGGACGTGCGCGAGGTCGGGCAGGGCCTGCGTGGGCAGCGCCACCAGCCGGTTGGCGAGCTTCAGGCCCAGCACCAGCGCCACGATCCCGAGTGCGCCCGCCAGCAGCGACCAGAACCACAGCCGCGCGGGCACCCGGTGCGCCCGCAGCTGTTGCCGGCGTCGTTCCGCCGCGGCGCCCGTCTCGAAATCACCGCGCAGCGCCTTCCAGAACAACCACAGGCAGGCTGCCGTCGGGACGACCGCCCACGGCACCGCGTTGAAAACCCGCAGGTTGGCCAGGAAGAAAAGATTTCGCGGCATCGTGCCGGCCAGCATCACCAGCATACCCCAGCCGACCGCCCGGCCAACCACCGGCAGCGCCGGCTCGCTCGCGGCAGGCAGAGATGCGGGTTCGGCAGGCACGCGATGATTCGACGCGCTGGACGGCTTCCCCGCGAGCCCCGGCTGGCCCAGCGGTTTGCGATCCGGTCCAGCGGATCGACCGCAGGGACGAGGAGGAGGTCAGGTCATCACAGCGATTGGGCATCAAGCGACCTGGCCCCTTCCAGTCACCTGGCGTCGTTTCACGTGGTGCAGGTTCGATCTGAACGTTGAATGCCCGACGTTGAACGTTCAACGTTCAGCCCAGCCTGACCATTTCGGCTCGGCCTTGAGTGCTACCCAATCCGTTTCTCGCCTTTGGGCGTGAGGACGTAGGCCTTCTCGGCGCGGCGGTGCTCGAGGAGGCCCTCCTTGAGCCAGGCCGCGAGCAGCTTCTTGTCCACGGTGCGCGCATGGCTCTCCGGAATCGCGCCGAGGGAGCCCATGAACAGGGTGCGGAGTTTGAAGGCGTCAGGAGATTTTGAGAGAGGCATGGACCGGACGGCGTTGGCGGCAACTGGGCGGCGGGCGGGTTGATCAGTCAAGAATCAAGACCTGACGTGTCCGGCTCGGCCTCGGTGCTGCTGCTGGTGGCGCGAGCGATGTTCGCGCAGTCAGGCGCAGCGGCGCCGGCTGCGAAACAACCGGGGCTTAGTCGGATTCGAAGATCAGGAGCTGGCCGGTCAGCACGGGCACGGGCTTGCCCGCAATTTTGGCGGGCTTGTATTTCCAGCTCAGGAGCGCTTCGGCGGCCGCGACGGCGTACACGTGATCGGTGGCTTCGTGGCAGTAGAGGCCGGTGACTTTGCCGTCCGCGCCGACATAGAGGAGGAAGGAGGCCTTGCCGGTGGTGCCCGAGTGGCGGCGTTCGTCGGGGAAATGCGGTGCGGGGGTCTGGCCGTGCTTCGGCGGCGTCGCGCCGGCGGGCAGGGGAGAAAGGTGGAAGGCCTCGTCCAGGTGGGCCGCCTTGATGGCGGCAACAAACTCGGGCTGCAGCTCGGGATGCGGATCGACCCCGCTGATGAACGCCTGCGGCGGCAGAACCTGCCGGAGGTAGCGCACGTCGAAGATGACGTCCTCGAGCGTGGGCGCCTTGGTGGCGGCTGCCGGACGAGCCGGAGTCGTCTCGGCGGGCAGTAACGAGGGAAGCAGGAGGGCCAGCAACAGGAGTTTCAAGCGCATGCGGATAGGAGGTGAGGGCCCGTGCGGCGATGAAGCCGCGGTGGCGCTGTCCCGTCAAGCGTGGCCCCAGCCCGGTGCATTGCCGGAGGGGGCACTTACGGGGTCAGGACGCGTATGCGGAGCTCCGTTCAGCTGCTAATCATGCGGCATACCTCCTAATACGCGTCCTGACCCCATGCTCGGGTCCGATTTCGTCAGCGGGGAGCTGTCACCGTCACGGTGAACGCGCCGAGCGACGCCTCGCGCAATTGGGCAAGTTCCTCCGGTTTCGCGGCGGCGGGGGCGGAAAAGCGATTGAGATAGTGGAGGGTGACGGTGCCGGTGGCGCGGGCGACGAGGGCGTACGTGCCGGAGCCGCCCGGGCCCGGTTGGTATTCGACGGAGACGATCGACGCGTCCTCGCTGGCCAGCGCCAGTTCGAATCCACCCGGCGCGGGAATGCGGCGCGGGAGTTCCAGTGCCAGGCGATGTTCGCCCACTGCCAGCGTGACCGGCGTGTTGAGGGTCCGGTGGCTGTGCCCGGGCAGGTCATAGTGGATCGAGCCGCAGGCGGAGAGGAGCAGCGCCCCGGCCAGCCAGAGCACCAAACGGCGAAAGGAAGTAGCAGGCATGGGGCAACGATCCGGCGCCGGAGCAACCGGGCAAGCTCGCATTGGCGGTGCTGCCAAATGGGGAGATGCGCCAATGCCTCGGCTTTCGGATCGGCCACCCCACACCCCACAACCCGGCCCCTTCGGCTCGGCCGCCAAATGTGAGATGCGCCAATGCCTTGGGCGAGTGGCAGCTCAACACGTCAGGTGTTGACTGCTGACTGAGCGAAAGCGCCGGTCGGCCGGGTCAACAGTCAGAGACGGTGAAGGGGTCAGGTCACGTTTCACGAGTAAGGATCTGGTAGACCTCGTCGTCCGTGACCTGACCCCTTCGGCTGGGTCTCAAAAAAAGCGGCGCCCGATCATATCGGGCGCCGCGAATCCGCTTAGGCGCTCAGCGGTAGGAGCATCTGACCGCAGGCTCCATCCAGATGAATCGGAATGGGTTTACCGGGGCAGAAGACCTTCCCATTTTTCATGCGCACGCACATGCGAAAAATGAGCCGGCCACCACACTTGTTGCAGGCGTAAATAGCCATGGTAGTGTAGAAACGAAGCTGGGCACCGGACTTGACGGCAGAGCCTTTACTGGCGATGGTGCGCTACGCTGTGAGCACCCCGACTGCCGCCTCCCCTCAACCGGTTGCGTGCTGAGAGGACTCCATCTCCCGCCTCGTGAGCCTTCCCGTCGAAAGTTGGGCTCACGAGGCGGTCTGTTTTGTGTCTGCGCTGGTTGCGGGCGATGGGGCCCGTCTTGCGCTTCAGTTTCTTGTCATCGTATAAGTGGGATCCACGACAGGGATTGTTGCGGAAATTAAGTCGAGCTGGAGGGTTGGTCTTGGGTTTCGCCAGGCGTGTCTGCGTTGCCGTCCTCAATGATATCATCATCGGCGACGGTCCCGGTGGACTTGCGAGCCGCGCGCATGCCATACCATTTCTTAAGGGCGAACTTTTCACCGATCTTAACGAACTGTGCAGTGTTTTTGGTGAGAGCGATTTTGAGCGCGCGCTTGCTGTTCTCGGGATTGCCGGTGGCGCCCTCAAATTTGAACCCGCCGCTCACGAGAGAATCATAAATCTCATCGATCGACGCAGGGCGCTCCATCTTCGCTTCGTCGCGAGCTTCCATGTAAGCAACGACGCTCGTCGCGAGCGGCTTGTTGAAGAACTGATCTTCTTTGAATTTCAGCCCCCTCTTGGTGGCGGCACTATTCGATTCTGGCGCGTCTAGATCGTAGGCATCAGGAAGACCGGCGAGCTTCGAAAGCTGGTTGGCCGTAGTCTTCAGCGGAATAAGTTCAGCGAGGAGCTGGGCTTCTTTCGCGGCAATATCAGCCTTGAGGGTATCAAGGGCCGTGACATATGGATTGCTCATGGCCTTCAAAGAATGAAATTATACTCTGCCTGTCAATATCTGCTACTCGTGAAGGACAGATATAAAACCCAAGAGCCTCTTGCCCAACAATTAATAACTGATTCTTTTTTGGTTGTTTAATCTAATTTAAGATTAGTCCTTGGCGGACTCCCTTTTTGGACTCAAATTACCAATGCCATTCTATTACCAACCATAGCTGCGCTTGATGCGCAGCTCATCGTAGAGGTCGTCCGGTAGTTCTTGGAGGAATCTCGAGGGAGCCAGCATCATGCCTCCGGGGCCAGCGCGGGTCGCGATCTTGGGGTAGCTGATGTAGAGCTCGTTCTTGGCGCGGGTGACGGCGACGTAGAACAGGCGGCGCTCTTCCTCGACGTCGCCGCTCTCGATCGAGCGGCGGGTCGGGAACTGGTTGTCGGCGGCGCCGATCAGGAAGACGACGTCGTACTCGAGTCCCTTGGCCTGGTGGACGGTCGTGAGGCGGATCGCCTCCTCGTCGAGCTCGACCTGCTTGTCGCTGGTCTCGCCGTTCATCAGCGCGACCTGCTCGAGGAAATCCTGGATCTTCGGGAACTGCGACGCGAAGCCGACGAGGCCCTTCAATTCGTCGAGGCGGTCCATGTAGTCGGCGTACGCGCCCTTCATGTGGTCGCCGTACCAGCCGTCGATCGCGACCTGGATGGCGTCGGCGGGCGTGCCGGTGTCCATCGCCTCGGCGACCTGCTTGAGCGAGGCGCAGAAGTTGGCCCAGTCGTCCTTGGCGTCCTTCGGCACCTTCGTCTTCACGTCGTCGGTGTCGAGGGCGTCGACGAAGTTGCGCTGCATCAGCTTCGCGTGGTCGAGCGCGGCGGCGTAGATCTTCATCGCGCCCTTCTCGCCGACCTTGGGCAGGAGGATGGAGAAGCGCTGCCACGCGAGCGTGTTGCTCGGGTTGTAGACGAAGCTGACGAGCGCGATGAGGTCGCGCACGTGCTGGCGCTCGAAGAACTTCACGCCGCTGGTGATGTGGTACGGGATGCC
>JBEHYX010000085.1:0-17527 GCA_048497945.1 Verrucomicrobiota bacterium | reverse complement strand
CGAGGAGCTCGGCGCCCTCGGCGACGATCTTCCTGGCCTCGTCGCTCAGGGCCGCCTTCCTGCGGGTGCCGTTGGAATTGACGAAGTCGTTGAAGTAATAGCCGCGGACGAAGAGGCCGGAGTTCTTGTAGTCGAGCTGCAGGTCGTGGTTGGCCTTCACGAGGAACGAGGCCATGCCCTTGCCGTAATTCAGGTTGCCGTCGTCGGCATTGACCGAGCGCTGCTGGCCGTAAACCGCCGGGGTGGAGTTCGAGGCCGGGTTGCCGACGTGGTTGCTGATGCCGTACAGCGCCGGGTCGGGGTCGCCGAGGCGGTAGAGGCCGCCGACTGAGAGGGTCGTGTCGAAGCTGCCTTTGACGTCGCCGAATTCGAAGACGAAGGCCTGCAGGGAAGCCGCGGCCAGGCCGGCAAGGGCCAGCGCGGCCAGGCGTGCTGAAATGACGGGGCGTAGGTTCATAAAACGATACACAAACTTCCTCGTCTGGGGACGAGCGGGTTGGGGGTAGGTTCGCAGGCAGGGGCGCCTGTTTATGACATGGAGGATGAAGCTGGGACTGGTGGCTGACTTCAAGTGCGAAACCGGCGGCCCGTCGCGGAAAATTAGCCCTTTGACGACTGGACCGAGTTGGCAACTTTAGGCGGGTTCGGGCCCAGCCGGTCCGCGCGCCCTGCGGGTGCGACGTTTCGGCGGCCCGCTTCACACCCATGGACGGAGCGACACACATTCACGTCAAAGGCGCCCGCGAGCACAACCTGCGGAACCTCGAGCTGCGCATCCCGCGCGGCAAGCTCGTCGTGCTGACCGGGCCCAGCGGCTCGGGCAAATCGTCGCTCGCCTTCGACACGATCTACGCGGAGGGCTACCGGAAATTCATGGAGAGCCTCTCGGGCCATGCGCGCGCCGCGCTCGAGCAGCTGAAGCGGCCCGACGTCGATTACATCCACGGCCTTTCCCCGGTGCTGGCGATCGAGCAGCGCACCGGCGGCGGTTCGCCGCGCAGCACGGTCGCGACGGTCACCGAGGTGGCCGACTACGCGCGCCTGCTCTGGGCGCTGTGCGGGGAGCAACGCTGCCCGAAGGACGGCGGCAAGGTGGAGAAGCGCTCCCTCGACGACTGCCTGCAGCAGCTCTTCACGAGCGCGCCCGGCGAGCGCGCGATCATCCTGGCGCCATGGATGCGCGCCAAGCCCTCGGTGTTGCGCGACGAGATCCCGCGGCTGCGCCAGCGGGGCTTCCAGCGCGTGCGCATCGCGGGCGAGATCAAGTCGCTCGACGAACCCAAGCTCGTGCCGACCGGTTCCGAGGACATCCCGGTCGACCTCGTCGTCGACCGCGTGCTCATCACCGCCGACCAGCGCAGCCGCCTGGCGGACTCGCTCGAACTGGCCTTCCGCGAGGGCCAGAACCGTGCGCTCGTCCTCGTCCAGAAGAACACCGAGGCGCCGTGGCGCGAGATCCCGCTCAGCCAGGACCTGAGCTGCGTGATCTGCGGCGACGTCTTCGAGGCGCTGACGCCGCGGCATTTTTCCTTCAACCACAGCGCCGGCGCCTGCCCGGAGTGCGGCGGGCTCGGGCGCAAGCTGGCGTTCAGCGAGGAGCTCATCGTGCCGAAGCCGGAGAAGTCCGTGCGCGAGGGCGCGATCAAGCCGTGGCGCGTCGGCGGCCGGAATCTCATCATCCGCCACAACGCGATCCTCAAGCAACTGGCCGAGCAGCTGCCGTTCGACGCCGAGGTGCCGTGGCAGGACCTGCCGGCGGAAACGCGCCGGATCCTGCTCCATGGGGCGGGGGAGCGGCTGTTCAGCTTCCGGCTGCGGCGCACGCCGAAGGCGGAGTCGCAGTATTTCCCGGGCGTGATCGCGCTCCTCGACGAGTCGCGGCGCGAAACCAGCAGCGAGGGCTTCCGCGCGCGGCTGGCGACGTTCATGTCGAGCGGCGACTGCCCGCTCTGCCACGGCCTGCGGCTCAACGCGCGCAGCGCGGCCGTCCTGCTCGGCGGCCTGAGCTTCGCGGAGTTTTCCCAGCGGGACATCGGGCAGGCGCTGCAGTTCGTGCAGACGCTGCCGTCGGCGCTGCCGGCGACGGACGCGGTGCGCGAGGTGCTCGACGGCGTGGGCCAGCGGCTGCATTTCCTGAACGAGACCGGGCTCGGCTACCTGACCCTCGACCGCGAGAACGCGACCCTCTCCGGCGGCGAGGCCCAGCGCGTGCGGCTGGCGACGCAGCTCGGCATGGGCCTGGTCGGCGTGATCTACGTGCTCGACGAGCCGAGCATCGGCCTGCACCCGGACGACAACCAGCGCCTGCTCGCCACCATCCGCGAATTGCGCGACCGCGGCAACACGGTGCTCGTGGTCGAGCACGACGCCGACACGATGCGCATCGCCGACCAGCTGATCGAACTCGGGCCGGGCGCCGGCACCGAGGGCGGCCAGATTCTTTTCCAGGGCACGCCGGCGGACTGCGCGAAGCTGCCGGTGTCGGAGTCGCGCACCGGAGCGTATCTCAGCGGGCGCCTCGGCGTCGTGAAGGACGTGAAGACGAAGGAGCCCGATGACCGCTGGCTGACGATCAAGGGCGCCACGGAACACAACCTGCGGAACGTCGACGCGCGTTTCCCGGCCGGGCTGTTCACCTGCGTCACGGGCGTGTCGGGTTCGGGCAAGAGCTCGCTCGTGAACGACATTCTCGCCACCGCCGCCGCGCGAAAACTCAACGGCGCGAAGGCGCTGCCCGGCAAGCACCGCGGCCTGACCGGCCTCGAGCATTTCGAAAAGGCGGTGCAGGTGGACCAGGAGCCGATCGGCCGCAGCCCGCGGTCGAATCCGGCCAGCTATGTGGGCCTGCTCGACCTGTTGCGCGACCTGTTCGCCAAGATCCCGCTCGCCAAGGTGCGCGGCTACAAGGCGAACCGTTTCAGCTTCAATGTGCGCGGCGGCCGCTGCGAGCGCTGCCAGGGCGACGGCCAGATCCGCCTCGACATGCAGTTCATGGCCGACGCCTACACGCCGTGCCCGAGCTGTGACGGCCGGCGTTTCAACCGCGAGACGCTCGAGGTGCGCTACCATGGCAAGAACATCGCGGATGTGCTTGACCTGACCGTGCGCGAGGCCCTCGAGCTTTTCCGGGCGCACCCGCGCATCGTCGAGAAGCTGGAAACGCTCGATGCGGTCGGCCTCGGTTACCTGCAGCTCGGCCAGTCCGCGACCACGCTGTCGGGTGGCGAGGCGCAGCGCATCAAGCTTTCACTCGAGCTGAGCAAGCGGGAGCAGGGGACCACGCTCTACATCCTGGACGAGCCGACGACCGGCCTGCACTGGACCGACATCCAGCGGCTGGTGGACCTGCTCTTCAAGCTGCGCGAGGCGGGCAACACGATCGTCATCATCGAGCACAATCTCGACGTGATCCACCTCGCGGACTGGATCATCGACCTCGGCCCGGGCGGCGGGCCGGCGGGCGGCGAGATTGTCTATGCCGGCCCGCGCGATGGCATCGAGAAGGTGGCGCGCTCGCGGACCGGACAGGCGCTGCGCGACTGGGCGCCGCCGGCGAAAGGCTAGCGCGGCAGGGGCGGATTGGCGCCCTTGCGGGAATCGAGCTCCGTCGGCGTATAGGCCATGGGCGTGGGGGAAAACTTCAGCAGCGAGACCATCGTCGAGCCCTCCCAGTAATCGACCGCCTGGATTTCGACGCAGATCAGGGCGATGGCGGGGTCGTCGGCGCCCTGCGGGAACCACTCCTTCAACTCCGGCGTCCAGAGCTCGCGGATCTGCGCCCGGTCGTGCGACAGGGTCGCCTTGCCGGCAACGGACACGTAAAGCTGTTGCGCCGGGTCGGCATAGCCGACGTTCACCATCTGGTCGTGATAGATTTCGCGGACCTTGCCGGAATCGTCGGCGGTGAAGAAGCAAAGGCCGCCGTCCGCCTCGATCCGTCGCGTGCCCATGGGCCGGCTGTGCAGGAGTCCGTCGCTCCGGCGGGTGGTGAGCATGGCGACGTGGATCTTTTCGGTGAGTTCGCGGAACTTCGTGAACGGGGTAATCTGGGGATCGGCGGAGTGGACGGGTGGTACGGTGGCCATGGCGCAAACGTATCCATATGCCGGGCCCCTGCCATCGGAGCAGGTGCGGCGCCGGCCATCGGGCGGATGCCGGTTGGCCGGCGGACGCCCGGTTCCCGGCCGGCGCCTTTTTTTGCAACTTGGACCCGGCTTGCGGGGTGATGAGGGGGCAAGTCCGTCGCTTCCTCCAACCCAAACCCATCCCGCCATGAAATCCCTCCGCTCCCTCGTTGTCGCCTCCGGCATTGCCGCGGCGTTGACCGTTTCCACCTATGCCGCCGAAGACGAATCCGGCGCCATCGACATCGGCAGCCTCGTGCCCGCCACCAAGGGCGAGTTCGTCGAGGTGAACCTTTCCCCCTTCATGCTGAAGTTCGCGGCGAAGATCGCCTCGGCCCACGACAAGGAGGCCGCCGCGCTGCTCGGCAACCTCACGCGCGTGAAGGTCAACGTCGTCAGCCTCGACGACTCCAACCGCGACGGCGCCGTCACGCACATCAGCGAGATCCGCCACAAGCTGGAGAGCCAGGGCTGGAACAAGATGGTCACCGTGCGCGAAAAGAACGACGGCGACGACGTCAACGTCCACATCAAGCAGCGCGGCGAGGACGCGATCGCCGGCCTCGTCGTCACGGTCATCGACCACAAGGGCGAGGCGGTCGTGGTGAACATCGTCGGCAACATCACCGCCGACCAGATCGCCAAGGTCGGCCAGGAACTCGACATCGAGCCCCTGCACGGGATCAAGGTGAAGCTCAAGAAGCACAAGCACCACGACAAGGACTCGGACAAGGACGATGACGAGGAAGTCTGAACTGAATTAAGAAGGATGAAGGAAGAATTAGGAAGTGCTGCTGCAGGATCCGGTGATCGTTGGCCCAAGGTTTCTTAATTCTTCCTTCTTAACTCTCACTTTTATGAACGCATCCGAACAGGCATCCAATGCAACGGCCCCGCGCCGTCGCTACGGCCGGTGGATCGTGGCGGGGCTTGTGCTCCTGGTCGCGCCGGTGT
Source organism: Verrucomicrobiota bacterium (assembly GCA_048497945.1). GTDB lineage: Bacteria > Verrucomicrobiota > Verrucomicrobiia > Opitutales > Opitutaceae > Lacunisphaera. Next base: position 12,449 of record JBEHYX010000085.1, on the reverse strand, counting down.
TCGCCCTCGGCATCGCCGCGTGGTCGATGCTCACGCTCAACCGCGATGCGGCGCTCCTGCGCCGGGAGGTCATGAAGGCGACGGATTCCGGCTGGAACACCAAGGTCCAGATGGACGTCGGCGCCGTGACGCTCGGCACGGTTCGGACCGCGCTGGCGTTCGTGCATCATGCGAACATCGACGATGCCCGCCTGGCCCTGTCCGCGGTGCGCTCGGCCAGCGTGGGCGTCTATGAGCGCAAGCGCGCCGACGGGGAAGTGTCCTTTGCGAAGCTTTCCAGCCACACGGACGAGCTCATGCGCCGGCGCGGCTGGACCCGCCTGGTGGGCGTCGCCAGCGGCCGGGAAAACGTGCTGGTCTACACTTCCGATCAAGGCAGCGACGACCGGCTGGACCTCTGCCTCGCGGTCCTCGACGGAAAGGAACTGGTCATCGTCTCGACGCGGGTCGATCCCGAGGCCCTGATGCAGCTCGTCGAGAAGCATGCCCCCGGCGACTTCAAGTCCAAGCTCAAGCTGTCAAAACTGACGTTTTGATAAGTAAGATTTAAGAAGGAAGAATTAAGAAGGCTTTGCTTCCTTCTCGCGGGAGCGGCGGACAATAGTCACGAAGATGGCGATCAATTCGTCGCATTCCGCGAGCAGTGGCATCATTTTCTCGGCGGAAACAATTTCTCCATCCACCAGCAGTTCGAGCCAATAGGCGGTTTCTTTCAATTCGCGCAGGGAATCCCCGCACTTGGCGATGAACTCGGCCTTGCTCCTCCCGCGATAGGCCTCCCGGTAGTTTGCGCCCACTGAAGTTCCTGATCGCAATACTTGTTTGCCCAGGATGGCCGCAGCGGTGGTTTTGGGCAGGCTGCCAAACAGGCGGACGATGCGCAGGGCAAAAACCTTTGTGCGCTTTCTCAGGTCGTAGATCTTCTCTTTCATCAGGCATTTCCTTTTCGCCGTGAACGCACGGCTGACGCAGCCCGATATGCGGGAAGTAAGGAGGAAGAAGGAATAATTAGGAAGCGGATTTCGAGTACATGGTATGGACTTCTTAAATCTTCCTTCTTCCTTCTTACTTTCAGCATGCCGCTGCCCACCATCGTCCACCTCGACGCCGACGCGTTCTTCGTGTCGTGCGAACTGTCGCTGAAGCCGGAGCTGCGCGGCACCAAGTGCGCGGTGGGCGGGCGCGAGCGGGGCATCATTTCCTCCGCCAGCTACGAGGCCCGGGCCTGCGGCGTGTATACGCCGATGCCGACCAAGCTCGCGCTGAAGGTCTGCCCCGACCTGATCCTGCTGCCGCACACGTCCGGCATCTACAGCAGGAAGTCGCGCGAGATGTTCGACCGGTGCGAAGGCCTCACGCCGATCGTGCAGCGCAATTCGATCGACGAGGGCTATCTCGATATCGGGCCGTGCGGCTTCAAGACGCTGGAAGAGGTGGAACGGCGCGTCCGCGCGCTCCAGCAGAAGATCTGGGACGACCTGCAGATCCCGACGTCGTTCGGCATCGCGAGCAACAAGCTCGTGTCCGCCATCGCCAGCAAGGCGCGCAAACCGCGCGGGTTCACGATCGTGGAGCCCGGCGACGAGGCGTCGTTCCTCGCGCCGCTGAAGATCAGCGTCATTCCCGGCGTCGGCAAGAAGAGCGAGGAGCGCCTGGCCGCCGCGGGCATCAAGCTCGTGAGCGACCTGTTCAAGCGCAGCGAGGACGAGTTGGGGGAACTGTTCGGCAACGGCTGGCGGGAAATGCTCAGCATGGCGCGCGGCGAGGACGACCGCCCGGTGCACGTCGACCACGAGGACGCGAAATCCTATTCCGTGCAGGAGACCTTTAACCAGAACATCGGCGATTTCGCCGAGATCGAGCGCATCGCCAAGCGGATGATCGACGAGCTGATGCCGGCCATCCGCGCCGACGGCAAACGGGTGAAGACCATGACGGTCAAGGTGCGCTATCCCGGCATGCAGGACAGCTCGACCGGGCGCAGCCTGCCGGAGGCGAGCGACCTCGAGGCGTCATTCTACGGGATGGTGGCTCCGTTGCTGCGCGCCGCCTGGACGCAGCGCAAGCCGCTCCGGCTGGTCAGCGTGCGCTTTTCCAACGTCGAGGAACCGGCCGCGCAGCTGGAGATGTTCGGCCAGGGCGAAGACAAGAAACGGCGGCTGGCCGCGGTGCTGGACAAGCTCAACGCCAAGGGCACGCAGGGAGTGGTACATGGCCATCAGCTGAAGGGCGGGGAGGGGCTGGGCCTGCCGCAGCAACGGAATTTCAGCCGCAAGAAGGCGCAGGACGACGCCCGCGGCGCATGAGCCCAGCGGCGCAGATAATGCTTTCTCTTTTTGCATCCGTGTTCATCCGTGTAGTCCGTGGCTAAAGCATCCGACATCGAACAACGCATCGCAGTGGCGAAGCAGGCCGTGATGGCCGAGACGGCCCTCATGCACCGGGAATTCGGCCGCGCCCGCACCGAGATCAAGCACGACGGCACCAAGGTGACGCCGGTCGACATCGCCATCTCCCAGAACCTGCAGGCGGCGATCGCCAAGGCTTTCCCGGAGGACCAGTTTTTCAGCGAGGAGCTGACGCCGACCGACACGCCGACGCCGGTGACGTCGCGCTTCTGCTGGGTGTGCGACCCGATCGACGGGACGAACAACTACGCGAACGGCATCAGCCACTGCGCCATTTCGCTCGCGCTGCTCGAGAACGGCGTGCCGGCGTACGGCGTGATCTACGACCTCGCGCGCCGCAGCCTTATCCACGGCGGCAAGGGCCGCGGGGTCTGGGACGGCGACAAGCCCGCCAAGGCGCGGCCCGAGGGTCCGACCGGCCACAGTCTCATCGGCTTTCACTCCCCGGTGGAGAAAATCTACGCCGCGGAGGGCAAGCGGGTGATCGAGAACTTCAAGATCCGCGGCCTCGGCAGCAGCACGCTGCACCTGGCGTACGCCGCCATCGGGCTCATCGACGGGGTGGTGGAGCACAACAACAAGGTGTGGGACATCGCCGCCGCCGCCGCGCTCGTCGAGGAGTCCGGCCTCGAGATCCACTACCTGACCGCGTCGCCATTCCCGATGCAGGAATTCACCCTCAAGGCCGCCCGCGTGCAGTACGTCACCGGCACGCCGGCGATGGTGAAGAAGCTGCGGGAGATACTGGGAAGGTAGCCAGGACGTAGGGCCGACCAGGAGGTCCGCCGCCGCATGGCGACTGGACGCATCAAGGGTGGATCAACGCAATCGCTTCGCCTCGATTGCGCCGATAAATACGAAAGTCCTCGAGGTCGGTGGTGATTACCATGGCCTGCGGAAATAATTCAGACAGGCGGACGATGCCGGCATCGGCCAGGTCCATGCGTTTGCCATATTTGCGCACCAGACCGGCCAGTGCACGACCTTCGATCTCGGCGATTGGGTAAAGTCGGATATCTCCGCGCGAAGGCATCTCCAGCACGCGGGCGACCGTGTCCGGAGACTCGCGCAGGTGCCAGCAGACTTCGGTTAGCACCGCTTCGCAGGTGATGGGAGGTCCGCCCAAGGAGGCAAACACCGCTTTTGCCCACGCGTGGCTCCAATCCCGCCGGTTCAGGGCGGCGATAATGGGCCCGGAATCGACGATGTAGCGCGGTTCAGCCACCCAGACCTTTGCGACCAGAAAGGTCGCGTGGTCCGTTGAACATGCCGATGGCATCGGGTGCAAAGCGCCATTTCCTGGGCACCTTGGTCGCGAGTCCCAGCGCCGCGCCATTGCGTTTCCGGGCGGGCTTTGCGCCCGCCGCGGATTTCGGAATGGAAGCGTTGGTTTTCATCTGCGACGACACGATTATCGGCAACGCCCGGGCAGTCAAGCGGGCGGAAAACAGAGATGCCGTGCTGCCATCGCATTGTCTGAAGGACCCGGCTTGTGGATCCACGGCTTCGCTGCGCTATCGTTCTCGATGGGGATTCACGTTCAAAGCCACCGGCGTGCCGTATGTCGCCGGCACGCCGGCGATGGTGAAGAAGCTGCGGGAGATACTGGGAAGGTAGATCGAATGTAGGGCCGGCGCTTGTCGCCGTGCCTGCCATGAGGTCCGCCGGCCAGCGGCGACCCTACATAAACCAATCAAACTTGGTACGCCTGCAGCGGCACCGGGTCGATGATCTTGGACTTCGGCATCCGGGCGGTGAGCTGCTCAAGGAACCAGGCGCGGGCCGGCGGGTCGCCGTGGGTGAGGATGACGGAACGGGCCTGCGTCTTCACGGCGAAGTCGAGCAGCTCGTTGCGCGCGGCGTGGCCGCTGAACTCGAAGCGCTCGATGTTGGCGCGGATGCGGGTCTTCACGTTGACCGTCTCGAAGAGGAACTGGTCGCCGTTGTTGGCCGCGAGCAGATGACCGCCGGGCGTGTCGGGGTCGCAGTAACCGACGAACAGGATGCTGTGCTTGGCGCTGCCGGCGAGGCACGACGCGATCGTGTAGGAGGGCGTGTTCTCGACGACCATGCCGGAGCTGACGACGTAGATGCCTTGCTGCGCGGGCTCCTTGCCGGGCACCATGTCGCGCGGGGATTTCTTCACCTTCAGGTCCTTCAGGATGCTGCGGGTGAAGTGGACCAGGCCGGTCTTCTTGGCGATCTGGTCGAAGTAGTCGGCGATGTCCATGCCGAGGCCGGAGACGAAGATGTTGGTGTCGACGAGCCGGTTGAATTTCCGGGCGTCGTGCAGGATCGCCATGATCTCCTGCATGCGGCCGAGGGCGAAGACCGGGATGAGGACGGAGCCGCCGCGCTGGATGGTGGCGTTGATGCTCTCGACGAGGCGGATCATCTCGCCCGAGCGTGTGATTTCGGGGGGCTTTTCGGTCGCGCCGTGGGTCGTCTCGGTGATGAGCGTGTCGAACTTGCCGGTCGGGAACTTGGCGCCGGAGAGGATGCGCTGCACGTTGAACAGCACGTCGCCGGTGAAAAAGATGCGGCGGTGCTTGTGGACGATCTCGACGCCGGCGGCGCCGGGGATGTGGCCGGCGGGGTGGAGGGTGAACTCGATGTCGTCCTTCGCGCCGGAGAACTTCTTCGGGTTGTTGAAGCCGTGTGGGTAGAGGCGGGGGGCGATGCGGTCGATCTCGTCGTGGGTGAAGAGCGGGTAGTCGGGCGTGCCCTTTTCCTCGCGCTCGCGTACCATCACGTTGACGGAATTGTGCAGCATGCGCTCGATCAGCATCTGGCTGGGCAGCGTCATGATCACCGGCGTGTTCGGAAACTTCCGCATCAGCAGCGGCAGCGAGCCGATGTGGTCGAGATGGCAGTGCGTGATGATGATCAGGTCGAGTTGGACCCCGTCGAGCGGCTTCAGGTTGGGCGCCGCCTCGCGCCCCGACTTCTTCGGGTGCAGGCCGCTGTCGACGACGAGGTGAAAGTCGCCGATCTGGACGTAGAGGGAGTTGGCGCCGATGCCGCCGTCGGCGTTGAGATCAATGAGCTTCATTCTGTTGGAGCCAAGAGAGTGACAGCAAACGGTGACTGCAAGTTTTGTCGGAAGGGCTTTTATCAACCACTAATGAGATTACGCCAAAGGCGTAATCTACGAGTCCCCTCCGGCTGATCGCCTCCGGTGTCTGCCAAGGGGCTTGCTAATCGCAAGCCGGCGATAAGCCGGCCCGTAAACTGCATGCGATGACGATCAGTCGTCGCGCATCTTCAAGGATTCCTCCGTTGAGGAATCCCATTAGTGGTTCATCGAGCGTCGATCTATCGCGGAATCACCATGTCAAACGCCGGAATGCGGACAAAGATGCGCCGGCCGTCGTCGTCGAGCCCGTGGAAGCTGCCGTGGGCCCGGGCGTTGCCGGCGCCGACGTGGTAGCTGTTGTAGGAAAACTGTTCGCCTGGCGCGAGGCGCGGGGTTTCGCCGACGATCTTGTCGCCCTCGACCACCAGGCGCGAGCCGTCGGCGTGCTCGATGATCCACTTGCGGCCGAGGAGCGTCACGGTGCGGTCCGAGTCGTTGCGGATGGTCAGGTAATAGATGAAGGCGTGCGGCTTGTCCGGCGGCAGGTCGAGGCCGTCGTGCCCGTGGACGAGGTTGTCGAGGCGGACGGACAGGCCGGGGAGTTCGAGCGGGACGGACATGACTGCAGGGAAACCCGAAACCTGAAACTTGAAACCTGAAAATCACCCCCGTGCTATGACGCAGCCGGTTCAAGTCGGCCGGCTTCAGGCTTCGGGTCTCAGGCCTCATCCCTGCCTTTCTTGGCTTGCGGCGCCATTGGGCGGGACGCACAACAGGCGGCTCTATGGAAAAACTCGCGTTGCTCTCGGTCAGCGACAAACGCGGCCTGGTGGATTTCGCCACCGCGCTCGTCAAACAGCATGGCTACAAGCTGCTCTCGACCGGCGGCACCGCCAAGCTCCTGGCCGATTCTGGCCTGCCAGTCACCGAGGTGAGCCAGCACACGGGGTTTCCCGAGATGATGGAAGGCCGCGTGAAGACCCTTCACCCGAAGATCCACGGTGGCCTGCTCTGCCGGCGCGACAAGGCCGACCACCTTGCCGCGGCGAAGCAGCACGGCATCGACCTGATCGACCTCGTGGTCGTGAACCTTTATCCCTTCGAACAGACGGTGGCGAAGCCGCACGTCGAGTTCGAGGAGGCGATCGAGAACATCGACATCGGCGGCCCGTCGATGCTGCGCAGCGCGGCGAAGAACCACGACAGCGTGACCGTCGTGTGCGATCCGGCCGACTACCATGCGGTCATCGCGGCCCTCGGCCAGCCGGCCGAGATCAAGGCGCTGCGCCGCAAGCTGGCGCTGAAGGTCTTCCAGCGCACCGGCGCGTACGACACCGCCATCGCGAAGTATCTCGAGAGCCAGGCCACCGAGCCCGACCTCGAGGCGCTCAGCGGTTTCCCGGCGAACTATTCGGTCTCGCTCAAGAAGGCGCAGAGCCTGCGCTACGGCGAGAACCCGCACCAGAAGGCCGCCCTTTACGGCACCTTCCACGACCACTTCCAGCAGCTGCAGGGCAAGGAGCTCAGCTATAACAACATTCTCGATATCACGTCGGCCACGTACCTGATCGGCGAGTTCGAGCGGCCCACGGTGGCGATCCTCAAGCACACCAACCCGTGCGGCGTGGCCAGCGCCGACACGCTCATCGATGCGTGGCACAAGGCCTACGCAACGGATCGCCAAGCACCGTTCGGCGGCATCATCGTCGTCAACCAGACGCTCGGCCTCGACCTTGCCGAGCAGATCAAGGACATCTTCACCGAGGTGATCATCGCGCCGCGGTTCTCCGACGAGGCGCTCGCGATCTTCGCCAAGAAAAAGAACCTGCGCCTGATGATCGCGAAGGAAGGCATCGGCGCCGACGCGCTGCAGGAAGTGCGCTCGGTGGTCGGCGGCGTCCTCGTGCAGGACCGCGACCGCTCGATGGAGAAGCCCGCCGGCTGCAAGGTCGTGACCAAGCGCCAGCCGACGGCGGACGAGTGGGCCTCGATGCTTTTCGGCTGGAAGGTCTGCAAGCACGTCAAGTCGAACGCCATCGTCTATTGCCGCGGCGAGCAGACGCTCGGCGTGGGGGCCGGCCAGATGGCGCGCGTCGACAGCTCGCGCATCGCGGTCTGGAAGGCCGGCGAGGCGAAGCTCGACCTGAAGGGCTCGGTCGTCGCCAGCGAGGCGCTATTTCCGTTTGCCGACGGCCTGATTGCCGCCGCCGATGCCGGTGCCACCTGCGCGATCCAGCCGGGTGGCTCCGTTCGCGACGAGGAAGTCATCAAAGCCGCTGACGAGCGCGGCATGGCGATGGTCTTCACCGGCGTCCGGCACTTTAAGCACTGAGGCGGCAGCTGCGCTGCCTTATGACACTTCGGGCTAGCGCCGCCTGAAGACATGGTGCAACGTGCGGCATGTTTGATCCCGTCGAAAAACTGAAGGAGTACGTGCGGCACGCCAGCGTGTCGGCCGATCCGCAATTCCAGGCCGGCATGAACGGCGCGCGCGATTTCGTGAGCGACCTGCTCAAGGGCATCGGCTTCAAGGTGGAGGTGGTGCCGACCGCGCTGCACCCGGTGATCGTCGCCAAGCACGGCGACAATCCCGCCTGGCCGCACGTGATCATCTACGGCCATTACGACGTGCAGCCGCCGGACCCGCTCGACAAGTGGAACACCAAGCCGTTCGAGCCGGTGATCAAGGGCGACCGCATCTACGGCCGCGGCACGGCGGACAACAAGGGGCCGCTCATGGCGCACTTTGCCGCGGTGGGCCGGCTCCTGGAGAAAAACCCGAACCTGCCGCTGCGCCTCACCTTCGTGGTCGAGGGCGAGGAGGAGATCGGCAGCAAGAATTTCAAGAGCTTCCTCGCCGCGAACAAGGAGAAGCTGCGCGGCGACTTCGTGTTCCTGTCCGACACCGGCATCCCGCATCCCGACCAGCTCGTCGTGACCGTCGGCCTGCGCGGCATGGTGGCGTGCGAGGTGGAGATCACCGGGCCGCAAAGCGACCTGCACTCCGGCATGTACGGCGGCGTGCTCATGAACCCGCTGCAGGCGCTCGCCGAGCTGTGCGCGTCGCTGCACACGCCGGACGGCCGCGTGGCCATCCCGGGCTTCTACGACAAGGTCGTCGAGCCGGAGCCGTGGGAGCGCGAGCAGCTGGCGAAGCTCGGGCTGAGCCAGCAGGACTTCATGGCGTTTCTCGGCATCAAGGAATTCCACACCCCGCCGGGCTACACGCCGTTCGAGGCGATCCGCTTCCTGCCGACGCTCGAGTTCAACGGCTTTGGCGGCGGCTACCAGGGCGAGGGGACAAAGACCGTCATTCCCAGCAAGGCGCGGGTGAAGATCACCTGCCGCCTCGTGCCCGGTCAGACGCCGGAGAACATCAAGGACACGATCTTCGACACCATCCGCGCGCGCTGCCCGAAGGGCGTGACGCTCACGATCAAGGACCAGCACGACGCCACGCCGTACGTGGTCATCCCGCCGGATCGCTCGAACACGCCGAAGAACCAGTCGCCCGTGCTCGCGAAGGCGTTCCGCGCGCTCGACCAGGCGGCGCTCGAGGTGTGGGGCCGGCCCGCGCTCTACCTGCGCGAAGGCGGCAGCGTGGGCCTGATCGCCGACCTGAAACAGGTGCTCGGCATCGACGCCGTCATGCCCGGGCTGTTCCTGCCGGAGGACAACCTGCACGCGCCCAACGAGAGCTTCCATCTCGGCGTGATGAAGAAGGGCATCGAGACATCCGAGCGCGTGCTCGCGGCGCTGGCGAAGCCGTAGCTCGAAATAATTTCCGTTCCGTCATTCTGAGCGGAGCGAAGAATCCACGGGATCGGTGTGAGTTGCGCCACACCCGTGGATCCTTCGCACGGCTCAGGATGACGGTGCAGAGAGTTTGCCGAGATTCGGGCGTGAAATTCCCCATGCGATTTATCGCCGAAAAACAAAAAAGCCGCGGGGTGATCCGCGGCTTTCGTTTTTAAATTATCGGAAGCTTACTGCTTCTTCAGCTCGACGAAGTCGACGCGGCGGTCCTTGGACCACTCGGCCTCGGTGGCCGTCTGCTTCGAATCGGTGGAACCCTTGGAGAGCGTCTCGAGGCGCTTGGCGTCGGCGCCGAGGGACTCGAGGTAGCGCTTCACGGAGTTGGCGCGGCGATCGCCGAGGCCAAGGTTGTACTCCGCCGTGCCGCGCCAGTCGCAATGGCCGACGAGCACGAGGTTCTTGTCCGGATTGTCCTTCAGCCACTTGATCGCGGCATCGAGCTTGGTGCGTTCGGCCGGAGCGACGGCATAGCGGTCGAGGGCAAAGTAGATCGGCTCCACGACGCTCTTGTTGGCGTCATCCGGCGTGCCGGGCGTGCGCTGTTCCAGACCCGGGGGCAGGTCGGGCTGCACGGCCTGGGCATCGGGGTTGATGTTGCTGCCATTCCCCAGGGTGGTGGAGTCAGGGCCGGTGCGGACCGGCTTCTTCGAGCAGGCCGTGAGCAAAAGGGAAGCGGCAACGAGCGTGGTGCCGATGAGTTTGGAAACGTGCTTCATTGTCGGTTGGGAAAGAGGAGCGAGGTTATTGGTGATAGGCTGGTTGCGGGCAAGAACGAAACGTGCCGGAAACCGGGCAAAAACCGCGCTTACGTCCGATGGTCGATCAGGCCGATCTCGAGCGAGTAGCGCGTGAGGCTGGCGACGTCGTGGAGGTCGAGCTTCCGCATCAGGTTGGTGCGGTGGTTGTCGACGGTCTTCACGCTGATGCCGAGCTTCTGGGCGATTTCCTTCGTGCTGTGGCTCTCGGCCACCAGCTTGAGGATCTCGCGTTCGCGGTCGGTGAGGGTCTCGATGCCGGAATTGGAGCTGTTGTTGGCGACGACGGTGCGCAGCAGCGCGGCGACGCCCGGGCCGAAGTAGGTGCCGCCGTCGGCGATCGTGCCGAGGCCCTTCTTGAACTCGCCGAGGCCGGCGGTCTTCTCGACGAAGCCGTGCGCACCCGCCTCGAGCATCTCGCGCACGAGCGCCGGGCTTTCGTAGGCGGAGAAAACGAGCACGCGCGTGTTCTTCAGCGGCTTGCTGATGCGGCGCAGGATGTCGACGCCGCTCAGGCCGGGCAGGCGCGCGTCGAGCACGATGAGGTCGGGCTTGAGCTCGAGGCACAGCTGGCAGGCCTGCTGGCCTTCGCCGCTCTCGCCGACGATCTTGTAGGCGGGATCGACGCGCAAAATTTCCGCGAGCATCTCACGGATGGCGGTATGGTCCTCGATGATGACGATGCGTTTGACTGGTGAAGCGGAAGACACGGTAAGGGTAGGTGATTGGCCCTAAGGCCGGCGCAGGGGAGGACTCTCACGACTCCGGGTAAAAACACAACTCCGTTTAGGCAATCGTCCGGAACCCCATTAGGGCGATCAAAACGAGGCATTTGGGGGCTGGTGGGTCGACTGGGATTCGAACCCAGAACCAACGACTTAAAAGGACGCTGCTCTACCATTGAGCTATCGACCCCCAAGCCAGCCAAAGGCGGAATAGTTTTTCGTGCAGGTGGCATGGCAAGTTTTATTTGCACCGGCGCAGACCTGGCGTCAGGTCCAGCAAGGCATTGACCCGGGCGGCCAAGCTGTACCAAGCTGCCCGCCTAGAGCTTTCTGTGGGAACAATTCTCAAATTTCCGGATCAGAATGGGCCTGAGCACATGACTGCCAAAGCCCAAGAAGTCGCTTTTGACCGCACCCTCGTTGATCGCTTCAAGGGGGGCGATTCCACGGCGTTTGACCAGTTGGTAACCCGCTACTGGGACCGCATCTACGCGATGACCAACCAGCTCCTGCGCAACAAGCAGGACGCCGAGGAGGTCACCCAGGACGCCTTCATCCGGGCCCACCGCGGCTTGGTGAACTTCCGCGGCGATTCCGCCTTTTCGACGTGGCTCTACCAGATCGCCACGAACCTCGCGCGCAACCGGTATTGGTACTGGTGGCGCCGCAAACGCGACCGCTCGCTGTCGTTCGACGCGCCGATCGGGACCGAGGGCGAGACCACGCTCGCCGAGCTCATCCCCGCCGAGCAGGAGACGCCGGAGGACGCGACGGTCACCCAGGAATTTGTCGGTCGCGTGGCCGAGTGCATGGAGGAGCTCAACGAGAAGCACCGTGAGATCCTGATCCTGCGCAACGTCCAGAACCTCGCCTACGAGGAGATCGCCGAGATTCTCAGCATCAGTGTCGGTACGGTCAAAAGCCGCATCGCCCGCGCGCGCGAAAGCCTGCGCGAAAAACTGGGAGAGGAGTTCCAGCCATGAAAGACAATCGATTCATTGACCTACTGAATCTGTACATCGACCGCCAGATCACGGCGGAGGAAACCGCCGAACTCGAGGCGGAGATCCAGCAGAATCCGAAGCGGCAGGCCGTCTACCGGCAGTACTGCCAGATCCATTCGGCGACGAAGCTCGTGTACGAGAGCTTCCGCGCCGGCGCCGCCGACCAGATCGCGTCGCCGACCGGCCGTCCGGCAACCATCGAGTTGTTCGAAAGCCGCCGCCGTCGCTCGAGCTGGGCGTATTATGCGGGCGGCCTCGCCGCCGCCGCGTGCCTCGCGCTCGTCGTCGTTCGCAGCAACCTGATGGCGCCCGCCGCCGTTCCGGCCCCGGTCGTCACCGCCAAGGTGCAGCCCGCCCCGATGGTGGCCACCCCGGTTGCGGTCGCCGTCACCAAGGCCCCGGTGGCGCCCGCCGCCGAGGCCAAGCCGGTGAGCCTGCGCAACGCGAATCCCGATTATTCCGCGATGCTGGCCGCCCTGCGTGAGCAGGACGAAGCCGCCGCCGCGAACGATCGCTGGCAGTCGATGCGCGCCAAGTCGCTCTTCGAGGACAACATGTTCGACGCGAAGCCCGTCCCGGTGACCGAGCCGGAGCAGCGCACGCTGCGCCGCCAGACGGCCGAGTTCGCGGCCTTCCAGTTCCAGCGCTGAGGTCAGCGCAGTTTC
>JBEHYX010000084.1:0-17655 GCA_048497945.1 Verrucomicrobiota bacterium | reverse complement strand
CTCGGCCTGCTGCTTGTCGCCGAATTCCTTGGCGGCCTTGCGGGCCTCGTCGATGGCCTTCTGGGCCTCGAGCTGGGCGGCCTTGACGATCGCGGCGCTCTCGGCGGCGGCGGCGGCGAGGCGGGCCTGGGTCTCCTCGGCGTGCTTCAGGCCGTCGGCGATCTTCTTGTTGCGCTCCGCCATCGTCGTGATGGTGGGCTTGATGCCGAAGAGATAGAGAACCGTGAAGAGGATCAGGAAGCTGACGATCTGCATCACGATGTACTTCGGCTCGACGCCGAAGTGCTCGAAGGTCTGCCTCAAGCCCTCGATGGGGCCGGCTTCAGTGGCGTGGGCGGCCGGTTCAGCGACCGCGAGCAAGAGATTCGTCAGCATGGGAGGAAAGGGAAAGGGCGGCGCGGGCGATGAAGCCGCGCGCCACCGGTTAAACGGGATTACTTCGCGAGGAACAGGGCCAGGATGCCGAGACCTTCGGCGAGCGCCATGCCGATGATGGCCTGGACGAGGACCTTGCCGGAAGCGCCGGGGTTGCGGCCGACGGCCTCGGCGGCCTTCTGGCCGATGAGACCGACGCCGATGGCGGCGCCGAGGAGACCGAACGCGCTGGCGATGTTGCCAGAGATTTCAGCGAGGAGGAGGGACATGATGTGGGTGGATTTGTGGTTGTGGTTGCCGCCGTGCGCACGCGAAGCACGCTCCCGGCGGTAAATTCTCAGTGGTGCGCGTCGGCGCCGTGCCCCTCCGCGTGCTCGTGGTCATGGTCGTCGCCATGGTTGCAGAGGAGGCCGATGTAGACGGCGCTCAGGAGCGTGAAGACCGTCGCCTGGATCAGGCCGACGAGCAGCTCCATGAAGTAGAAGACAAAGAGGAAGCCGGTGCCGTGGAGCAGGTTTTCGCCACCAAACACGTTGCCGAAGAGACGCACCGAAAGCGTGAACGGGCGGATGGCGATGGAGAACACCTCAATGAAGCCGACCACGAGGAACACGAGCGACAGGAACGGGTAGAGCCAGCCGGGAGTTTCCTGCTTGTCGGCCTTGTTGCCGAAGAGATCCCAGAGGATGAGTTTCGGGCCGGCATACTTGAGGCTGATGATCAAGAAGGCGCCAAACGAAACCAGCGCGAGGGCGATGGTGCCGTTGAAGTCAGAGGTGAACGGGCGGATCCACGGGGACGTCATGTGGAAATGGCCATCCACCTCGTGGCCCCAGCCGATGGTGCCGACGCCCGGCAGCAGGCCCATCCAGTTTTGCATCAGGATGAAGATGAAAAAGGTGACCAGCAGCGGAAACGTGAAGGGGAACACTTTTTTGCCGACGATCGGCTCAAACAGGTCCTTGAGCGCCTCGAGGATGGACTCGAAAACCGCCTGGCGCTTGTTGGGAAGAACCTGCGGGCGGCGGAGCACAAAGATGATGATGCCGATCAGGACGGCGGACACCGCCCAGCCGGTCGCCATGCTGTTGGTGATCGCCCAGCCGTTGCCGAAATCGACGAGTTTGGCGGCCGCCGGGGCCACTCCCTCGCCTTCACCTTCAGCGGCATGCGCAAAAGTAGCGGAGCCGAGGGCTGCAATGAGGCTGAGAAATTTGGTAGTGCGAGACATGTTTCCGGCAGATGGGTGTCGGGAGGGGGCAATTAGGAAGGTTTTCGCCCTGCAGGGCGTCAACCTTGGAAATTAAAAAAGGCGGTCAGGGCGGGTTAATAAGAGGTGACACGAGCGGGCTGGCTGGTCGCTTATTGGCGCCCCAGCCAGCCCGGGAAACCTGAAACTTGAGACCTGAAACCTGAAAACAAGCCGAGCCGGATATACAGACTGGGCTCCATTCAGGTTTCAGGTCTCAAGTTCAGCCCTCCGGCCTTGCCTCCGAGGCAAGGCACGCCAGCTTGTAAAACGTGGAGCCCGCCGCCCCAGACCTTTTGGCCCGGACCGTCCAGCCGCGCTACCCCAACCGGGAGCGAAAGCTGGCGCGGAACGTGTTCATGCAGGTGACTTGGGGCCTGTTGGCCCTGACGGCCGTCATCCAGTTGTTCCTGCTGGTGTGGCTGGACCTGCTGTGAGGCCCGGCTGCGCGGGCCTCAAAGAGACCTGAAACCGGAGACCTGAGACCTGAAAAAGAAATCCGCCTGAGACCGGTGGCAGCCCGGCGAGAGCCGGGCCCTCATCTCTCCAACCGCCGGTGGAAGCGGCGCTGGATGCTTTCAGGTCTCCGGTTTCAGGTTTCCGGTTTCACTTTGGTGGTGCCTCGTCACCACCAAAGACTGGTAGGCCGGGGCGCGGGCTTGGAAGACGGTTTCGTGCTCCAGCGGCCACGGGGCGGATGGATCGGGTTGCCAGGTGGTGAGGCCGGGCAGGAAGCCTGAGACGAACTTGAAATACTCGGCGAAGTCCGTGCGGAAATACAGCCGGCCCCCCTGCCCCACCCGGTGGGCGGCCAGGTAATCGAAGAATGCCGGTTGCAGGATGCGGTTCTTGTGATGGCGCTTCTTGGGCCACGGATCGGGAAACAGCACCCACGTCTCGGCAAACGTCACGCCGGCCGGCAGCGCGTCGATCACCTCGCGCGCCTCGCCGCGGATGAAGTGGCAGTTGGCGAGCTTGGCGCGATTCGCCTTTTTTTGCGCGCGCTCGATGCGCTCGCCGATCACATCGACGCCGAGACACAGCTTGCCCGGATTTTCCGCCGCGTAGCGCGCGAGGAAATGCCCGTGGCCGCAGCCGATCTCGAGGACGATGGCGGATTTCGCCGGCACGATGGCGGCCAGCTCCGTGCCCAGGCGGGCGCGGCGCTGCTTCACGTGTTCGATGAATTCCGGCTTCATGGCCGCGCTATTGGCGGCAGTGTCCGGCGCGGCGCAATCCCGAAGCGCGGGGAAAATCAGGCCTTCTGCTTTTGCTGGCGCGGCAGGACGATCCGGATGGCGAGGCCGCCGGTCTCGCGGTTCTCCGCCCACGCGCGACCGCCGTGCAGCTGGACGATGTGCTTCACGATGCTCAGGCCGAGGCCGGTGCCGCCGGTTTCGCGCGAGCGGCCCTTTTCCACGCGGAAGAACCGCTCGAAGAGATGCGGCAGGTCCGCCGGCGGGATGCCGCCGCCATTGTCGCGCACGAAACACTCCACTTCGTCTTCGCCGAGGGCGATGGCGCCGAGTCCGATCTCGGATCCCTTCGGCGTGTATTTGAAGGCATTCTCGAGCAGGTTGCCGAAAACGTGGCCGAGCTTCTCCTCGTCGGCCTCGACGAAGCCAAGGTCGGGCGGAACGGACACGACGATCGTGTGCTCGGTGCCCTGCGGGCGCTTCTGGTACTCGGCGCCGAGGTCCTGCAGGTAGGCGGCGAGGTCGACGTCGGCGAACTTCAGGCCGGGCGTGGACGATTCGAGACGCGAGAGCGCGAGCAGGTCGTCGATGATCGACTTCAGGCGGTCGCTGTGACGCTGGATCGTCTTGAGGAATTTGTCGCGGTCCGCCGGCTCCATCGTCTGGTGCCCGTCGACGAGGGTTTCCACGTAGCCCTTGATGATGCTGAGCGGCGTGCGCAGCTCGTGCGAGGCGTTGGCCACGAAGTCGCGGCGCACGCGCTCGAGCTTTCGCTGGCCCGTCATGTCGTGGATGACGAACAGCGCCCATTGCGACTTGCCGTCGGGCGACGGGATGGGCGCGCCGGAGGCTTCGATCCAGAGCGTGTTCTGGCCGTCGATGATCTCGAATTCCGCGCGCGGCAGCACGGTGCCCTCGCGCGTGGCCTTCACGTAATCGAGGAACGGCACGCTGCGCACGATCAGCTCGAGGCGCAGGTTCATCAGCTCGCGTGCGGCCGGGAAGATTTCGCGCAGCGCGCGGTTGGCGAGGTGGATGTAGTTCGCCTGGTCGACGATGAGCACGGCCTCGCGCAAATTGCCCAGCGTGGCCTCGAGCTGCGCCAGCTGGTCGGTGCGCTGCTGCTGCAGCGAGGTGTTTTGGGCGATGAGCCGGTTCACGGAGTCGGTCAGCGCGCCCCAGGCCGGCAGGTAACTGGCGGGGCTGTTCTCGTGGAGCAGCGGCTGGCCGCGCTTCGCGGCGTTCTCGAGCTCGGCCAGCGCGCGGTTGTGCTTCCACAACGCATGCAGGGCGAACGCGAGCGCGCCCCCGAGAACGACTGCGATAAAGAGGGTCATGCCGACAGTTTTTTGTCGGCGATGCGGTAACCCACGCCGCGGATGGTTTCAATCCAGCCGGCTTCCGCGCCGAGTTTTTCGCGCAGGCGGCGCACGTGCGTGTCGACGGTGCGCGTCTCAATCTCGGTGGAGTAGTTCCACACGTTGAGGAGCAGGTGCTCGCGGGTCTGCACCCTGCCCTGCCGCTCCATCATCAGGCGCAGCAGCTTGAACTCGGTGGCGGTCAGGTCGAGCGCCATGCCCTTCACCGTCACGCGGTGCGTGTCGCTGTCGAGCTGGATGTCGCCGACGTGAAGCTTGGCGCTGACCGGATCCTTGGCGTTCACCGAGCGGCGCAGGATGGATTCCACGCGCAGGACGAGTTCCTTCGGGCTGAAAGGCTTGCTCAGGTAGTCGTCGGCACCGGACTCGAGGCCCTCGATGCGATCGTGGGTCTCGGCCTTGGCCGTGAGGAAGATGATCGGCACCCGGGCGAGTTTGTTGTCCGCGCGCAGGATGCGGCAGACCTGGATGCCGCTGAGGTGCGGCATCATTATGTCTAAAATAACGAGATCCGGTTGAAAGGCCCGCGCGCGGGAGATGCTGGCGGTGGCATCGTTAAGACACTCCACGTGGAACCCTTTTGCCTTGAGATGATACGCCACGAGATCGGTGACGTCCGGCTCATCGTCGACGACAAGGATCTTTTTCTTTTCCATAGAGGTCGCGGAGTATTTGTGCGGAGGAGGGCCTTTCCAGTGAATTAACCGCGCGTCACAGGAATGTCACATCGTTATCACGGAGCGGCCGGGCTGGCACGGCCCGCGGGCTTTTTGTCCGCGGCGAGCAGGACCATGAGCACGCTGAGATCGGCCGGATTCACGCCGCTGATGCGGCCGGCCTGGCCGAGATTGACCGGGCGGAATTGCTGAAGCTTCAGCGCGCTCTCGCGGCGCAGGCCCGGAATCTTGAGATAATCGATGGAGTCGGGGAGGCGGATCTTTTCGACGGCCTGCAGCTTTTCGATGTGCCGGGTCTCGCGATCGAGGTAGCCGCGGTAGCGCACGCGGTAGAGCGTCTCTTCCCTCACCTCCTTCGGCTGGGCCATGAATTCCGCCGGCAGTTCGGTTGGCGGCGCATCCGTCCGGCGAATCCGATCCGCCCAAGTACCTCCGGTGGCTTTGGCTTTTTCCAGAAAGGCACTCCACTGGGCAACAGATGCAATCTTGGCCTCGATTTTACTTAAGCGGCTATCAGATAATAAATTACATGTTTTCGCATGCTGATTTAGGCGGAATTCGGCACTGCCATGATTGAAGAGCAGCCGATGCTCGGCGCGACTGGTGAACATGCGGTAGGGTTCGTTCGTTCCCTTGGTCACCAAGTCATCGATCAACACACCGATATACGCTTCGTGGCGCTGGATAATCATGGGCGGCTGTCCCCTTGCCTTGCGCGCGGCATTCACGCCGGCGACCAAGCCTTGGGCGGCGGCTTCTTCATAGCCCGACGTTCCGTTGATCTGGCCGGCCAGAAAGAGATTCTCGACCTTGCGGGATTCGAGCGACGGAAACATCTGGGTCGGCGGCGCGAAGTCGTATTCGACCGCATACGCCGGCCGCAACAGCGTGGCCTGCTCGAGTCCAGGAATGCTTCGGACCAAGGCGAGCTGGACATCGAACGGCAGGCTCGTGGACAGGCCGTTGATGTAGTATTCGTTCGTGTTCCGTCCTTCCGGCTCGAGGAAAAGCAGGTGCCGGGGCTTGTCGGCAAAGCGAACGAACTTGTCCTCGATGCTCGGACAATACCGCGGACCGACCCCCACGATCTCCCCGGAATACATGGCGGACTTGTGGAGGTTGTCCCGGACGATCTGCGCTGACTCCGGGGTCGTGTAGGTCATCCAGCACGAGATCTGCTCGCTCCCTGGCTTCCAGCCGATCCTGGTTTCTCCTGTCCGTTCCACGTGGAACAGGTCCTCGGGATCCCGGGTGTCATGGAAGGCAAAGAAGGTCGGCTCGGTATCGCCTTTCTGTTCCTGCAGGCCGCTGAAATTAATGCTTCGGCCCAGAATCCGTGGCGGCGTTCCGGTCTTCAGGCGTTGGAGTTCGATGCCGGCTTCGAGCAGGCTTCCAGACAGGGTCTTCGCGCTGAAATCCCCCAGTCGTCCGCCTTCGTTCTTGTTCTGGCCGACATGCATCAGGCCCCGCAGGAACGTCCCGGTCGTGATGACCACGGTCCGGCCCATGAATTCGATATCCAGGTTCGTCCGGCAACCAACCACGGCGCCATCCTTGAAGATCAGGCCGGTCACCGTGGCTTGGAAGATCTGCAGGTTCGGCTGCAGCTCGAGCGTGTGCTTGAGCCGGAACTGATAGGCTTTCTTGTCGCATTGGGCGCGCGGCGACTGGACGGCCGGCCCCTTGGATTCATTGAGCAACCGGAACTGGATTCCAGTCACGTCCGTATTGATCGCCATCTCGCCGCCGAGCGCATCGATCTCCCGCACGATCTGTCCCTTGGCCTGGCCGCCGATCGCCGGGTTACAGCTCATCTGGGCAATCGTATCGATGTTGCCAGTCAGGAGCAGGGTAGAGGCGCCGGTCCGCGCCGCCGCCAAGCAAGCCTCCACGCCGGCATGGCCGGCGCCACAGACGATCACATCGAATGTTTTCTCGCTATAAATCACAGCAGATCAAAATAAATATTTTGATATAGTATTATTTCCCGATGCAGAAGGTCGCAAACAGGCGATCCAAGATCTGCTCGTTGTCGATCTTGCCCGAAATCTCTCCGAAGGCCGCCAACGCTCCCCGCAGGTCGCTCGCGACCAGTTCGCCCGCGGCATTGGCCGCCAGTTTCTGTCGGGCCGCCGCCAAAGCATCGTTCGCCTGGCTCAGTGCTTGGGCGTGACGGGCGTTGATCGCGATGAGTTCGTCGCCGACCTTGCTTTGGAAAGTGTCGGCGAGCTGCGCGATGGCGGCGCGCAGGGCTTCCACGCCCTGGCCGGTCTGCGCGGAAATTTCCACACTGCGAAATTTTTGGGCGAGTGAGCCCCGCGCGGCCTGCGGCAGGTCGGCCTTGTTGAAAATTGCGATCGTGTTGGCGGGCGTGAGCCGCGGGGCGAGCGCGTCCGGCAGCGCGGGCAACGGCCGCGTTCCATCGAGAACCCAGAGGAAAATATCGGCTTCCGCCGCCTGCTCGAGGGTCTTGTCGATGCCGCGTTTCTCGAGGGAAGAAGGCGTCAGGTTCAGCCCCGCCGTGTCGACGAGGCGCAACGCATGCGGCCCGGCGAGAATCACCTCCTCGAGATAATCGCGCGTTGTGCCGGGCTCCGGGCTCACGAGCGCGCGCTCGCGGCCGACGAGCCGGTTCAGCAAGCTGCTTTTGCCGGCATTGGGTTCGCCCAGGATCACCGTGCGAATGCCCTCGCGCAGCATCGTCCCGTAGTGGCTCGTCGCCAGCAGGCGGTTGGTCTCCACCGCAAGCTGGTCGATCTCGTGCAGCAACACGCGCTGGTCCTCGGTTGGCAGATCTTCCTCGGGAAAATCGATATACGCTTCAATCTTGGCCAAGATGTTCACCATCTGAGCAATAAGCGATTCCATGTGGCGCCCGAGCGCCCCGCGCAGCTGCTGGTTGGCCGCCGCCAGCGCCCGCTCGCTGCGTGCGTGGATCAGATCCATCACGGCCTCGGCCTGGCTGAGATCCATCCGGCCGTTCAGGAACGCGCGCTTGCTGAACTCGCCGGCCTCCGCGGCCCGGCAGCCGCGCGCGAGCAGGTCCTCGAGGATTTTCTGCGCGATGAACGGATTGCCGTGACTGGAAATTTCCACCGTGTCCTCGCCGGTGAAGGAATTCGGCGCGGCGAAAAACGTGAAGAGCACGTCGTCGACGAGTTTGCCGGTGACGTCCTTGTAATCGGCGTGCCGCGCCAGGCGGGGCGCGGGAGTTTCGCCGAAGATCCGCGCGACCAGCGTAGCGACTTCCGGGCCGCTCGCGCGCACGACCGCGATGGCCGAGGTGCCGGCCGGCGTGGCAAGTGCAGCGATGGTGTCGGAGGAAAAAGCCATGGCGTTGGCGCGAAGCTCAAACGCCATGCGGCCAGGGGCAAGCGGGAAGGGGGCGGGAGGGGGAAACCTGAAACCTGAAGTGGGCGGCGCTCCCTGCGCACCGTTTTTTCCAAGCGATGGGAGCGACGGCCGATGACCGCCGGGTCGTGTTTTAATTGTAGGTCGGGGTCGCCGACCCCGCCATGAACGCGATAATGCCGGCGACGAGGCGGGATCAGCGATCCCGCCCTACATCGCAGCGGAACCTTCAGGTCTCAGGTTTCAGGCCTCAGCCCTGGCCTCACGGCGCAGCGCCGTGAGGCCGATCTCCAGCAGCCAGCGGATCAGCAGCACCATCAGGATCCACGCGATCGGCTGCGTGGCAAAACGCCACCAGAGCTGGATCGTCGGCACCGCGCTCTTGCTCACGGGGCCAACGAGGAAATTCATCACGAGGCACGAGAGGCCATCGAGCCACATCACGGCGAGCGTGAGCCACACCCCAACCTTCGCGTCCGCGCGCACGGTGCGTTGTTCCCACAACCACGGCGCGACCAGCAGCAGGAAAGCGCAGCGATACGCGAAGCTGATGCCGGTGAGAAAACAGCCGGCCAGCGCCGCCGCGCCCAGCACGAATGCCGCCTGGGTTACGGGCGATTTTGATTCGGGCATCACGCGCAGGCCGCGCCAGAAGATCGAGGCGCCGACCAGCAGCGCCATCACGCCCACCCCGGCGAGGAGCGCGCGCGGGCCCTCGTGTCCGAGGTCGCGGAGGATCACCGGCGCACCGAAGGTATAAATGCTCGCTGAAATACCATTCAGGTTCGCGCGGTTGAGCGCCCCGGCGACCGACGCCATCGTGGCCCCGAGCACCGCGGCGGCCGCGAGCAGCGAAGCGACCAGGCGCGCCCGCGGACGCACGAGCAAGAAGACGGCGCCGCCGACGATCGGATAATATTTCAGGCCCGTGCCCGCGGCGAGCGCCGCGAGGGCGGTCGCGATCCGCGGCCAGGTCTGGCGGGCGAGCGCAAACGCCGCGATAACCAGCAGCACGAAGATCACGAGGTCGTTGTTCGCGCGGTTCACCGCCAGCAGCACCGGCGGGGAAATGAACAGCACCAGATACCACGCCGTTTCCCCGGCGCTTTTCGGCCGGAGGAAGATCCACGTGGAAAGCACAAACGCCAGCACCCACAGGCCGCCGAGCAGGAAGTTGTCGTCGCGCGTCAGCCCGAGTTTGCCGACGCCGTACCACCAGTCGGAGTAGATGTGCGCGCGATGCTGGACGTCGAAGGCCATCGGCTGCACCGGGTCGACGCCCGCGCGCAGCGTGTCGCTGGCGGCGAGGATCGCGTACGAGTCGAGGAACCACATGCCATAGTCGAACACGCCGAGTTTGTTCAGCGCCTTCGGCCAGAGCACGAAGGCCAGCAGCCCGACGAGCATCCCGGCGCCCAGCCAGGCACGCCAACGGGGCGCGGAAGCCGGAGTGGAAACGGACGTCATGAGCGCGAGGGTGAAGCGGAAAGCGGGAGGCGGGAAGGAAATTGAAATGGAGGGCCCGTCAGGAGACGGGCCCTCCACCCAATCGCGGGACCGATGGTCCCGCCTCCAGCGGAATTGGAATCAACGGAGCATAAAAAAGGCCCGGCGTGAGCCGGGCCTTGCAGCTACTTTCAGGTTTTCCGCCAGCGTTTCGCGAAGCGAGAACGCGGGACGGACACAACCGCGGCCAGGAAGGGCGACGAGGGTGCAGGTTTCCGGTCTCAGCTTTCTCCGGCGGTGATGGTCTCGCCGACCTTCACGCTGACTTTCTCGAGGATGCCGGCCTTCACCTTGGCGGCGAGGTCGGCGTTGCTGCGGAGAGCCTCCTTGGCGGCTTCGCGGCCCTGGCCGACGAGTTCGCCGTTGAATGCGATCCACGCGCCCTTCTTCTCGAGCACCTTGTGGTCGAGGCCGAGGTCGAGCAGCGAGCCGGTGGCGGAGATGCCCTCGTCGTACATGATGTCGAACTCCACCTCGGTGAACGGCGGGGCGACCTTGTTCTTCACGGCCTTGATCTTGGTGCGGTTGCCGATGACCTTGCCGTCCGGCGTCTTCAGCTGGTCCTTGCGGCGGATGTCGAGGCGGATCGAGGCGAAGAACTTCAGCGCGCGGCCGCCGGAGGTCGTCTCGGGGTTGCCGAACATCACGCCGATCTTCTCGCGGATCTGGTTCGTGAAGATGCACACGCAGTTCGTCTTGCTGACGACGGCGGTGAGGCGGCGCATCGCCTGCGACATGAGGCGGGCCTGCGCGCCGACGGTGGCGTCGCCCATCTGGCCGTCGAGCTCGGCCTTGGTGGTGAGCGCGGCGACGGAGTCGAGGATGATGACGTCGATCGAGTTGGAGCGGATGAGCGTCTCCATGATGTTGAGCGCGTCCTCGCCGGAGTCCGGCTGGGAAACGAGCAGGTCGTCGAGATTCACACCGACGACCTTGGCGTACTTCGGGTCGAGCGCGTGCTCGACGTCGATGAAGGCGGCGAGGCCGCCCTGGCGCTGGGCCTCGGCGATGACGCTCAGGCAGAACGTCGTCTTGCCGGAGGATTCCGGCCCGTAGATTTCGATGATGCGGCCCTTGGGGAGGCCGCCGACGCCGAGCATGAGGTCGATGGCGAGGGAGCCCGTGGAGAGCGTCTCGACCTTCATCTTGGCGTTGCTGCCGAGGCGCATGATCGAGCCTTCGCCGAACTGCTTCGTGATGGAGGAAACGGCGAGGTCGAGGTTCTTCTCGCGCGCGACGTTGGCGGCAGGGGCGGCGGGCTTGGCTTCGGCTTTGGAGGATTTATCGGCTTTGGACATGGGTAGGGATGTGGATGGGTTGAGGCCCATTCTAGCCGTTGGGGATGACAACGGTATGTCAGGAGACATTTGCCCGACCCGAGGGTCGGGCAAGAGAAACCTATAAAACGAGGGCGGAAACTTGAAACCTGAAACCTGAAAATACCCGGCGGCTGGCTGGGCAAGAAGTCCTCGCGAAACCCCGAATGGGCGCGTTCGCCGTCCAAGGCTCGCCTCTTCCGGTCTCAGGTCTCAAGTTTCCGCCCTCTCTTCCCATGTCCACCATCGTCCTGCTCTGCCTTTCCAACATCTTCATGACCTTTGCCTGGTACGGGCACCTGAAGTTTTTCCATGACAAGCCGCTCTGGGCCACGGTCCTCATCTCCTGGAGTATCGCCTTCTTCGAGTACCTGCTGATGGTGCCGGCCAACCGGCTCGGCTACGGGAAATTCACCGGTTACGAGCTCAAGATCATCCAGGAAGTCATCACGCTCACCATTTTCGTTGGTTTCGCCTGGCTCGTCCTCGGCGAGAAGCTGAAGTGGAACTACGCGGTCAGCCTGGTCTGCTTGGCCGCGGCGGTTTATTTCGCGTTCGGCTTCAACAAGGCGGCGACAGCGTGAGCGCTTTCACGTTTAGGGCGGAAACCTGAGACCTGAAACCTGAGGTTAAGAACGATCCGCTCTCTCTTTGGCGCGTTTTGCCACGGTGACGAAAATTGCGATAAGCTCGTCTGCTTCGCGCCAGAGGGGATCGACCAAATCAGGGGCGATACCGCAGTCGTCCCGGAGAAGTTCGAGCCAGAATTGGGATTCATCGGCCTCCTGGGCGCAGAGTTCCACCTTCGCGACAAACTCGTCACTGCTCCGCGCGCGGGAGCTCTCCCGATAGTTGGCGGCCACGGATGTTCCCGACCGCAACAGTTGTTTGCCGATCACCCGCAGCTCTTCGCGCCGTTTGTCCAAGGCCATAAAGAATCGCACGACCCGGCTTGCAAAGGACTTCGTTCGTCGGCGAAAGGCTTCCTTTTTGTCCTCGTTGGTTGCCACGCTTCGAGCGCACCACGTCTGGCGATGACTTCAAAGCCCCGTACGTTATTTAGCCGTAATCATCCGTGGGATCGGAACCCCTCAGGTTTCAGGTTTCCGCCCTAAGCCCTCGCGTCGTTTGCGGTGCATGCGTTAACTCTCCGTCAACGCATACACCGCAAACGACGCCAGCCAGTGCGCGCGGTTGAAGTCGTTGACGTCGATCATCGGCAGCGCGGCCTCGAGGTGGCGCACCGCGGCGTCGCGGGCGCGCTCCTGGCGCGGGTCGGACTCGCCGAGCGCGAGGCTGATGCGGCGCCAGCACCAGGCGCGGTTGAGGTTGAGGCCGATCAGGTGGGCGATCTTGGGATCGGACGGGTTGCTCACGCGCACGGGCGTGAAGAGCTTCACCGGCTCGCCCGTGTGCAGGTTGGGCAGGAAGCGGCTCAGCCAGCGGCTGAAATTGTCGGGCGGCAGCACCGCGGCCATCACCTCGGCCTCGGTCAGCGCCGGCGACAGGAAGTCCTCGCCCGACGGCTCCCAGCGCGCGCCGTAGTCGGTGTCGTGGCCGAACCAGTACGCCATGCGGCTCGTGCAGAAAAGCTTCAGTTCCTGGTCGTCGGCCGTGCGCGCGTAGTCGAGCGCGAGCTTCACGGCGAACGCCGTGTTGTTGTGCACGCCGTGGCGGACGGGGTGGGTGAGGGCGGGCAGGTAGGAAAGGAGGCCGGTGCGCATCACGGCGACGAGCGGCGCGAGGTTGGCGGCCAGCGGCGGGTCGTAGCGCAGCAGCTCCTCGGCGAGCTTGAGCAGCCACGCCCAGCCATAGGGGCGCTCGAAAAAGCCGCGGCCGGGCGCGCCGAAGTACTCCGCCTCCTTCAGCATGTTGGCGGCCGACAGGTTTTCGCGCAGCACGCGGTCGATCTCGCCCCGCTCCGGCAGCTCCGGGAAAAGCCGGACCAGCCGCGCGAGCATGCAGTGCTGGTGGACGCAGGAGTGCCAGTCGTAGCTGCCGTAGAACGCCGGGTGCAGCTCGCGCGGCGGACGCGCGTCGCCGGCCTCGTTCAGCGCATGCGTCAGCAGGTGCGGGTATTCGCGGCGGACGTTGGCCAGGCCCAGCCGGGCGAATTCCGAGGCCTGGGAAGGGTGAAGTGTCGGAAAGGAGGAAGGCATGAAGCGAAACCTGAAACCTGAAACTTGAAACCTGAAACTTGAGACCTGAAACCTGAAAGTGAAGCTGAGAACGGAGGACGAATGGCGGAGAGGCCCAAATGATTCGATCCAGCAGCAGCTTGTTCGCCAACTTCTGGCCCGGTCTGGTTGTAGGGCTGCCGCCCCTCGATGGACTCGGGGCCTTGAGCCTGTCGAAACGGCTCGTCGGCACGCCACGCCGGCCCGGCGACAAGCGCCGGCGTTGGATGTAGGGCGGGATCGCCGATCCCGCCGGTGCGAACATGCGAAGGGAAGGCGGGATCGCCGATGCCGCCCTACAGTTAGGATCTCACCACTCAAGGCATAAAGTCTCTCCGGCCTCCGTCGTCATAACTTCAGGTCTCAGGTTTCCGGTTTCAGGTTTCGTCTTGGGCGCTCGCCCCTGCCTTTTCAGTTGAAGAACGACCTTCCGCGGGTAGGTTTCGCCGACCCAAAATTTAGCACACCACATGAAAATCAAAGCCTATCTGAAGCCGCACTGCGGCTGGTCCAACGGGGTCCGCGCGATCATGCGCAAGCACGACCTCGCCTTCGAGGACATCGACATCATCAACAACCGGGCGAACTACGAGGAGATGGTCCGCAAGTCCGGCCAGCCGCTGTCGCCCTGCGTCGAGATCGACGGCGTCATGCTCGCCGACATCTCCGGCGAGGAGGTCGAGAATTACATGCTCGCGAACAACCTGGTGAAGGCGAGCAGCGCGCCGGTGAACGTCGCGACGAACGCCGGCTGTTCCGACGAGGAACACGCCCGCATGCAGGCGAAGCCGGTGCGCTTCTTCTGAAGCGCAGGGAAACCTGCACCCTCGCCGGCCTTCTGGCCGTTCTGCTGGCGAGCAGAATGTCCGTCCCGCATTCTCGCTCTGCGAACTGCCGGCGGAAAACTTGAGACCTGAAACCTGAAGAGGTACCGGGCCGGTCGAAAGACCGGCCTTTTTGTTTGCCGGGATCTTTGGAGGCGGAGCTATCAGCCCCGCGGGGGATTTCCTTGTCGGCGGGGTTGCCGACCCCCGCGGTCGAATGAGGCGGGATCAGCGATCCCGCCCTGCAGTGCCCGCGCTTCGTCAGGTCTCCGGGCACCGGATCCGGGATCCGGCGTTCCCTTCAGGTTTCAGGTTTCAAGTTTCCGCTTTCGTCGTAGCATCGTTCCACGATGCCTTCCAAGCCCATCCCCGGTTCGTCCGGCGAAGTCCTGACCACGCTGCCCTCGGCCTATCTGCCGCACCCGGCCACCGGCCTGCTGCACCTGCCGCGGTTCATCGCCAAGATCAAACACGTGAAGGCGCACGGCGCGCTGCCCGCGAGCTACGCCAAGAACTACAAGCGCGGCATGGACCGGTTTCTCTGCCTGCACCTCGGCGTCGACCCCGTCGCGGTGGAGAAGATCGTCATGGACGCGGCCGACGACGCGGAGATCGACGCGAAGCTGCGGCAGCTTTTCCCCGCCGACCTGCGCGCCGCGAAATGGAACCGCGACTACGTGCAGAAGGGCATGACCGAGAGCGGTCGCGCCTTCCTGAAGGAGGCGCTGACCAACATGGGCTGCGCCGATCGCGTCGAGCAGATCGTCAGCGTCGTGGATTTAATAGAGTTTGATGAAGGGCGGATCGACTAAGGCGAAACCTGAGACCTGAAACTTGAAACCTGAAAGGAAAGGCGCCCGGGACGTCAGATGGCGAACAAGTCCATTCCGAAGCCGATGCTGGATTTTGCAGTTATCGATTGGGCTGATTTGATCGATTTCAGGTTTCAGGTCTCAGCCCTCGGGTTTCCCCGCCCCTGCGGGCGGTCACTGAAAGAGGTGGTCGTCGCTTTCCACAGCGACGATCGGCGCCGGTGTGGAAACCGGCCGCGAGGCTGGCCCCGAGTCCATCGAGGGGCGGCAGCCCTACACCAGACTGTTTGAAATCGACGCTCATAGAGCGCCGCTACATCTCGAAATCGACGCTCTTGTCTTCTGATATCCGCCATCTGTCGTCCGCCCTCCGTCATCTGTCTTCCGTCCTCCGTCGTCTGTCGTCCGCCCTCCGATTCCGGGGTCAAACTCTCGAATTTTGGGGTGAAAACGGCGCGGATTGCATTCAGCTTAATAACCTAACGATTAAGCAGTTGGTGCTATAAAGAGGGCTTTATACCTGATAATCCTTGGCGCACACCCTATTCGTACTAGGGTGTGTTACCCCGATGCCGAAGGAATCCCGTTTTTCCCTCGCAGCTAAACGCGAATTGAACCGATTTCGTGGCATGCGTCATTCCCGCCCGCTCCCCTCCGGCGACAAGCGCGTGCTCTTTCTTCTGAGCCTTCACCTGTGTTTCCTACCATGGGCGCTCGGCACGATGCATGCGTGGAGCCAGCTCACGAGCCTATGCCTTGCGGGCATCGG
Source organism: Verrucomicrobiota bacterium (assembly GCA_048497945.1). GTDB lineage: Bacteria > Verrucomicrobiota > Verrucomicrobiia > Opitutales > Opitutaceae > Lacunisphaera. The sequence continues at coordinate 2,024 of JBEHYX010000084.1, read as the reverse complement.
CTTCGTGACTGCCCTGTGGGCAGGGAAACCTGAGACCGGAGACCTGAGACCTGAAAGTCCGGACTCAGTGGATCAGAAAAAATTCAGGTTTCAGGTTTCAAGTTTCAGGTCTCCGATTGCGCGCCTGCTTCGTTTTCCTCCGTTCTGGTTGGGTCTGGCTTTGCTTCTCTACATTCTGGCGCAAGCGCTCAACCCTTCCTGGCGCTACACCACCAACGGCTCGTACTGGTGGCTGGTCCCGGTGCCCAACCTTTCCTGGCTGCCGACGTCGGTCGACACGCCCTTCGAGCGCTTCAACGTCTGGCGCCAGTTCATCATCTACGCCTCGGCGTGGCTGACGCTGTGCGCGGCCTGGATTGGCCTGACCCGCCGGCGCTCGTTGACGCTCCTGTTGACGGTCCTGGCGGGCAACGCGCTGGTGCTGGCGCTCGTTGGTTTCTTCCTGCGCGCGAACCAGGCCCCCGACCAGTTGCTCTGGTTGGGGCGCAAGCTGGGTGCGATCACTTTCGCCAGCTTCATCTACAAAAACCATGCCGGTGCCTACCTCGCACTGATGGCCGTGGTGTGTGTCATGCTCGGCGCCCGCTATTATGAACGTGCGGTCAAGGAACACGCCCATTCCAGTCCGGCGCTGCTGTACGTTTTGGGCGCGATCGGCCTGTTTTTTGCCGTCATCTTCACCTACTCGCGCGGGGCCACGGGCATCCTCGGTTTTTATTTCGTGGGCGCGGCGTTGGTTTTCGGCGTCCATCGCTATTTCTCCCGGGTCAGTTCGACCACGCCGCGCGTCGTCACCTTCACCATCGCCGGCATGGTCGCGTTCGTCGTTATCTTTGCCATCGCGCAGCTGGATTTTCGGCGGGTGGTCGACCACTTCGAAAAATTGTCGAATCCCGAGCGCATGGATGTGAGTCTCAGCCAGCGCCTCGAGGCCAACACCGCCAGCCTGGACATGCTTTCCAACACCTGGCCGCGCGGCACCGGCGCCGGTGGTTTCCGCTATCTGTTTCCGGAATACATCCGGCGTTTCGCCGGCAGCTACAAGGGCGGAAAGCTCTTCTGGGAGCATGCGCACAACGACTGGCTGCAGCTGCCGATCGAGCTCGGCCTGGGGGGCGTCCTGCTGATTGCCGCCGGCGGCTTGTGGTGGCTTGTTCAACTCGTTCGCGGCGGAATCTGGAAACGCCTGCCCGCGCTGTTGCTCGCGCTCGGCCTGCTGCAGACCCTGGCCCACGCCAGTTTCGATTTTCCGTTCCAGAACCCGGCGATCCTCATCACCTGGCTGGTGCTCGCGGTCATCGCGGTGCGCTACGGCGCGCCCGACGACGCGGCAAGCGGGAGGCGGTAAGCGGATGGCAGACGTCGGACGGCAGAGGACAGACGACGGATGACAGGGAACAGGGACGGTAGACAGAGGACAGAGGGCCGACGACTGATCGATCGCAAACCGCGAGCGGAAAGCGAATAGGTTATCACCGCACCGGTTTCGGCAGGAGTGATCGGCGCGAGGTGGAACGCGCTGACCCCAGCGCGTTGATTCGATCGGTGTCGAGCTCGCTGGCAAAGCGTGCTCTGTAGCGGCGGTCCATGACCGCCGGCGTGGATTTTGGATTGCCGCTCGTCGACGGAGCTTGGCTCGACTGGAACACGGACGTTGAACAACCACTGCAGGTCGTCAGCTTCCACTGAGCTGCATGCATCATCCTCTTTCAGGTTTCAGGTCTCAGGTTTCAGCTCTCGCATTTGCGGTGGCGGCCTCGCTCGCCCACGCCGCCAGCTTCGACACCGGGCTCTCGCCGGAAGCGACCCGGGACCTGTTGGCGGTCCCGGGGCTGCCGACGCCGCCGGCCGGTTCGTGGCTCAGGCTGCGCGATCTCGAGCGGTCGATGGTGCGCGATGAAGCCGGGGCGGAGGTCTCGCTTTGGCCGGCGGTGAGCCCCAAGGCGACCGTGGCCGAACGCCGCGCGGCGCTCACCGCGCTGCGCGAACACGGCTATCGCCTGGTGGCCATGATTCGCTGGCCG
>JBEHYX010000083.1:0-17696 GCA_048497945.1 Verrucomicrobiota bacterium | reverse complement strand
GAATCTGGGCCGACCATTGCTCGTATTCGTCGCGCGGCGCGATCGCGGCGGCGATCGGCAGCCGGCTGTAGCCGAGTGGCATGACGACGATCATGGGGCGGGCCCGGCCGCTCGCGATCAGGTTGTCGAGCATGGCGGGCAGCAGCCCGTCCTCGATCCAGTCGGCCTCGTTGTATTCCGCGCCATGCAGCAAATAGAGCACCGGCAGCCCCGGGCCCGCGCCTTCGCGGTAGCCGGGAGGCAGGTAGACCTGGACCGGGCGCGTCCAACCCACCGCCTGGGCGCCAAAGCGGCGGACCTCGATCCGTCCGTGCGGCACGCCGGACCGCGGCGTCCAGGGCACGGGTGCCGGGTCCGGGACCTCGACCTTGCTCCATGCACCGCGGAAAAACGGCTGCACGGAGATATTGCCCGGATCGACGATCTCCACCCCGTCGACGCGGAAGCGGTAGAGGTGGAGGCCGGGCAGCAGCGGACCGATCGTGACGCGCCAGACGCCATCGGGCTCGCGGGCCATGGGATAAACCGGCAGCGGAAAGTCGCTGTGCCGCCCGTCGCCGCGCGCCAGCAGCTCCACCTTGGCGTCCCTGGGCCAATCCAGCTGGAAGGTCACGGTGCGGTCGGCGCCGACGACGGGAGCACAGGCGACGCGCGGATCGGGCGCGGCGGAGGCCGTCAGCGCAAGCAGGGCAAGGGCGACAACAAACCAGCAGGCACGCGGGCGTTTCATTCCGGCGTTTCATCAGGAAACACCCCGGCCCGCGGGCAACAAGAAAAGGCCTGTCCCAAGCGCATACAGCCGGGACAGGCGGGGTGGCGCCGGGCTACCCGCTCGCCGGTGCGCGGCGACGGGTTGCCAGGCAACGGCCGGGCGTCAGCGCCCGGACTTGCCGAGGACGAACCAGAGGATCGAGCCGAGGAACGGCAGCAGGATGATCACGATGATCCAGACCACCTTGTTGGGCGAACTGCTCTTGAGGCAGTCGACCAGCGCGACGATCCACATGACCAGGCACAGGACGGAGATGAGGTAGTTGATGTTCATGGCAGGAGCTTCCCTGCATTGACCGGCAGAGGCTCCCTTGGGTGCCCGTGTTTTATTGGCGGCAGGACCAGCGGTCCCGCACCGCGCGGGACTGATAGTCCCGCCTCCATCAATAAAAAGGCCGGTCCTGAAGGACCGGCCTGGAAGTTAATGGCCTTACGCCACACGCTCGACGACGAGCGGCGGCGGGATCGGGCGCTTCGGCGCGAGGCGGTAGGCGTCCTTGAAGTAGTTCAGCGCCTGCTCGAGCTTCGCCTCGTCGTTGTAGTGGATCATCATCAGCGGCTCGCCCTGCTTGACCTGCGTGCCGACCTTCTTGATCTCCGAGACGCCGACGGCGTAGTCGATCTTGTTGTGGTGCGCCGGGTCCTTGCCCGCGCCGAGGAGCGAGACGCCCTTGGCGATCATGGCCGCGTTGATCGTGTGCACGTAGCCGCGCTTCGGGGCGGGCAGCTTGCGGATGTGGCGGGCCGTCGGGAATTTCTCCGGGTGGTCGATGAACGACGTGTCGCCGCCCTGCGCGCGGATCATGTCCTTGAACTTCTCCAGGGCCGAGCCATCGGTGAGGTGGCGCTGCACGGTCTGCTTGGCCGAGAGCGTCGAGCCGGCGACGCCGGCGAGCCGGACGATCTCCATGCCGAGCTTGAGCACGAGTTCCTTCATGTCCTCCGGGCCCTCGCCCTTGAGGAGCGCGATCGCCTCCTTGATTTCCAGCGCGGTGCCGACGGTGTCGCCGAGCGGCTGGTTCATGTCGGTGACGAGCGCGACGCAGCGGCGCTTCATGGAGCGGCCGACGCGGGTCATGGAGCGGGCGAGCTGCTTGGCCTGCTCGAGATCCTTGATGAAGGAGCCGTTGCCCCATTTCACGTCGATCACGAGGCCCTCGGCGCCCTCGGCGAGCTTCTTGGAGAGCACGCTGCCGGTGATGAGCGGAAGGCTCGGGATCGTGCCGGTCTCGAGGCGCAGGTCGTAGAAGATCTTGTCCGCCGGGGCGAGTTCGGGGCTCTGCTCGGCGATGGCGCCGCCGACGCGGGCCAGCTGGTCCTGGAAGTGCTGGATCGTCATGTGGCTCTTGAAGCCCGGGACGGCCGAGAGCTTCTCGAGCGTCGTGATGACGAACTCCTGCTCGACGCCGCACATCATCGGGACGACGACGCCGCTGGCCATCGCAAGCGGGGCGAGCACGAGCGCCGTTTTGTCGCCCACGCCGCCGGTCGAGTACTTGTCGATCTTCGGCTTCGCGATATGCGAGAGGTCGATGACCTCGCCGGAGAGCATCATCTCTTCCGTCAGGATCGCGGTCTCCTGCGCCGACATGTTGGCGAAGTAAATCGCCATCAACAGGGCGGCCTGCTGGTGCTGCGGCATCTCTCCATCCAGCGTGGAGTCGATGATATAGCGGATTTCCTCCTGGGTGAATTCCTGCCCGTCGCGCTTCTTCTCAATGAGGGAAGTAAACGAAGGCTTGATGAACCGGCGGGTGGGAATGGGACGTTTTCTCATGGATGTCACAGTAAAGAGCGGGGTGAGCGCCTTGCGGCGCAAAGCTCGCAGAGGCAATAGGTTTAGGGAATTTTGTCGAGCTCAAAGTAGGGTTATTACCAACTTGTTGCCCACGGGAAATGGCCCTCAAAAAACGCTTGGAAATGCCATCCGGCGAACCGCGAAAATCCTTCTTGCTCAAAGCCAAGCGCAATTCCTCAATGCGGCAATGAGTCTCCCTTTCGACGTCGCCGCCCACCTCGACGCCGCACTTCGCAGTGCCGCCTCCCCGCTCGGCTTGATCGAGCGCGGTTTCGACCCGGAAGTGCGGGTCGCCGACCCGGCGCACGGCGATTTCCAGGCCAACGGCGCGCTCGCCTTCGCCAAGCGCGAAAAGCAAAACCCGCGCGCGCTCGCGCAGCAGGTCGTCGACGCACTCGGCGCCGGCGTGAAGGACGACTTCGACATTTCGCTCGCTGGCCCGGGCTTCATCAACTTCCGCGTCAAACCCGCCGCGCTGCTCGCGTGGCTCCAGCAATACGGCACCGAGGAGCAGCTGCGCGCCGGCGCCGCCCGCGCCCACGCCGGCCAGACCTGGGTCGTCGACTACTCGTCGCCCAACACCGCGAAGCAGATGCACGTCGGTCACCTCCGCTCCGCCGTCATCGGCGAGGCGATCTGCCGGCTGCTCGCGTTCACCGGCGCGAAGGTGATACGCGACAACCATCTCGGCGACTGGGGCACGCAGTTCGGCAAGCTCATCTACGGCTTCAAGCGCTGGGCCGATGACGAGGCGCTGCTGAGCGAGCCGATCGAGGAACTCGAGCGCCTCTACAAGCTCGGCCACGCCGCGACGCCGGACGGCTCCATCGAACTCGAGGAAGCGCGCCAGGAGCTCGTGAAGCTCCAACAGGGCGACCCGAAGAACGTCGCGCTGTGGAAGAAATTCTCCGACGTCAGCCTCGCCGCCTTCGAGCAGATCTACCAGCGGCTCGGCATCCACTTCGACCACAACCTCGGCGAGTCGTTCTACAACGACAAGGTCGAGCGCATCTACCGCGAGCTCGCCGAGACCAACCTCTCGCAGGTCAGCGAGGGCGCGCAGGTCGTCTTCCACCCGGAGCACCCGCGCTTCGCGAAGCAGCCGTTCCTCATCCGCAAGGCCGACGGTGCGAGCAACTACGCCTCGACCGACCTCGCCACCGCGCTCTACCGCGCCGAGCACTTCAAGGCCGATGGCATCGTGGTCGTCACCGACTTCCGCCAGGCCGACCACTTCGAGCAGCTCTATCTCACGGTCAGGAAATGGTTCGCCGCGAAGGGCTATCGCGTGCCGGAGCTGCATCACGTCACGTTCGGCGCCGTCACGGGCGAGGACGGCAAGGCGCTGAAGACCCGCGACGGCGACGTCATCAAGCTCAAGGCCCTGCTCGACGAGGCCGAGGAGCGCGCCTTCGCACTCGTATCCGAGAAGAGCCCCGAGGTCCCCGAGGACGAGCGCCGCGAGATCGCGCGCATCGTCGGCATCGGCTCGGTGCAGTACGCCGACCTCGCGCAGAACCGCAGCAGCAACTACGTTTTCTCGTGGGACAAGATGCTGGCGCTCGACGGCAACACCGCGCCGTACCTGCTGTATGCGGTGACGCGCGTGCGCTCGATCTTCCGCAAGGCCAATCTCGACGCCGCCACGCCGCCGGTCGGCGGCGCCAGTGCCCCGGAGTCCGCGCAGGAACTCGCGCTCGCGCGCAAGCTCGTGCAGTTCTCCGTCGCCGTGCAGTCCGCGACCCACCAGCTGCGCCCGCACTTCCTCTGCCTCTACCTGTTCGAGCTGGCCGGCGCCTACAGCACGTTCTACGCAGCCGACAAGGTCATCGTCGACGAGCCGGCCGTCCGCGCCCGCCGCCTGCTGCTCTGCCACCGCACGCTGGTGACGCTCGAAACGGGCCTGCACCTGCTCGGGCTGCGCACGCTGGAGCGGATGTAGCCTCAAATCTCAAAACCCAATACACCAAATCCCAAACCTTGGCTCGTTGCAGCGTTTCTTTGGGATTTGTGATGTGGGATTTGTGATTTCTTTGACGGACTTCCGCCTTGCGGCTCCCTGACCAGCCGCCAACATCGCCCGCACCATGGCCAACCAAGAGATCTACGTGCGCGGGGTGAACGATACCGAGGCTCGCGGTCCCTTCACGATCGAGCAGCTCGCCTCCCTGGTCGAAGCCGGCCAGGTCACGCCCGAGACGTATTACTACGACGCCACCACGGAGCAGTGGCTCCTCATTTCCGCCAACCCCGAGATGAAGGCCGTCCTCTGGCCCGAGAAGAAGCGGATCGGTTTCAAGCACAAGGAATTCAAGGCGGTCAACGAGGAGAAGACCGACAGCGCCCCGCCGATCACCGTGCAGCAGTTCCTCGACGCCGCCGAAGGCCGCACCGAGGATACCAAGGGCAAGAAGGACAAGAACCTCATCATGATGAACGCGGCCATCTGGGGCACGCGTTCTGCCGCCATCATTTCCTTCGCCAGCGCTGTTGCGCTCATCCTGCCGGGCATCGACGCGCTGCAGACCATGGATTTCGCGAAGATCATGAACTTCCCCGGCGTCGTGCTCGGCCTGGTCGACGCGATCATCGGCCTGCTCCTCCTGCTCGGCGTCATCACCCTCTATCCGTTCGTGCGTTTCCGCGCGGTGTTCGGCCTCGGCTTCCTCGGGTTCCTCTTCATGACCCAGGGCCAGCTCACCCCGATGATCGCGGTGGCCGCCGGTTCCGTCGGCCTGTATTTCTGCACGATTTTCCTGAGCTACATCCCGCTCGGCGTCGCCGCGTTCCTCGGCCTCGGCGGCATGGCCATGCTCGCGACGATGTCCTACGTCTAAACCGGCGGCGCCGGACCCGTCCATGCCGCTGGCCCAGCTCCTGACCCGGTTCCGGCGCTTCTGGAGCCACGACATCTGGGCGGCGGGGCTCATCAAGGAGAAGACGCTGAAGAGCCGCAGCTACGCGCTGCTGCGGGTGGTTTCCATCACGCTCTCCGGCCTGAATGAGATGCATGTGGCCATCCGCGCCGCGGCGCTCAGCTACAGCTCGCTGCTCGCGCTCGGCCCGCTCATCGCCATCGCCGTGCTCATCTCGGGCTTCGCCCTCGGCAACAAGGACCCCGCGCTCGCCGCGCAGGGCCTGAACAAGGTCATCAGCTTCATCGCCCCGCAGGTCGCGCAATACGACAAGGCCAACGAGAGCGAGCGCAAGAGCCACGAGCACGACCAGCCGGCGCCCCACGCCGCCCCCGCCCCGGCGGGCCAGGCCGCGCCCGCGGCCGTCGCGGCCCCGCCGCCCGACCCGGAGATGGTGCAGCTCATCAACAATTTCATCAGCAGCTCCCGCTCGAGCACCGCCGGCATCATCGGCATCCTGACGCTCTTCGTCATTGTCATCGGCCTGTTCACGACGATCGAGAACACCTTCAACGACATCTGGGGCGTGCGGCGCGGCCGCAGCTGGATGGCGCGCATCGTCTATTACTGGAGCGTGATCACGCTCGGCGCCCTGCTCTTCTTCGCCTCGCTGACGCTGCTCTCGGCCGGCGCGTTCATGAACGTATTCTTCGAGAAAATCCCGCTCGGGGCGCAGCTGAAAAGCTTCTTCGTCTGGCTGCTGCCGTCGGGCTCGGTGCTGCTGCTCGTGGTGATCCTCACGCTGTTCTACCGCCTCGTGCCGCACACGAGGGTGAAGTGGCGCGCCGCGCTGCTCGGCGCGGTGCTCGTCACCGCCCTGCTCTTCCTCAACAACTACCTCGCGTTCCTCTACTTCAAGCGCGTCATCCTCTCCAAGAGCCTCTACGGCTCGGTCAGCATCATGCCGATCCTGATGGTCGGCCTGTACATCTTCTGGTTCTTCGTGCTGGTCGGCGGCCAGATCACCTACGCCTTCCAGAACGTCCGCTACCGCAGCAGCCAGACCGCGTGGCACAGCCTCAACCACGCCACGCGCGAGAGCATGTCGCTGGTCGTGCTCCTGCTCATCTGCCGCCGCTTCAAGGTCGCCGCGCCCGCCTACTCGGTCACCGAGCTCTCGCACCTCATCCGCATCCCGTCGCAGGTGCTCAACGAGAGCCTCAACCGCCTCGTCGACATCAAGCTCATCTCCGAGCTGCCGCCGTCGGAGGGCGCCGACCAGAACGACCTGCGCTACCAGCCGGCGCGCCCGCTGAACCAGATCACGCTCGATGAATTCCGCCGCGAGTTCGAGAACTACGGCGAGGCCCCGACCGCCGGCCTGCTCGAGAACGTCGACCCGATCCTGGCCCATTACCATGAGAAGCTCGCCCAGGTTCTGCCCGCCACGCTCGGCGCCAAGACCCTCGACGAGCTGATCGAGGACCTGAAGCCGAGCCAGACCTACGCGCCGTTCCCGGTCGCGGAGAAATGAGCCGGCCGAACGCGCTCGCTGCGCCAAGGTGGAACCGGACCTCCGGGCCGGTTTTCCCAGCGAGCGTTTTTTAGCCCGCCCGGAGGTCGGGCTCCACCTCGGGAACGCAGGCTCGCGGTTTTCAGACCAGCACTCCATCTCCTCTGTCATGGACCTGGCAAAAACACTCCCGGAAATCGAAGCCATTGCCCGGCAGGCCGGCGAAATCATCCTGCGCCACTACGCCGCACCGATCCCGACCACGCTCAAGAGCAGCCGGATCGACATCGTCACCGCCGCCGACACCGAGGCCGAGGCCGCCATCGTCGCGGCGCTGCGCGCGAAGTTTCCCGATCACCACATCGTCGGCGAGGAAGGCGGCGGCCAGGGCGCGCCGGCCGCGACCGCTTCCCACCACTGGTACGTCGACCCGATCGACGGCACGGTGAACTTCGCCAGCAAGCTCCCGCATTTCTGCACGAGCATTGCGCTGGCGACCGCCGACCGCGAACCCCTGCTGGGCGTGGTCTTCGATCCCACCCGGGGCGAGCTGTTCACCGCCATCCGTGGCGGCGGTGCCCGGCTCAACGGCCAGCCCATCCGCGTCTCGGCCACCGCCGCGCTGATCGACGCGGTCGTCACCACCGGTTTTCCCTATGACAAGCACACCAATCCCGACAACAACCTGCGGGAATGGGCGGCTTTCCTGCGCCGCATCCGGGGCGAACGCCGCCTCGGCAGCGCCGCGCTCGACCTCTGCTATGTCGCGTGCGGACGCGTGGATGGCTATTGGGAGAAGGACCTGAAGACGTGGGACGTCATGGCCGGCATGCTCATCGCCCGCGAAGCCGGCGGCAAAGTCACCGACTACGCCGGTGGCGACCAGCCGCAGCGTCTCGATCGGGGCCGTTACGTTGCCAGCAACGGCCGCATCCACGCCGAGATGCTGGACGTGCTGAAATCCGCCTGAAACCGATTGGAGGCGGGACCAGTGGTCCCGCGAAGCTCGCATTCGAAGCCGGACAATCCGCGGGACTGATAGTCCCGCCTCCAAAGCGGTCGTTTGGCTCGCTACGAAAGCTCGCAGAAAGTTCGCTGGCTCAACGAGTTTGCTTTTGACAATTTCGCGGAGCCACGGCTTTGATTTGGAAACCCCGTCACCGCCACATGTTCAATCAACTGCTGGGACTTTTCTCCAACGACATCGGGATCGACTTGGGCACCGCCAACACCCTCGTCTACGTCAAGGACAAGGGCATCGTGCTCCGCGAGCCGAGCGTCGTGGCGGTGTACACCAATTCGCGCCGCGTGCGCGCCGTGGGCGACGAGGCCAAGGTCATGCTCGGCCGCACCCCGGGCAGCATCACCGCCATCCGTCCGATGAAGGATGGCGTCATCGCCGACTTCGACATCACCGAGGCGATGCTCCGCTATTTCATCCGCAAGGCCAACGGCGGGAAAACCTTTCCCCAGCCGAGCGTCTGCATCGCGATTCCGTCCGGCATCACCGAGGTCGAGAAGCGCGCCGTGATGGAGTCCGCCACCCACGCCGGCGCGCGCGAGGTCCACACCATTCCCGAGCCGTTCGCCGCCGCCCTCGGCGTCGGCCTCCCGGTCGACGAACCCGCGGCCAACATGATCGTCGACATCGGCGGCGGCACGACCGAGATCGCCATCATTTCGCTCAACGGCATCGTGTTTTCGAAGTCCATCCGCGTGGCCGGTGACGAGATCGACCTCGCCATCATCAACTACATGAAGCGCGCCTACAACCTGCTGATCGGCGAGCGCACGGCGGAAGAAATCAAGATGACCATCGGCTCGGCCTATCCGCTGGAGACCGAGCTCTCGATGGAGGTCAAGGGCCGCGACTCCGTGGCCGGCCTGCCGAAGACGATCCACATCACCTCGCAGGAAATCCGCGAGGCCATGGGTGACACCATCGGCGCCATCGTCGAGGCCGTGCGCATCACGCTCGAGCGCTGCCCGCCGGAACTTTCCGCCGATCTCGTCGACCGCGGCTTCGTGATGGCCGGCGGCGGCTCGCTCATCCGCGGCGTCGACAAGCTCCTCTCCGAGAAGACCGGCCTGGCCGTCACGGTGGCCGACGACCCGCTCTCCGCCGTCGCCAACGGCACCGGCGTGTTCATCAACAACATCGAGGACTACCGCCGGATCGCCGCGGACCTCTAAACGGAGGCCGGCCTCCGCCGCGCGCGTCGTGCTGCCCAAACGTTTCGACCAGGCCCGTCCGTTCGTCACCCTCGGGCTGATCCTCCTCGCCTGGGTCTTCCTCCCGCTGGCCGCCCGCGTCTTCACGCGCGCCTCGTTCTTCGAGATCCAGGCCCCGCTCGCCGTTGCCGACTCGTTCGTGCGCGACCTGCAGACCTTCTGGGCGAACCGCCTGCATTCCAAGGACGAGCTCCTCAAGGCCGGCCAGCAGGTGTCCGGCCTCATCGCCGAGTACGAGTACGCCAACAGCCAGAACGCCTACCTGCAGGGCGAGATCCTGCGCCTGGAGAACCTGCTCAACCTGCCCTCGATGCCGGAATACCGGCTCGAGCCCGCGCGGGTGGCGCGGCGCGACTTCTCCGGCTGGTGGCAGCGCCTGATCATCCGCAAGGGCTCCAACTACGGCATCACCGTCGGCGCGCCCGTGGTTTTCGCCGGCGGCGTCGTCGGCCGCATCACCGAGGTCCACAAGTACACCTCGGTGGTCGACCTTGTCACCAGCCCCACCCTGCGCCTCGCTGCCACGGTGCAGGGCGACACCCGCCCCGTGAGCTACCAGGGCGGCCTCAACAACTCCTTCAGCTCGCCCCGCGGCACGGTCGACTTCGTGCCGCTCGACATCTACGCCGGCGGCGCCAACCCCCAGAAGCGCCTCGTCACCTCCGGCCTCGGCGTTTTCCCGCCCGGCCTGACCATCGGTGACATCACCCATCTGGAACCCAGCGCCGACGGCCTGTTCAAAAACGGTGAAGTCACGCTCGACCCGCGCCTCAGTACGCTGACCGAGGTCACCGTGCTGATCCCGCTCAACCCGGACGAGTAATGTCACCCGAAGTCATCAGCTCCGGAGCTGTTCACATGGCCTTGCCGGGCCTCTCGCCCCTGGCCTCTCGCCTCTCGCCCTGACCATGCGCCGCTACGATCCCCGCTGGCTCATCGTCACGCTGGCGAACCTCGTGCTCTGGTGGCTGATCGGCCTCGCCAACCACTACCTTGGCGTCGTGCACCTGCCGCTCTTCGGCGCGTCGTCGTTCTACCTTTACCTGGGCGGCCTGCTCGTCACCTACCCGGCGCTGCGCCTCGACCCCGCCCACGGCCTGACCGCCACGATCCTGACCGCGCTGATGGTCGACGCTGTCGAGCCGGTGCCGTTCGGCACCAGCCTGTTTCTCTTCACCCTCATCCACGTGACCGTGCTCTACGGGCGCCACCGCTTCCCGCGGGAGGGCGCCATTTTCGCAACGGTCGTCGCGCTGCTGGCCAACCTGTTCCTCGTCATCGCGCTTTCCTTCCTGCTGGTCAGCGCCAACCCGCGGCCCGCCTCCGCCTGGCTGCGCATCTTCGTGGATCTCTTCTTCTCCCAAGTGGTCATCGCCCTGGTGACCCCGTGGTTCATCGCCCTGCAGGACCGCGCCATGGAGCTCGCGGCCATCCATCCCGAGACCGGAAGACCGATGCACCGCTAGCACCGGCAAATTCCAAAACCCAGGGCCCAAATCACAAACGCCAATCCGGCATGTTTGCTTTCCCGGCATTTTTGCTTCGGTTCGGGTTTCTCCCGGTTGGTTTGGGATTTGGAGCCTGAAATTTGGAATTTTCCCTGAGATGAGCCGCCTGATCGAGCGCCGCACCCACAAGAACCCGCGCCTGCTGGTGTTCTATGGCGTGGTGATTGCAATCGTCGTCGTCCTGACGAGCGGCCTGGGCTACCGGCAGCTGTTCAAGAGCGGCCTCTACGCCGAGCGCGAGCGCCTGCAGAACCTGCGGCGCGTCGTCTCGCCCGGCCCGCGCGGCAACATCTACGACCGCGAGGGCCGCCTGCTGGTCGGCAACCGCCCGCGCTTCTCCGTCGTGCTCGACCTCGCCGAGCTGCGCGGCGAGTTCCGCACCGAGTACCGCGTGATCCGGAAAAACTACGCGAATTCGCCCGCCGGCGAGAAGCCCAACCCCGAGCAGATGGAGCGCATCGCCCGCGGCGCCGTGGCCCAGCGCTACCTCGACCAGGTCAACTTCATCCTCAACCGCCACGAACAGATCCGCGCCGCCGATCTCAGCCGCCACGTCAACCAGACCCTCCTGCTGCCCTACGTGCTGCTCGACGACCTCGCCCCCGAGGAATACGCGCGCCTCATCGAGCGCCTGCCGGTCAACTCCCCCCTGCAGGTCTACACCTCCAGCACGCGCCACTATCCTTACGATTCCTCCGCGGCCCACACCCTCGGCTACATCAGCGTCGACAACGACCCCGAGGTCGAGGATTTCCCCGGCGATGACCTGCTCACCTTCAAGATGAAGGGCGCCTCCGGCCGCACCGGGCTCGAGAAACTCTACGAGGACCAGTTGCAGGGCGAAAGCGGCGGCGCCATCTACCAGGTCGATCCCGCCGGCTACAAGGTGGACCTCCCGGTCGAGAAGCGCATGCCCGTCCAGGGAAAGAACATCACCACGAGCCTCGACATCGACCTGCAGCTCGCGGCCGAGGCGAAGATGAAGAACTCCGACGGCGAGGATCGTACCGGCGCCGCCGTCGCGCTCGACGTCCGCACCGGCGAGGTGCTCGTGCTCAGCAGCAAGCCCGACTACGACCTGAACTCCTTCGTGCCGCGCCTCACGACTGAAGAGGCCGCCAAGATCAACGAAGACGGCGCGTGGTTCAACCAAGCCCTCGCCGGCGCCTACCCGCCGGGTTCGACCTTCAAGATCCTGACCTCCATCGCCGCGCTGCGCAGCGGCAAGGTCGGCACCGACCAGACCATCGTCGACTGCGACGGCACCATCATGGTCGGCAACAAGCGTTTCTATTGCGAAAACGGCGAAGGCCACCACCACGGGATCCACCTCGCCGATGCCATCGCGTACAGCTGCGACATCTTCTTCTACGAAGCCGGCCGGCTCGCGACCGCCGAGGGCGTCGCCGCCGAGGCGAAGCGCTTCCACCTCGACCAGCGCACTGGCATCGAGCTGCCCGGGGAAACCAGCCGCATGGTCGTCCCGGACCCGGCATGGAAGGAAAAGACCCAGAAGGAACGCTGGTTTCCCGGCGACACCGCCAACATGTCCATCGGCCAGGGCTATGTGCTGGTGACGCCGCTCGATATGGCCTGCTTCGCCGCCTCCGTCGCCCGCGACGAACTCTACACCAAGCCCACGATCCTGCACGACCCGCACGCGCCCACCCAGCACGCTCCGCCCATCGGCCTGACGCCCGCGCAACGCACCGCCCTGCTGGAAGGCATGGAGGGCTGCACAACCTACGGCACCGCCAAATTTCTCGCCCTGCCCAAGATGAAGATCCCCGGGGTGCGCATCGCCGGCAAGACCGGCACCGCCCAGAAGCGCGTCATCAAGGACGGCAAGGTCGGCACGATCAATTGCGCATGGTTCATCTGCTTTGCCCCGCTGGAAAAGCCGGAAATCGCCATCGCCGTGATGATCGAGGGGGAAAACCTCGGCGAGAACTTCGGCGGCGGCACCTACGCCATGCCGGTCGCCCAGGCGATCCTCCAAAAGTATTTCGAGAAGCAGCGGGCCGGGGTTGCGCCGAAGCCGCCCTTGCTCTCCGCACGGTGAGGTCGCCGGGCGTGAACTTTTCCGCACCGAAGGCCACAAGGATGCTGACGCGCCGCCGCGCAGCGTGTAAGGTATGGGCGTGAACCGTCTGATCGAACGCCGCACCCACAAGAACCCGCGCCTGCTGGTGTTCTATGGCGTGGTGATTGCGATCGTCGTCGTCCTGACGAGCGGCCTGGGCTACCGGCAGCTGTTCAAGAGCGGCCTCTACGCCGAGCGCGAGCGCCTGCAGAACCTCCGGCGCGTCGTCTCGCCCGGCCCGCGCGGCAACATCTACGACCGCGAGGGCCGCCTGCTGGTCGGCAACCGCCCGCGCTTCTCCGTCGTGCTCGACCTCGCCGAGCTGCGCGGCGAGTTCCGCACCGAGTACCGCGTGATCCGGAAAAACTACGCGAATTCGCCCGCCGGCGAGAAGCCCAACCCCGAGCAGATGGAGCGCATCGCCCGCGGCGCCGTCGCCCAGCGCTACCTCGACCAGGTCAACTTCATCCTCAACCGTCACGAGCAGATCCGCGCCGCCGACCTCAGCCGCCACGTCAACCAGACCCTCCTGCTGCCCTACGTGCTGCTCGACGACCTCGCCCCCGAGGAATACGCGCGCCTCATCGAGCGCCTGCCCGTCAACTCGCCCCTGCAGGTCTACACCTCCAGCACGCGCCACTATCCCTACGAATCCGCGGCCGCCCACACCCTCGGCTACGTCGGCATCAACAACGACCCCGAGGTCGAGGACTTTCCCGGCGAGGACCTGCTCACCTTCAAGATGAAGGGTTCCACCGGGCGCACCGGCTTGGAGAAGGTCTACGACGCCGACCTCGAAGGCGAAACCGGCGGCTCGATCTACCAGGTCGACCCGGCCGGCTACAAGGTGGACCTCCCGGTCGAGAAGCGCATGCCCGTCCAGGGAAAGAACATCAACACGAGCCTCGACATCGACCTGCAGCTCGCGGCCGAAGCCGCGATGAAGGATGGCGAGGGCAAGGACCGCACCGGCGCGCTCGTCGCGCTCGACGTGAAGACCGGCGAGGTCCTCGCGCTCGTGTCCAAGCCGGATTACGACCTCAACACGTTCGTGCCGCGCCTGAGCCACGACGAGGCCCGGGCCATCGAGGACGCCGGCGGCTGGCTCAACCGCGCCATCCAGGGCCAGTATCCGCCCGGCTCGACCTTCAAGATCATCACCTCCATCGCCGGCCTCCGCTCGGGTGCCATCGATCCCGCCAACTCGCGCGTGATCTGCCCCGGCTACTACATGGTCGGCAACCGCCGCTTCCCCTGCCACCTGCACTCGGGCCACGGCGAACGCGACCTGCGCGGCGCCATCCGCGATTCCTGCAACGTCTTCTTTTATCGTTACGGCCTGGAGACCGGTCCGGAACTGATCGCCACCGAGGCCAAGCGTTTTGGCTATAATCATCCGACCGGGATCGAGCTGCCCTATGAGTTCAAGACGCCCCACGTCGCCGACCCCGCGTGGAAAAAGGCCAACGCCGCCGATCGCGGCCCGTGGAGCGCCGGCGACACCGCCAACACCGCCATCGGCCAGGGCGACACGCTGATCACGCCGCTGCAGGCCGCGTGCTTCGCCGCCTCCTTCGCCCGCGGGGAGGTCGAGACCAAGCCCACGATCCTCCACGACCCGAGGCGCCCGGCGCAGCACACCGCGGCGATCGGCCTCGCCCCGTCGGACTACAACGCGATCCTCGAGGGCATGGAGCAGTGTTATCAGATCGGCACCGGCCGCTTCTCGCGCGTCGAAGGCCTCCGCGGCGCGGCGAAGTCCGGCACCGCCCAAAAGGGCAAGATCGAGCTCGCCTGGCTCATCTGCTTCGCGCCGGTGGAAAATCCCCAGATCGCCCTGGCGATCGTGCTCGAGGGCGCGGAAGGCCAGAACTTCGGCGGCGGCGCCAACGCCGGCCCCGTCGCCCACGCCGTCCTGCAGGCGTGGAAGGACAAGCGCGACAATCCGCCGGTCAAGCCGCCGATGCTGACGTTGCAGTGAGGCAAGGGCGGGCGGGGACTCCGCTCCCCTGCCGCACTAACGCTTTTCTAACGAAGATTGTGCTCCCCTGGTTCGGGTCCCCTCTATCAAGAGGGGTGCCCCGCCGGGGCGGGGTGTGTTTCCGCACCCTGCGAATCGTCCACAATCCAACCATGAAACTATGGTACGACCCGGAGCTAAAAAAACTCGCTCGGATCCTCCGAAGCCAAAGCACGCTGTCGGAGATATTGCTCTGGCAACAACTGAAACGCGGTCAGCGGCGCGGTTTCGATTTCCACCGACAGAAACCGATTGACCGCCATATCGTGGATTTTTTCTCGAACGAACTGATGCTCGCCGTGGAAATCGATGGTGCCAGTCATAGCTTGAAGGGTCCGGATGACGAAAACCGCCAAGCGCGGCTTGAGCGCCTTGGCATTCGGTTTCTCAGATTCAAGGATGATGCCGTCAAAGCAGACCTCGATGCCGTGGTTCTGGCTATCGACAATTGGATCGATGCGAACCGGCCGGCCGCCACAAGCAACACACCCCGGCCTTCGGCCACCCCTCTTGATAGAGGGGACCCGATCCCGCGGAAGCCGAAGCTGTCGAAGGAATAGTCCGCGCCCTACCTTCGCGCCGCCCGCCGCGCTTCCCGCGCGCGGCGGAACACGCCCTTCGGCTCCGGCCAGGTTTCCCGCCGGCCATAGCGCAGGCGCTGCAAGTCGCCCACAACGGCGGTCCTGTCCCCCGTCGCGCCCTTCAGGCGCGAGAGCCACCGGCCCGCGGCCTGCCGCACCGGGTCATAGCCGGCCGGTCGCCCGCGCCGCTGCCAGCGTTGCCAGCCGGCACGAACCAGCCGACCGAAAATCCACGCCGCGGCCACCGCCCCCAGCGCGAGGCCCGCGGCCTTCGCCACGCGCTGCGCATCCCACGGCCGCGCCAGCCACGCCTTCAGGCGCTTGGAGAAATCCTCCAGCCGGGTCCGCAGCGCCGTGCTGGAATCGGTCGTGAAGGCCTTCACGCTCTCGATCATCTGCACCTGCTGGCGTGAGTCGAAGTTGACGATGCGCCGGTACCAGAGCACGCGCAGGCTGTCCATGCGCGCCGACCAGCTGCTGTCCTGCTCCTGCTGCGCCGCCGCGGAGGCGCGCGCGGCGTTCGCCCCGGCGTTGCCGGGCGTCGGGTCGAAGCGCACCCAGGCCGCCTTGCCGTCGTAGATCTCCACCCAGGCATGGGCGTCGGAGTTGCGGACCATGAAATAATTCTCGAAGCCGTTCAGCGTGCCGCCATGGAAGCCCGCCACCACGCGGGTCGGGTAACCCGCCGCCCGCGCGATCACCGTGAAACCCGCCGCGAAATATTCGCAGAAGCCGGGCTCGTTGGAATCCAGCCAGCGCACGATGCTGTCCTGGCCCTCCGCCGCGGGGATCTTCACCGACAGCGCGTAAGCGTGCTTCCCCTGCAACCAGGCCGACGTGCGCCGGCCAAACTCCTCGGCGGGCAGCGTCGCGCCGCCGGTGATCTCGGCGATCACGCGCCGGAGCACGGCGGCGTTCTGCGGGCCTTCGGGTCCGCGCAGCGTGAGCCGCGGGTCGTAGCGAAACAGGTCGTTCGCCGCGGGCGGGGCGGCTTCCGCCTGGCGCAACAGCTGCGGGAACCGCGCGTCGGCCAGCAGCGGCGTCAGCTCGACCGTGTCGAGCTGGAACGCGGTCATCGTCATCGGCTCCGTGCGCAGCGCCGCGATGCGGTTGCCCGGGCTGAGCTGGAGCGGCACGGGGTCGCGCAGGCGCAGCACGCCGTAGCTGCCCGGCAGCGGGAGGTAACGGCTCACGCCGGGCTCGACATAGAAGGTCCACAGGCCGCCGACGTCGTCGGTGCGGCGCCCGAGCGGGCGCCCGCGCACCTGCTGGATGATGCGCTGCGAACGCAGCAGCTCGGCCTTGAGGCCGGCGGAAACCTTGAAGCCGTCGGCCGTGTACTCGTCGAGCACGACCAGGCGCCAGTACGGCAGCTCGCGGATGCCGCTGGCATCGGTGAGGTCGATGCGCATCGCGATGCTGCCGTCGCGCGCGAGGTCGGTGACGTCGCCGAACTTCACCGTGTCGGTGAAGCCCGACCGGCTCTTGCGCGTGATGTAGCGGTCGAGGAAGAAGCCGCTCGCGACCTCGAAGCGCGGGATGATCATGAACAGCAGGCCGGACATCACCACGACCGCGGTGAACAGCGACCCGGCGAAGGCCAGCAGGCGCCAGTCGAGCACGGCCCAGAGCCGGCCGAAGAACCTCCGCCAGCCGAGCCGCGTCCACGCCGTCTCCGCCTCGGCCGTGCGCACCGCGCCGGTCTCGGCGGCGCCGATGAGGTTGATGACAAAGAGGAATCCCAGCGCGCAGGCCGTGAACGCCAGCAGCAGGAAGGCGAAGCCGAGCGACACCGTGAGCACGCCGGCCACGACGATCAGGAACAGGCCGAGCACGAGCAGCTGCAGGTCCTCGCGTTTCTTCCGGTACGACGCCGCGCGGTAAAGCACGAGCAGGATGGCCAGGCGGATGAGCACCGGCAGCGTGTCGGGGCTCAGGTAGAAATCGACCGCCATCGCCGCGATGATCGCGGGCACGGCCAGCTTCCACACCAGCGGCGGGATGCGTCCCGGCAGCTGCGGCCACACCAGCACCGCCAGCAGGGCCGAGCCGGTGATCGCCACGAGGCTCAGCGCCTCGATATCGAGGAAGAACACGGTCCACAGCGCCACCATCGACATGGCGCCGCCCAGCAGCCATTTCAGCCGCAGGAGCTCGTCGAGGTTAAGCTGACGCGGTTTTGCGACCGTCGACATAGGCGGCGACCCCGCGCGCCCCCTCGGGCGCGAAGGTGATGAGGTTGCTGATTTTTGGCGGCGGGGTGCCCTCACCCCGCACCGATGCTCCGCGGGGTGAGGGCACCCCGTCTCCAGTTGCTGGCAATTCCAGCCGGGCC
>JBEHYX010000082.1:0-18221 GCA_048497945.1 Verrucomicrobiota bacterium | reverse complement strand
TCTGGCGGCGGAGAAAGTTCTCCGCTGCTCCGGCCCCGCGCGGGCCCGGGAAGCCGGCGAGCTCCTCGACCTTCAGCAGCAGCACCTCGACCAGCGCGCCGCACAGCCGGCCCGCGGTCGCGCGGTGGTGCCGCCCTTCGCGGATGACGTCCTCCCAGAGGCGCTGCACCTCGGGAAACATCGCGAGCTGCGCCACGCCGCCCGGCCGGATGCCGGCCGCGCGCAGGCGGGCCCGCGCCCGGGCGCCGGTGAGGCAGAGGAAGTACTTCGCCATCGGGCGCGCCGGGTCGGCGCGGATCTCGAGGCGCGTGGTGTGGTCGTAGTGGAAGAAGCTGCCCGCGCGCAGCGGGCTCTCCACGCCGTTGAGCCGCACCGTGCCCTCGCCGGCGGCGACGAGTTCCAGCGCGCAGAAATCGAAGTGTTCGCGCTGCACCACGTAGTCGGGATCGCACTGCTCGAAGCCCCCGTAGGCGGGGATCACGCCGCCGCGGCTCGTGCCCGTCAGGCCGAGGAAGAAGTAGCGGGAGCCCGACACCTGCGTCGAAAGCACGGCGCCCGTGCGGGCGGGGTTGGGGCGGTAGGCCATGCCCGGGTATGCCGGGCGACCCGACGGGAAGGCAAGATTATCCATCCCAATGCCACGTATCTCCATTGGTGCGGGGTGGATTCGCCGCTTGGAATAGCCATCCTGGGATTTCCCCCGGCACGTCCCGCCGCTCCGGCCCGAGGTTCCGGGTGCCCCCGCCCGGGCCCCAAAATTCCGGACTCCAGCCCCTTCCCCCCCAATCCATGCAGCTCGAACTCGAGAACAAGGTCATCGTCGTCACCGGCGGCGCCAAGGGCATCGGCGAGGCCATCACCCGCGCGTTCGCCGCCGAGGGCGCCATCGCCTGCATTTTCGGCCGCAATCCCGCCGAGGCGGGGCAGCTCGTCGCCGAGCTGGCCGCCGCCGGCCGGCGCGCGGAATCCTACGCCTGCGAGATGACCGACGAGCCGTCCGTGCGCGCCGCGGTCGCGGCCGTCCTCGCCCGGCACGGCCGCATCGACTGCGTGGTGAACAACGCCGGCGTCAACGACGGCATCGGCCTGCGCCGCCCCGTGGCGGATTTCCGCGCGTCGCTCGAGCGCAACATCGTCCACTGCTTCGTGCTGGTGCAGGCCGCGCTCGACGCGCTCATCGCCAGCCGCGGCACGATCGTCAACATCGGCTCGAAGTGCGCCGTCACCGGCCAGGGCGGCACCAGCGGCTACGTCGCCGCCAAGGGCGCGATGAACGGCCTCACGCGCGAGTGGGCGCTCGACCTGGCCCAGCACGGCATCCGCGTGAACTGCGTCCTGCCGGCCGAGGTCATGACGCCGCTCTACGAGCGCTGGCTCTCGACGCGGCCCGACCCGGCGGCATCCCTGGCCGAGATCAACCGCTCCGTCCCGCTCGGCCGGCGCATGACGACCGCCGCGGAGATCGCCGACACCGTGGTGTTCGTCGCCTCGCCCCGCGCGTCGCACACCACCGGCCAGATCCTCCACGTCGACGGCGGCTACGTCCATTTCGACCGCGCCTGCACGACGAAGGCGTCTTCTTGAACGAGCCTCATCTTGAAAACTGAGAATCTTGTACCGAGCGAAGCGACAGTTCGAGCAATCCTAAATCGTGAAAACGCCGAACGCTTCCCGCTGATTACCATTTCAAGATTACCGATTTCAAGATTTCCCCTGCCCTAAAATGAGCGCCTTCCCCCCGAAACGACCGGTCCGCTATGGCATGACGATCCGCGTCCGGCCGGAGCACTTCGCCGAGTACAAGCGCCAGCATGCGGCGGTGTGGCCGCAGGTGCTGGCGACGATCACGCGCTGCAACCTGCTCAACTACTCGATCTACCACCGCGACTCCGTGCTCTTCGCCTACTTCGAGTACTGGGGCGAGGACTTCGACGCCGACATGAAGCTCATGGCGGCCGATCCCGCGACCAAGCGCTGGTGGGCGCTGATGGAGCCGATGCAAGATCCGTGGCCCGACCGCGCGCCCGGCGAATGGTGGACGCGGATGGAGGAGGTCTTCCACCATGATTGAGGAGATCGTGAAAACTGAAAATCTTGAAATCCTGAATCGGGAAAAGTCCGAGCCTTTGCCTGGGGCAAGCGTTCCGTTCCACTGACCACGTTTTCAAGATTCCTGATTTCAAGATTCTCGATTTCAAGATTTCCGTCCCCGTCCTTTAGCCATGGCCTTCAGTTTCATCGATTCTCACGTGCACTTCTGGGACCAGCGGGTGCTGCCGTATCCATGGCTTGCCGGGGTGCCGGCCATCGGCGGCCCGCACACGCCGGCCGACCTGCAGTCCGAGGCGCAGGGCCATTTCCCGTCCCAGCTTGTCTTCGTCGAATGCGGCGCGCCGGCGTGCGACGAGGTGAAGTGGATCGAGGAACTGGCCGCCCGCGAACCGCGCCTCGCGGCCATCGTCGCGAAGCTCGCGGTCAACGCCGGCCCGGCCACGACGCTCGCGCTCGCCGGGCTGCAGCGCCACCCGCTCGTGCGCGGCGTGCGCCACATCTTCCAGGACGAGCCCGATCCGCGCTACTGCATGGGCCCGGAGTTCGTCCGCGGCGTGCGCGCGGTCGGCGCCGCCGGGCTCAGCTTCGACCTCTGTTGCCGCCATCCCCAGCTGGCCGCGGTGGTCGAGCTGGTGCACGAGTGTCCGGACACGCGCTTCGTCCTCGACCACTTCGGCAAGCCGGACATCAGGTCCGGCCTGCTCGATCCGTGGCGCGAACACCTCTCCGCCCTCGCGGCCCTGCCCAACGTCGACTGCAAACTCTCGGGCCTGGTCACCGAGGCCGACCACCGGGCGTGGACGCCCGCCGGCCTGAAACCCTACGTGGACCACGTGCTGGCCGCCTTCGGCCCGGCGCGCGTGCTCTTCGGCAGCGACTGGCCGGTCGCAAAGCTGGCGGGCGGCTATGGGCGCTGGCTCGACGCGGCGCGCCTCTTGGTTTCCCATTTGTCGCCCGCCGAACAAACCGCCATCTTTGCCGGCAATGCCGCGCGAGTCTATCGACTCGCAAGTAACAAGTGACCGGTACCAAGGACCAAGACCCCGATCCCCTCTCTCTTCCGCCCAAGCCATCTGTTGCCTGATACCCGACACTTGGCGCTCCCCCCACCATGTTTTCCCTGAACCAGAAAGTCGCCCTCGTCACCGGCGCCGGCTCCGGCATCGGCCTGGCCATCGCCCAGCTCTTCGCCCGCCAAGGCGCCCGCGTGTGGGTGGCCGACCGCGATGCCGTCGCGGGCGCCGCCGCGGTGCAGTCGATCCGCAGCGCCGGCGGCGCCGCCGACTTCGCCGAGGCGGACATCAGCGACCCGGCCGCGGTCACGGCGCTGGCCGGACGCGTGGGCGCCGTCGACCTTCTCGTCAACAACGCCGGCATCGGCCACGTCGGCAGCCTGCTCGGCACGACGGCCGCCGACCTCGACCGGCTGCACGCGGTCAACGTCCGCGGCACCTTCAATCTCTGCAAGGCCTTCGTCCCCGGCATGCTCGAGCGCCGGCGCGGCAGCGTCATCAACCTCGCCTCCGTCGCCGGCGTCGTCGCCGTGCGCGACCGCTTCGCCTACACCGTTTCCAAGCACGCCATCGTCGGCCTGACCAAGGCGCTCGCGCTCGACCACTCGCACACCGGCGTGCGCTTCAACGCCATCTGCCCCGGCCGCGTCGAAACGCCGTGGGTGCAGGCGCGGGTGCGCGAATATCCCGACCCGGAGAAGGCCTACCGCGAGATGGCCGCCACCCAGCTCACCGGCCGCATGGCGCGCCCCGAGGAGATCGCCGCCGCCGCGCTCTACCTCGCGGCCGACGAATCCGCGATGGTCACCGGCTCCAACCTCATGATCGACGGCGGCTGGGCCGCCGGAAAGTGAACGAGCCTTCTCACCACTAATAATCACTAAGTTCTCACTAATCCGAACCCTGCATCATTAGTGTCCCGTCAGTGTGGATTAGTGGTGCCCCTCCCCATGTCTTTCTCTGGCAAAATCACCGGCCTGCGCGTCCTCGACGTGCGCTTCCCCACCTCGCTGGCGCTCGACGGCTCCGACGCCATGAACCCGGACCCGGATTACTCCGCGGCCTACGTCGTGCTCGAGACCGACCGCGGCGACGGCGTCGAGGGCCACGGGCTCACCTTCACCATCGGCCGTGGCAACGACATCGTGGCCGTCGCGATCGAGGCGCTGAAGCCGCTCGTCGTCGGCCAGTCGATCGCGACCTTCGCCTCGGCGCCCGGCGCGTTCTGGAAGCACCTGACCGGCGACTCGCAGCTGCGCTGGATCGGGCCGGAGAAGGGCGTGATCCACCTCGCCACCGCCGCGGTGGTCAACGCGCTCTGGGACCTCTGGGCCAAGCTCGAGGGCAAGCCGCTCTGGAAGCTCCTCTCCGACCTCACGCCCGCGCAGATCGTCGAGCTCGTCGACTGGCGCTACCTCACGGACGCGCTCACCCCCGACGAGGCGCGGACGATGCTGGAAAAACTCGCACCCACCCGCGCCGCGCGCGAGGCCGAGATGCGCCGCGACGGCTATCCCGCCTACACCACCTCCGCCGGCTGGCTCGGCTACTCCGACGAGAAGATCCGCCGCCTCTGCCGCGAGGGCATCGCCGGGGGCTTCACCCACTTCAAGATGAAGGTCGGTGCCGACCGCGCCGACGACCTGCGCCGTGCCGCGATCTTCCGCGACGCGCTCGGGCCCGACCGCACGTTCATGATCGACGCCAACCAGCGCTGGGACGTCGGCACCGCGATCGAGTGGACCAAGGCGCTCGCGCCGTTCAGGCCGCTGTGGATCGAGGAGCCGACCTCGCCCGACGACGTCCTCGGCCACGCCGCCATCGCCCGCGCGCTGGAGCCGCTGGGCATCGGCGTCGCCACCGGCGAGCACTGCCAGAACCGGGTCATGTTCAAACAGCTCCTTCAGGCCCGCGCGATTTCGTTCTGCCAGATCGACTCGTGCCGGCTGGGCGGCGTCAACGAAGTCGTCGCCGTGCTCCTGCTCGCCGCCAAGTTCGGCGTGCCGGTCTGCCCGCACGCGGGCGGCGTCGGCCTGTGCGAATACGTGCAGCACGAGTCCATCTTCGACTACATCTGCGTGAGCGGCTCGCTGGAGGGGCGCACGACGGAGTTTGTCGACCACCTGCACGAACACTTCCTCGACCCGTGTGTCGTGAAGCACGGCCGCTACCAGGCGCCGCTCGCCGCCGGCACCAGCATCACGATGAAGCCCGCCTCGCTCGCCGAGCACACCTTCCCCGGCGGCGCCGTCTGGCGGAAACTAAGCCAAGGCAAGTTAACCACTGATCCTCACTGATGGGTCACTAATCCGAAATCATTAGTGCTCCATGAGTGTGCATTAGTGGTGCCCACGGTTTGCATGTCCTCTCTCTCATGAAAATCATCCGCTACCTCGATTCCTCCGGCCGCGCCCACTCCGGCAGCGAACAACCCGACGGTTCCGCCTGGCGCATCGAGGGCGACGTCTTCGGCGCGCACCGCGTGACCGCCGAGCGCGCCGAGGTGCGCAAGCTCCTCGCGCCGGTGGTGCCGAGCCAGATCGTCTGCATCGGCCTCAACTACCGCCAGCATGCGGCCGAGACCGGCGCCAAGCCGCCGGAGCGCCCGATCCTCTTCGTGAAGGGCATCAACACGCTGCAGCACCCCGGCGAGCCGATCCTCATCCCGCAGCACCTGCGCAGCGACGAGGTCGACTACGAGTGCGAGCTTGCCGTCGTCATCGGCAAAGCCTGCAAGAACGTCACCCGCGCCGACGCGCTGCAGTACGTCCTCGGCTACACCTGCGCCAACGACGTCTCGGCCCGCGACCACCAGATCAAGCTCGGCGGCGGGCAGTGGTGCCGCGGCAAGTTCTTCGACACGTTCGCCCCGCTCGGGCCGCGCCTCGTCACGGCGGACGAGATTCCCAATCCCAACGCGCTCGCCATCTCCACCACCCTGAACGGCGTGCGCGTCCAGGGCTCGAACACCTCCGACATGATCTTCGACGTGCCGGCGCTCATCGAATACCTCAGCGGCAGCACGACGCTCGTCCCCGGCACCGTCATCCTCACCGGCACCCCGCAGGGTGTCGGCATGGCAGCCAAGCCGGCGCCGCGCTGGCTGCGCCCCGGCGACTCGGTCACCATCGAAATCGAAAAAATCGGCGCCCTCACCAACCCCGTGGCCTTGGAACCCGTTTAACACAAAACGGGTCCGGAGAATCACATTTCTCCGCCCTGTTCTTTTTCGCCGGCCTGGCTTCTGTTTTCACCGTCCGCCGGTCCTCCTCCCCGCCCCTTCCCCATGAAAAAACTCCCCCTCCTCCTCGCCCTGTTCGCCGCCCCGCTGGCCTTCGCCGCCGGCGAAAAGATCGCCGTCATTCCCAAGGGCACGACGCACAGCTTCTGGAAGTCGGTCGAGGCCGGCGCGCGCCGGGCCGGCACCGAGCTCGGTGTCGAAATCCTCTGGAAGGGCCCGCTCAAGGAGGACGACCGCGCGCAGCAGATCGGCGTCGTCCAGCAGTTCGTCTCGTCCGGCGTCAGCGGCATCGTGCTCGCGCCGCTCGACGACATCGCGCTGCGCACGCCGGTGAAGAGCGCGGCCGACCACAACATCCCCGTCGTGATCTTCGACTCGGCCTTGAAGGGTGAGGTCGGCAAGGACTTCGTCAGCTTCGTCGCCACCAACAACCACCGCGGCGGCGAGCTGGCCGGCATCGAGCTGGCCCGCCTGCTCGGCGGCAAGGGCAAGGTCGTCCTGCTCCGCTACGCCGAGGGCTCGGCCAGCACGATCGAACGCGAGGCCGGCTTCATGGAAGTGATGGGCCGCAATCCCGGCCTCAACGTCATCGTCGACAACCGCTATGCCGGCGCCACGGCCAGCACCGCCCAGGACGCCTCGATGAACCTGCTCGACAAGATCCGCGAGGCCGACGGCATCTTCTGCTCCAACGAATCCGCCACCCAGGGCATGCTGCTCGCACTCCGCCAGACCGGCCTCGCGGGCCAGAAGAAGTTCGTCGGCTTCGACACCTCGGTTTTCCTGCTCGCCGCGATGAACAAGGGCGAGATCCAGGCCTTGGTGGCCCAGAACCCGACCCGCATGGGCTACCTCGCCGTCACGACCATGGTGAAGCACCTGCGCGGCGAAAAGGTCGAGCCCGCGATCGACACCGGCTGCGTGCTCGTGACCACCGCCAACCGCCACACGCCCGAGGTCGAGGCGGTCGTCGGGAAGTAACCCCCAAGCCACTCACCACTAAGCCACACTGATCCATCACTAATTTCCCAAACATTAGTGACCAGTTAGTGTTTATTAGTGGTTAACTGCCTTATGCCTGATTCCTGTCTCCGCCTCTCCGGTATCCGCAAGCGCTTCGGCGCGACGGTGGCGCTGGATGGCGTGGATCTCGATGTCGCGCCGGGCGAAGTGCACGCGCTCGTCGGCGAGAACGGCGCGGGCAAGAGCACGCTGATGAAGATTTTGTCCGGCGCGCTCGCGCCGGACGCCGGCACGATGCAGCTCGAAGGCGCCGCCTACGCGCCCGACGGTCCGCTGCCGGCCCGCCGCGCCGGCGTCGTGATGGTGAACCAGGAGCTCGCCATCGCCCCGCACCTCAGCGTCGCCGAGAACATCGTGCTCGGCGCCGAGCCCGCCCGCGCGGGGCTGGTCCGCCACGCCGAGTCCCGCCGGCTCGCCGGCGAGGCGCTCGCGCAGCTCGGCCGGCCCGACATCCCGCTCCACGTCCCCGCCGGCGCGCTCAGCATCGCGGAACAGCAGCTGGTCGAAATCGCCCGCGCGCTGGCGCTCGGCTGCCGCGTGCTCGTGCTCGACGAGCCGACCAGCAGCCTCACCCGCGCCGACACCGAAAAACTCTTCGCCCTGGTCCGCCGCCTGCGCGACCAGGGCCGGTCGGTCATCTACATCTCGCATTTCCTCGAGGAGGTCATGGCGCTGTCCGACCGCTACACCGTTTTGCGCGACGGCCGCAGCGTCGCCACCGGCCTGACGCCCGACACCAGCACCGGCCACCTCGCCCAGCTGATGGTCGGCCGGCAGGTCGACGAACTTTATGTCCGCACGCCGCGCACGCCGGGCGACATCGCCCTCGAGGTGCGCGACCTCGCCGGTCCGTTCAAGCCGACGTCCGCGTCGCTCACGCTGCGCCGTGGCGAGGTGCTCGGCCTCGCCGGCCTGATCGGCGCGGGGCGCAGCGAGCTGCTTCGCGCGATCTTCGCCCTCGATGAAGTCCGCGCCGGCGACGTCCGCATCGGCGTCCACGCCGGCCCGGCCTCGCCGCGGCATCGCTGGCGGCAGGGCGTGGGCCTGCTCAGCGAGGATCGCAAGGGCGAGGGCCTCGCGCTCAACCTCAGCCTCGAGCACAATCTCACCCTGCCGCGCCTCGACCCGTTCATCCGCCCGGCTGCGCTCGCCGCGGACACCCGGGCGTGGATCGACCGGCTCGGGGTGCGCTGCGCCGGCCCCGCCCAGCCCGTCGGGCTGCTCTCCGGCGGCAACCAGCAGAAGATCGCGCTCGCCCGCCTCCTGCGCAACCAAGCCGACGTGCTCCTGCTCGACGAGCCCACGCGCGGCGTGGACATCGGCGCCAAGCAGAACATCTACCGCCTGATCGACGAACTCGCCGCCTCGGGTTGCGCGGTGCTCATGGTCAGCAGCTACCTGCCGGAGCTGCTCGGCTCCTGCGACCGCATCGCCGTGATGTGCCGCGGCATCCTCGGGCCCGCCCGCCCGGCGGCCGAATGGAACGAGCACCAGATCATGCTCGCCGCGACGGGCACCGCAGAAGCAGGGAATCTTGAAACCTGAAAATCTTGTACCGAGCGAAGCGACAGTTTGAGCAATCTAGAACCGTGAAAATTTTCCGAGCCGGCTAACCCAAATTTCAAGATTACCGATTTCACGATGTCTGATTTCAAGATTTCCAAAATCCTCGCCGCGTTTGCGCCGCTGGTCGGCCTCGCGGCGGTCTGCGCGCTCTTTGCCGCGCTGCGCTTCGATACGTTCGTCACGCGCGACAACTTCGCGATCATCCTGCAGCAGACCGCCGTCATCGGCGTGGCCGCGCTGGGCATGACCATCGTCATCATCGCCGGCGGCATCGACCTGTCCGTCGGTTCGATCATCGCGCTCGGCACGGTGGTCATCGCCCTGCTCCTGCAGCAGGGCGCTTCGCCGCTGCTGGCCGCGCTCGGGGGCGTGGGCGCAGCGGCGGTCTGCGGCGGCATCTCCGGCCTGTTCATCACGCGGCTGCGGCTGCTGCCGTTTGTCGTCACCCTCGGCATGATGGGCGCGCTGCGCGGCGCGGCCAAGGGCCTCGCCCGCGAGCAGCCGATCTACCCGGACGAGTCCTGGCTCAACGGCCTGATGCAGCTCGGCCGCGGCGGCAGCCTGCCGTCGGGCGTGTGGCTGATGCTCGTCCTCGCGGTCGTGGTCGCCGCGATGCTGCGCTACACGCGCTTCGGCCGCCACGTGTTTGCCGTCGGCTCGAACGAACTCACCGCGCGCCTGTGCGGCGTGCCGGTCGAGCGCGTGAAGCTCGGCGTGTATGTCCTGGGCGGCGCGTTCGCCGGCGTCGGCGCCGTGCTGCAGTTCGCGTATCTCACGGGCGGCGACCCCACCACGGCGGGCGGCCTCGAGCTGAACATCATCGCGGCCGTCGTCATCGGCGGCGCCAGCCTGGCCGGCGGCCAGGGCACGATCACCGGCACGCTGGTCGGCGCGCTCATCATGAGCGTCGTCGCCAACGGCTGCACGAAGCTCGGCCTGTCCAACTGGGTGCAGGAGATCGTGACCGGCGGCATCATCATCGCCGCCGTGCTGCTCGACTATTTCCGCCGGCGGAACAGCGCCGCGGCGTGATGGGCTATTGCGGATCATGTGGGAGGGGCTTTATGCCCCGACGGTTGCAGGCTTCGTGGCTTTCTGTCGGGGCATAAAGCCCCTCCTGCATCCGTCGCCATTTGATTTTCCGAGCCGAGGACGCACCGCGCATGAAATAGGCTCGCGCCGCCAAAAGCCGGCTGCACATTCCCGGGCTATTCCGGGCGTGTAGCTCAATGGTTAGAGCAGGGGACTCATAATCCCTTGGTTAAGGAGTAAGTTCTCCTCTGAACGCGGATTTCCAGAAGACGTTACTGGACACTTCTTGGACACTTTGGGCTCACCTTCTCTGAAGCCGTGCGCAACGCATATTCCGGCAACGAGCCCTTCGCCGCTCAGGCGATGTCAGCCCAACCGTGGTCAAAACAGTAGTATTTGGCATTCCCGCCAGGGTTGCGAATGCGGTGAATCTTCGCCGCTCCCTTTACCCGGACGTTTTCGATAACGTAGAGCCAATAACCGTCGCCTGTTGCGAGGGCCTTATTGAACTGAGCTTTGGACATGGTTACCGGCCGTCTGTCCCAAGGACCCGCAAGACTCTTTACTTCGATCAGCCTAACCAACTGCCCCGACGAACGTTCACGCGCCTCAATATCGTAGCCAGGATGATTTGGCTCCATTCGCTTCAGCTCGAATAATTGACCATCCGCCTCCATCAAAAGCGCTACCGCCTCGTCTTCGATCTTCATGCGTTCCTCCTGGGGAATCGAACTTTCATGAGGTGGCTCGTCGTCACGAACGCTAATGTAACTATGAAATTCACGGTTTGAGCCTGATGGCCTCCGCGCGCCTCCGCCAGGCGTGCCGGAGTGTTTTTCGGTTCCACTTGTGCCTGCTCCGCGAATGAGCCCGAGACCTTGATTAGAACCAGAACCTTGGGCGCTCGGATTGGGGCCATCGGATGCTTCGTCGTCCGGATTCGCGGCCGGTTCGGGTTCGAGCGGCATTGACACTTTAGGCTCATCGCCTGCGGGCACTGCGTCGGCCCTAGGCAGGGTTACACCTTTTTCGGCAAACATCTTGATGATGTCCGCGCGCCCCATGCCCGCCGTTGCATTCTGGAGGAGTTGCAGAAGATCGACCGGAATGCTGACCTCCTCCGCAAGCTGCTTGATCGCCTCCTTCTTAAATCCCAGAAGCTCGGCCAAGAACTCGTTTTTTGATTCTTGAAACTCTGGATCGAGGTCTGAGAAACATAATTCTCCGGGCTTCACAACCTGTCCATTGCGTGGGTCCGTAAGCCACGCTCTGGTCTGAAGCGAGTTCACAAATCGCGCAGGAAATGTCGCCTGCCGAGACCGGTGACCGTAAGACCAGCCATACGTGCCATAGAAAATCTGTTCTCGATCATGTCGCAGGAGGTCGAGAAACGACTGCCATACCATCAAGGCGCGTTTGCGATCATTCTTCGCGCAAATCTCCAGTACCTTACTCAAGCCCACCACGTCAAAGTCTGCCTCTTCTAGCGTTCTTGAGAATGCATCCAATCCACTCGCCTTCCGTAGGTCACTCAATTCCTCCCAAGATAAGTGCATGGAGCATGGAGCGCGGCGTAGTTGCTCACGGGCGCCACACTTGGTGAGCAAATCTCGCACGGATTCTTTAGGGGCATCGAAGTCCAGTTCGAGATCGGCAAACCAAATTTCGGAAACGCCTTCAAACAAGCTGCTCAACTTCGCCGTCGGCAGATAGACTTCGTCAGGACGTTTCAACACTCGCTTGCCCTCTGTATTCACGGCAAGGACCCACGTCGTCCTACTCAGGCTTTGGCGCAATTTCTCGCGAGCAGAGCCCAGTGTATCTGCTCGCCACGCCCGCATTATCGCCTGAAGCGAAGGGAGCAACGAACTGACGTTCTGTGGGTTGATCGTCAAAAATATTGGCAGCACTCGTTCAACCACTTCGTCAACCACATCCGGGATGCTGAGGCCTACATGTTTCAATAACTCCCGCGCAGTGGGATCATCCGCCAGCGCGCGACTTACCAAGGGTAGCGAACTCGGCAGCGGCCCGGGCAGATAAGCATTTGGTTTTCCCGTGCTCGTGAAGGCGGCCACATGAAGGTTATCTGCCCTCCGGATAATCGGAAGTTCGTGCTTCAGGGCTGGAGCGTTTCGAACTTCGCTGAGCTTTCCGATGACGGCATATAGCTGGAGAAGCCATTCATCGCTTCGAGTTGCGAAGTCTTCTGCACTAAGTCCGCGGAGAAGCTGGAGGAGATTTGTCTCGGAGATGCCAAGACCGTTACGAAGGTATTGATGGAGCTGCGGCGTCAGCCTGGCTGTGATGCCATCGTCCACCCAGGCGCGAGCGTTGGCTCCCTGCATAGACGGGGGAAATAGTTCACGCACTTCCTTCGATGGAGCGAACCAGACAGCGGTCGCCTTGCCGTAACCGCCGCCAGCAAGGGGTATGACGGCGTCAGAAGCAAAACACTGCCAAATCTGTTTATAGATCGGCAGAAAGATGCCGCCTTTTAGGGCGGTTGCTTGGTATTCAGGTATGGTCAGGAAACATTGAAGCGCGTCGGGCCCCAATCGATTTTCGGACACAAGCGCGCTCATTGCTTTTCGAGCGAGAGCGCCTGCGCGAGACATCAGCGCCTTGTTCTGCGGACTTTGGTAGTCGATGTTGTCGCGGCTGGGCGTGGTCTCAAACGGCCCTTGGATAAGGAATCCACAGTGCGTCTCTTGCTCGGTGGGAAAGAACACTGACAGCTCAGAATGCTCTAACGCGATGAGGTCGCCATTTTTCTCACTCAGTTTGAACGCTAGTTCGACAGAAGACCCTGAGACTGCAGCCTCCGCTGTACTCGATTCATCCAACAGTAGCCAATGGAACTCCTGTGTGCTGCCTTTGGCTTCCCATAGAATTGTTACCGGGCGAAATCCTGCTGGGGTTGGCGCACTCTCTTGCCGCACATACTCGCCAACAACTACGTCATCGATCTGGATAGAAAGATATGTGATCTGCCGAAGGAAGAGAAACGAACTCGCGTCAAGCGATTGAAGGCGCGACCTCAATTGATCGAAGGCCTGTTCATCTGAAATGCGGGGACTGTTGAATGGCACAACAAAGAGGGTTTCGCCTTTCTTTGTTTTTGAGCCTGTGCAGGACGCTGGTCTCGGAAAAATGAAGGTCTCAATCTCAAATTCCGTGCCATCACTCGATACTCGTGGAGTGCTTGTGAAAGCGTAGACGGACTTAAACCCAATACCATGCTTTCCTATCGCATCACCGCTTCGCGTCTTCGTGCTCTTATTTACATCGCAGATGCTACGAACATCCTGCTCGTTAAAGGGCCTGCCGAAATGCGAGAACTCCAATCGATTTCTATAAAGGCGAAACTGAACGGCGCGATTCTCCGTTCCTCCTCGTTCGCGCAATGAATCTTCCGCATTTTGAAGCAGTTCAAAAATGAAATGTGTTCGCTCGCTGTAGAGATCGACCAATAATTTATCGAAGATCTGCTGCGCGTATTCCCGACTGATCTTCTTTAAATTCTCCCCTCGGATAGCGTCGATATCGATCATGCCTTCACCCTCTATGCTGGATTTACTGATCGAGATCAAGTGACGACCGGGTACGTCAGCATTCTGTCACACTTCCTATAACCTCACACTGCTTGATGAAAGCTGGTGGGCGCGCTGGGGCTCGAACCCAGAACCAAGGGATTATGAGTCCCCTGCTCTAACCATTGAGCTACACGCCCGGAATAGCCCGGGAATGTGCAGCCGGCTTTTGGCGGCGCGAGCCTATTTCAGCCAGGACCTGTTTGCCCTGTAGCGGCGGTCTGTGGCCGCCGGCTCCCAAACCCGGCGCTCATAGAGCGCCGCTACAGATCGATTCACTTCACCGGCACGCTATTCTCGTAGCGATCCCAGTGCGCGAGGAGTTCGTGGGCGACGGCGGCGCCGACCCGGTAGGCGGCCTCGAGCGACACGTTGGTGCCGAGGGTCTCGTCGCCCATTGTCACCATGATCGACGTGCCGGGCGGCGGCAGGCAGTAGTTGGCGCCGGTGCGCAGGACCATCACGCGCGCGAAATCGATTTTCCCTTCCTCCGCCATGTGGTGGAGCGCGTCGGCGTAGGTCTGCGCCTCCATCGAGGTCGTGGCGAAGACGCCCTGCCCCTTCGTCCACATCTTCACCCAGCCGCGCGCCCAGGCGGTGCGCGACTCGCCGTGCCAGTAGCGCATCGAGCCGAGCGCGTCGCCGATCATGACGTGCGGCGGCCGCTGCGCCGCCGGGTGGTTGGGGTAGAGCTTCCGGAACGCGGCAAGCTCCGGGGAATCGGGGATGACAACATCCTGCGAAATCGCGTGCGCCCAGCGCGCGAGCCCGGCGTTGAGCGGGCGATTCATCGAATACACCGGCTGCTCGCCGCCCCAGCCGCCGCCGGCCTCCGGCGTGACCCCGGGCAGTTCGTTCGGCGCCTTGGTGCCGATGGCGAAGAGCCCGTACGGCCAGCCGGCAATGTCGCGGTCGTCGACCTCGCGCAGGGCGTCGCCGTTCACGACGTTCTCCGCCCAGGCCGCGCTGCCGATCGAGCCGGCCGCCGGGTCGATGCCGGCGATGCCCGCCGCGATCCAGTAGGTTTTCGACAGGTCGTAGCGCGGGTCGAGGCAGAGCGCGGTGACGAGTTCGCTGATGCGGCTCGCGCTCAGGTCGTGGTCGCGCGTGTTGCCGCCGACGAGCGCGTAAAGGCCCTGGGCGTTGTGCACGAGCGGGTGGTCGATCCGGAGGATCGTCTCCTGCTGCGTGAGCCCCTCGCGCTCGACCCAGAACTGCAGTTCGCCGGGTGCGTCGCCGGTGTCGTTGCCGACCTCGAACCCGGCGAGCACGATCACCTTGACCGGGATGCGGTCGGCGGCGACCGCGAGGACAGCGGCAAAGAAAATGGATCCTGGGCACACGAACCAAAATCGAAGGAAACGCATGCCCGGATCCATGCACGAAGCATGCCGCAGGTCAGGTTTCGATTTCGATGTCCGCGCGACCCTCGCGACGCTCGCCCTTGTGGCGGGCCTTCTTTTCGCGACGGGCGCGGATCCACGGCGGCTCGGGGGCTTCGCCGGCCATAATGCAGCCTTGCGGCTGGATTTCGCCGACGACCGACGCCAGGCCGAACTGCGCGATCTGCGCCTTCACCTTGGTGGCGTCCTTGTAGCCGAGCGGCGACTCCGACAGGTCGGCGCCGCCGTTGAACCAGCGGATGTCGAGGCCCGGCGCGACTTCGCCGAGGATCTGCTGCACGCGCGACGGGTCGATGCGGCCCTCGGCGTCCTTGTACGGGCGCAGCATGGCCGAGCGCGACAGGTTGCGGCCGGCGCCGTGCGGGCAGAACGACAGGTAGTCGTCGCGGTCCGCACCGAGCACCATGAGGATCTCGCGCGCCATGTTGAGCGGGATGAGGCCGAGCAGCGGACGGCC
Organism: Verrucomicrobiota bacterium; assembly: GCA_048497945.1. Lineage (GTDB taxonomy): Bacteria > Verrucomicrobiota > Verrucomicrobiia > Opitutales > Opitutaceae > Lacunisphaera. Next base: position 2,841 of record JBEHYX010000082.1, on the reverse strand, counting down.
GTCACGGTCGCGCCAGGCGGGCGTGGCGCCCTTGCCGTGGAAGTACGAGTCACCGCGCTTCCACACGAAGTTGTGCTCGTTGCCGACCTGCACGAGCGCGCGCTGGCCCAGGCGGCGCAGGAGCGCCTCGTGGATCAGGGCGTGGTTCTCGCGCGTCCAGCGGCCGATGTACTGCAGGGCGTCCCAATAGTCGCGGCCCTCGGTGGAATCGCCCGGCAGCCAGCAGGCGGCGTCCGGCACCCCGGAGGCGTTCTCGTCGCACCACGCGCGGGCGGCGGCCTGGCCGCGCTTGTAGAGGTCGGCGCCGAGGCCGCGCGAGCCGTGGTGGGTCACAAGGACGTTGAATGCGCCCTCGCGGCGCGCGATCGCGTCAGACAGCTCCGTGTAGCCCGCGGCTTCGAGCGCGGCACGCTGCGGCTCGGTGAACTGGATGCGGCCGACGTAGGCGAAGTGGTTGCCGTCGCCCTGGGTGCCGAGGAAATCGCGGGCGCGGCTCTGCAGGCCGGCGAGGAACGGATTGTCCCAGACCGGCTCATCGAGCACGGGCGAAGCCCACTGGTGGCCGCGCGGGCGGCCGCCGGCGCCGAAATGCGTCACCTTCTGGAGGTGATCCATCATCTCGCCGACCGGGTGGTTGGCGGGGAAGAACGACGCGAACATCGAGCAGCAGATGTCCGCCGAGTGCGCGCCCGGGATGATGGCGTTAACCACCTCGATGGCGCCGCCGACCGGGATGGTGGCGGTGCCGCCGCCGGACGGGCAGGCGTCGGGCATGATCACGCCGCGCGACACCACGGGAACGTGGAGCAGCTCGTGCATGCGGGCGCGGGCGGTGGCGACGTTGGCGGCTTCCTCCGGCGTCTCGGCGGCGATGGCCTCGGCAAGCGGGGCCGGCGCGGAACGCGGGAGGATGAGCGGGATCTGCTTCGGGAATTCGGCTTCGAGCTGCGCGAGCACGGCGTCGCGCGCCAGGCCGGACGACTCGAGGTCGCGGGCGCGGCGCAGGGCCTGGCCAAGGCGGCGGCCCTCGGGCCAGCCGGCGGCGAGCAGGTCGCGGGCTTTGATTTCCATGTTCATGTTCGGGAGGGAAAGGATTTCGGGGTTCACGGCGCCATCCTAGCGGAAGCGCCTCATGCCGGGTAGACCGGGGATTGCAGGATATATGACTGTTTGATCAGGTGGTGACGAGAGTGGCGTGGAAACCGAGGGAACGGCGGGTGGGACGCGGGGCCAGGGGTGCGGTCGGACCGTGCAGGACCTCGGCCAGCGTGCAGGGTCCGGCGGGCGGCTGGCGTTGCAGGTGGGCGGCAAGCTGGCGGGCTTCGTCGGTTGCGAGCGCGCCAAGCTCACGCTGGCCGACCAGGCGGCCGGGCCGCAACAGGGCCGGGTCGAGTTCGGACAAGTCGCAATTGAGCGTGCAAATGACGTGCAGGCCCAGGGCATCGCCCATCATGCCGTCGGTCAGGTTCAGCAGGGAGGCGACCTTCTCGCGGTTGTCCTCGCCGCGCTGGCGGAGCACGCTTTCGGCGTCCTCGAGGATGAGGATTTTGCGCAGCTTCGACTGGCGGTTTTGCTCGGCCCAGAATTTCACGATTTCCCCCGATTCGATCGCGGTGAAGCGCGCCGCCGGCATGAAATAGAACATGTGCGAATCGCTCAGCCAGAGCGCGAGCGAGCGCAGCAGCGTCGTTTTGCCGGTGCCCGGCGGACCGGTGAAGATCGTGAGCCCGTAGCGGCGCTGGTGGAGGGCTGCGAGCCAGCGCTCCATCCAGCCGGGCATGCCGGCGCCATAGTACAACGCGAGCTGCTCGCGCGCGACGGTTTGCGCCGCGGTGATGGCGACGCGCTGAACTTCGAGCTCGGCGTAGGCGTAATTGAGGATGCCGAGGCGGGGCACCCCGGCGGCCGTTTCCTCCGGGTGGACGAAACCCTCGGCCAGCTCCTGGAAGATGGCGGAGCAGCGCGCGGGCGTGTCGGCATAGACCGCGAGCGCCTGGCGCACATGGTCCTCGAGGGTGGTTTGGTTCTGCGGAAGAATCTCGATGAAGCCGCCGCCCGGCCAGAAGCCGGCGAACGCCGTCAGGCGCGAAGCGTCCACGGCCTCGGCGTCATCCCCGTAGTGGCTGAGCCAGCACCCGTCCCCGACGTGCGCGGCGATGCGCTCGACGTCCCAGGCGCGCTTGAACTGGCGGCCATGCAGCCAGCCGCGCTCAAGCGCCGGGTACGGGAAGTCGACGCCGCAAAGGCCGCGATGGGCGTACATCGCGGGCGGGGTGCGGGAGAAGATGAGGGGGATTTTCACGGAGGGGAAAAGGCGGGGGCCTGCCGGGGCGCGGCAGGCGGGTTGGTTTCAGGAACGGCGGAGCGGGACGAACCGATGGAGGTGGCATATGGGGGTCAGGCGGGAGCGATCACGGCCTGCCAGAGCGACAGGACGATGAAGTCGGCGCGGAGGCGCTTCTCGCCGGCCTCGCGCACCTGGCGGGCGCGCTCGCGCGACACACCGAGCTGGGCGGCGATCGTGTCGAGCGGCGCGTCCTCCAGATAATAGAGGCGCAGCGCCAGGGCCTGGTTGGCCGGCAGGCGCGCGAGTGCGGCCTGCAGGCTGGCCTGCAGGTCGGCGAGCTCGACCGTCTCGAGCGGCGACGGCGCGGTGACATCCGGGACGGAATCCCAGTCCTCCTCCCCGCGGTCGCGTGCGGCGGCCTGCGCGGCGAGCACCCCGGCGACCGCCGCGACCGGCAGCTGCGTGGCCGCGGCAACCTCGTCGAGCGAGGCCTCGCGGCCCTGTGCGCGGGCGAGGTCGTACTGGGCGCGGGAGATGGCCTTCGCGCGGGTGCG
>JBEHYX010000081.1:0-18392 GCA_048497945.1 Verrucomicrobiota bacterium | reverse complement strand
TTGGGTAGGGGCGCAGGCTCGCTGCGCCCAATTCGGCGAAGCCGAATTCCAGTAACGTTCGTTGCCGGGCAGGGGCCGAGCTTGCTCGGTCTTTCTCGTGCATGGGACCGAGCAAGCTCGGCCCCTACCAGCGAATCTATCGTTTGGGGAAGCCTTGCGGGCTTGGGCGCAGCAAGTCTGCGCCCCTACAAAGACGCATCATGCCGCGAACGGCGCCTGGCTGTGTTCGTGCTTTTCCTTCGCGAGGAAGAGCAGCAGGAACGCCACCGCGCAGAGCACGGCGCAGACCATGAACACCGCACGGTAGCCGAGCATCTCGGACAGCGTGCCGAAGAAAAGGTAGCCGAGGGTCGAGCCGGCGCGGTTGGCCGTCGTGTAGAGGTTCGTCGCCGTGCCGGGCTGGTCGGGAATGTAGCTTTGGAAGAAGGTGATCGCGATGCCCGAGACCACGGCGATCATCGCCGCGCTCAGGATCTGCAGCGGGTAGATGTGCCACGGCGCCTGCACGAGCGGGAGCAGGGCGTAGTAGGCGAGGGCGATGAAGACGCCGGTGCGGATCAGGCGGCCGGGATTGCCGCGCGACGCCAGCATGCCGAAGTAAAACATGAACGGCAGCTCGAAGACCGGCGCGATGCTGTAGGCGTAGCCGACCTGCTGCTGCGTGCCGCCGAGCGTGTCGAGGATCATCAGGGGCAGGTTCATCACGCCCATGGTGACGCAGAGGAACACCAGCGCGATGGCCGCAAAATAGCGCAGGAGATCGGGCCGCTTCAGCACCTGCCGAAGCGAGGTCTTGTTGGCGGTCCGCGCCGCCGGCGGCGGACGCGACGGAAAGCAGAACCACACGATGATGAACAGCAGCACGAAGAAAGACGCGCACACGACGAAGATGCCCTCGTACGACGAGTGGATCATCACCCACGCCGCGATCGCCGGGCCGATGGTCCAGGCCAGCGAGAATAGCAGGCGGAAGATGTTCATGTACAGCGGCGCTTCCGCCTGCGGGATGCCGTGCCGGGTGAGCGCCTCGCGCGCGTAGGCGAAGAGCTGGGCGAACGTGATCGAGGAAATGCCGAGCAGGATCGCGCCGATGAGCGTCAGCAGGACGACGTTCTTCACGTAGGCGTAGCCGAGATAGCCCAGGAAGCCGGTGACGCAGCCGAGCAGCAGGATCGCGCGGCGGCTGTAGTGGGTGTCCGAGCGGCGGGCCAGCCATGTGCTGATAACGATGCCGGCGATCGAGGTGATCGTCATGAACACACCGAAGCCCCAGTTGGACATGCCCACGTGCTTCGTGCCCCACATCGAGTAGAACGGCATGACGAACGAGTAGGCCAGGCCGAGCACGAGGTTGCTCAGCATCAGGATGCCGAACTCCGGCTCGCCGAGCAGGCGGCGCCAGGGATGGATGAGCTCTTTGATGCCGAACGGTGCGACCATGGGACGGCTAGTTGGAAGGATGGAGGCGAAACCTCCAAGCACCAAAAGCCGGCCGGCCGCGGTCAAACGTTGGCTCGCCCCCGGCGTTGCGGATCCGGGCGGGTGAAATTGATGTGCGGGTGTTCTGCCACCCCTCCGCCCGGTGCCTCCGGGCCAACCCCAGGAACCCCATGAACTCCTTCGTTTCCCGCCGCGTCTGGATGAAACGTGCCGCCGCCGGCGTCGCCGGCCTGCTGGTCGCCGAACGCCTCGGCCATGCCGCCGAACCCGCGCCGACCAGCCGGGCGCTCGCCGATCCGCGGGCCGCGATCAAAATCACCAAGCTGGAGATCATCCCGGTCAATTCGCTGCGCACCATCTTCGTCAAGATGCACACCGACGCCGGCGTCGTCGGCATCGGCGAGGGCACCGTGGAAGGCCGCATCGGCACGGTGGTGGCGGCGATCAACGAGCTGAAGGACTACCTCGTCGGCAAGGACCCGCGCCAGCCGGCCCATCACTGGCAGGCGATCTACCGCCAGGCGTTTTATCGCGGCGACATCGTGCTCACCAGCGCGCTCTCCGCGGTGGATATCGCCATGTGGGACATCAAGGGCAAGGTGCTGGGCGTGCCGGTCTATGAACTGCTCGGCGGGCCGACCCGCGACCGGATCCGCGTCTACGGCCAGGCCGAGAATGTCGAGGAGGCCCGGAAGGTCGTTGCCGAGGGCTACACGTCGATGAAGACGAGCGCGGTCATGAGCCGCGGCCGGGCTTCGCGGTACTCGGAGAATCCGGACTACATCGAGGGCATCGTCGAGAAGGTCGCGGCCATCCGCGACCTCGTCGGGCCGAAGTTCGACCTCGGCATCGAGATGCACGCCGACCACCAGCCGCAGGTGGCGATGGTGATCATCAAGGCGCTGGAGAAATTCCAGCCGTGGTTCTTCGAGGAACCGATCCAGCACCAGAACCTGCCGCTCATGGCGGAGATGGCGAAGAAAACGCCCATCCCGTTCGCCACCGGCGAGCGCATGGTTTCCAAATGGCAGTTTCGCGACCTGCTGGAGGCCGGCGCGGCGCAATTCCTGCAGCCCGACATCACGCATTGCGGCGGCATCACCGAGCTCAAGGCCATCGCCACGCTCGCCGAAGCCCACTACGCCGGCATGCTGCCGCATTCCCGCGAGGGCATCGTCGGCACCGCGGCGTCGATGCACGTGTGCGCGGCGATCCCGAACTTCCTCGCCCACGAGCTGCCCAGCCTGCAGGCGGCGGTCGGCGGCGCGAACCGCGTCGACCGCAGCTACCTCGGCAAGAGCTACATCACGCGGCCGCTGACCATGACCGACGGACACGTGGTGCTGAAGGGGAACCTCGACGGCCCCGGCCTGGGCATCGAACTCGACGAGAACCTCGTGGAAAACGAACGCGGCGTGCCCGAGTGGGAGTTCCCGGTGCGCACCGACGCGTTCGACGGATCGGTGCTGGATCACTGAAAATCGACCTGAACGTCCAACGCTGAACGTCCAACTTTCAACGTTCAGGGCAAAGACCCCGCGGTGGAGGCGGGACTATCAGTCCCGCGGGATATGTGCCGCGGTCACGATGCCGACGGCCCACGGGACTGATAGTCCCGTCTCCATTTTCAAACAGTGAAAGTCCGCCCGGCCCTGAGCGCCGGGCGGCGGCGTCTCAAACCGTCACCGTCTTGAACGACGATGCCTGCCAGAGCGGCTGCTTCGCCTCGGTCGCCATCTCGTTGAAGGCTTCGATCTCCGCCGCCGTGAAGAGCAGGCCGCCGGCCTGGGCGGTATGCTTCGCCCACGTGGCCTCGAGCTGGCCGGGGAGCATGCACTTCTCGTTGCCGTGGCCGAGGATGTCGTCAATGACCGCCTTGACGTTCTGCTGCTGGTTGCGGCCCTTGGCGAAGGCGCCGCCGTTGACGGCGTCGGGATGGATCACCTGGAAGAAGAAGGCGCACGTGCCCTTGTCGCCCGCGGTCTTTTCCCAGCGGTTGCGGATCGTCGGCAGCGAGCCGCCGATGAAGGCGCCGACGATCTCGTCGATCAGCGCCATGCCGTAGCCCTTGTGCGCGCCGAACGGCAGGAGGTACTTGGCCTTCTTGGCGTCGGTCGTCATCACGCCGTTTTCGTCGACCGCGGCGTCGGGCGGGAGCGCCTTGCCCTCGCGGACGAACTGCTGGACGCGGCCCATGGCGACGACGGACGTCGCCCAGTCGATCACGATCGGGTAGCCGACGGCCTCGGTGGTGGGGAAGCCCCACGAATGCGGGTTGGTGCCGAGCGTCGGGAACTTGCCGCCGAAGGGCACGACCTCGGCGAGCGCCGCGGTGCAGTTGGTGTAGGCGATGTAGCCCTTCTTCGCGGCGTCCATCACGTAGCCGCCGCCCCAGAGGTAGTGGAAGGCGTTGTCGACGGAAACGATGCCGACACCGTACTTGTCGGCGAGGCGCATGGCCTCGTTCATCGCGCGGACGGCGGTGGACTGGCCGAGCTTGCGGTTGGCGTCCCAGATCTTGGCCGCCTCGAACCTCGAGGGCTTCTCCACGATCTGCGCGCCGGGGACGCAGCCCTTGGAACCGGAGCCGAAGGAGTGGTCGAGGTGCAGCGCCTTGATGCCGTTGTGCGTGCGGATGCCGTGGCGCGAGGCCTCGGCGCAGACCAGCGCGCCTTCCTTGGCCTCGTCGGCGTGGAAACCGCGGTGCTGGTAGGCGGCCTGGACGAGCGCGTTGTGCTGGGACTCGGGGACGATGAAGTATTGGTCGGGCATGGGGAGTGGGAAAAGGATGAAGGCAGAAGGAAGAATTAAGAAGTGCAGGGTCTGTTTCTTAATTCTTCCTTCTTAAATCTTACTTGGCTGAAACCTCGGGATTCGCCTGCGCGATCGGCTTCTTGCCGGCGAGGAACAGCGTGAGGTTGTCGACGGCGCAGCTGGCCTGGCGCTGCACGCTCTCGTGGGTGCGCGAGCCGATGTGCGGCGTGAGCACCGTGCCGGGGAGGTTGAGCAGCGGGTGGTCGGCCGGCGGCGGTTCCTGGTCGAGGACGTCGGCGCCGTAACGGATCCGGCCGGCCTTGATCGCGGCGACGAGCGGCGCGAGCTCGAGCAGCTCGCCGCGGCCGGTGTTGACGATGACGCAGCCGGGCTTGAGGAGGCCGATGCGGCGGGCGTCGATCAGGCCCTTGGTCTTCTCGGTGAGCTTGGTATGGAGCGAGACGAAGTCGGCCTGCTTCAGGCCCGCGTCGAGATCCTCGACGCGCTCGAGGCCGTGCCAGCGGGCGAAGTCCTCCTCCCAGTAGTTGGCGAACACGAGGACGCGCAGGCCGAAGGCGCGGGCGCGGATGGCGACTTCCTTCGCGATGCGGCCGAGGCCGACGAGCAGGAGGGTCTTGCCGCAAAGTTCGTTGCCGGTGATGCGCGTCCAGCGGCCGGCGGCGACGTGGTTGGCTTCGACGACGAGGTTGCGTACGACGGCGAGCAGGAGGGCGAAGGTGTGCTCGGCGACGGTCGTGTGGTTCACGCCGGGCGTGAAAAGCACCGGCACCTTCAGGTCGGTCGCGGCCTTCACGTCGATCTTGTCGAGGCCGATGCCATACTTGGAGATGACCTTGAGGCGGGGCAGGGACTTCTGGATGACCGCGCGGGTCAGGGCGTCGTCGCCGCAGAGGTAGGCGTCGAACTGGCCGGCGAGCTCGAGCATTTTGGCCTCGGGCAGCGGGCCGCGCTCGCGGACGATTTCGAAGCCGGCCTTCGCCAGCATGTCATGATGGATGCCCGGGGTATCCTGGAAGGAGGTCGTGGTCAGCAGCACGCGTGTCATGGGGAGGTCGACTCAAGAGGCACAGTTCCCGGCTTTCAAAGACAAACTTGCCGGCATCACTTCATGCAGGATTGCCGTCATCGCGAAGTCACTTTTTGCTTTTTGTTTCGCTAATGAAAATTTCCGCGCAAGCCACTGCCGCCCTGAAGCGAAAGCTGGGCAAAATCGTCGACCTTTCCGAGAAAGGCCGCTGGGCCGCGTCGTTCGACAGCAGCAAAATTTCCTTCCTGCCGGAGGCTGTCATAACGCCCCGCCGCGAGGCCGACATCGGCGTCGTGCTCGCCTTGGCGAACCGGCACCGCGTGCCCGTGACCGTGCGCGGGCGTGGCACGACGCTCATGGGTTCGGCGGCGCCGGTCGGCGGCGGCTGGGTCATCGACATGCTCAAGTTGGATTCCATCCGCATCGACGAGGATGCCGGCATGGCGCACGTCGGCGCGGGTGCGACGAATGCCAGCGTGCAGCGCGCGGCGGACGCGAAGGGCTGGTTTTATCCGCCCGACCCGTCGTCGCGCGAGTACTGCACCATCGGCGGCAACGTCGCGTGCAACGCCGGCGGCATGCATGGCGGCAAGTATGGCGTGACCCGCGACTTCATCATCGCGCTGCGCGGCTTCCTGCCGACGGGCGAGTTCGTGGAGTGGGGCACCGCGACGAAGAAGTTCGCAGCGGGCTTCAACCTGCGCGACCTCTGGATCGGCAGCGAGGGCATGCTCGGCGTCGTCACCGGCGCGGTGCTCAAGCTCGTGCCGAAGCCGGCCGCGCGCTGGACGCTGCTGACGTCATTTTCCAACGAGGTGGCCGCGCTCCAGGCGGCCAAGGCGCTTTTCCGCCATCGCGTGCAGCCGGCGATCTGCGAATTTCTCGACTCGCAGAGCGTGCTCTGCGCCGAGCGCGCCACCGGGCACACCGTGTTTCCCGGCCAGGCCGGACGCCCGGTGCTGCTGCTCGAACTCGCGGGATCCGCCTCCGAGGTGAAGGAGCAGGGAAAATTCCTGCTCTACTGGGCGAAGAAATACGCCCTCGCGCATCGCGTCGCCAAATCGCGCGCGGAAGCCGAGGAGCTGTGGGCCGTGCGCCGCAAGTGCTCGGGCGCCATGTTCGAGCTGGGCGATTCTAAGCTCAACGAGGACATCGTCGTGCCGATGCGCAACTACGAGGCGTTTGCGCGTTACATCACCCAATTGAAGAAAAAATCAAAACTGCCGATCCCGACCTTCGGCCACCTCGCCGACGGCAACCTGCATGTGAACATCATGTATCATCGTGCGAACCCGGTGGAGACGAAGGCCGCCGAGGCCGCGGTGCAAAACCTGATGGAGACGGTCGTTCGCCTGGGCGGCGCGATCTCCGGCGAGCACGGCATCGGCCTGGCGAAGACGCCGTTCCTCCGCATCCAGCACAATCCGGCGCAGGTGAAGGCCATGCAGGCCGTGAAGCGCGCGCTCGACCCGCGCGGGATCCTGAACCCCGGCAAGATGTTCAAGGAAGTCCGCATCTGGAAATACCCGAAGCTGAAGATCCACCTGCCATGGGATCACAAATGATGCGTGCCGAGTCGAAGTACGGTTCGCGCTCACGGGCTTGCTGACCACGGATTTCACCAATGGATACGGATAACACGGGGAGTGCGATATTGGTTTCTGTATAATCCGTGCCGATCGGTGAAATCCATGGTCAAAATGCCGCACGCTTACGTTTGATGAACATTCGCCCATTTACGCCCGCCGACGAAACCGCCGTCATCACCCTCTGGCGCGAGTGCGGGCTGACCCGCCCGCAGAACGATCCGAAAAAGGACATCGCCCGCAAACTGAAGGTGCACCCGGAGCTGTTCCTCGTCGCCGAGCAGGACGGCCGCATCGTCGGCAGCGTGATGGCCGGCTACGAAGGCCATCGCGGCTGGATCAACTATCTCGGCGTCGCACCCGCGCACCAGCGCACGGGACTCGGCCGCCGCCTGATGGCCGAGGCCGAGCGCTTGCTCCGGGCCGCCGGCTGCCCGAAGATCAACTTGCAGGTGCGGCCCGACAACCCGGCGGCCGTGACTTTCTATAAGCGCCTTGGCTTTGCGGTCGAGGGCGCCATCAGCCTCGGCAAGCGGCTGGAAACCGATTGAGCCGCGCCGTAGGCGACCGCCCGGGATTGACCAGCCCAAAATCGCCGTTGTGAGCAATTTTGGGCCGGGAAATAGCCGCTTTTTCCGTTGCGCCGGCTTCCCGCGCTCCCTCAATTTTCGCCTTTAAGTTCTAATGCATCTCAAGGCGCTCAAGCTTCACGGTTTCAAAAGTTTCGCGGACAACACGACCCTCACCTTCGAGCCCGGCGTTACCGCCATCGTCGGACCCAACGGCTGCGGCAAGAGCAACATCGCCGACGGCATCCGCTGGGTGCTTGGCGAACAGAGCGCCAAGGCCCTCCGCGGCGGCAAGATGCAGGACGTCATCTTCGAGGGCGCCGACACCCGCAAGCCGGCGCAGTTCTCCGAGGTCGCGCTGCTCCTGACCGATTGCGAAAAGCAGCTCGGCAGCGAGTTCCACGAGATCGAGATCATGCGCCGTGTGAACCGCGACGGCGGCGGCGAGTATTTCTTCAACGGCCAGCCGTGCCGCCTGAAGGACATCCACAAGCTTTTCATGGACACCGGCGTCGGCCGGACCAGCTACTCGATCATGGCGCAGGGCCAGATCGACCAGATCCTGTCGTCGAAGCCCGAGGAGCGCCGCGTGGTGTTCGAGGAGGCCGCCGGCATCACGAAGTACAAGAGCCAGCGCCGCGAGGCGATGAACAAGCTCGCGCTGACCGACCAGAACCTCGCGCGCGTCACCGACGTCATCAACGAGGTCGCCCGCCAGATCGGTTCGCTGAAGCGGCAGGCCGCGAAGGCCATGCGTTTCAAGCGCCTCAGCTTCCGCCTGCGCCAGCTCGCGCTCGCGCATGGCGCCTACCAGTGGCAGGGCCTCAGCGCCCAGCTCAACGAGCTCGACGGCAAGGTTTCGGGGCTGCGCGGCGAGGCCGAGACGCGCCGCGCCACGCTCGAGGAGAAGACTTCCGCGCTCGATGGCCAGAAGGCCGCCCGCGGCACGCTCTCGCAGCGCGTGCAGGATGCGCAGCAGGCCGTGTTCGACCTGCGTTCGCAGAAGGAAGGCGCGGAGAACCAGGCCGGCATGGCCGCGGTCAAGCGCACCGGCCTCGAGGAGCGCCTCGCCGCCGGCAAGGACGACGTCGCCGAACTCGAGATGCAGCTCAAGGAGCTCGCGTCGCAGGTCGACACCGGCTCGCAGGACAAGCAGATGCAGCTTTCGCTCCTTGGCAGCTCCGACGCCGTGTTCCAGGACCGCAACCGCGAGCTGGCCGTCCTCGAGGGCGAGATGACCCGCCTCGAGCAACAGCTCCAGCAGGAGAAGTTCCATTTGCTGCAGGTCGAGAGCGTCGTCGCCCGCCTGCGCACGGACAGCTCCGGCCTCGAGGTCGACGCGCGCACCAGCCAGCACAGGTTCGACCAGCTTTCGCAGGAGCTCGACCAGCTCCGCGCCGCCGTGGAGACGTCGGCCTCGGCCCTCGCCGAAGCCAGCCAGAAGGTGCAGGACGCCCGCGCCGAGCAGAGCCGCGCCAACAACGAGGCGCAGGCCGCCCAGGCCGCGCTGCAGGAAACCACGCACCGGTTCCGCGACGCCCAGCGCCGCCTGCAGGAAATCGACCGCAACCTCGCGCAGAAGACCGCCCGCCTGAAGCTGCTCCAGCAGCTGCAGGAAAAGTGGGAGGGCTTCGGCGAAGGTGCCAAGGCGCTGCTGCAGGGCCGGTTCTCGTCACTCTTCGGCGAGCAGAAGTTCGTTCCCGTGACGCAGGGCCTCGAGGTCCGGGCCGAATACGCCAAGGCGCTCGAAGCGCTGCTCGGCGCGTCGGTCGAGGCGATCTCGGTCTCCGACCTCGCCACCGCGCAGAAGATCCTCGACCAGCTCGAGACCGACAAGGTCGGCAGCGTGTGCCTGCAGATTCCAGCGCTCAGCGCTCAGCAGTCAGCGGCCAGCGATTTGCCTCCGGGTTTGAAGCCGGCGACCGATGCCGTGGCCAATTTGGATTCGTCGCACCCGGCGGCGAGCGTGCTGTCCGCCTGCTACCTCGCTGACGACCTCGGCGCCTTCCTCGAATACTGGAAGGCCAATCCCGCTTTCAGCTTCCTCATGGTCGCGACCGCCAAGGGCGATCTCGTCGACCGCCGCGGCCTGATCTACGGCGGCCACCACAAGAAGCCCGCCAACAGCATCGTCCAGCGCGAGGTCGACCTGCGCGAGACGGGCAAGGCCGTTGTTTCCGAACAGGCCGCCCACGACGAGCAGCGCACGGTGATCGACGGCCTCAACGCCGCGCTGGCTGAAGCCGAAGCCAATCTCGAAGCCCGCCGCAAGGACGTGCTTGCGGCCTCGCAGGCCGCCGCCGCGCTCCACACCGAGGAGAAGAACGCGCAGCGCTCGCACGACGACGCCCGCAACAAGCTCCAGCGGATGGAAAACGAGCTGGCCAACCTCAAGAAGGAGCACGACGAGGCGCTGGCGCGCCTGGCCAAGGCGCAGGCGCAGCTGACCGAGGCCCACGCCAACGTCGAGGCCCAGAAGCAGAAGATCGCCGGCGTCGAGACGACCCTCACCGAGAAGCGCGTCGATCGCGACGGGAAGAAGGAATCCCTCGCGCAGGCCCGCCTCGAGCTCGCCGAGCGCCGCCAGAAGGTCGAGGTGCTCGACCGCGGCCTGACCGAGATGGAGCGCCGCCGCGTCCAGCTCGCCGACCTGCACGACCAGCGCCAGATCGAGATCGAAACCTGGACCGAACAGATTTCCCAGCTCGCCCAGGATGCGGAGGGCCAGCAGCGCCGCGCCGAGGAAATCGCCGTCACGCTCGCGACCGCCCAAGGCAGCGTCGAGCAGGCCCGTGTCGAGCTTTCGCAGGTGGAGGAGGAGATCAACCGCGTGGAATCCGGCCTCACGTCGCTGCGCCGCGAGACCGAGGCGGCCATGTCCGAGCTTTCCAAGCACGAGGTGAAGGTCGCCGAGATCGGCGCCCGCGTGCGCTTCCTCAGCGAGGAAGTCACCCACGAGTTCCAGGTGGACGTCGCTTCGCTCGACTGGAAGCGCCTGATCTGGCACGCCGACGACGAGCCGGAAGGCATGAAGGATCTCGACCTCGATGAGGATGAAGAAAGCGGTCAGCCTTCGGCGGTCAGCGCTCAGCCGGCCGAAGCCGACCCCCAAGCCTCCAGCCCCACGCCCCAAGCCTCCGCTCCGCGCCGCCGCAAGAAGAAGGAGAACAAGGGCGAGCCGACCGAGGCCGACCTGGCCGCGCTCGACAACACCAACTGGGGCGAAGTGAAGGCCGAGGTGGACGCCCTGCGCCAGCGCATCGGCACCATGGGCGCCGTCAACCTCGTCGCCATCGAGGAATACTCCGAGCTCAAGCAGCGCTACGAGTTCCTCAAGACCCAGAGCGACGACCTCACGACCGCCAAGGCCGAGCTGCTGAAGGCGATCGACGACATCAACAACACGTCGCTCGAGCAGTTCAAGGTCACCTTCGAGCAGATCCGCAAGAATTTCGCCTACACCTTCAACATCCTGTTCGGCGGCGGCCGCGCGGAGATCGAGCTGGTGACCGCCGAGGACCCGCTCGAGAGCGGCATCGAGATCGTGGCGCAGCCCCCGGGCACGAAGCTCAAGGGCATCACGCTGCTGTCGGGCGGCCAGAAGACCCTCACCGCGGTGGCGCTGCTCTTCGCGCTCTACATGGTGAAGCCGTCGCCGTTCTGCTTGCTCGACGAGCTGGACGCGCCGCTCGACGAATCGAACATTCACCGCTTCACGAACCTGCTGAAGCAGTTCGTCGACAACTCGCAGTTCATCATCATCACGCACAACAAGAGCACCGTGGCCGCGGCCGACGCGCTCTACGGCGTGACGATGCAGGAGCGCGGCGTGTCCAAGACGGTTTCAATGCGCTTCAACAAGGAGCGCGGCGAGGCCGAGGCGGTGCCGACGACGATCGCCGACTCCGTGCGCGGCGCCAAGCCGCAGGCCCCGGTCGGCACCTGATCGAAATTCAACCCACCCCGGCGCTGCGCGCCACCCCTCTTGATAGAGGGGATCCCGGCTGCGCTGGTTTGAAATCCCCTCTATGAAGAGGGGTGCCCGGCAGGGCGGGGTGTGTGGATCGCGGTCTCCAGCCGTTACCGCACTAAGAGTTCATTTCAAAACCTGTCATTGCGAGGAGGCCCGGAACGGGCATGTCGAAGCAATCCATCAAGCTGGATCGCCACGCCCGGCTGCGCCGGGCTCGCGATGACAAGACAGGTTTTGAAATGAACTCTAAGACGATGTGCCACGCGCAGCGCGTGCACTGGCCGTCCCGGCCTTTACACGGCGACGGCATTCGGCCAGCTTGGCGCCCATGTTGCTCCCTCCGTCGCCGTTGCGGTTGCTGCCGTCGTTCGTCTGGAAATACCGCCTCGGGGGCCTGGCGCTCCTCGCCGTGGGCATCGCGGCGGGCACGGGCTATGCGGTGTGGCAGTACCACGGCATTCGCGCGCTGCTGGAGGAATCGCGCATCTGGCAGCAAGGCGAGTCCGCGCCGACCGTCGACGTGAGCGGCCACGTGGAGACGAGCAAGGCGATCTTCCATGAGTACAAGCTCGACGTGGAGTACACCGACGCGCGCCAGGTGAAGCACAAGCACCGGCTCGACTTCAGCACCCTCGGGACCGAGATCGACCAGAAGGCCGACCCCAATGTGCACTACCTGAAGGCCGACCCGGACCAATTTGCGCTCTCTTGGGCGGTGGAGGCCAAGACCAGCCGCTGGTGCAGCATCGGTTTCATGATGCTGGCGGGCGTCGGTTTGATCGGCGGCTCCTTTTCCTTCCTCGGCTGGCGGGCCATGCGCCGGCTGGCCGACGCGCAGCGCTGCGCCGCGCGTTCCGACGAGGTGATCGTGGAAATCACCAAGGTCCGCCAGACGAACGTCCACGGCAAGGTCACCGCCAACGAGATCAAGTTCGCCGGGCGCATGCCGGATGGGCGGGAGGTCACTGGCGAGACGTCGTTCCCGATCAAGTTCGAGCCGCTCTGGGCGGACGGCTCCCGCCTGCGCATGGTCGCGCTGGTGCCGCCGGAAAACCTGAAGCGGGCCGTCGTGTTGCGGTCGGATTTCTGGCCCTTCCTGCTCACGCCCGAGGAGCAGGAGAAGGTGCGGGCCGGCATCGCGGCGCGTACCAAGGCCGAGACCGTTGGAACGGGAACGAGCTGAGCGCGGCGATCCGTGGTGCGCTCACTTGCCCTCGCGGCTCATGAGCACCTTGCCGGTTTCATTGCCCTGCTCGGAGCCGTCCGCCTTGTAGTAGAGGTAGTCGTAGACCTCGTCGAGGGTCACCGTGACCTTGAGGCCGGTGCGCATCTTGGCGTCGTAGAAGGAATCGTTGGCGAGGAGGCCTTCGACCGACTGCGGGTTCCAGCGCACGACCTCGACCCACATGTACTCGGTGTTGCCCGCCACTTGGAACGCCTTCTTCACCAGGAGGCGTTCGTTGTAGGGCAGGCCCTTCCGGAAATTGGCCTCGTTGGCCAGGAATGCCGCCCGGGCCTTGTCGCGCGCGGCGATCATCTCGGGATCGCCGTGCTTGGCCTTGAACATCACGTCGTCGGCGCCGTACAGGCGGTCGAACGCCACGCCCTCGCGCTCGCTCAGGGTGGGCATGGCGACATTCGGAAAATCGAGCGCCCACAGCCGGTTGTTCGCGTCACCCTCCTCCAGCGGGGCGTTGCGGAACGAGACGTCCACCCGCCCGCTCGCGCCCTTGCGCGGATTGGCTTGCTGGTAGGCGCGGGCCTTCGCGTGGCGGAGCTTGGTGAAATCCAGGGCCAGCTGCGACTGGTCGGGCCACGCGCCCTCCACCAGCGCCTGGCTGCAGGCGATGATGGTGTTGGCCGCGGAGTCGGCGCTGCCCGGGCTGACCTCCGTGAGCACGAGGTCGGGCAGGTTGAATTTGCTCATGCCGACGGTGATGACCCGGACGAGCTCGGGGTTGCGGTAGGAGTGGCGGTTCACCTCGCGGCGCATGTCGGGGATGTCGCCTTCCCAGGAATCGATGCGGCGCTCGCGCCAGGCCGGGGCCGAGTAGAGCAGGCGGCATTCGTCATCCCAGGGCAGCGCGCCGGTCTTCTCGGCGAGCCGGCCGACGAGCGCATTGGCCAGCCGGTTGGCCTTCAGGATGTGCTCGGGAGGCGCCGTGAAAAGAAGGCAGAACACCCGCGAAGACTTGCGCGCCGCCGCGCCCTGGGCGTCGTCGACCTCAACCGACATGAAGCGAAGGGATTTTTCGGAGGGCGGCGGGAGCTCTGCGGTGGTCCGCCAGAAGGGCATCACTGCGGCCACGTCGTTCAGTTCGTGAAACTCACCCTTCAGCAGGGCCGCGAATTCATCATCCGGACTGGCGGCCGGCTCGGGTGTGAAATAGAGCGCGAAGATGAACGTTATCCGGGAGGCCGGGTTGGCCGCCAGGGCGACAGCGGGGAGGAGAAGCGAGGCGAAGACGAGCCGGAGGACTTTCCAATGCATGGGGTGAAGGGAAGGATGCGGGGGCGGACGATGTGGGTCGTCCTCTCCGTGGCCCGACGGAGTGCGCGGAGGTTTGGGGGCCGCGGGGTTGGCGTCAACGCCGCGGCTTGCCTGGCGCCGGCCGGCTTGAGCTAGCCCCCGGGTTTCGGCGCCGGCCCGGCGACTTTGCCGAGCGCCGCTTCCAGCCGCTGGCGGACGAAGGCAATGTGCACGCGCAGCTCGTAGAACTGGCCGGCGAATGACGCGGGTACCTTCAGTTTGTCGACGAGCGACTCGACCTCATCGAGGCGGTGCTGGATTTCGTGCACCTTTTCGGCGGTGAGTTGGCCGAAGAGGTCGCGCTCGATGCGGAGGAGCGGACGATAGCAGCGGTAGATGCGCAGCCGGACGCTCAGTTGGTAAACAATGGGCAGCAGGCGCAGCACCGGGATGATCACGAGCGCCAGCGGCACGATGGCGACGAGCACGCGGTTGGTGAGATTGGCGAACCAGAAGTTGTCGATGACCCGGTAGGCAACTCCCTTGCCGGACTTGTAGTAGCGCAGGGCGTCGGGACTGAGCGGAAAATCGTGCTCGAGCGCGGCGGGGAATTCGCCGCGCTTCTGGAGAATGCCGGCCTTGCCGTGGACTTCCTGGGCGACCTCGAGGATGAGGTCGCAGAGCGCGGAGTTGAGGTCGTCACGCGCGACCAGTTCGACGGTGGGGCCGACGACCTCGACGTCGGTTGCCGGCAGGTTCTTGCCGAGGTCGAACGAGCCCTCGGGCAGGGCGATCTTGTTGAGGAAGGTGTAGCGGCGGACGTAGGCATCGGCCTGGCGGAAATCGAACAGCTGGATGTCCGGGTTGCGCACCAGCGTGCGGAGCGTCTGGGTTGAGGCCGAGTCGCCCATGAGGAAGATCGCATCCAGCTTGCCCTCGATCAGCGCCGAGGTGGCGCCCTCGGAGTCGAGGTCGGCGAAGGAGGTCGGAGCGCCGGTGATGCCGTTGGCCGAGAGCAGCGCCATGCCGATCGTGCGCGTGGCACTGCCCGGACCGCCGACCGCCAGGCGCTTGCCAGACAGCTCGGAGAGCCGCGTGATCGGGGCCGGATTGCGATAGAAGATCAGCAGCGGCTGGTAGGAAACGCTGCCGAGCGACTGGAGGCCGGCGAGGTTTTGTCCCTCGGTGACGCCGCCCGTGACGAAGCCGATGTCGGCGCGCGCCTGGAGCGCCTTCAGGTTGTCGAGGGATCCGCCGGACGGCAGCACCTCGAGCGTGACGTCGTGCTTGGCCAGGGCCTTCTGGTAGCTCTCGGCCCACCGCGCGAACGAGCTGCCGGCCGGACCGCTGGCCATGACCAAAGTCCGCGGCGGCGCGGAGCGCACGACCCAGACGACGGCCAGCACCGCCAGCAGCGAGAACAGCGCGACCGTCGCGGCCGCCAGTCCCGGGCTGAAGCCGAACGTCTCGACCAGCGTGGTGACGACGGCAGGGCGCTTGAAGCCTTTCGGGGATTGCATGCCGGAAAATCGGTCAGGGAAAATGGGGAGGCGAGGCGAAAGGTTGGACAGCTATCGTCGGCGACTGTTGCGGGATGGGTGGGCGTGGAGTGGATGGGCACTCGCTACGTGGATGGATACCCGCCGTCGCCCCACTGGGGCTATGGCGGGTTCGCTTCGGCTCCCGAAGCGAAAAAGGCGCGACCCTTTCGGATCGCGCCTTCTTTGCTTGGCTCCGGCCAGGGGTAGGAGGACCGGAGTAAGGTGGGGTTGCGGTAATCAGTGGCCGTGCTTGGCCTTCTCCTTCTTTTCGCCGCCGCCGTCCTGGGCGATCATGTCCGGCGGGACGTTGGCCAGGGCGTCTTCCATCGTGGTGAGGCCCATCTTGACCTTGAGCATCGAGTCCTGGTGGAGCGTCTTCATGCCGCTCTTCATGCACACGCGCTTGAGGTCGGCCACCTCCACCTCGGCATTGATGGCTTCGACGATTTCCTCGTTGTTGACCATCAGCTCGTGGATGCCGACGCGGCCCTTGTAGCCCTGGCCGCCGCACACGTGGCAGCCGCCGGACGCGGCCTTGAAGATCTCGGGCGCCTCGGTGAGCTCGAGCGCCTTCTTGATGATCTCGGCCTCGCGGCCCTCGGGCACGTATTTGACTTTGCAGTTTTTGCAGACGCGGCGGAGGAGACGCTGCGCGCACACGCAGACGAGCGCGGCGGAAATGTTGAACGGCTCGATGCCCATTTCACCCATGCGCGAGACGGTGGACGGCGCGTCGTTGGTGTGGAGCGTGGAGACGAGCAAGTGACCGGTGAGCGCCGCTTCGCAGGCGATCTGGGCGGTTTCCTTGTCGCGAATTTCGCCCACGAGGATGATGTCGGGATCCATACGCAGGTAGCAGCGGAGCGCGCGCTGGAAATCCAGGCCGATCTGCTTGTTCATCTGCATCTGGTTCAGGCCGGGGAGCGTGTACTCGATCGGGTCCTCGGCGGTCTGGATGTTCACGTCGGGCGTGTTGATCTCCGCAAGCGCGGCGTAGAGGGTCATCGACTTGCCGGAACCGGTCGGGCCGCAGTGCAGGATCATGCCGTAGGGCTGGCGGACGCAGTCGCGGTACTTCACGAGGTTGTCGTCAGAGAAGCCCAGCGCCGTGAGGGGCAGGGTGGACTTCTGCTTGTCGAGGATACGCATGACCACCTTTTCGCCGTGGTTCATCGGGCCGGTGGCCACGCGCAGATCGATGTCGATGTTCTTCTTCGTGTACTTCTTGAAAACGATACGACCGTCCTGCGGCAACCGGCGCTCGGAGATGTCCAGGTTGCACATGATCTTGAGGCGGGCGACGAGCGCGCCGGTGACCTGCTTGGGCAGGCGGAGCTTCTCCTGGCACATGCCGTCGATGCGGTACCGGACGAAGAGTTCCTTTTCCATCGGCTCGATGTGGATATCGGACGCGCCGGCGATGTAGGCGTCCTCCACGATGCGGTTGGCCAGCTGGATGACGGGGGCGGAGTCCTCGCTCTCGAGGTCGGTCGCCTTGATTTCGCTGGCGCCGCCGCCGCTGTCGTAGGCGCCGGAGATGAGTTCGGTCACCTCGTCGAGCGCGACTTCCTCGCCGCCGCTGCCGGCGGCCGGGGCGGAGGCCTTGCTGTTCGCGAAGTATTTCTTGAGGAGCTCGTCGAGGAGGTTGGCCGGGATGACGCGGACGTCCTCGATGTGGAGCTCGGTGGCCTGCTGGAAGGACTCGCGCTTGGCGTAGTCGAGCGGGTTCACCATGAAGACGGACACGCCGTTGGTGCCGACCTTCTTGACCGGGAAGACCTGCTCGCGGCGGATGACGGCGTCGCCGATCATCGTGACGACCTTGTCGTCGACCTCGTGCTCGTCGACCTTGGTGACGAGCGGGAGCTCGGTGAACTTGGAGACGAACTTCGCGGTATCCTCGGGCCCGAGCTGGAACTTCGGGTCGAGCATGCGTTGGATGAGCGTCGAGGAATACTCGGCCACCTCCATGAGTACGCTGAGGTCTTTCGGCGTGAACTGGCCGCCGGTGCCGGCGGACGGCTCCTTGTTGAGCACCTGGATCGCGCCGATGACGATGTTGGTCTTGAGCGGGACGGTGAGCATCGAGTTCACCTCGAAGCCGACCTCCATCTTCTTGAGCGACGCGGCGTCCGGGCCCTTGCCGCTGAAGAAGAGCGGCTCGCCGGTCTGGATCACCTTGCCGACGTTGCCGGTGCCCGCGGGCAGCTTGAGCGCAAGGAGCTTGCGCTGCGTTTCCTTGAACTGGGTTTCCTTGGCCTTGTCCGTGCCCCACAGCGTGGGCGAGTAGTACACCTGCTTGAACGCGATCTCGCCGGCCTCGACGAGGTACAGCGTCATGGACTGGGCCTGGAGCGACTCGACGACCTTGCTGGCGGTGAGCTCGATGACGGTGTTGACGTCCTCACGACTCGGCGCCGGCTTCGAAATGACCTTGATGAGAAGGGAGCGGCGCAGCGTGCCCGTGAGGTTACTGGAGGTGGCCATGGGTATTTTGAGGAGTGCGCGGCGCGCGTTGGCTTTGAGGCAACGGCATCACTTGAAAATCGCGCTTGCTTGTAATGCCTATTTTTAAGCTGGTCGAGGGCGAACTTGCAAATGATTCGCTGGCTTAAATCCCTGTGGGCAAAGCTCTCGGCGAGCGGAAATCCCCCGACCAACAGCGAGGCCGGCGCGCGGGGCGAACAGGCCGCCGCGGACTTCCTGCAGGCGCGCCAGGGCTACAGTGTCGTGACGCGAAACTGGCGCAGCCCGCGCGACCAGCGCGACGAACTCGACCTCGTGTGCCGCGACGGCGACGTGCTGGTGTTCGTCGAGGTGAAGGCGCGCGCCGAGGGCGCGCTGGTCAGCGGCTACCAGGCGGTCGACGAGCGCAAGAAGCGCGCGCTGCGCCGCGCCGTGCAGGCCTATCTCGGGCAGCTCACGCCGCCGCCGAAAACCTTCCGCCTCGACATCGTCGAGGTGACGCTCAGCGCGCGCCTGCCGGCGCAGGTGATGCACTACGAGAACGC
>JBEHYX010000080.1:0-18553 GCA_048497945.1 Verrucomicrobiota bacterium | reverse complement strand
GCCGGCCTCGGCCTCGATGCCGCCGACGCCCCAGCCCACGATGCCGATGCCGTTGATCATCGTCGTGTGCGAGTCGGTGCCGACGAGCGTGTCCGGATACCAGACGTCACCCGCGTTGAGCACGCCCTTGGCGAGGTACTCGAGGTTGACCTGGTGGACGATGCCGATGCCCGGCGGGACGACCTTGAAGGTGTCGAACGCCTGCATGCCCCACTTCAGGAACTGGTAGCGCTCGCGGTTGCGGGAGAACTCGAGGTCGAGGTTCTTCTGCATCGCCTCGGCCGAGCCGGCGAAGTCCACCTGCACGGAATGGTCGACCACGAGGTCCACCGGCACGAGCGGCTCGATGATCTTCGGGTTCTTGCCCATCTTGGCCACGGCGGAGCGCATGGCGGCAAGGTCGACGAGCAACGGCACACCGGTGAAGTCCTGCAGCACGATGCGCGCGACGACGAACGGGATCTCGGCGGTGCGGGCCTCCGTCGGCTTCCAATTGGCCAGCTCCTTGATGTTGGACTCGAGGACGCGCTTGCCGTCGCAGTTGCGCAGCACCGCCTCGAGGACGAGGCGGATGCTCACGGGCAGGCGCGAGACCGGGAAGCCGGCCTGCTCGAGCGCGGGCAGCGAGTAGAACTTCTTGCCGCCTTCGAAGGTCTGGAGGGTGTTGAAAGGATTCGGGAGGGAGCTCATGGGTGCAATGCGGAGACCTGAGACCTGAAACCTGAGACCTGAAATCAAGCCCGAGGCGCCGGCCGGCGGTCACGAATGGATTAGTTGGAAAATTTCAGGTTTCAGGTCTCAGGTTTCAGGTTTCCCGACTGGGAAATCACTTCGCCAGCGCGGCCTTGATCGCCGCGAAATTCGGCAGGTCCTTCGGCGTCGGGGTCTGCTCGGCGTACTTGATCACGCCATCCTTGCCGATGACGAAGGCCGCGCGGGCCGCCGTGTCGCCCACGCCGGCGAGCATCGGGAACACGACGTCGTAGGCCTTGATGACGGTCTTGTTGAGGTCGGACGCGAGCGTGACCTTGATGGCGTTGGCCTTCGCCCAGGCTTCCTGCGCGAACGGGCTGTCGACGCTGATGGCGACGACGCTGGCGCCGAGCTTCTCGTACTCGCCGAGGCCGGCGGTCTGGTCGCACATTTCCTGCGTGCACACGCCGGTGTAGGCCAGCGGGAAGAACAGCAGCACCACCTGCTTGCCGGCGTAGTCGCTCAGCTTGACGTCCTTGAGGCCGTCGGCGGCCTTGGACTTGAGGGAGAAATCAGGGGCTTTCGAACCGACGGCGAGGGGCATGAGGGGAGGCAGGTTTGGGTTGACGGAGACGGGTGGTAATCGCGGCAAAGTGCCTGCCGCAAGGAGTCCACAAGTAGAGCCGCCGCCGCTCCTGCGGCAACCCCTTTTAGACGGGTATCATTGCTGTTACTGAATGTCTTGTTGCGCGTATTAGGCGCGCTACGGCGGGCTTAAATTCCAAATCCCAGTTTTCAAATCACAAGAAAACCGGCAGCAGCGGCCAAAACTCCAAGTTGCCAAACCCGGAGGAGAACGATGTATTTTTCCACGTTCGGGCCGCCAACCAGATTCAAGATGGACCCGAAGCCCCGCGACCTCGAAGAGAGGTCCACTCAGTTTGCCGAGAAGATCAGGTATTTTGTCCGCCAGCTTCCTCGCACGGTCAGCAACTTGGAAGACACAAAGCAGCTGATCCGCGCCTCCGGTTCGGTTCCGGCAAACTGCATCGAAGCAAACGAAGCCCTTGGCACCAAGGACCGCATCATGAAATTCCGGATCAGCCGCAAAGAGGCCAAGGAATGCCAGCTTTGGCTGCGGCTGCTAAATACCGGCGAGAGCACCGCCCTCGACGCCCAAAGGATGCTTCTCCGGCAGGAAGCCCAGGAGTTAAAACTCATCTTCAATGCGATCGTCAGAAAGCTCGAATGAAGCCCCTTCGAGCCGTCCTTTGCTTTAGCGCTGTTTTTGTCCGGTTTCTTTGCGATTTGGCGACTGGGATTTGTGATTTTCCGCCTGCACTTGAATCTTGTCAGTCCCTCCCCCCGCCTCGTTAGCTTGGCCATCCCATGAGCGACTTCATCGACGACCTGCAATGGCGCGGCCTCCTGGCCGACTGCACCGACCTCGACGGCCTGCGCAAGCGGCTGGCGACCGGCCAGCCCATCACGGTCTATTGCGGTTTCGACCCGACCGGCGACTCGCTCCATGTCGGCCACCTCATGGGCCAGCTGACGCTCGCCCGCTTCCAGCGCGCCGGCCACCACGCCATCGCCCTCGCCGGCGGCGCCACCGGCATGGTCGGCGATCCGTCCGGCCGCTCCTCCGAGCGCAACCTGCTCACGCGCGAGCAGCTCGCCCACAACATCGCCTGCATCAAGGGCCAGCTTTCCCGCCTGCTCGACTTCACCGCCGCCGCCAATCCCGCGCGCCTCGTCGACAACGCCGATTGGATCGCGCCGTTCAGCTTCCTCGAGTTCCTGCGCGACGTCGGAAAGCACTTCACGCTGAATGTCATGCTCGCGAAGGACTCGGTGAAGTCCCGCATGGAGGGCGACGGCGGCATCAGCTACACGGAGTTCAGCTACCAGCTGCTGCAGGCCTACGATTTCTACCACCTCGCCAAGACCTTCCACTGCGAGCTGCAGATCGGCGGCTCCGACCAGTGGGGCAACCTCACCGCCGGCACCGACCTCATCCGCAAGAAGCTCGGCCACGAGACCAACGCGTGGGGCTGGACCTTCCCGCTCATCACCAAGAGCGACGGCACGAAGTTCGGCAAGACGGCCGACGGCGCCGTGTGGCTCGACGCCGCCAAGACCAGCCCGTACCGCCTCTACCAGTTCTTCGTGAACACCGAGGACGCGAAGGTCTGCGAATACCTCCGCAAGTTCACCTTCCTCACCCGCGCCGAGATCGAGCCGCTCGAAGCCGCGCACGCCGCCAACCCCGGCGCCCGCGAAGCCCACAAGGCCCTCGCCCGCGAGGTCACCAAGCTCGTGCACGGCGCCGACGCGCTCGCGAACGCGCTCAAGGCCAGCGACATTCTGTTCGGCGGCTCGCTCGACGGCGTCACCTAGGCGATCTTCAGCGATGTCGTCGGCGAAGTGCCGACGAAAGATCTGTCATCAGCCAATCTCGCCGGCGCCGGCGCCAGCATCGTAGATCTCATCGTCCTCGCCGGCCTAGAAACTTCTAAGGGCGCCGCACGAAAAGCGCTCGAAGCGGGTGGTGTCTACCTGAACAATGTCCGCGTATCCGACCAAAACGGAGCACAGATGGGCTATAAACCTGTCACGTCTGCCGACCTGCTCTTCGGCAAGCACCTCCTGCTCCGCAAGGGCAAGAAAAGTTACGCGGTGCTGACAGTCCGCTAGAATCCGACCGCACACCTTCTCGTAAGACTCTCACGGAAAATACGAGATATGTCATCTACCACGCATAAGAACGCTCGATTTCTTCCAGCGTCAGTGTTCGTCATCGATCTGGTTAAACATTCTGTCCGCCCAAAGGAACAGATCACCAAGATACAAGATATCTTGCGAGGTGTTTTTGCAGACGCAGCTTCAACATTCACGAGCGAAGAGCTTAGATTTAATTATACGGGGGATGGATATTTTTGCGCGTTTTTGGGTAATTCGAGCGGCAGCGCATTGGATTTCATTAGCCGCGCAGTTCCTGAGCTAAGCAGGAAGTTAAAGCCATTCGAGCAGACATTTCGCGCGGGGGTTGATATCGGATTAATCAAATTGACCAATGATCCTCTTACGAAGGGAGAAGAGTTTTTTGATCAAGTAGGCATCAACGCCTCTCGGCTCCAAGCTATGGCTGAGCCGGGAGAAATTCTGTGCACCGAAATTTTCCACGCCATTTATGCACCCTCTTTCCCGGGTTCCTTCTCCACGGAATGGAAAAAAGTATCCGGAAAAGATCGTAGCCTAAACGCATATCAAGTTTTTCCGATAAACTACGAGGAACTGCGGCAATTATTTAGTGAACTTCTGCACAAAGCCGCAACGGATGTAGAAATCCCATCGAAACAAAAACCCGAAATTCTAGTAGTTGATGATGAGCGCGTGCTCGGAGAGTTCTTTACGGCCGTTCTTGGGCCTGGATACGAAGTAACTTGGATTGATCGCGCAGAGCGCGCTCTTGAGATTTTTCGACCAGACAAATTTCCAGTGGTTATCACCGATGTCCGTATGATGGGCATGGATGGAATAGAACTTACAGAACAACTCCTCGAAATTGATCCTCACGCCTGCGTGATCGCGATGTCTGCGTATAGGCCAATCGAAACAAATAAACGATTTCTGGCTTTGGGCGGCCTTCTCTTTCTTAGCAAACCATTCAATCCGCGTGAACTTCAGGACGTAATTTGGGCTTCCGTACAGTACCTGCCTCTATTCAAAAAGCACGTAGGGCGACTAGGAGATAACATTTTCCAACTTTTCAGGGCATTGCTAACACTCAGGCATCATCTCAGAGAGCTTGATGCACTAGCTGAAAAGTCTCCGCACCACGTTGTTCACCTTCTTCGCCATAAAGCCAAACAACTGATTGCTTTATTTCTTTGGGACATTGGCCCCAGGCGCGATGTTCTCGGCGCAATTGAAATTGCGAACACTCAATTCGGACGTCTTCTGCATCTCAGTAAAGTTGTTAGTCGAATCGATACTGAGCAGCTCGAAGCATTTCTACGGCAATACGTACAAGAACAGGGGAAAATTCACCCTGAGATACAATTTTCTTTTGTGGGAGGCGTATCGCAAACCGAACCTAAATTGCTTCCTTTGGGCGCAGCATTAACTCTCTCGATTTGCGAGTTACTGGATAACGCAGTCAGCGCGATTGCCGGCACAGGAACGGTTTTAGTGGAGATTACGTATCTTAAAGCGTCCGGGCTGATGCACGTCATTGTACACGACAATGGTCCCGGAATTCCTTCTGAAATAATGCCAGATCTATTCAGAGAAGGCGTCTCAACAAAGGGCAACGGTCGAGGTCTAGGCCTATCCCTCATTCAGAGCGTGATACTCAGCCTAAAGGGAGAGATGAAATACGAGTTCCGCAATGGAGCTAGGTTCACGCTATTAATTCCCGTTTAAAAACTCACACCTTGATCCCGTGCACCAGCTCGCGGTGCTCGACGTGCCAGGCGACGGTGCGCTTGAAACCTTCCTCGGCGGAAACGGCCGGCGACCAGCCGAGCAGCTTGCGCGCCTTCTTCACGTCGGCGTGGGTCTCCTTCATGTCGGCGGCGCTCGCCGGCTGGAAATTGAGGCGCGCCCGCTTGCCGAGCGCCTTCTCGATGATCCGGATCACCTGCAGCAGCGTGATCGGGTTGCGCCCGCCGCCGAGGTTGATGACCTCGTAGCCGACCGGCATCATCGCCAGCACCGTGCCCATCGCGATGTCATCCACGTAGGTGAAGTCGCGCGACTGCTTGCCGTCGCCGTAGATCGTGATCGGCTTGCCCTCGTCGATCCACTTGATGAACCGGAACGGCGCCATGTCGGGCCGGCCGGCGGGGCCGAACACGGTGAAGTAGCGCAGCACCGACACGTCGAGGCCGTGCTTCTTGTGCGCCTCGTGGGCCAGCTGCTCGGCCGCCTTCTTCGTCTCGGCGTACGGCGACTGCGGCTTGTCCACCGCGAGGTCCTCGGTGAAGGGCATCTTGCAGCCGGCATAAAGCGACGAGCTCGACGCCAGCACGTGCTTCGTCACGCCGTGCTTGATCTGCACGTCGAGCACGTTGCGTTCCCCCTCGACGTTGGTCTTCTGGTAAAGCTCCGGGTGCTCGAGGCTGGCGCGCACGCCGGCGCGGGCCGCCAGGTTGAACACCGCGTCGAATTTGTGCATCTTGAACAGCTTGTCGAGCGACCGCCTGTCCTCGATGTCCAGCGGGTAGAAGCTGAAGCCGCGCCGGTCGTACAGCTGGTTCAGGCGCCACTGCTTCAGGTGGACGTCGTAATAGTTGTTCAGGTTGTCCACCCCGATCACGACGTTGCCATCCACGAGCAGGAACTCGCAGACCTTGGAGGCGATGAAGCCCGCCGCGCCGGTGACCAGGTAGGTGGCGGCCATGGCTCAGTTCGCGGCCGTGAGCGCCGCGTAATCCGCCCGGGTCATCTGCCGGGCCACCTCCGGCCCCGCCACGCGGGCCTTCCAACCCAGGACCTTTTTCGCCAGGCGCGGGTTGCCGACAAGCGCGGTGGGCTCCACCACGCGGTAGAAACGCGGATCGATGCGCAGCACGACCGCCCCCGTGTCCTTGCGGCGGGCGACCTCGGCCTTCCCCTTGCCCCTGAACACGAGCTCGATCCCGAGCGCCGCGAAGGCCGCGGTCGCGAACTCGCGCACCGAGCAGGCCCGGCCGGTCGCCAGCACGTAATCGCGCGGCTCCTTCGCCTGCAGCGACTGCCACATGCCGACGACGTAGTCCTGCGCCCAGCCCCAGTCGCGGCGGGCGTCGAGGTTGCCGAGGGAAATCTCCTTCTGCAGCCCGGCGCGGATGCGCGCGGCGCCGAGCGAAATCTTGCGGGTGACGAAATTCTCGCCGCGGCGCGGCGACTCGTGGTTGTAGGCGATGCCGTTCACCGCGAACACGCCGTAGGCCTGGCGGTAGACCCGGCACATCTGCGCGGCGAAGGCCTTGGCGCAGCCATACGGGTTCACGGGATTGAAGGGCGTGCCCTCGTCCTGTGGCGCCTTCGCCGGCGCTCCGAAAATTTCCGAGCTGGCGGCATGGTAGAGCCGCACCGCGTACGGCTGGTCGCGCAGGATCTCCAGCAGGCCGAGCGTCGCCACGGCGTTTTCCTGGCAGGTGACCTCCGGGATCTCGAAGCTCAGGCCGACATGGCTCTGGCCGGCCAGGTGGTAAACTTCTGCCGGCTGCACCTTCTGGATGATGCGGCGCAGCGACGTGAGGTCGGACAGGTCGCTGTAGTGCAGCGAGAGGCGCTGCTTGCCCGTCAGGGCGCGCAGGTGCTCGATGCGCGCCCGGTTGAACATGCTGGAGCGGCGGACCAAGCCATGCACTTCGTACCCGCGGCCGAGCAGGTGCTCGGCGAGGTAGGAACCATCCTGGCCGGTGATGCCGAGGATGAGCGCGCTGCGTGCGTGGTTGCTGGTTGTCCGTTGGGAGTTCTTGGCCATGAAACTACGACAAGAAATTGGGGCTGAGGTGGCTGTTTCTGCCTAATAACCCTCAACCCTCAACAAATAACTGCGGGATCCCTCGTGGGAGGGGCTTTACGCCCCGCCGTTGGACGCTCGTTTTAGAGCCGTTCAAATGCAGTCGTAGCCGCTGCAGAAACGAATCCCCAAGAAATCCCCCTAACGTCATCCTGAGCACAGCGAAGGATCCACGGGAAAGGACGTACTGATGCCGACGGAGTGGATCCTTCGCCCGGCTCAGGATGACGAAAACATGGATCGGATGCTTTCGGATTCATAGTGGCTACGATTTTAATTGTTAGGCTCTAGTCGGGGCATAAAGCCCCTCCCACCACAAGACCTGCCTTGAAGTTCACCGCCGCTCCGCCAGCCATGCCTTCATGGTCGCCAGCGGCTTCGTCGTCACGACCGACTCCTTCGTCAGCCAGCCTTTGCGGGCCACGCCGACGCCGAGCTTGTAGTAGGCCAGCTGGGTCGTGCGGTGCGCGTCGGGATTGATGCTCGTCAGCAGCCCCTTCTCCACCGCCTTGCGCCAGTGGCGCCAGTCCATGTCGAGACGCATGGGGCTCGCATTCAGTTCGATCACGACCCGGTTCGCGATCGCGGCGTCGATGACCTGGTCCACGTCCACGTCATAGGCCTCGCGCTCCAGCAGCAACCGGCCGGTCAGGTGGCCAAGCATGGTGACATGGTCCTTCTCCATCGCGCGCACGATGCGCTTGGTCATATCCTCCCGGCTCTGGCGGAACGAGGAGTGCACCGAGATCACCACGTAATCCAGCTGCGCGAGCGTATCCTTGGAGAAGTCCAGCTTCCCGTCCGGCAGGATGTCGCACTCGGTGCCGGTGAAGACCCACGTCTTGAATTTCTTCGACGCGTTGAGCTTCGCGATCTCCTCGACCTGCGCCGCGAGCCGCGCCTCGTCGAGGCCGCGCGCCTGGAAGCTGGACTTCGAGTGGTCGGCGATGCCGAGGTACTCGAGCCCGAGCTCTTGCGCGGCCGCGGTCATCTCCTCGAGCGTGTTGTGGCCGTCGGACGCCGTCGTGTGGTTGTGAAAGACGCCGCGGATGTCGGATTCCTCAACGAGTTTCGGCAGCTTGCCGGCCTCCGCCGCCTCGAGTTCGCCTCGCCCCTCGCGCAGCTCCGGCGGGATGAATTCCAAGTCCAGCGCCTTGAAAAGCTCCGCTTCGTTTTTCACGACAAGCGAAGGTTTGGTTTCAGGTTTCAGGTTTCCGGTCTCCGGTTTCGCCTTTTCCGTCGGCCCATGCTTCTGGTCCGACGGAAACAGCCCCCACTCGCTCATGCTCAGGCCGCGCGCGAGCGCACGCTGGCGCATCTGGACGTTGTGGTCCTTGGATCCGGTCAGGTGGTGCAGCGTGAAGACGAACTGCTCCGGCGGCACGAGGCGCAGGTCGGCCTGCAGGCCCGACTGCAGGCGCACGCTCGCCTTGCTCTCGCCGCGGGCCGTCACCTCCTGCACGCCCTCCCGGCCGACGAACCAGTCAACGATCGGCGCCGGATTCGTCGTCGCCACGAGGAAATCCAAGTCGCCCACCGTTTCCATGCGGCGCCGCAGGCTGCCGCAGGATTCCGCCTGCTGCACGTCGGGCAGCGCGCGCAGCCCGGCGAGGATCGGGGCGGAAGCGTCGTAGGCCTTGGCCCAGAGGTGGCGCTTGCCATAGGCCTCGCGGTTGTGGATGCCGGCGAGGATCTTCTCCTGCGTCTTCTCGCCGAAGCCCTCGAGCGCCGCCACCTTGCCCTCGGCGCAGGCCGCGCGGAGCTTCGCGATGGTGTCGACGCCGAGCTTTTCCTGCAGGGCGCGCACCTTCTTGGCACCCAGGCCCGGAATCGAGAGGATTTCCACCAGGCCTTCGGGCACGGAAGCCTTGAGATTCTCGTAGAATTCCAACCGGCCCGTGCGATGCAGCTCGGATATCTTCTGCGCCAGCGCCTCGCCGATGCCCTTCACCTCCTCGAGCGTGCCGGCCGCCACGCGCGCCGCGATGTCCTCCTCGCTCAGGCCCTCGAGCAGGCGCGCGCCGGACTGGTAGGCGCGGATCTTGAAGGGATTCTCGCCCTTGAGTTCGAGGAGCGTGCCGATCTCGGTCAGCACGGCGGCGATTTCGGTCTTGTTCACAACCCTATGGAAAACACGAAGCAGCCAAGAAGCAAAGTCTGCTATTTGCCGCCCTCGCGGATCAGTCCCTCGACGAGGCGGGCGAGTTGCGAGCGATCGAGTTTGCCGGCCGCGGTGCGCGGCCAGTCGTCGACGCCCACGAAATGCTTCGGCCGCTTCGCGGGCGCCAGCTGCGCCGCGAGCAGCGTGTCGACCTTGGCGAAATCCGGACGCCGCCCGGCCGCGGCCGCATAGGCCGCCACGACGACCTGCCCCCACTCCGGATGCGGCAGCCCGAGCACCGCGATGTCCTCGAACTCCCCGGTGGCGCGCAGCACCGCCTCGACTTCCGCCGGCTGCACCTTCTCGCCGCCGGTGTTGATGGCGCCGTCGTGCCGGCCCAGCACGATCAACCGTCCGTTATCCAGCCGCCCGAGGTCGGCGGTGACGAACCGCCGCGAAGTGCTGAAGTCCGGATAGTAACCGCGGAACAAGGATTCCGTTTCCAGCGCGATCAGGCCGTTCGGCTCGATCTCCAGTCTCACGTGCGGCAAGGGACGCCCGCTGGTGCGATCACCGGCCAGCCGTTCCCCGGGCCGCAACGCCGTCACCATCGCCGCCGTCTCGGTCATGCCATACCCGAGCGAGATCGGCAGGCGATGCGAGGCGGAGCGGTCGATCAGATCGGGCCACGCCGGTGCGCCCCCGATGAAGATTACGCGGAATGATTTCAGCCACGCCACTGCCGCCGGATCGCGCAGCAGGCGTTCCAGTTGCGTCGGCACGAGCGAGATCACCCAGCCATCCGGCCGCGACGCCAGTTCCGGACGCTGGCCCTGCTCGATCGCCTTCCAATCGGCCGGCCGGTACTCGCCGCCGGTCAGCGCGCAGCGCATCCACGCCATCAGGCCGCTGACATGGTGCAGCGGCAGCAGGCCGATCGCGTTCACGCGCACCATGCCAAAATGTTCCGCGAAGCCCTTCACGGCCGTCGCAATCGTGTCCTGGTCGTGGCGCGCAAACTTCAGCCGGCCGCCGCTGCCGCCGGTGGGAATCAGGAGCCACCCCGGCGCATTTGCGCCGGTAGTAACCGCTGAAGGCTGATGGCTGAGAACTGAGAGCTGGGCCTTTTCGTGCGCCGCCCAGTTCGGGTCGCCCAGGAACACCTCGCCCTCCCCGGCCGCCGCGTTGGCGAACGCCGTCATGAACTTCGCCGACTCCGGCTCGGAAACGAACGTCCGCGTCGCGCCGGACGTCGCACCTTTCCCGCCAAGAATCCGGGCTAGCCCAGCGCGGTCCACAACGCCTCCGGATTGATGGTTTTGAACCAGCCCTCATCAAGGACCGCGCCGAGAAACGGTCCGTCCCAGCGCGCGTCACCGAACACCTCGCCCACGCCGAAACCCGGTGCGCGCCGCAGCAACGCCGTGTGGTGGCGGAGCGCAAAGCGCAGGATCGCCGCGCGACCCAGCGCGGTTTCGATGGCGCTCGACAGCACGACGTCCGCCTGCGTCGCCACCATCCACGCCGCCAGTTCGTCCAACGGTCCCGCGATCGCCGGCTTGATCACGAACACGCCGGGCCAGCCCTCCGCCTGCCAGCGGCGCGCCTCGGCCAGCTGGGCGACGGATTCATCGAGCGCGATCTTCACGGGAAAATCCTCCGCCAGGCCGTGCAGCGCGCTTTCGTCCGCCGGCGCCACGGGTTGCTCCACGAACTCGATGGGACGGTCGGCGCAACGCGCCAGCCAGCGTTCCGCGGTCTTGCGGTTCCAGGCGCCGTTGGCGTCGAGCCGCAGCTTGGCGTAGCCCGGCAGCGCGGCCAGCAACTCGTCGAGCAGGCCGAGTTCCTCGTCGGCGCCTTCCACCCCCACCTTCCATTTGAACGACAGCCACCCGGCCTCGAGCCGGACCGGGAGCGCGGCAAGCGCGGCTTTGCCGGCGGGCAGCAGCGCGGTCAGTGGCACGCGCGGCGCGGCGGTCCAGGCGTCGGCCGGACGCGTTTGCGCCGCCGCGAGCGCAAACCTCACCGCGCCCATCCGGTTCGAAACCTGGTCCAAAGCCGCGGCGTCGACGCGGTCGCCGAACTTCCGGCAAACCTCCTCCGCTTCCGCGAGCGTCTCCGTGCCGAACCACGGGATCGGGGCGATCTCGCCGAAGCCCACGCGACCCGACTCGTCTTCCAAGCGCACCAGGATTCCCTCCCGCTCCGTCCAGGGCCCGTGCGCCGTGCGCAACGGCGTCCGCAGCGGCAGCCGGTAAACGCGATGGCTGAAGCGGTAGGTCATGGGAGAAGCCACGGCATACAGGGAATACCGGGATTCACGAAGCGTATTTTAACCCGGGATTTATGATTGATTGACGAGCCGGCTGCCCCAGCATGCGAACCGAGTCACGGGCTACGTGTCTGCCGTTTGCAGGCATTTTCCATCCCCCTACCCGATGAACTCCGAATCGCCGATCCTCGCGGATCTGGACAACTCGATCGTGGGTGCCGCGCGCAAGGTGCTCGCCACCCTCCGACCCGGCCTCAGCGAAAGCGCCTACGAAAAAGCCCTCGTCATTGAGCTCCGCCAGCGCGGCTTCCGCGTCGAGCACCAGAAGCTCTTCGAGGTGCACTATGAGAAGCACCTGGTCGACCTGCTGGTGGTCAGCCTGATCGTCGACGGCCAGACCGTGGTCTATTGCCGGATCGTCGAGGATTTCAGCCCCACGCTGGTGGCCCAGATGTGCGGCGCGCTCGCCGTGACCGGCCTGGTCGAGGGCCTGCTGCTGAATTTCCGGGCGAAGGAGCTGGAGTGGAAACACATCGACCGGGAAACCGTGGCCGTCGGCGCGAGCTGCTAAGGCGGGCTCATGCAATCGAAAAGGTGGAGTGCGACCTCCGGACGCGCTTTCCGGAGGGGCGCATCCTCCAACCCGTCCGGAGGCCGGGTTCCACCTTATGCGGCGCAGACTTCAATCGAACGGGAACTTCGACCGCCTTGCTCCGGCTCAGGCGGGCTCATGCCGTTGCAGGGGGGAGCAACTTGCCCCCAAGGCGCTTCTTGCCGACGCAGCTCCCTCAGCGCGGTGGGGTCACCGCGCTCCACCTTTCGATTTGCCCTGCCCTCGAACGAAAGCGGGAAGCAACGGCACGATCCCGGCCAAGGCACCACCGAGCCAGAGCAGCAGGCCGGCCGGTTTGCTGCCGCGCCACTCTCTATGAGCGCCGTTTCTCCGGGCCGGCGGTCATAGACCGCCGCTACAGATTTATTCAAACGGACCCACTACCCCGCCAAAGATTCTCTTGAGGTTCGGCGCGCGAGGAGTATTTCGTTCACGGCAACGATGACCAAGCCTGTTGCCTCACCGACCAGCGATTCGGACTTTTACCTGCCCGCCGATCGCTTCTTCGCCGCCAATCTGCCGAGCGCGCTGACGTATGACGACGTCTCGCTCGCCACGCTCCACTCGGAGATCCTCCCGCGGGACACCGACCTCGCCACTTCGCTCTCGGAGAGCGTGCGGCTGCAGATCCCGATCATCTCGTCCGACATGGACACCGTGACCGAATCGCGCATGGCCATCGCCATGGCGCTGAACGGCGGCCTCGGCCTGATCCACTACAACCTTCCCGCCAAGGACCAGATCAAGGAGATCGCCCGCGTGAAGCATCACATCCACGGCCTGATCCAGGATCCCATGACCGTGCTGCCCGACGCCACCATCGGCGACGTCCTGCAGATGATCGAGCAGAAGCGCTTCGATTTCCGCAGCTTCCCGGTCGTGGACGCGAACGGCAAACTCGCCGGCCTGCTCTCCGGCAACGTCGTCAAGGATCGCTACCGCTCCAAGAAGGTTTCCGAGGTCATGACCCCGCGCAAGGGCCTCATCACCGCCGACGAAAAGCGCATGTCGGCCGACCCGATCCGCGAGGCGGACAAATTCTTCACCGAGAACATCGGCCTGCACAAGGTGCTCGTCGTCGACAAGCAGGACCGCCTTTGCGGCCTGATCACCAGTTCGGACGTCGAGCGCATCACCAGCGAGGCCAAGTCCCGCCGCAAGCCGGCGCGCGACGCGTC
Source organism: Verrucomicrobiota bacterium (assembly GCA_048497945.1). Taxonomy (GTDB): domain Bacteria; phylum Verrucomicrobiota; class Verrucomicrobiia; order Opitutales; family Opitutaceae; genus Lacunisphaera. Next base: position 5,179 of record JBEHYX010000080.1, on the reverse strand, counting down.
GTTCCGCCTGGTCGTCGGCGCGGCCATCTCGCCCGTGCGCAAGCCGAACGGCGAACTCGACCGCGACAAGATCATCACCCACGTCGGCGAGCTCGTGCAGGAGTCGGTCGACGTCGTCGCCGTCTCCACCGCCCACGGCCACACGTCCGGCGTCGGTGACATGGTGAAGCTCATCCGCAAGGCCTTCAAGGACCTCACCATCATCGCCGGCAACGTCACCAGCGGCGAAGGCGTCGAGTTCCTTGCCGACTGCGGCGCCAGCGCCATCAAGATCGGCCAGGGTCCCGGCTCCATCTGCACCACCCGCATCGTCGCGGGTGTCGGCATCCCGCAGCTCACCGCGCTCCACGTCGCCGGCCGCGGCGCCGCGAAGAAGGGCGTCCGCCTGATCGCCGACGGCGGCATCACCAAGTCGGGCGACATCGTGAAGGCCCTCACTCTTTCGGACGCCGTCATCCTCGGCGGCCTGCTCGCCGGCTGCCGCGAGGCGCCGGGCGAGATCATGGAAATTTCCGGTAAACTCTACAAACAGTACCGCGGCATGGGCTCCCACGCCGCGATGAAGGCCGGCTCCGCCGCCCGCTACGGCCACGACAAGAACGACGCCGTCCGCAAGGTCGCCGCCGAGGGCATCGAGGCCCTCAAGGAGGTTTCCGGCTCGGTCGACGACGTGCTTAACTCCCTGATTGGCGGCGTCCAAAGCGGCATGGGCTATCTCGGGGCCAGGGATCTCGGCCAGCTCCGCCAGAAGGCGCGTTACGTCCGCGTGACGCCGGCCGGCCAAAAGGAAGCCTCGCCGCATGACGTGATCGAAGTTGCCACCCGCGGTGGCGGGTGATTTTTTACCTGAAACAAAGCGCCGGGCCAGCGCTCTAATCCCATGATGCACGTTCGTCGTTTCCCCCTCGGCTTCGCCGTGCTGGGCTTGCTGCTCGCAGCTGCGCGCGTTCAGGCCACCACGGTGATCCAGCCCACCTTCGAGCAGCTCGTCGGCTCGTCGGATTATATCGTCCGCGCCGTCGTCAAGTCCATCGACTCGGAATGGCGCGAGAACCCGGACAAACCCGGCCAGCGCTACATCGGCTCGAAAGTGACGCTCGAGGTGCGCGAGGTGATCAAGGGCACGCCGCCCAGCCCGCTCGTCCTCGACCTCGTCGGGGGCAAGGTCGGCGACCAGGAGCTCGTCATCGATGGCGCGCCGAAGTTCCAGGTCGGCCAGGACAGCGTCCTCTTCGTCCGCGGCAACGGCACCAATTTCTTCCCGCTGACCGGCATGATGCACGGCTTCTTCCCGATCCGCCACGATGCCCGCACCGGAAGCGACCAGATGCTCCGCTACAACGGCCGCCTCCTCTACAATACCGGCGAGCTCGAGCCGACGCCGGCGAATTATTCGCCGGTCCGCGGCGCCCAAGACCGCCCCTTGACGCCCGAGTCCTTCCGGGACCGCATCCAGCAACAGCAAAACGACATCACTTCCCGTGAAAAACTGCGCTGATCTCTTCCGCCGGGCCGGCGTGATGGTCGCGGGACTGGCTCTCGTCACCAGCGGACCGGCTTTCACCTTCATCCTGAACAGCAACACCGGGCTGCCGATCAAATGGCCGGCCGGGACGGCGCGGTACAAGATCATGCTGGGCACCTCGCCGACCTACTCGGATGGCTCCACGCCGAACACCAGTGCACAGGCCGCCGTCGACCTCTGGAATGCCCGCATGGGGTCGCTCCAGATCCAAGCCACCCAGACCAGCGGCACGCCGGGCGACAACAACAGCGTCAACGAACTCGCCTTCGCCAGCACCGTCTACGGCAAGGCCTTTGAGGACAATGTGCTCGCCGTCACCACGGGCTACAGCATCGGCAACGAACGCGCCGAGAGCGACACGATCTTCAACAGCGGCAAGTCCTGGGATTCCTACCGCGGAGCCCAGCTGTCGAAGATCGACCTCCGTCGCGTGGCCCTGCACGAGATCGGACACTCCCTCGGACTCGACCACCCTGACGAAGCCACGCCCGCCCAGAGCGTCTCCGCCATCATGAACAGCCATGTCGGCAACCTCGATACGCTCGCCGACGACGACATCCAGGCCATCCAGTCGCTCTATGGGCCGCCCGGCGTGCCGGTGAACAACAACTTTGCCAACGCGACCGTCATTCCGTCTTTCAGCGGCCCCCTGACCGTCACCGGCTACAACACCAACGCCACCAAGGAAAGCGGCGAGCCCAACCACGCCGGCAACACCGGCGGGCGCTCGGTCTGGTGGAAGTGGACGCCGGGCAGCTCCGGCACCGCGACGATCGACACGCGCGGCAGCTATCTCGACACCACGCTGGCGGTCTACACCGGCGCCAACCTGGCCAACCTCACGGTCGTGGCCTCCAACGACGACATCACGCGCGGCACCGTGCAGGCCAGCAGCGTCTCGATCAATGTGACCGGCGGCACCACCTACATGATCGCGGTCGACGGCTTCAACAACCACGACAACGACGCGACCGACACCAGCGGCGCCGACAACGCCGGCATCAAGCTCAACTTCACCTACACCGGCGTCGCCGGCACCGCGCCGAGCATCCTCACCCAGCCCCTGCCCGCGGCCGTGAATGTGGGCGGCAGCGCCTCCTTCACCGTCAGTGCCTCGGGCACCGATCCGCTCAGCTACCAGTGGCTGTTCAACGGTTCGCCGATCAGCGGCGCCACGAGCGCCACTTACAGCATCAGCAATGCGCAAACCTCCAATGGCGGCACCTACTCGGTCACCGTTTCCAATGCCGCCGGCAGCGTCACCAGCAATGGCGTGACGCTCACGGTGCGCACGGTCACGACCCCGCCTCCCTCGGGCGGCGGTGGTGGCGGCGGTGGCGGCGGCGCCCCGAGCGTCTGGTTCGTCGCGGTGTTGACGGCACTTGGCTTCGGACGCTGGTTCAGCCGCCGGGCGCGTTGAGAATGGTGGAGGCTGCGCTGTCCCGCTCCCAACGCCTGCCGTGGCTGGTCGCCGGCCTCGCGCTGGCGTCGGGCCTGATCCAAGCCGTCCCCGGGCTGCGCTCCGTCCTGCTCTACGACCGGCTGGAAATCGCCCAAGGCCAGCTGTGGCGGCTCTGGACCGGGCACTTGGTACACTTCGGCTGGCCGCATCTCGTCGTCGATGCAGGCCTGCTGCTGATCGTCGGGTGGTTCGCCGAGCGCAAGCATCCGGCCTTCACGTACTGGGCGCTGGCGCTCATGCCCCTGTTCATCTCGGGCTGCCTCTACTGGCTGGATCCGGAAATGGTCCGCTACGGCGGATTGAGCGCGGTCAACCTCGGCCTGCTGCTCTACGTCGCCGCCCAAGGCTGGCAGCGCGACTGGACGGATTGGTTCTGGCCGGCGGTAATCGCCGCCTATGTCGGGGAACTCGCCTTCGAATACTATCGCGGCGGCCACGGTGGCGGCGCGATTCGTTTCGACGACGCGAGCGTGCGCGTCGCGACCAGCGCCCATGTCGCGAGCGCGGTCTATGCGTTGCTGGCACTGGGTGTAGCCAAGGTTCGCAAGTCCAAATCAGCCGACGTTTGAAACGAGGGAGGGGCTTTATGCCCCGACCTCTGCGCACGAGGTCGCTCAGCCGGGGCATAAAGCCCCTCCCACAAGATCCTCAGAGGTCTCGTCGGATCAGCCTCTGAAACACCGGCCGGATATGCCGGGCGAGCACGGGGTTGGCATAGCCGGCCCACGCCACCGCCCCGGTCGTGTCCAGCGGCTGGTCGAGCTTCCCGCCCAGCGGAGCCTCGATCACGCAGCCGGCTTCGCGCGCAATCAGGGCCGTGCAGATGTCGTAGGGATGGCAGACCAGCGCGGACTTCAACCCGAGCTTGCGGAACACCAGCGGACGCAGGTCGGCGAGAAAGCGGTCGTGGCCGATGATCAGTTCATAGAGCTGCCCGCCGGTGCAGATGTATTGGTCGTCGAAGACGAGCGGACCCGCCTGCTGGCCCAAGCCATAGAGCTCGTCCCAAAGTTTTTCCTCGAGCCGCGCAAGGAGCCCTTTGCCTTCGGGAAAGAACCGGCTGATCGCCGCAAAGCCCCCGCGGCAGTCGCGGGCCTGGCTCGGCTTCACCGGCAAGCGCGACCGCTTGCCCGTCCGCACATCCACCGCTTCGGTCCGCACGCCGGCGCCGCGCACGGCGCTCAGCTGGTCGGACCGCCACTGCTTGGCCGTCGGGATCTCCGTCATCGCCGCAACATGGATGTCCGCGAGGTTCGTCTTCGCCCCGCGCTGCGGCGCCAGGCCGGCGAGGATCCACGCGCTGCGCTTGTCGTACATGATGTTCCTCGTGCCATCGATCGGGTCGATGAGGCACTTCAGCCGCGTCGCATGCACCGATGTACCGCGGGGAAAAGTCACCGGCACGCCTTCGAGGCCTTCCATCACCAGCTCGACCGGCCAGGCTTTGGGCCAGTGCCGCGCGAACCACTCGAGAATCGCATGTTCGCTCAGCCGGTCGATGTGGTAGATCGTGTCGGCCGCCGTCACCGCGGCGACCCGCGCGAAGCTGCCGGCCTGCCGCGTGCGCGCGCCGAGCAGCCGGGCGAGGATGTGATCCTGCAGGTCGCAAAGCAGCCGCCGGGCGGATTCGAGTTCGCGCTTGGTCATCGCTCGCGACTGTAGCGGCGGTCCATGACCGCCGACCAGCGAATACGCCCGGACGCCTGCCCCCTGTGACTCAATTTGGCGTTGCCCGCCTGTCTCCTGTCCCCTGTCCTCTGCCCTTGCTTGCCTCGCCGTAGCCTCGGCGAAGGCGGGTCCTCCGTCCTCGGTCCTTTCCCATGCCTCTCTCCCCCTTCCGCAGCCAGCTCATCGCCGATGTCGGCATCTCCCTTGGTGACGAGGGCAAGGGCCGTCTCATCCCCGAGGTCGCCGACGAACTGCGCGGCACGCCCGCCGCCGTCTCCGTCGTCCTCAAGGTCAACGGCGGCGCCAATTCCGGCCACACTGCCGGCGGCGTGAAGCTCAACCTCCTGCCCGCGGGCGTGGTCGTCCGCGACGCCGCGCACCTCTGCGTCGGCAGCGGCGTGGTCGCCGATCCGCGCAAGTTCCTGTGGGAGGGCCTGCCGCTCGAGCAGAAGGGGCACGCGATTTTTTCCCGCCTGCTGATCGACGAGCGCGCGATGGTGTCCGACCTCACCCACCGCCTGCTC
>JBEHYX010000079.1:0-18858 GCA_048497945.1 Verrucomicrobiota bacterium | reverse complement strand
CCGAGCCGGCGAAGATGGCGCCCGCCAAGCCGAAGGCCGAACGCATCGCGGCCAACGAGCCCCCGGTGGCGCGTGCGCCGCAGGTTGATCGTGGCGGGCCCGCGTCCCTGCGGGCCGACGATCGCAAGCAAGCCGCGTCTTCGAGCCCGGCCCGCAGGGACGCGGGCCCGCCACCGACGGGCGACAAATTCGCCGCGCAGAAACGCACGTATGAGCGCAAGGCCCGCACGGGTCGCGAGCCGGGTTTCGCGACGGTGTCCTTCAACGTCGGCCGCCAGCATCTCGTCACGCCCGCGGACCTCGTGGGCAAGGTGGCGGGCGTCACGCGCCTGCCGGCAAACGTTGTCGGCGCGATCGACATCCACGAGGACCATACCCTGGTGGATGTGGCGGCCGAACACGCCGAAATGATCGTGGCGAAGCTCGCGGGCATCCGGATCAAAAACCAGTCGCTGAAGCTTGCCATCGTGCCGCCGGCCGCGCAGTAAGTTGCGCGCGACACATGGACACGGGTCCGCTTTCCCCTGACAACTACACCGCCGAGGCCGTCGCCCGGCTGCTGCAACTCGAGCCTTTGGAACATGAGGGCGGGTATTACCGTCGCACGGCCGAATCCGACCTGATCCAGCCGGGAACCGGGCGTCGCGCCTATTCGATCATCTATTACCTGCTCACCCCGACCGGGTTTTCCGCGTTGCACAAGCTGGGGACTGACGAGACCTGGTGCTTCCACGCGGGGGATATGCTGGAGTCGCTGCGCCTCTCGCCCGACGGCTCGGGCAGGATCGTGCGGATCGGCCTGGAGATGGACGAGGGCGCGGTGCCGCTCAGCGTGATCCCGGCCAACATCTGGCAGGGCACCCGGCTGGCGCCGGGCGGGCGCTGGGCGCTGATTTCGTGTTTCGTGGCGCCGGAATTCCGCTGGAGCGATTTCACGCTGGGCGACTACGACGTCCTCGCGAAGCAGTACCCGGCGCACGCGCACGAGATCCGGGCGCTGGTGCGTTAAGTTACACGGCGGTAACAATTCCCGGCGTTCTTGACAGCGGGTGGGGCCGGCCCTATCTCCAAGGCCCGTTGCGTATGGAAGCCGCACTCGATCAACCGGTGCTCGTGCTTAACCGCCTCTGGCAGGCGGTGAACGTCATCGCTGCGCGCCGCGCCTTCGCCCTGCTGGCCCGCGAGCATGCCCAGGTCGTGCACCAGACCGAGGATGCGTTCCGCACCTACTCGCTTTTGGACTGGATCGACTTCTCGGCGTACAACCCGCCGGTCGACGCGCTGGAGACGGTCCACACCATCAACCGGAACATCCGCCTGCCGCGCGTGATCCTGCTGACCTTCTTCGACAAGCTGCCGTGCAAGGAGCTGAAGCTCACCCGCAGCAACGTCTTCGAGCGCGACGACGACAAGTGCCAGTACTGCGGCGTCGTTTTCCCGCGCGAGGAGCTGAACCTCGACCACGTCATCCCGCGCCACTACGGCGGCAAGACGACGTGGGAGAACATCGTGTGCTCGTGCATCAAGTGCAATTCGCGCAAGGCGAACCGCCTGCCGCACGAGGCGCACATGCGGCTCATCCGCAAGCCGGTCCGCCCGAAGTGGCGCCCGGTCATCAGCCTCGTGCTGAACAACCACAGCCACGAAAAGTGGAAGGACTTCCTCGACGTCGCGTACTGGAACGTCGAGCTCGAGGAATAAGGAGTATTGCGGAAATCGGATTGCGGAGTGCGGGATGGAAATCGGCTGAACGCGAAGGGCCGAGTTCCGGCGAAGCCGGCGCGATCGGATGTTTTTTCGAGAGGAGACAGCCGCAACTACCGTTGCACATACCGCCGCCCTGTTCCCTCGCAAATGTTCGTAATACGAACATTTGCGAGCGCCCGGCATATTTCTTTCAGAGGCAAATGGGTGTCATCCAATGTTCGTATTACGAACATTTGCCCGCGGGCAGAAGCGGGTTGCTTGCGATGGTCCGCGGCGTCTAGTTTGCCGCCATGATTGAGAGCCTGGTCATGACCATCATCGGTGCGGATCGCCCCGGTCTCGTTGAAATGGTGGCGGCGCGCGTCGCCGACCACGGCGGCAACTGGCTCGAGAGCCGCATGTGCCACCTCGGCGAGCGCTTCGCCGGCATCGCGCGCGTCGAGGTGCCGGCCGAAAAGCTGGCTGATCTGAAGCGCGCGCTGCACGGCCTCGAGGCCGACGGCCTCCGCGTCGTGGTGGAGAAGGCGGCGGATTCCAAGCCGGCGTCGGGCATCGCGGCGACCATCGAACTCGTCGGCAACGACCGTCCGGGCATCCTGCGCGCGGTCACCGGCGTGCTCACGGCCCACGGTGTCAACGTCGAGGAACTCTCCTCGGAATGCGTCCCGGCCCCGATGGGCGGCGGCGATCTCTTCCAAGCGCGGGCGCGCGTGCTCGTGCCGGCGACGGTGAAACTGGAAAACGTGCGGCGCGACCTCGAGAAGATCGCGACCGACCTGATGGTGGATTTGAAGCTGCAGCCGGTCGCCTGAGGAGAACCTTTCGGGGTTTAGCGCACACGGGTGCGGAAAAGCACCCGTTCGCGCCGCCGCCCGCTGAGCAGCCAGCCCAGAAAGGTCGAACGCACGAACAGGTCGTAGGTGACCAGGGCAAGGAAGACAGTCGCGACTGAGATGCCCGGCAATTTCACCCACCAGGGAAGATTCACTTCCGCCACGGCAACCTGCAGCCAGACGACCACCGGCAGGTGGACGAGATACATCCAATAGGAAGAGTCAGCCAGATAGCGCACGGCGGGGCGGGGTTCATGGAGAAATTTCCGGAAGAACCCGAGCGACAGCGCCACGAGGGTCCACATGAGCGTGGCGTAGCTGGCGACAAAGCCCACGTGCGCGGCGGCGTATTGCGGATGTCCAGGGTCGCTTTGGAACTCGCTGAGCCGAAGCACGGCCCAGCCGCTGGCCAGGGCGAGAACGACATTGGGCACCGCGAGACGGCCGAAACGGGCGATCGCTTCGGGTTGACGGGCAAACAGCCAGCCGAGGCCGAAGAAGGCGCAGTAGAGCATGAGCACCGGGAGATCGGGCCGCAGGGATTGATCGGGAGTGTCCACCGCCCAATAGCGCATGAACCAGAGCGTGGCGGCGGTTGGGATGACCAGCGGAACCAGCGCCCAGGAAGAACGGGAGAGCCAATCAGCCGCCACATCCATGCTGTGGATCGGAAAGCGGACGCGATTCGCGATGGCGCGCACGACCAGCACCAGCCCGGTGACCAGGATAAGATAGTAGAGAAACCACAGGTGCGACCCGGTGAAGATCCCCGCGGGCAGCGTCTTCAGGGTGGCGAAGCCGTCGCCTACCGCCGGCCAGAAATGGTAGTCACCGCGCATGCTGGCGGCGCCCATGATCCAGCCCGAGATGAGCAACGGCCGCAGCAGGAACCACCCGGCCACGAGCGGAATTCCGAGGCGCAGCACCCGCGAGCGGACAAACCCGCCGGGGCCGCGCCGTTGCAGCAGGTCGTGGCTGAAGAAACCCGCGAGGAGAAAAAAGGTCTCCATCCGAAACGAGTGGCTGATCTGGAAGAAGCTTGCGGCGATCGGGCTGGTGGAGATGTCCTGCACCGCCCAACCCATGAAATAGGGCGAGAACGACATGCTCGCATGGAACACCACCCCGAGCACGAGGGCGAAGGCGCGGGTGGCGTCGAGGTAGTCGAGCCGGGTTCCGGGGCCCGCGGAAGGCGGGGTCGCGGCGATGGCGGGAGCAGGTGCGGGATGCATGGGAAAGGCGGAGGCAGCCGGGTTCAATAGAAGCCGACCTCGTCGACCTCGTAGGCGAAGGCGCCCCGCGCCATGGCGAAGGCCACGAGGTTGACGCTCGTGACGTTTTTCACGTTCAGGGGCGTCTGCTCGGACCAGGCGCGCTTGAGGTCCTTGAAGGGCAGGCGCACCTCCGCGAATTCACCGCGCTTGGCGGCGACGACGCCCGAGTGGAAATCGAAATTCTGCACGTCCGCGCTGGCGACCTGGAGCGAGAGGACGCCCTGCAGGAGCTTGACCCGGAGGCGCACGCCTTCGTAGGCGCCGAGATCCTGCGGGCGGGCGTCGGCCGAGAGGAGCAGGGGTACGGAAATGAATGCGGGTGCGCCGCGGCCGGGGATGAGTTCGCCCTCGACGTGCAGGATGCCGTGCTCGACGCGCTGCGTGGCGTGCGACTGGCTGCCCGCTCCCTTGTCGTCGATGAGCAGGCGTCCCGCGCCGGCGGAAGTATGGCCGGCGGCGGAGAAATCATCGACGAGCGCGGGCGCGGCGGCTTCGGCCGGCACCGGGGAGAGCCCGAGCAGGCCGAGGCTCAGGGCGAAAACGGCGGACGGAATGAGGAGGAGGCGGGGATTCATGAGGAGACGGAGGATGAGGTTGGATTGAAGGTTCGGAGAGGGGTGCCCGGTCGGCGGCGGGCGGTGACAGCCTTTCGGCGATTTTTCTCGGGAGGAAAAAATCGTGTCACCGGTTCGGGCTTTTCGGGCACCCATGTTCTGGCCATCCTATGAACGCTCCCCGATCCATGCCCTCACTCGACACCACCGCCAGCGACGCCGAACTCGTCGCCGCGACGCTGGCCGGCGACCGCCGCGCCTTCGGCCGGATTGTCGAGCGCTACCAGCGGCTGCTGTGCTCGCTGGCTTATTCCGCCACCGGCGAGCTGAGCCTGAGCGAGGATCTCGCGCAGGAAGCGTTTGTCGACGCCTGGCGGCAGCTCGGCACGCTGCGCGAGCCCGACAAGCTGCGGCCGTGGCTTTGCGGCATCCTGCGCTTCAAGGTCAGCCGGCAATGGCGCGCGGACGGGCGTGAACCGGTGCGTCGCGCGGACGGCTTGGAGGCGGCGGGCGGAATCCCCACGGATGATGAGGCGGTCGCCGACCAGGCGATGCAGCGGGAGGAGCGGGCGATGCTCTGGAGCGCGCTGGAACGCGTGCCCGAGGTCTATCGCGAGCCGCTCATCCTTTATTACCGCGAGCACCAGTCGGTGGAGCATGTGGCGGTGGCGCTCGATCTTTCGGAAGACGCGGTGAAACAGCGGCTGGCGCGCGGGCGCAAGGTCCTGCAGGAGCAGGTGCTCGCCTTTGTCGAAGGCGCATTGGAGCGCAGCACACCGGGCAAGGTCTTCACCATCGGCGTGCTGGCGGCCTTGCCGGCGTTGGCGACGCCGACCACGGCCAAGGCCGCGATGATCGGCGCGGGGGTGGCGACCCAGGGCGGCATGCTGGCGAAGGCCACCGGCTTTGCCACGATCCTGGCGTCGTTCTCGGGTGTGGCCAACGCACTGCTGACCTTGCGGGCGAACCTCGACCAGTCACGCACGCCGCGCGAACGCCGGGCCGTGGTGAAGATCACGCTCGGCTTCTTCACCGGCGCGCTCGTCTATCTCGCGTTGATCTATGCCACGCGGGCGGCCGCCTACCGGTGGTGGGACGACCGCCTGGTCTGGGCGATCGCAGCGCAAGTTCTCGTGCTCGGGTTCGTCATCGGCTGGCCGTGGGCGATTTGCCGGGTGATGCGCCACATGCGCTCCGTGCGCTCGGCGGAACGGCTGGCTCATCCGGAATTGTTCGCCGACCCGCGTGACCAGGTCGGGTCAAGTGCCGGGGAATACCGCAGCGCGTGGAAGCTCTGCGGCGTGCCGCTGGTGCACATCCGCTACGCCTCCCCGGATGCCGGCCAGCCGCCGGTCTTCGGGTGGTTCAGCGGCGGGGACCGCGCCTATGGGATTCTCTGCGCGTGGGGCGGCGTCTCCGTGGCGCCCGTCAGCGTCGGCTCGGTCGCGGTCGGGCTGGTGGCGATCGGCAATCTCAGTTTCGGACTCCTTTCCTTCGGCACCGTGGCCGTGGGATTGGTCGCGATCGGCTGTGCGTCCATGGGAGTTCATGCGTCGGCGTGGCTTTCCGCCCTTGGCTGGCAGACGGCCCAGGGAGGCGGTTTTGCGCTGGCGCAGAACGCTGCGCTGGGGCCGGTCGCGTTTGCCCAGCACGTCAACGATGCGGCGGCGCGCGCGATCTTCGGGGCGCCGGTGTCGGCGCGGGACCAGATGACCTTCATCAGCGTGCTGACGGTCCTTTCGATGGTTCCGCTCGTGGCCTACGTGCTGAACGTCCGGAAGCGCCTCGGGAAGGCGTGAACCCGATGCTCAGCCCGCGGCCAGCGGCAGGGTCACGCGCATGGTGGTGCCGCGCGGGCCGGTGGACATCAGCTTCAGTTCGCCGTGGTGGTCCTTCACAATGCGCTGGGCGATCGTGAGGCCGAGGCCGGTGCCGCCGGCGCGGGTGGAGAGGAACGACTCGAAGATGCGCGGCTGGACCTCGGGCGGGATGCCGCCGCCGGTGTCGGTGAAGTCGATGTGCACCGTGCCGCCGTCGAGCGTGCAGGTGACGCGCAGTTCGCCGCCCTGCGGCATGGCGTGCAGGGCGTTGAGGGCGAGGTTGAGGAAGACCTGCTGCAGCTGGCCCTTGTGGACGTCCACGGTCGCGGGCTTCGCCGGGGCCGAGTAGTGGAGCTGCACCCCGGCCTGCGTGAGCTTGGCCCGCAGCAGGTGGTTGGTGTCGCTGAGGATCTCGTCGAGCGACCAGCGCGAGTGCAGCGTGGCGGGGGCGCGGGCGAACGAGAGCACGCGCGTAACGAGGCCCTCGAGCTGCTCGATCTTCTCCGTGATGATCTGCAGGTCGCGGCGGCGCGGGTCGTCGGTCGAGAAATCCGCGCCGAGCGGGCCGTGCAGGAGCTTGATCACGGTGAGCGGATTCCGGATCTCATGCGCGATCTCCGCGGCGAGCAGGCCGAGCGTGGTGAGGGTTTCGTTCTTGCGCAGGACCTCCTCCGACTGGAACACGCGCGAATAGAGCCGGGCGTTCTGCAGGGCCACGGCGGCGAAGCTGGCGAGCGCGTTGAAGAGGCGCTTTTCATCGTCGCTGAACCGGTGCGGCCGGTCGTGGAAGACCGACAGGATGCCGATCGGGGCGTTCTCCAGGATGAGCGGGGTGGCCAGTGCGCAGCAGAGGCTGGGATCGCGCGGCAAATCGGCCGCTTCCTGATAGCGGGCACCGGACAACTGTTGGTACTCCGTGGTGCGTCCGGCGCGCAGCGTCGAGGCGAGCAGGGCGTCGTCAGCCGACACCGTGTTCTGCTGCAACGACAACGCGGCGGCGGAGAGGTCGCCGGACGCCGACCAGGCGTGCAGGCGCAGCTCGCGGCTGTTGTCGTCGTAGTCGTGCAACAGGCAGAGGCGGGCATTGAACAGGGCGCGGCCGCTTTGCGTCAGTGTCGACATCAGCTCCTCGGGCGCGAGCTGGGTGACGAGCGCATGGCCCAGCTCGACAAGGGTGGTGAGCTGCGTCGAGTTGGTGCGCAGCCGCTCGTATTTCCACAGGCGGTAGAGCACGGCGGCGGCCTCCTCGGCGAAGCGGACGAGCCGGTCCAAGTCGGTGGAGTTGAAGGCGGCGGGGCGGTCGGCATCGACGTTGACCACGCCGATGATGCGGCCGTCGAGGAGGAGCGGGGCGGCCATCTCGCAACAGACGCCCGGGCGGGCGGCGATGTAGCGGGGCTCGTGGCTGACGTCGGCGGCGAGCAGGGGTCTGCCGTGAAGCGCCACCCAGCCGGTGATGCCCTGGCCGGGGCGCAGCGCGAAATCACCGGTTTCCGGCGGCAGGCCGAGCTGCGCGCTGATCTCGAGGCTGCCGCTCTCCGGGCTCAGGAGCGAAAGCGAGCCGCTGTCCGCGGGAAACGCCGCCATGATGGCCGACAGGATGCTGGTCTGCACCGAAACCGCGTCGCTGGCCGTGATGGCGAGCGACGCCAGCGCGTAGAGCGTCTCGAGGTCGGACTTCGGCGGGCTGCGGACTTCGGGCGGGTCGGGGAAATCGGACATGGGCGGGGCGGCGTCGACGCGAACATTCAACGTTCAACATTCAACGTTCAACGTCCAAGTTCCGTCCATGGCTTTAGGCCACTCGTCGCACAGTCCGACTTGAACGTTGAGCGTTCAACGTTGGAGGTTGGACGTTCCGCCGGCTTTAGACGGCGGCTTGAGCCTTGGCGGGGGCGATCACCGCGCGCAGCGCGTCGCGGAGCACGAGCAGGTGCGATTCCTCGACGGCGGAATCGGACTTCTGCGGCTCGATGTAGAACGTGTCGAGCGCGATGCTCCGCTCGGTGTTGATGCGGGCGAAGGTGATGTCGAAGCCGTGGTCGGAGATGGTCTTCACCAGTTGGTAGAGCAGGCCGATTTTGTCGTGGGCCTGGATTTCCACGATGATGCGCTTCAGCGAAAGCTCGTGGTAGACTTCGACGGTGGGCGGGAAGGTGGCGGGCAGCTCCGAGGCGGCGGTGGTCTTGTAGCGGTTGGCGTTGGCCAGCTTGGCGGCCTGCGCGGTGATCTCGGGCAGCAGGTCCTTGTCGCTCACCAGGGCGTCGTCGACGGTCCGGGCGAACGTTTCCATCGCCTTCTGGTTTTGCACGATGCCGCGGCCGGGCTCGACGATGTGGAAGGTGTCGATCGCGATGTGGTCGGCGCGCGTGGTGATGCGGGCGGAAAGGATGCTGAGGCCGGCCACGCTGAACGCGCCGGCGAGCTTGTAGAACAGGCCCGCGCGGTCCCAGGTGACGACGTGCACCGTGGTGTAGCTGCGGTTGATGTCGTCCTTCCACTCGATCACCGGGCGCAGCGGGTTGAGCGAGTCGGCGGTCGAGATGGTGTGCAGCAGCCGGTTCACCATCTGGATGTGCAGGGTGATCTCCGGCTCGTCGGTCTGGATGAAATAGCGCTCGGGCAGGAGATTGAAGTGCGCGGTGATTTCGTCCGGGCTGATGCCGGGGATCGTCTGGGCGATGAGGTTCTGGCGCGTCATTTCCTTGCGGGCCTTCAGGCGGGCTTCGACGCCTTCGCCGTAAGCGAGGCGTTCCAGCGTCGTGTCGAAGAGGCGGCGGTGGAGCGAATCCTTGTAGCTGTTCCAGAGGCTGGCCGACGTGCCGTTGGCGTCGCAGTACGTGTGGACGTAGAGGTAGCGGAGCTGGTCGGCGTCGCCCACCATCTCGGCAAATGCGGCTGAACTCTGGGGATCATCAAGGTCGTGCTTCTGCCAGAACCGTGCCATGATGAGATGATTTTTGATGATAAAGTTGATCGTAACCCGCGTGTCCGCGGGAACGTTCAACCGATCAAGGACGGGCGCCGCCACCGTCACGCCGGCCTCGGCATGCCCCTGGATGCCCTCGCTCTTGCCGATGTCGTGGAGCAGGAGGATGAGATAGAGCAGGGTGGGCTTGGCCGTCTGGTGGAGCACCTCGCGGTACTTCTCGGCCCGGGGATCGGCCGCCGTGAAAATGGTGTCAAGTTCCCGGATCGTGCTGAGCGTGTGGATGTCCGCCGTGTAGCGGTGGTAGTACTCGTGCTGGACGAGGCAGGTGAGTGGGGCGAATTCCGGTACGAAGCGTCCGAGAACTCCCAGTTCGTGCATGAGGGAAAGGCACGGATACACCTGCCCGGCCTCCTCCAGGATGGTCTGGAAGGCGAGGTTGGCGTCGGCCGACTCGATGACCTGGCGGGTGATCAGCTGGCCGGAGCCGCGGATCAGCGAGCTCAGGTCGAGGTCCGGCGTGCAGCCGAGCTGCTGGCAGTGGCGGAAGACGCGGATCAGGCGCACGGGATCCTGCTGGAAGATATCCTTGTTCTCGTAGGCGAGCTCGCTGCCGCGCAGGACGAAGCCGTCGATGCGCTTGGTGCGCTCCGAACGGCGGGCCAGCATGAGGTTCTTGAGCGAACCGACCAGGCCCGGCCCGGCGGCGATCGTGAGCGCAAGCCGCTGCTCGATGGTCTTAGAGATGCGGTAGATCGCCTGAGCCTGCCGGTAATAGTCCTGCATGAACGCCTCGACGCGCTCGAGCAGCACCTCCTGCTTGTAGCCAAGGTTGGCGGCGAGGCGGGGCTGGGTGTCGAGGTTGAGCACATCCGTCGGATGCTTGCTCATGTAATGGAGTTCGTTGCGGACGCGCAGCAGGAAGTCGTACGCATCCTGGAACTCGCGCAGCTCGGCCGGCTGCAGGTAGTGCTGCTCCTCGAGTTCGTCGAGGCGGGTGATGCCGAGGCGGACCTGCGACATCCAGAGGGCGTTCTGGTAGTCGCGCAGGCCGCCGACGCCGTTCTTGATGTCGGGTTCCTGGAGGAAAACGGTGTCGCCATGCTGGGCGCGCCGGCTGCCCTGGTCCTGCAGGCGGGCGGCGATGTAGGCTTTGGGATCGGTCTGCAGGTAGTGCTTCCGGTAGGCGTCGGCGAAATTGTCGTAGAGCGTCTCGGAGCCTGCGATCAGGCGCGACTCGAGCAGGGAGGTCTTGGTCTTGATGTCGCGCGCGGCCTCGGCGAACACCTCGTTCAGCGCGCGGGTTGAGTGGCCGATCTTCAGCTTCAGGTCCCAGAGCGGGTAGAGGATGCCGTTGGACAGGTGTTCCTGGAACTTGGCGAGCTCGGGCGTCTTCTTGGCCTCCGGATAGAGGAACATCACGTCGACGTCGCTGAGCGGGCTCAGCTCGTGCCGGCCGTAGCCGCCGAGCGCGACGAGGCACACGGGCAGGGGCGGTTCGCCGTTTTGTTTCCGCCAGCTTGCGAGGGCGGTGGTGAAGAGCGAAACCAGCAGGCCGTCCATGCGGTCGGCCAGGGCGCCGGCGACCTTGCGCCCGGGGGCGCCGGACTGGTGCAGCTCCTGGATCCGCTTGCCCTCGGTCTCGAGATAGGTGCGGCAGGCGGCCAGCCGGGCGGGGGCCGGGGTGTCACTGGTGAACACCGGCTGGGTCAGGACGGAAGATACGGGGCGGGCGGCCATGGGTGCTGGCTACATGAGCAGCGCAAATCTTTCGGGGAAAGCTGGAAATAATCTTCAACAAAGTTGCCGCGAATTAAATATTTCTGGTTGACGGACAAAACTCAGGACGAATACTCCGCCTCTCTCTACGCGGGTGTAGCTCAGTTGGTAGAGCACCACCTTGCCAAGGTGGACGTCGAGAGTTCGAGTCTCTTCGCCCGCTCCATTTCAAAGCCAACGGGCGCCTCCCACGGAGGCGCCCGTTGTGCTTGATGGATAAAGTCCTGTAAATCAGGACTTCCGCGCAGATCAGGACGGCTTGGAATTTGACCGATTCCGCCGGGTCCGGCAGCTTTCCGCCACGCCCGGGGCCACAGGCGAAGGAGGAATTCCCATGTATCGCATCCTGACGTTTGACGGTGGTGGTATTCGCGGGCTGGTCACGCTGGCCCTGCTCAAGCGCATCGAGGCCCAGGTGCCGGCGCTGATCCAGAACGCCGACCTGATCGCCGGCACTTCGACGGGCGGCATCATCGCCCTCGGCCTCGCGGCGGGCAAATCGGTCGACGAGCTGATCTCGCTCTACCGCGACAAGGGCGGCGAGATTTTCGACGACTCCTGGTTCGACGACCTGCGCGACATGGGCGGGGTCGCCGGCGCGGACTACGACCAGAAGAACCTCGAGAAAATCCTGAAGGGCATCTTCGGCAGCCTGAAGCTCGAGGATCTCGCCAAGCGCGTCGTGATCCCGTCGTTCGACCTCTGCGACAAATCCGGCGGCCCGAAGGCCGCGTGGACGTGGAGCCCGAAGTTTTTCCACAACTTCCCGGGCAGCGACACCGACGGCGCGGCCTCCGTCGTGGAAGTCGCGCTGAGCACCAGCGCCGCCCCGACCTATTTCCCGTCCCACAAGAATTTCATCGATGGCGGCGTGGTGGCCAACAATCCCAGCATGGCGGCGCTGGCCCGCGCGCTCGACACCCGCACCGACGGGCCGCCGCCGGAGCTCGGCGAAATCTACCTGCTGTCGCTCGGCACCGGCATCAACCTCAGCTACATCGAGGGCCAGAACCTGGACTGGGGCCTGGCGCAGTGGGTGAAGCCCCTGATCGGCCTGCTGATGGACGCGAGCATGGGTGTCGCCGATTTCCAATGCCGGCGCATCCTCAAGGACGGCTACCGGCGCGTGGCGCCGGTCTTCCCCGCCAGCGTGAACATCAAGCTCGATGAGTGGCAGCGCAGCCAGGAGCTGCTCGATTTCGGCAACGCCGCGGCGCTGATCGACCCGTGGGACAAGGGCGACGTGGTCGAATGGCTCAAGACGACTGGCTGGTAGGCGAAAAAACCGGTGCCGGACGGAAAATTTTCCGGCACCCGGACCTGCGGGGGGTGGTCATAAGCTGCATGAAGACGATACACCGCATCGCAGGCGTGTGCCTTTTCGGAGTAATCACCACGGCCCTGTTGGCCGGATGCGCGGGCTCGCCCCCGTGGGGCGGCTGGTCGAAGGAACCCTCCGATGCCCAAGTGCAGGCGGCGCTCGGCCACCGGGAGTCCTACATCTATTTCACCCATTACGAAGTGTACCGCCGCACGCGGGCCAAGGAATACGTCTACCGGGAGCACGGCGCATGGGTGCATCGCGATGTCCCGCCGGCGGGTGTCTCGGAAGCGGCATTGGAAGCCTCGCCTTCGGTTGAAGTCGCCTTGAACGACACGCCCGAAAACCAGCATTCGGCCGTGAAGCTGGCTTATCCGCGCAACCTCGACGCCTCGTCGATTGTGGCGGCCTCGCCCTGAGTGGGGCGCGAGTTCAGCGCGTAGCCACGGTCATGCCGCGCGGCGCGCGGGCCGCGGGCGATTTGGCCTGGCCCGGGGAAGCCGGGTGCTCGAAGGCCACGACGATGCCCACATAGTTCGCTTCGGTTGTGGTTTCGCGATCCGGCGTAGCGTTGTTGTCGCCCCAAGTCACCAGGCTGCCATCGGCCAGCCGGCGCACGGCGCGATGCACGACATTGCGGCCACGATAGCGGGTGGAGATCACGTCGCCATCCAGCAGGCCGACCTTCACCTCGGAAAAAGGCACGCGCACGACAACCAGGCGGCAGCCTTCGGGGAAAGTCGGAAGCATCGACTTTCCCTCGCCGTAGAGGGTGGTGCGGTCGCGGAACAGCGTCCGGTCGGCACCGGGCAAGGCGGTGGCCAGGACCGCCAGGTACACGCTGCCCGCCATCGCGAGGGCCGCGCGGGTGTTCATGTGGCGCGTCTAATCGGCCCTGCGCCGGGACGTTTGAGCGGATTTCCCCGGTCAAATTTTCAAGTCCGCCGCAATTGTGACTCAAGTGCGGGCCGGTTCGCGCCGGCCCGCGTCAGGTGGCGAGGATCTCGACCTGCTCCGCAGCGCGCTTCTCCGCCGCCGCCATGAAATACTTCTGCGCGGAGAACGCTTCCTCGCCCTCCTTGCGGGCGGGCGGGAGGTATTTCTCGTCGGGCTGCATCTCCTGCGCGTCGACGTTGTCCTTCAGTTCGCTCGGGAGGATTTCGTTGAGGATGCGGTCGCGCAGGCGCTGGTCGTAGACCGGGTAGAGGCACTCGACGCGGCGGAAGAAATTGCGCGTCATCCAGTCCGAGCTGCCGCAGTAGAGCAGGGGCGAGGTGTCGTTCTCGAAATAGTAGATGCGGGAGTGCTCGAGGAAGCGGCCGACGATGTTGCGCACGCGGATGTTCTCGCTGAGGCCCTTCACGCCGGGCACGAGGCAGCAGGTGGCGCGGACGATGAGGTCGATCTTCACGCCGGCCTGCGAGGCGGCATAGAGGTTGTCAATCGTCACCTTGTCCACGAGCTTGTTCATCTTGGCGATGATGCGCGCGGGCTTGCCGGCGGCGGCGTTGGCCGCCTCGTTGGCGATGAGCTCCTGGATGCGCGCGTGCAGGTTGAACGGCGCGACCAGCAGGTGCCGGAACTCCGGCGAGCGGCCGAAGCCGGTGAGGGAGTTGAACAGCTGCGCGACCTCGGCGGTGATCTCGGGGTTGCAGGTGAAGAGGCTGAGGTCGCTGTAGAGGCGCGCGGTCTTCGGGTTGTAGTTGCCGGTGCCGAGGTGCGCGTAGCGGCGGATGCCCTCGGGTTCCTGGCGGACGACCATGCTGCACTTGCAATGGGTCTTGTGGCCGACGAGGCCGAAGACGACGTGCACGCCGGCCTCCTCGAGCTCGCGCGCCCACTTGATGTTGTTGGCCTCGTCGAAGCGGGCCTTGAGTTCGACCAGCGCGGTCACCTGCTTGCCGTTGCGCGACGCCTCGATGAGCGCGCCGATGATCGGCGAGTCGCCGCTGGTGCGATAGAGCGTCTGCTTGATCGCGAGCACGTTCGGGTCGCGCGCGGCCTGCTGGACGAAGTCCACCACCGGCGTGAAGGACTCGTACGGGTGGTGGAGGAGCAGGTCGCCCTCCTGGATCGACATGAAGATGTTGGCGGCGAGACGGAGGCTCGGCAGCTCGACGGGGGCGAACACCGGGTATTTCAGGTCCGGGCGGTCGACGAGGTCGGACAGGCTCATCATGCGGGCGAGGTTGAGCGGGCCGTTGAGCTTGAAGACGCGCTCGGCGTCGAGCTGCAGGTGCTCGCAGAGCAGGGCATGGAGCTGCTCGGGGGCGCCGGCCTCGATCTCCAGGCGCACGGCGGCGCCGCGGCGGAGGTTGCGCAGTTCCTCCTCGATCTTCTTGAGCAGGTTCTCCGCCTCCTCGTCGTCGATGTAGAGGTCGCTGTTGCGCGTGACGCGGAAGGCGTGCGCGCTGCGGACCTTGTAGCCGGTGAAGAGCGCGCCGGCGCCGAGCTTGATGATCTCGCTCAGGAACATGAACGTCTGCGGGCCGGTCTTCTCCGGCGCGATGCGGACGAGGCGCGGCAGGATGCGCGGCACCGGCAGGATGGCGGTGAGGCTGTCGGGCTCGGGGTTGTCCGGGTTTTCGAGCGCGACGATGATGTTGAGCGTCTTGTTGCCGATCTCGGGGAACGGGTGCGACTGGTCGATGCCCAGTGGCGTGAGCACCGGGAAGACCTGCTTCGTGAAATAGTCCTGCACCCAGGTGCGCTCGGCGGCCGTGAGCTCGGCGGCGGTCTTGAAGGTGATCTTTTCCTTCGCCAGCGCCGGGACCAGCACGTCGTGCCAGCAGGCATACTGTTCGTCGACGAGCTTCTTGATCTCGGCGAACGCCTCCTTCAGCTGCTCGCGCGGGGAGCGGCCGTCGATGCTCGGCTCGCCGCCGCTCGAGTCCTTTTGCTGGAGCAGGCCGGCGATGCGGATCTCGAAGAATTCGTCGAGGTTGGAGCTGACGATGGCGAGGAACTTGGTGCGCTCGAGCAGCGGGTTCGCGGCGTTCTGCGCCTGTTGCAGCACGCGCCGGTTGAAGGCGAGCCAGCTCAACTCGCGGTTCGCGTACACGATCTTGCTCCCGCCGGCCTTGGGCGTGATCGATTTGCCGGTCTTGGCCGTGATCTTGGTGGAGCGTTGTTTGCGCGGAGCGGGAGGCATGAGAGTGGGACCGTGGATGTCGGGACGTGTGCCCGATTCACGCGAGCGTGAGCTTGATAGGGAATCAGGTTGGCATGCCAATGCTTATCCCGGGCCGGTGGCGGTCGCGAGCCGCATGTATAACCATCGTGCCATTAATTATCTATGATATGATCGACCCGGACGGGAAACAGACCGTCATCAAAACGTAACATTCGGAACATTGCCGGTGTGGTGCCGGGACGGCATCGATACGCGCATCGTCCGGCCCCCTTCACCCCGTTGCGTCCATGACCACGAAATCCGCCGCCTTGTTCGTCTCCGCCAAGAAGAAACTCCTGTCCCGGATCGCCACGGCCCAGCGCCACGCCGATTCGGCGAAGAAGACGGCGAAAGCCGCGAAGCAGGGGCTGCGCAAGGCCAAGCAGCTCTTCAAGGATGCCAAGCGCGCGGCCAAGAAACTGCGCAGAGGAGTGAAGGCCCTTAAGGCCGAGCTCGCGGCGCTGTCGGCCGCGAAGACGCCGCGCAAACCGGCGAAGAAGGTGGCGGCCAAGCGCCCGATCGCGGTGGCTGCCAGCCCCACGGTCATCGCCGCGCCGGCGGCTCCGGTGGAGACGATTCCCACCGTCGAAACGCTCCCGCCGGTTCAGTAGATCTCCGGCACGATCATCTGCGGGTTGACCGGCTCGCGGTGGTAGTCGGGATGGTGGATGCGCGGCGGCAGTTCGACCGGCGTGTGCGCGACCTCGGAGTATTTCACCTGCGCGAGGAGGTGATGGATGCAGTTGAGGCGGCCCTTTTTCTTGTCCGCGCCCTGCACGACCCACCACGGCGCCTCGGGAATGTGCGTGCGCTGGAACATGACCTCCTTCGCCTTGGTGTAGAGCTCCCAGCGCTTGCGCGATTCGAGGTCCATCGGGCTCAGCTTCCATTGCTTGAGCGGGTCGTTGATGCGGCAGCGGAAGCGGAATTCCTGCTCCTCGTCGGGAATCGAGAACCAGTACTTGATCACCTGGATGCCCGAGCGCACGAGCATCTTTTCGAACTCGGGCACCGAGCGGAAGAACTCCTCGTACTCGGCATCGGAGCAGAAGCCCATCACGCGCTCGACGCCGGCGCGGTTGTACCAGCTGCGGTCGAAGAGCACCATCTCCCCGGCCGCCGGCAGGTGCGCGATGTAGCGCTGGAAATACCACTGGGTCTTCTCGCGGCTGGAGGGGGCGGGGAGCGCGGCGATGCGCGCCACGCGGGGGTTCAGGCGCTGGGTGATGCGCTTGATGGCGCCGCCTTTGCCCGCGGCGTCGCGGCCCTCGAACACGATCACCAGGCGGTGGCCCGAATCAACGATCCAGTCGTGCATCTTCACGAGCTCGCCCTGCAGGCGGAACAGCTCCTTGAAGTAGGTGTTGCGCGCCTCGCGGCTGGAATCCTCCTCCACCGGCCGCGCGGCGGCGCCGGGCTCGACGTGCTCCCAGTCCTCGCGCTCCATCTCGAGTTCCTCGTCGTAATCGTCGATGAGTTCGCGGTGCACGCGTTTCATCAACTGGTTGTCGTGGTTCGGCGAGATTTGGGACATCGCTGCGGAGCGAAGCGCGCGGACGGGAGGCCTGCAACGGCGGCTGCAGCTGGAAACCCGGATTTAACCTGTCCGTCACAATCCGCGTCCACAGCCCGGGCTCGACATGTCCGGGACGAAAGCCACCTTCGGGGGCCATGGCGCAAGCGCGGCAGCGGATGTCCAAGAAAATCTACCAGGCCCGGGCCGCCGTCCTCCGGGAGAAACTGGTGCAGCTCCAGGTGGATTTGAAACGGGTGCCGTTCAAGGTGCTGCTGATCATCGCGGGGCCGGAAGGCGCCGGCCGGGGCACGCTCCTGCAGACGCTGGCCGAGTGGCTCGACCCGCGCGGCGTCGAAACCTTTTCCTATCATCCGCCCACCGACAACGAGCGGGCGCATCCGCACCAGTGGCGCTACTGGCGGAGCCTGCCCGGACTCGGGCGCATCGGCCTCTACGCGGGTTCGTGGTACACCGAGACATTGCGCGAGGAGGCGCAGGGCACGCAGGCGCGCGAGCAGGTGATCCAGGAGGCGGAGCGGATCCGCGATTTCGAGAAGCTCCTGGCCGACGGCGGCACGCTCATCGTCAAGGTCTGGCTGGGCCTGTCGAAGGAAGCGCAGGGCCGGCGTCTCAAGGCGCTGCGCGCCGATGCCGCCACGGCCTGGCGCGTGACCGACGAGGACTGGCACCACCACCGCATCTACGACCGGCTCGCGCGCACCGCCCGCCTGATTGTGGCCAAGACCAACCGGCCCGGTGCGCGCTGGACCACCATCGATGTCGAGGACGAACGCGCCCGCGACCTGGCCGTGGGCCGGCTCCTGCTCCGGCAATACCAACAGCACCGCCAGCGGATGGACCGGCTGGCGCGGGCAAAGGCGCCCAAGGCCGTGCGTCCGTTGCGTCCGGGCGGCTTGAAGCGGTTGCAGGCCTTGCCGCTGGACCAGGATCTTTCGGAGAAGGATTACGATGCGCTGCGCGAAAAATGGCTCGGGCGGCTCAGCCGCACGGTGCGCGCCGCGCTCGCGGCCCGGCGGTCCATCGTGTTTGTGTTCGAGGGCTGGGACGCGGCGGGCAAGGGCGGCGCGATCCGGCGCCTCACCAGCGCGATCGACCCGCGCGACTACAGCGTGATCTCGGTGGCCAAGCCGACCGACGAGGAGAAGCAGGCGCACTACCTGTGGCGGTTCTGGCGGAACGTCCCGCGCAAGGGCCGGATGACGGTGTTCGACCGCTCCTGGTACGGGCGCGTGCTGGTCGAGCGCCTGGAGGGATTCTGCCGGGAGGACGAGTGGAAGCGCGCGTTCTCCGAGATCAATGACTTCGAGCGGGAGCTGACGGACGACGGCGTGATCGTGATCAAGTACTGGCTCCACATTTCCCACGCCGAGCAATTGCGGCGTTTCCGCGACCGCGAGGCCACGCCGCACAAGCAGCACAAGATGAACGCCGAGGACTGGCGCAACCGCCGCAAGCGCGCGGCCTACGAGGTGGCGGTGGGCGACATGCTCGCGCTGACCGACAAACCTTCCGCGCCGTGGCACCTGGTGCCGGCGGACGACAAGCGCTTCGCCCGCATCGAGGTGCTGCGTTCGGCCACCCGCTGGATCGACGAGGCGCTGGACAAGTAAGTAGGGCGGGATCGCTGATCCCGCCAAAAAAGAAAGGCGGGGTCAGCGACCCCGCCCTGCAATTAAATTAAGAACCTCGCTCAGGCTTCGACCATCGTCAGGTCCGGGTCGAATTGCACCGCCAGGCGATAGACCTGGCCGGGGCGCATGATCAGCGGGTGATCGCGCTCGAAGGTCTGCACGTAGTGGAGCTTGCCGAAGTTGGTCTTGTAGGCCGGGTCGGCGGTGACGACCTCGGTCTCCGCCCAGTTGGCATGGAAGTCGTCCTTGAGCACCGAGCAGCGGTGGCCCTGCGCGCCGAGGGCGGGCGAGGTGCCGAGGC
>JBEHYX010000078.1:0-18931 GCA_048497945.1 Verrucomicrobiota bacterium | reverse complement strand
GACCGCCACCGACCAAACATGCCCCAGAAAACGAATCATGAGGAATAGCCGGTTCCGGCGGAAAGCCCGCCGGAACCCGGCCGCCGAATCAGAATTTATAGCCGAAGCTGAAGTAGAAGTTGCGCGGATTATCGACGGTGTTGCTGCCCTGGCCGACGGCGAAGGCCGGGAAGATCACGTTCGTGAGGTTGATCACGCCGGTCGACATGTTCCACCGGTCGTTGTGGTAATCGAAGCCGAGGTCGTAGCGCGTGGCACCAGGGAGCGTGTAGGCGTCGTTGGCGCGGCCGTAGACGCTGCCCTGCGAAACCACACCGCCCTTCACGCCGAAGCTGCCTTTCGCGGTCCTGGCGAATTCGTAGCGCACGAACACCTGAACCTTGTTCTTCGGCGTGCCGCGGAGCTCGAGGTCGCTGCCGTCCGGCTTGAAGCCCGGTGCGCTGGTCTCGTCGTAAGTGTAGCCGCCGAAGATCGAGAGCGACTTCGTCAGGTTGCCCGAGAAACTGAGCTCGAAGCCCTTGGAGCGGTTGCCGCTGTCGATGAAGTTCTTGCTGCCGCCGGGATAGGATGGGTCGGTCTGGTTGCGGGTAATGCCGCTCTGCAGCGTGTCGAAATGCGAGGCGCTGAGCGAGAGGTCGCCGTTGAAGAAGGTGAACTTCGCACCGTACTCCTTGTTGGTGGTGTCGGGCGTGACGGGCACGCGGATCTGGCGCGCGTCGGTCGTCGGGATGCCGGGATAGGTCGACACGGTCGTGGCCGCGGCGCCGGCGTCGCTGTACACGCCGAAGAGCGCGACCCAGGAGGTCGGCTTGACGGTGAGGCCGATGAGCGGACTCTGGACCCACGGCGTGGTGGATCCGCTGGTCCTCGCGCCGTTCAGGTTGTTGAGCGTCCAGCCGCCCGTGTTCTGGTCGCGGCGGATGCCGCCGGTGAGGATGGCGTAGTCGTGGAACAGGCCGATCTGGGTGTTGGCGAACACGCCGAAGGAGCCGCCCGCGCTGTTGGTGTCGACGGTCTTGTTGAGGCCGGTCACGGCGCCCGAATCGTAGACCGGCGCGATGATGTTGAACGGGATCGCGGAATTCGCCGAGGCGAACGTCTGGTTGTTGCTCTTGTTGCGCGCGAGATCGTAGCCGACGAGCGTGCGCATGGAGAACTTGTCGTCGCCGGTGCTCAGCTTGATCGCGAGATCGCCCTGGAAGCGGTAGGCCGTCTGCTTCGACATCGTGCGGTTGGTGCCGTATGTGCCCCAGAGGTAACCGTCCGCGTCGTAGCTGAAATTGTCCGCGAGCGAGTTGCGGTAGATGTCACTCTTGAAGTCGTACAGCCGGCCCGACTGGCGGAAGGAGAAGATGTCGTTGAAGCGGTGGGTGAAGACCAGCGTCAGCGCGGCGAGGTCGGAGTGGCGGCCCATGCCGGAGTCGCCGCTGGAGTTGACGTTCAGCGGCATCCAGCGGTTCAGCTGGATCTTGGCGTTGGCCGGCACGGCGATCGGCGTCGCCGTGGCGCCGTACACCGGCGCGAGGTAGGCGGAGCCGAAGCCGCCGGGCGTGAAGTTGCTGACATACGACACCTGCGCGAGCAGGTCGGTGTCGCGGTTGATCTTCCACATCAGCGAGGGATAGACGGCGGTCTTCTTCGTGTGCTCATTGTCGCGGAACGAGTCGGCGTTCATGTACATGCCGATCACGCGGTAGGCGACATTGTCGAAGCCGGGCGCCGGGCCGGTGACGTCGATCGTGCCGCGAATGGAGTTCCACGAGCCGACCCGGAGGTTGGCGGAGTTCTGCGCGGTGAAGAGGGGCTTCTTCGTGATGTAGTTGAGGAAGCCGGTGGACTCGGAGGCGCCGGCGACCGAGGCGGACGGGCCTTTGATCAGCTCGATGCGGTCGATGTTGGCCATGTCGGCCGCGAGCGCGGGCGCGGCGAAGCCGTCCTCATAGTGGTTGAAGCTCGTCGAGGCCAGGCCGCGGATGATCGCACCGTCCGGGCTGTTCTGGCGCTGGGTGGCGCCGGGCGTGTAGCGGAGCGCCTCGTCGAGCGAGTACGCGTCGATGTCGGCGAGCAGCGCGGCGTTCATGACGCTGACCGTCTGCGGCACGTTTTCGATCGGCGTGTTCATGCGCGTGGCGGACGCCATGTTCGACGCGCCGTAGTTCTGGCCGCGGGAGGCGGAGACGCTGAAGGCCTCGAGTTTCACGGTCTGCTCCACGGCGGGGGCGGCGGGAGCGGATGGCGCGGTCTGGGCCGAGCCGGCGAGCGCGAGGACGAGCGAGCCGGCGACGGCGCTCGGGAACCGGACAAACCGGCACAGACGGAGGGTGACAAGGGAACGCATAGCCTGGGTAGGGTTAGGGATGAAAGCGCCGGCGATAGGAAGGCTTGTTTTTCGCCGGCGTATCCGAGGTAAGGGCGCCCTCCCGCACTGGAAAGGGTTTCAGCGTTTTCCAGTAAACCGAAACCGCCAACGCGTCATTGACTCGGCGCCGCCTTTGCCACCAGCGTGCCGGCACCCCGATGTCCGCCCGAGTTTCACTGCGCGATGTGGCCGCGAAGGCCGGCGTGTCCCACACGACCGTGTCGCTCGCCCTGCGCAACGATCCCCGCATCCTGCCCGCCACGCGGCGCAGGATCCTCCGCCTCGCCGAGTCCCTCGGCTACCAGCGCAACGCGATCCTCGGCGACCTGATGGGCTACCTGCGCACGCTGAAGACGCACCCCGCGCACTCCGCCCTCGGCTTCCTCACCGCCTGGCCGACGCACGATGGCTGGAAGCAGGCGCCCAACCACCGCCGCTTCCACGCCGGCGTGAAGGCGCGGGCCGCCGAGCTCGGCTATGCCCTCGACGAGTTCTGGCTGCACGAGCGCGCCATGACGCCCGCCCGCATGACCGGCATCCTGCAGGCGCGCGGCATCAAGGGCCTGATCGTGCACTCGCTGCCCGACATCAACGGCCGCCTCAACCTGCGCTGGCAGCACTTCGCGAGCGTGACCAAGGGCCTGACCGTGGCCGTGCCGAGCATGCACCGCGTGGTCTCCTCCCATTACGACGACATGCAGCTCGTCGTCGGCCGGCTGAAGCAGAAGGGCTACAAGCGCCTCGGCCTGGTGCTCGGCCAGGCCCACGATCTCCGCGTCGGCCGCGCCTGGCTCGCCTCGTACTGTCTCTATGAGAACGAAGTTGCGCCGGCGGACCGCATCCCCGCCCTGCTCTTCCCCAAGCCTTCCGTCGCCCTCTTCGACCGCTGGCTCCGCGCCCACCGCCCCGAGGCCGTGATTTTCGCCGACCACTGGGTCCCGCAGTGGATGAACGAACTCGGGCTCAAGGCCCCGCGCGATGTCGGCCTCGTCCACCTCGACTGGTCCGCCGAGCACGCCCCGATGTCCGGCATCGACTCGAACCCCGAGGCGCTCGGCACCGCCGCCATCGACCTGCTCGTCGGCCAGCTCCACGCCCACGAATACGGGGTCCCGCCGCGCGAGAAGGTCGTCGAGGTGAAGGGCCGCTGGGTGGCCGGCAGCACGCTCTGACCGCGGCAGTTTACTGGAAACCGGCAACACCTTTGTCGGAACGCCGGCCGCCGGCCATGTTCCGGCAATGGCTGCGAATTACCCCCTGACCCGTTCCATCGTCAATGAGAGCATCGCGCGCGCAAAGGCCTGCTTCGAGCGCTTCGGCGTCGCCCTGCCTCCCTTCGCCTTCTGGACCACCGCCGACTGGGCCGGCAAGGGCCCCGAGGTCGACGAGCTGCGCCACTGCATGCTCGGCTGGGACGTCACCGACTTCGGGAGCCTGCGCTTCCACGAGATCGGCCGCGTGCTCTTTACCCTGCGCAACGGCACCTCGCGCGTGTCCGGTTACCCGAAGGTCTACGCCGAGAAATTCCTCTTCGATCCCGAGGCCCAGCGCGCGCCGGCGCACTACCACCGCTCCAAGATGGAGGACATCTGCTGCCGCGCCGGCGGCAACATCCTCGTCCAGCTCACCGCCCTCGGCGCCGACGGCCGGCCCGCCGAGGAACCCGTGCGGGTGAAGGTCGACGGCCAGGCCGTGACCGTGCAGCCGCGGGGCATCGTGCGCCTGCGCCCGGGCATGAGCGTGAACATCCCACCCCGCACCATCCACCAGTTCTGGGGCGAGGAAGGCACGGGCGAGACCCTGAGCTCGGAAGTCTCGAGCGTGTGCGACGATGTTTCGGACAATGTCTTCTTCCAGGACGCGGTGCGCTTCCCGCCGCTGGTCGAGGACGCGCCCAGGCACCACCTGCTCTGCCACGAATACCCGCCGGCGGCCCGCCGCTGAGTTCGCATCATGGTCCCGCCCGCCTCCGCCGCGCCTGCGCTCCGCCAGCGCTTCGCGCGGATCATCCCGATCGCGTTCGTCACCTACTCGCTCGCCTTCCTCGACCGGATCAACTTCGGCTTCGGCGTCGCCGGGCAGATGGGGCGCGATTTGCACATGAGCGACCGGGACTCGGCGCTCGTCAGCGCCTCGTTCTTCCTCGGCTATTTTCTCTTTCAGATTCCCGGCGCCTCCTACGCCGCCCGGCGCAGTGCGAAGCGTCTGATTTTCTGGGCGCTGCTCCTCTGGGGCGGGCTCTCCGCGCTCACGGGGCTCGTCCACTCGGTGCCGCTGCTGCTGCTCGTGCGCTTCCTGCTCGGCGCGGTCGAGGGCGTGGTGATGCCCGCGATGCTCGTCTACCTCACGCACTGGTTCACCAAGCCCGAGCGGGCGCGCGCCAACACCTTCCTGATCCTCGGCAACCCGGTGACGCTGCTCTGGGCCTCGGCCATCTCGGGCTACCTCGTGCAGGCCTTCGGCTGGCGCGCGATGTTCGTGCTCGAGGGCATCCCCTCGATCCTCTGGGCCCTGGTGTGGTGGCGCGTCGTCGACGACCACCCGCGCGAGGCCGCGTGGCTGCCGGCGGACGGCGCCCGCGGGCTGCAGGCGGCGCTCGACGGCGAGCAACAGGGCATCGCGCCCGTAAAGCATTACGCCGCCGCGTTCCGCGACTGCCGCGTGTGGCTGCTCAGCGCCCAGCTCTTCTTCTGGAGCGTCGGCCTCTACGGCCTCGTGCTCTGGCTGCCAAAGATCCTGCAGGAGGCCTTGCGCCTCGGTAACGGCCAGGTCGGCTTGCTCTCCGCCGCACCGTACCTGTGCGGCGTGATCCTGATGCTGGCCAACTCCGCGCTCGCCGACCGCATCGCCGACCGCCGGCGCTTTGTGTGGCCCTTCCTCTTCCTCGCCGCCGGGGCCTTCTTCCTCTCCTACAGCTTCGGGCCGGAGCGGCTCTGGGCGGCCTACGCCTGCCTCGTCATCGCCGGCGGCTGCCTCTTCGCGGGCTACGGGCCGTTCTTCGCCATCGTGCCGGAGATCATCCCGCGCAACGCTGCGGGCGAATCCATGGCGCTGATCAATTCCTGCGGTGCGCTCGGCGGTTTCGCGGGCACCTACCTGATCGGCTGGCTCAACGCCGTCACCGGCGGCCCCACCGCCGCCTTCCTCGCGCTGTCGCTCTCCCTCGCCACCGCCGGCGGCTGCATGCTGGCGGTGCGCACGCGGTGAACGGCAGGGCGCGCGGGTGGCGCGTGGCCGCGCGAGAACTACTTCGCCGGCTTGAGGATCAACTCGCGCAGCAGCGGGAACCCCGCGGCGCCCAGCTTGGTGGCCTTGAGGGTCACGTGCTGCGGGCCGCTTTGCCCGATCTCGATCGTGCCAAGGACCACCGTCTCGTAATCCTTCGTCGCGCTCGCGGTGCCGGTGAGTTCGGCCCGGCCGATCGTCAGCCGGTACTCGCTGCCTTCGCGGCCGGCATTGGCCGACCAGAGCACGGCGACTTCGTATTTGCCGGGTCGGTCGACGGTGATGTCCCACTGCGGATAAACCGCGGCGCTCGTCCAGCCGGCCAGGTTGAGCTTCGTGTTGCCCTGCACGCGCAGGCCTTCGCCGACCAGGTCGGCTGCGTCGCAGCCGAGCGCGAACGTGCCGTCGGCCGCCGCCCGCAAGGCCGGCGGCGGCAGCGGGTCCACCTCGCCGACGCCATCGAGGACCACCACGGACGAGATCGCGTCGGGCGCGGCGGCCGGCACCGTCACTTGCAGGCCGGCGGGAGTGGCGGCGAGCGCCAGCGGCTTGCCCGGCTGCGCGAGCAGGTAGGCGCGCTGCGCCGTGCCGCGCATCGGGACAACGAGCTTTCCGTCGGCGGGCCATGCGAAGACGTTCAGGTAAAGCCTGCCGGGCTTGCGCGTGGCGCGGCCCCAATCGAGCCGGCGGAACGGGCTGGCACTCGTGGCGTAGATCGACTCGCCGTTGACGTGCATCCAGGCGCCGACCTGCTGCAGGCGCTCGACGCTCGGCGCCGGGATCTCGCCGAGCGAGGTCGGGCCGACGTTGAGCAGGTAATTGCCACCCTTGCTGGCGATGTCGATGAGCGTGCGTACCAGCGTCTCGCCGGATTTCCAGTTGTCGTCGTAGGCCTTGAAGCCCCACGTGTCGTTCATCGTCATGCAGGCCTCCCAGTCGCGGGGATAGCCGGTCGCCGGCACCTTGTTCTCCGGCGTCTCGGTGTCGCCCTGGTAGCCGCCGCCGAGCCGGTTGTTGGTGATGATGCCCGGCTGCAACTGCAGCAAGGGCGCCAGCAAATCGGCCCGGGCGCGCGTCATGTTGTTCGGCGTATCCCACCAGAGCACGGCGACCGGGCCGTAGCGCGTGAGAATCTCCCTCACCTGAGGCACGGCGATGTCGCGAATGTACGCATCCATGTCGCCGTCCTGCGCCGCCGGGTCCCAATGTCCGCCGGCCGCGGCGCCACCGCGATGGTGCCAGTCCTGCGCCTGCGAGTAATAGAAGCCCAGCTTGATCCCGTGCCGGCGGCAGGCCGCGGCGAGCTCGGCGAGCGGGTCGCGCTTGAAGGGCGTCGCATCGTAGACGTTGTACGGGCTCGTCGCGGAATGAAACATCGCGAAGCCGTCATGGTGCTTCGAGGTGATGATGATGTACTTCATGCCCGCCGCCTGCGCGAGGCTGACCCACTGCTCGGCGTCGAACTTCACCGGGTTGAACTGCGTCGCAAACTGCGCGTAGTCGGCCACGGGAATTTTGCCCCGGTTCATGATCCACTCGCCGATGCCGTCGACGCGCCGGCCCTGCCAGGTGCCCGCGGGAACGGAGTAGAGGCCCCAGTGGATGAACAGGCCGAAGCGCGCCTCGCGCCACCACTGCATGCGGGCGTCGTGCTGCGCGGGGGTTTCGGTGGACGGGACCGGCGAATCGCCGGCGCCCCCGGCCGCCGGCAGGCGGACCGCGAGCAGGAGGAACGACACGAATAGGAACAGAATTTTTCGGGACATGGCGGGGATGGGGTGCACTTGTGGGGAATGGGGTTAGTATCCGGAGTTTGGGGTCGATGGCCCCTGGAGCTTGGCTTCGCGGGCGTAGACCCAAAAATTGCGCCCGGGAACCGCAGCCGGCAGGTACTCGTCACTTCGGGGTGTCACTCGGTGTGGACTCACCAGGCCGCTGCTGTCCTTCCGGCCGGCGCGAACATGGAATTTTCGTGGGAACATGATGGGATAGGCGCCTCCATTGGGCTGAGGCCGGGGCGAGCCGACCATAGCCATCGGTTGCAAACCTGACAAGCCGCCCGGTCTCACCGGCTGGGTGAATTGTCTCACGGTGTGGGCCGGCCGGCGTCAGGAATCGGGCGGTCGGAAGCCGGACTCAATTTAGAGCCCGTGCTGGAAGTTGCCCACCGCCTCGCTCGTGCGCAAGGCGCGGCCGTAGACCCGCAGCGAAAGCAGCGCGGGGGAGAGCTTCACCTGCGGCGCGCCGTTGAGCGTGCGCAGCGTCGGGCTGAACCGGCCCCAACCGAACTGGCGGTCGTTGCCCCCGTCGTTCAGCAGGCCGTCCACGACGAAGGTGACGATCTTCGGGCCGCCGTCGATCGTCGTGACCACGTGGTGGCGCTGGCCGGCCCGCAGGAGTCCCGCGTCGGAGGCCCACGCGGATTCCTGGCGTCCGTCGCTGAGGGTCAAACGGAGCCCCCCGCCCTCGGCGGTGGCGACGAGGATGCCGCGCCCGCTGGCATCGCGATTGTCGAGCAAGACCTGGCCGGGTGCGAGCGAGTCGAGCTTGAGCCAGAAATCGAGGCTGATGCCGGCGCGCAGGTCCTTGCCGCCGTAGTCGGCGCGGGTGTTGTCGCGCTGGTGGAAGACCGGCAGCGCCGGGAGCGTGGCCGCCGCGGGCAGCGGCTGCCCGGCGGGCAGTTCGAGCAGGAGGCCGTCGCGGGCCACGGCCTTGTTGTCCAGCTGCCCGAAGAGCCCGTCCACGAGCGCTGCCGGAATCTCATGCACGCGACCGAGGTTCTTCTGCGTTTCCGTGACGTAGAAACGGCCGTCCTGTTCGACGAGGTTCGGGTAGCTCATGCGGATGAAGGGATCGTCGTCGTAGAGGAGGATCTCGGGCTGCGACCAGACGATGACCTTGCCCTGCGGCGTATCGCGCTCGGTGCCGGCCATCAGCCACGCGGGATTGCGGTCGTCATAGGGACTGCCGGTCGAGCCGGAAAAATCGGCCGCCATCTTCCCGATCACGGGGCCGCCGTGGTTGTGGAACCAGTAGAGGAATTTCCCGTTGCCGGCCTTCCACACGAAATTGGCGGCGCGCGGATGCTTCACGCGGCGGCCATCCGGAGCATACACCATGTAGGCCGGCGGCGTCCAGGTATGGCCGCGATCGCGACTGTACACCGCGGCGGGCCAGCCCGCCACGGTGCGGTATACGCAGTAGAGCGAGCCGTCGCTCAGCGAAACGATGTTCTGCTCCTCCGCCACCCGGCCGCCCCCCGGCGGAGGACGCAGGCCGATGTCACCGTCGGGCAGCGTCTCGAAGACGATCTTCGCCGGGTCGCGTTCGGTCAGGAGGTTTTTACTGCTGAGCAGCGCTCCCTCGGACTGTGCGTAGAACCCCGCGCCCATCGCACCGACCTTGTGCAGCGTCAGGAAGGCGGCGTCGCCCACGATGATCGGCTGGCCGACGTTCCAGAAAAAACGCTCCTTGCCCCCGTAAACATTGGTGCGGTCGCACTCGAACTCGCGCACCGGGATGTCGTAGCGGTGCGCCGACCAGGTGCGGCCATGGTCGTCGGAGTACTTGAAGACGTAGTGGCCGACGCAGTCGACGCGCTTGTACGGCGCGCCGCCATCCTCGCGCTTCACCTCGGTGACGCGGTCGGTGTTGTGGTTGTAGAAAGCGTAGATGCGCCCGCCGGGGACCTTGAGCAGCACGCCATAGCTGGCCTCGGGACCGTCGTCGGGCTCAATCGGCACGATGTCCTCCCACGTGCGGCCGAGATCGGTGCTGCGCAATGACACGACATGCTGGCCCTTCGCGCCCTCGACGCCCTTGCCGGTGGTCACGATACAGAGCCAGGCCCCGTCATCGGTCTTCACGATGTACGGCTGGTCGGAATAACCCTCGCTGGGGATGATCGAGCCGTTCGCGATGTGCCGCGGATCGGAAACCGCGGGCGCCGCGACGGCGGCGAGCGGGAGCAGGACAAACGCGAACAGGCGGAGGGCGAACCGGAGCGGATTTTTCATGGGGAAACAGGGGGTTTTCGAGGTAAAGGCACCACGCGCGAACGCAGGCCCGGGCGAACCGGACCTCGGACTTCTGTCCGGACCGGCGCGAATGGGCACAGGTGAGGCTGGGCCCCGAAACCGGGCAATGCGACGAAGAAGTCGTTTGCCAGTAAACCGACCCGAGTCGTCCCGACGGCGCGGGCGCCAAATTCCTTTGATTCCCCGCACAAAACTTGGATCGGTCATAAATAGACCAACTCACGAGTTGATTCCGCGGCAATCATGGCCTCAGTAGAGCCACCCCACCCCATGGTTGCTTCCAATACTTATGATGCGATCGTCGTCGGCTCCGGTATCACCGGTGGCTGGGCGGCGAAGGAACTCACCGAAAAAGGCCTCAAGGTTCTCATGCTCGAGCGCGGGCGGAACGTGAAACACATCGAGGACTACAAGACCGCCCTCACCCCGCCGTGGGAGCTGCCGCACCGCGGCAAGAAGTCCAAGGCGCTCATCGCGGAATACCCGATCCTCAACCGCGACCTGCTCTACGAGGGCAACGCCAGCTTCTGGGCCAGCGACCAGGACTGCCCGTACAAGGAGACGAAGCCCTTCGACTGGTTCCGCGGCTACCAGGTCGGCGGCCGCTCGCTCATCTGGGGCCGCCAGAGCTACCGCTGGAGCGACCTCGATTTCGAGGCCAACCAGCACGAGGGCATCGCCGTCGACTGGCCGATTCGCTACGCCGATGTCGCGCCGTGGTACGACCATGTCGAGACCTTCGCCGGCATCAGCGGCTCAATCGAGGGCCTGCCCCACCTGCCCGACGGCAAGTTCCTGAAGCCGATGGATCTCAATGTCGTCGAGAAGGACGTCGCCGCGCGGATCAAGACCCACTTCAACGACTCGCGCCGCCTGATCATCGGGCGCGTCGCCAACCTCAGCGAGGCCCACGGCGGCCGCGCCAACTGCCAGTACCGCAACAAGTGCTGGCAGGGCTGCCCGTTCGGCGCGTACTTCAGCACGCAGTCGTCCACGCTGCCCGCGGCCATGGCCACCGGGAACCTCACCCTGCGTCCGTTCTCGATCGTCACGCAGGTGAAGTACGACAAGGACACCAAGCGCGCCACCGGCGTCGAGGTACTCGATGCCGAGACGAACCAGACCTACGAGTACCAGGCCAAGGTCGTGTTCCTCTGCGCCTCCGCCTTCAACTCCACCTGGCTGCTCATGAACTCCGCCACCGATGTGTGGGCGGACGGCCTCGGCAGCAGCAGCGGCGAGCTCGGCCACAACGCGATGGACCACCACTTCCGCGTCGGCGCCTACGGCGAGGTCGAGGGCTACCTCGACCGCAACACCTACGGCAACCGCCCGACCGGCTTCTACATTCCCCGTTTCCGCAACCTCAACGGCGAGAAGCGCGACTACGTCCGCGGCTTCGGCTACCAGGGCGCGGCCGCCCGCGCCGGCTGGGAGCGCGAGGTCGCCGAACTCGGCATCGGCGCGCCGCTCAAGGAGGCGCTCACCGAGCCGGGCCCATGGTCCATCGGCATGACCGCCTTCGGCGAAATCCTGCCCTATCACGACAACAAGATCAGCCTCGACCGCACCGCCAAGGACAAGTGGGGCCTGCCCGTCCTCGCGATGGACTGCGACATCCGCGACAACGAGCACAAGATGCGCCGCGACATGATGGACGACGCCGCCGAGATGCTCGAGGCCGCCGGCATGAAGAACGTCCGCAAGACCAGCAACGGCTACACCTTCGGCCGCGGCATCCACGAGATGGGCACCGCCCGCATGGGCCGCGACCCGAAGACCTCCGTACTCAACGCGCACAACCAGGTGTGGGACGCGCCGAACGTCTACGTGACCGACGGCGCCTGCATGACCTCCGCCAACTGCGTGAATCCCTCGCTCACCTACATGGCGCTCACCGCCCGCGCCGCCGACCACGCCGTGGCCGAACTCAAGAGGGGGAACCTGTGATGACCACGCCCAATCCCAGCCTGCTCAACCGCCGCGAAGCCATCGCCCGCCTCGCCGTCCTCCTCGGCGGCAGCATGGTCATCGGCAGCGAATCCTTCCTCAGCGGCGCGCCCGTCGCCGGCAAGGTGACCGGCAACGATTTCACCGTCGCGGACATCGCCCTGCTCGACGAGATCGGCGACACCATCATCCCGACGACCAACACGCCCGGCGCCAAGGCGACGAAAATCGGCGAGTTCATGGTCTGGATGGTCAACGAGTGCTACGACGACGCCCAGCATGCGGCCTTCAAGGCCGGGCTCACGGCCGTCAACACCGCGGCCACCGCCAAATTCGGCCACGACTTCATGGCCGCCAGCCCGGCCGAGCGCACCGCGCTCCTCAACGAGCTCGACGCGGAGCAGAAGCGGTACAACGGCACGAAGGCGAAGGACCAGCCAGCCCACTATTTCCGGATGATGAAACAGCTGACCCTGCTCGGCTATTTCACGTCGGAGATCGGCGCGACCCAGGCCCTGCGCTTCATCGAGGTGCCGGGACGCTTCGACGGCAACGCCCCCTACCGGAAGGGCGACCGCGCATGGTTCCAGCCGCCGGGACGCTCGGTTTAAGCCGGCGCGACCGATCCAACCGGGAAAGAATCCCGGAAATTTTTCTCCTCGGGGGCGAAGAAACTCCTCAAGCGCAAAGCATCTGCGCCGATGACCGGTTTTCCGCTCATGGATGCGCCGCACGCGATTCTAATGTGTGCTACGCGCTTCTATTTTCTAGCCAGCGCGCCTGCGTGAAGCTTTAACCAGCGGGTTCTGATTTGGTCCACCTCTCCCGAATGAAATTTTCCTACCGCATCCTGCCAGAACAGCGGCTCAACATCCTGCGCTTCAGCGGCTCCGTTTCCGTGACGGACGTCATGCGGCACATCCAGCAATTCTGGGCCGACAGCGAATACGATCCCTCCTACAACGGCATTGTCGACCTCGAGGGCGTCACCACGCGCGCGAAGGTCGAGGACCTCAAGGCCCTGCTGGATTTC
Organism: Verrucomicrobiota bacterium; assembly: GCA_048497945.1. Lineage (GTDB taxonomy): Bacteria > Verrucomicrobiota > Verrucomicrobiia > Opitutales > Opitutaceae > Lacunisphaera. The sequence continues at coordinate 6,327 of JBEHYX010000078.1, read as the reverse complement.
CTCGAGAACCAGAAGACCGGCACCGGCTGGTGGGCGGCCATTTTCACCGAGCCGAAGCCCACCGCGCTGGCCTTGATCTTCAAGGCCACGTTCGCCGGCACCTTCAAGCTCGAGATCGTCTCGTCCTGGCAGGCGGCCTGCAAGTTCCTGCAGATCGACCTCCCGCCGGACTCCCGCGAACTGGCCTGATCCGTCCGCGCGTCAGCGCAGGAACGCGGCAACCTCGCGGATGACCCGCGCCACGTCGTCGTCGCGCAGGCCCGGGTGCAGCGGCAGCGACAGCACCTCCGCGCAGGCCTGCTCGGTGTGCGGCAGCGACAGCGTCGCGTCGTGATACGCCGGCTGCCGGTGGATCGGCACGGGATAAAGCACGCCGCACAGGATGTCCTTCTTCTCGAGGTGCGCCTTCAGTTCCTCGCGCCGCGGCGTCCGCACCACGAACTGGTGCCAGCAGTGGCCGCGCCCCGCCGCCGGCGCCGGCAACGCGAGCGGCAGGCCCTTCAGGCCCTCGAGATACTGCGCCGCGATCGCCGCGCGGCGCGCGTTCTCGGCGTCGAGGTGCGGCAGGCGCGCGCGCAGGATCGCCGACTGGAGCTCGTCGAGCCGGCTGTTGCGCCCCGCCGTCTCGCTCACGTAGCGCTTGCGCCAGCCGTACTGGCGCAGCGCGCGGACCTTCTCGAGCAGCACGGGATCGTTGCCGCTGATCGCGCCGCCGTCGCCGAGCGCGCCGAGGTTCTTGGTCGGGTAAAAGCTGAACGCCGCGAGCTGGCCCCACGTGCCGGCCTTGCGGCCGCCGACCGTGGCGCCGTGCGCCTGCGCGCAATCCTCGATGACGGCCAGGTTGTAGCGCGCGGCCACCTCCATCAGCCGCGGCATGTCGACCGCCTGGCCGTAGAGGTGCACGGGCACGATCGCCTTGATCTTGGGGTCGCGCAGCGTCGCGAGGGTCGTTTCCAGCGCGCCGACATCGAGCAACATCGTCGCCGGCTCGATCTCGGCATAAAAAGCCTTCGCGCCCGTCGCGGCGATGCCGGACGCGGTCGCGGTCACGGTGTTGGCCACGGTGACCACCTTGTCGCCCGCGCCGATCCCCGCGGCGCGGAGCGCCAGCTCGATGGCGTCGGTGCCGTTGGCCACGCCCACCGTGCCCGCCACGCCCAGCCAGGCGGAAAATTCCTTTTCAAAAGCCTCACCTTCGGGACCGAGGATGTAGCAGCCGCTCTGGAGCACCCGGGCGATGGCCGCATCGATGGCCGGCTGGGCGGCGAGGTAGGAAGCTTTGGGATCGGCCGGGATGATTTTTTGCACGGGAAAAAACTTTGGTGGCTGCAGCCTTGCAGCAGATGGGAAGCGAAACAAGAGCGCATTGTGCGCCGGCAACTCAGAAATCCTGCAGCTTCCCCTCGCCCGTCCCGCGCCGCGGCTCGAGCCGCTCGAGCATCTCGCCGAGCAGGTAGATCGAGCCCGTGACGACGACGGTCTCGCCCGGGGTGCCGGGCGTGCAGGTCGTGGCGTCGGGGAAAACCGCCGCCACCGAGCTCTCGCGCAGCAGCGGACGCGCCGCGGCCGGAGCCAGTGCGACAAGGTCGGCATAGGGCGTGGCGCGCGCCTGCTGCGGGATGACGACATGGATCTCGCGCGCATGGCGAGCCACCACCTCGAGCAAAGCCCGCGCCCGGAACTCGCCCAGCACGCCGATCACGATCACCGGCTTGCGTCCGGTTTCCGCGATGAGGCGCCGCAGGTTCGTGTCGAGCATCTGCGCGCCCTCGGGATTGTGCGAGGCGTCGAGGATCACGTGGCGGCCACCCACCTCCAGGCGCTGCCAGCGGCCGGGCCAGCTGACGTCGCGCAGGCCGCGGGTAATCGTCGCGGGGTCGAGTCGCCACCGTGCCGGCAGCAGGCGTGCGGCCACGGTGGCGGTCGCGGCATTCCACCGCTGGTAATCGCCCTCGAGGTTGGTGGTCGGGTACGCGGCAAGGTCCTCGCCGAAAATCTCCCGCACCGCATGGACCGGGGCGCCTTGCGCCGCCGCCACCTCGCGGATGACCTGCTCCGCCTCGGCCGGCATCCGGCCGATCACCACCGGCCGGCCCGGTTTGATGATGCCGGCTTTCTCCCGCGCAATCCTGGCCACGGTATCGCCGAGCTCCGCGACGTGGTCGAGCCCGATGGAGCTGATGATCGTGATCTCGGGCGACACGACATTCGTGGCATCGAGCCGTCCGCCCATGCCGACTTCGACCATGGCGATGTCCACCTGCTTCCGCTGGAACTGCAGGAACGCCATCGCCGTCATGAATTCGAAGAAGGTGGCGTGCTCATCCGCCGCGAACTCCGCCGCCCGCGCCGCCACCGGCTGCAGTTCGCGCGCGTAGGCCACGATCTCGCTTTCCGTGAGGATCGCGCGATCCACCTGCACGCGCTCCCCGAGTTTGACGAGGTGCGGCGAGGTGTAGAGCCCGGTGCGCCAGCCCGCCGCGCGCAGGATCGACTCGAGCATGGCCGCGACCGAGCCCTTGCCGTTGGTGCCGGCCACGTGGATGACCGGGTAGCTGCGTTCCGGGTGGCCGAGTGCGGCGGACAGGCGCCGCATGCGGTCGATGCCGAACTTAACGCCACCGGCCTTGAGCGCGTATAAATACTCTTTGACGGCCGCATAGTCCCCACGGTCGTCGCTTTTCTCTGAACGTTGAACGTTCAACGTTGAACGTTCAACGTTCATGCTCGGATAGGTTGTACGCGCTTTTTCGCCGTACGAATGCTCGTGAAGAATATTTTGATCAGTTCGTCACTCTCCTGCAAAAGTGGACTGGCCAATTCCGGCGCTTTTACCAACGGAACCTTCTGGGCAAGCAACAGCCACCTATGGGATTCCCGCAGTTCCTTCAGGCAAATGCTCGCTTTGTGCACGAAATCAGCCGCCGACTCCGACGCCTGGGCTTCACCATGATTCGGCAACGGCGCCGTTCCTGACCGCAGCAGCTGTCCTGCGACATGCTTTCCGGCACGTGAGTCCACTATCTGTTCGGTAAAGCGAACGATTTCCGTCGCGTAATTTAACAGCCTCTCTTCCAAATCGAATTTCCGATTCATTCGTCATAGTCGGCCCGACTGGGTGATTGAACGTTCGATATTGAACGTTGAAAGTTGAACGTTCGGTCCGTGCTCAGCCCTCGTTCACCGCAACCGGGAACGGCGTGGCCGTCGCGACCCTGTGCTCCTGGTACTTGTGCGTGTGCAGCGCCTGCAGGAGGCTCGTGAGGCGGTCCTTCATCTCCAGGCGGCTGACGATCTGGTCGACGAGGCCGTGCTTGAGCAGGAATTCCGAGGTCTGGAAACCGGGCGGCAGCGTCTGCTTGGTGGTTTCCTTGATCACGCGCGCGCCGGCGAAGCCGATCATCGCGCCGGGCTCGGCGATGATGATGTCACCGAGCGTCGCGAAGCTGGCGGTTACGCCACCCGTGGTCGGATAAGTGAGGATGGAGATGAACGGCAGCTTGGCCTCGGCCAGGCGGCCGAGGGCCGCGCTGGTCTTGGCCATCTGCATCAGGCTGAAGATGCCTTCCTGCATGCGCGCGCCACCGGAGGCGCTGACCACGATGCACGGGGTCTTCTTCTTCAGCGCACGCTCGATGGCGCGGGTGATCTTTTCGCCGACGGCCGCGCCCATGGCGCCGCCGCAGAAGCGGAAATCCATCACCGCCACGGAAACCGGGATGCCGCTGAGCTTGCCGGAACCGCAGATCACGGCCTCGGGCAGCCCGCTGTCCTTTTCGTAGCGCTTGATGCGGTCGGTGTAGGCGGCGGAATCGACGAACTTCAGCGGATCGGCCGACTTCACGTTGGCGTCGAACTCCTCGAAGGTGCCGTCATCGATCATGCTCGCGATGCGGGCGCGGCAGCCGATCGGGAAATGGTAGCCGCTCTTCGGCACCACCATGAGGTTCGCCTCGAGGTCCTTGTTGAAGACGATTTCGCCGGAAACCGGGCATTTGGTCCAAAGCCCCTCGGTGTTGACCTTCTTCTTGGGCGTTTTGGCGCCGGTGGCCTTGGGGGCCGACGGCAGCTTGGGTTTGGAAAAATGTGCCATAGCGGGAGGTGATCAGCCGTGACCGAAGGTGACGACGTCCAAGCTCAGCGCCCCACCGCGGCGAAGCACGGTTGCGCAGGAATTGAGTGTGGAGCCCGTTGTAAAAACGTCATCGACGAGGATATAATGCTGGGCCGGATTAAGGGTGGCCCCCGGGGCCAAAGCAAAGGCATTTTTCAGGTTCTCCCGGCGGGCCTCCCGGTCGTAATTCGTCTGGGACACGGTGTTAACCACGCGGCAGAGCAGCTCCTCCACCCCGGCCTGCCCGCCTGCCGCCGCCACGCAACAATCCGCCAACAGCCGGCTCTGGTTATATTTGCGGTGCTTCAGCTTTTTCGGGTGCAACGGCACCGGCACGAGCACCGCGCCGCGCAGGTAGTCACCATATCCCGGTGCCTGTCGCATGATGGTAATGACATCCTCCAACACCTGGAGTTCGCCGTGGTATTTCAAAGCGTGGACCAGCGCCCGCCCCGGGCCTTGGAGCAGGATCGCCGTTTTGCCCTGCCCGAAACGCGGCTCGAGCGTCTCACAGTGCTCGCACAGCCGGTTCTCCTCCATCTCGCCGAAGAACGGATGCCCGCAGGTCGTGCAGTGCGGTGCGGCGACGATCAGCAGTCGCTTCGCGCAGGGCGGACAGAGATGCCGGTAGGCGCCTTCCTCGACCGCGCCGCCGCAATGCACGCAATGGCGGGGAAAAATGACGTCGAGCCGGTCGCGCCAGAGCTGGAAGAGATTCATGGGGAACAGCCCGTTCCCATGCCCGCGAATCTGCCGCGGCAATCGCAGGCCGCAACCCCCTTCCTCATCCCTGATTTGTCATTGCGAGGAGCTGGCGCAGCCAGCGACGAAGCAATCCAGCTGCTGGATCGCCACGGCGTGCTTCGCGCCCCTCGCGATGACACCCAGATGCAAGACGTCTCAGTACCGCACCTTGACCAGAAAAAGCCCCTGCGGCGGCGCGGTCACCACGGCGGCGATGCGCTGGCGGTTCTTCAACATGGCGGCCACCTCGGCGACGGTGAGCTTGCCCAGGCCGACGTTGACCAGCGCGCCGGTGAGGCTGCGGACCATTTTGTAGAGAAAGCCGTCGGCCTCGAAGGTGAACGTCACCTTCGGCCCCTCCCGCGCGATCTGCAGGCGGCGCAGGTCGCGCACCGTCGTTTCATAGGTGCGGTCGTTCTCGCCCGAGAATGCCCAGAAGTCGTGCTTTCCCTTCAACACCTTCGCCGCGGCGCGCACCTTCGCCCAGTCGAGCCGGCGGTTCAGGATCCAGCTGTAGGCGCGCACGAATGGGTCGCCCTCCCCAAGCTCGAGATGATAGCGGTACACCTTGCCTTTCGCGTCGAAGCGCGCGTGGAATTTCGGCGGCGCGACGCGCATCGACCGGAGGTGGATGGAGCGCGGCAGCCCGGTCTGCAGCGCCCGGCGGAGTTTCTCCGGGCCGTGCGTCCACGCCGCATCGAAATGGAAAACCTGCGCCAGCGCGTGCACGCCCGAGTCGGTGCGCCCGCTGCCTTCGATGCGGATCTGGCGCCCGAAGATCTGCTTCAGCTGCTTCTCGATGAGGTCCTGCACCGTGTTGCCTCCCTCCTGGCTCTGCCAGCCGTGCAGGTGCGTGCCGTCGTAGGCGACGATGCACTTCCAGCGTACGGATGCGGCAGGTTTTTTAACCACGGATTTCACGGAGGGGAACGGATTACACTGAAAAATTCGTACTATCCGTATCCATCCGTGCAATCGGTGGTCAATCCATCCCTCGCCTACCCTTCAAGCGTCGGCGGAAATTTCTGGTCGAGGAAGTCCTGCAGGATCAGGCAGGCGGCGCGCGAGTCGACGAGGCCGGAGTCGCGCACGCCGCGACGGTCCTTCTTCGCGATGGACGACTCGGCCTCCGAGCTCGTCAGCGTCTCATCCACGAGGTGCACCGGCAGGCCGAACTCCGCCTTCAGTTTCGCCGCGAATGCGTCCACTTCCTTGGCCTTGAAGCCGACGGACCCGTCCATGTTGTAAGGATAACCGAGCACGAGGTCGGTGATGCGCCGCGCCTTGATGACCTCGCCGAGCTTCGCCCAGCGCACCGCGGGATCGGCGTCGATCAGCGCCGGCAGCGGCGTCGCCACACCAATGTCATCGCCGTGGGCCAGGCCGACGCGCTTCGTGCCGTAATCAATCCCGAGGCAGCGCATTATTGTAGGGCGGGATCGCCGATCCCGCCGGCCTGCGAACAAGGC
>JBEHYX010000077.1:0-18971 GCA_048497945.1 Verrucomicrobiota bacterium | reverse complement strand
CCCCGCACACACAACCCATGGACTGACCGAGGCGTCCGGGCGAAACCCCGGCCGCTTTGCTTGGAGAGTGTTCGCTTTCCGATCCGACACACCCCGCCCTGGCGGGCACCCCTCTTCATAGAGGGGACTTTCGTCAGCGTAGGTTTGGATCCCCTCTATCAAGAGGGGTGGCGCGTAGCGCCGGGGTGTGTGGTTCGGATGTCGAACGTTGCGCGCCGACGGCGCGCTTATTCCTCGCCGTCCCAGTACGGCGTTTCGACCGGGCGGAAGAATTTGCGCGGGGCGTTGAAGCCCCATTTTTGCGAGTCGGGATACTGCCAGATTTCCGGGCCCGGGTTGTCCGCGACGAGGAAGTACTGCAGGTCGGTGTCGCCGGTGGCGGTCAGCTGGTGCGCCTCGCCCGGCGGATGGAGCACGATGTCGCCGGGGCCGACGGGCGCGGTGCCCGCCGCCGTGCGGACGGTGCCGGTGCCCGCGAGGAAATAGAACAGCTCCCACTGCGTGGAGTGGATGTGATACGGGCAGCCGCTGAAACCGGGCGGCAGCTTGCCGAGCTCGAGGTCGAACGGATGGCCGCCGAGGCCGGTGGGCATGTTGCGCTTGGCACCGAGCGCGATGGACAGCTCCTTCGAGCCGCCGCGGAATTTCCGCTGCGGCGAATCGAAGTTCTCCCATGGCAGCGCGTCGATCGACACGCGGCGCTGGGCAAAGGGCGCGGGTGCCGGCGGGGACGGCGGCATCGGCGGCCGGACGGCGGTGACGCCGGGCAACGGTTCCTCCTCGCCGTCGAAGTAGCTGCACTCGGTCAGGCGGAAGATCCGGCCAAAGCCGCGTCCACCCCATTTGTCGGAGTCGGGATAGTGGCAGAGGTCGAACTGCGGGTTGTCCGTGATGATCAGCACCTCGAGGTCCGTCGTGCCGGTGTTGGTCAGCTGGTGCGCCGCCCGCGGCGGATGAACGAAGGCATCGCCGGCCTGCACCGTGTGGCGGCCGTCGGGCGTGCGCACGGTGCCCTCGCCGGCGCGAATCACGAAGAGCTCCCACTGCACGTGGTGCAGGTGGTACGGGCAGATGGACGCGCCCGGCGGGATGCGCCGCACCTGCAGGTCAAACGGATGACCGCCGCCCCAAGTGCCGACCCCGTACGTATTGCCGAGCGCGACCGAGATGTCGCGGAACCAGGAATGGAATTTTCCGCGCGGGGAACGGCCTTCCTGCTCGGGGATGTCGGTGAGTTTGATGCGGGGCATGGGGGATTTTATACGACCAGTTCTTACGGGAGGGAACGGAGGAAACTGAGCGAGATTTCGATGAAATCCAAATTGTCATTGCGAGGAGCGAAAGCGACGAAGCAATCCAGCTGGATCGCCGCGTTCGCTTGAGGCGGACTCGCGATGACAATGCAAACAGGGATAACAGAGGTTGGGGACTCCGTTTCCTCTGTTACCTCCTGTAAGGTCGAATTCTGTACCGGCTCAGGCGACCGGGTTGGTCAGCGTGCCGATGCCCTCGATCTCGACGCTGATCGTGTCGCCGCGCTGCAGCCACACCGGCGGCTTGCGGGCGAAGCCGACGCCCTCGGGCGTGCCGGTGAGGATGAGCGTGCCGGCGGGCAGGGTCTTGTCGGCGCTGAGGAATTCGATGATGGCCGGTACGTCGAAGATCATGTCGCTCGTGTTCGAGTCCTGCATGACCTGGCCGTTGAGGATCGAGCGGATGCGCAGCGCGTTCGGGTTTTTGATCTCATCTGGAGTCACCAGCACCGGGCCGAGCGGACAGAAGGTGTCGAAGGCCTTGGCGTGGTTCCACTGGCCGCCGCCGAGGTCGCGCTGCCAGTCGCGGGCGCTGATGTCGTTGGCGCAGGTGTAGCCCAAGACGCAGTCGAGGGCATCGGCGCGCTTCACGTTGAGCGCGGTCTTGCGCAGCACGATCGCGAGCTCGGCCTCGTAATCGACCTTGGTGCTCGGCTGGCGGGTCGGCAGGCGCACTGGTTCGCCGGGATGCTGCACCGCGCCGGGCAGTTTCATGAACCAGATCGGGCGCTCCGGCGGCGGCTTGCCGCCCTCGGCCGCGTGCTTCGCGTAGTTGAGCCCGATGCAGAGGATCACGCCCGGCGCCCACGGTGCGAGGAGCTTGCCCGGCTGGACGACGGTGTCGGTGACCTGGTGTGCGCCGAGGATGTCGCCCTTGATCGCGCGGGCGGAACCGTCGGGCTGGAGCGCGGCGTAGGCGGGGCCGTCGGGGGTGAGGTGCCGGATGATCTTCAATGGAGAGTGAAAGTGAGAGTGAAGGTGAAAGGGGTAGGGCGCGTCCTCCGGACTAGCCGGGAACAGGATTCAGCAGCCGGCGGCCTTACGAAAGATTTCCGCGAGTCCGGCCTTGTCGATTCGCTTCTCGGCGATGCCGATCATGGCGTCGTAGTATTCGTCGACCGGCCGGTCCGAAATCAGGCCGTTTTGGGCCAGGAAGTTGAGCGCGCTGAGCAGGCCGGTGCGCTTGTTGCCGTCGATATAAGGCTGGTTCTCCGCGATATGATAAGCATAGGCCGCGGCGATCTGGAACAAATCGGACCGGCGGTAGAAATGTTCGTGCATCGGCTGGGCGAGGGCCGATTCGAGCGCGTTTTCGTCGCGCACGCCGTCGGCGCCGCCGAAGGCCTCCAAGGAGGCCTCGTGGATCAAGTCGATGGCCTCCCTCGAAAGGAAGACGGGTTCTTTCATTGGGCCAGCTTCTGCAGAACCTTGCTGTGAATCTGGATCAGCTTGGCGTTGCTTGCCCGGACTTTCTCCAGATCGGCAAAGCGCGGGCCGCCCGGAACCAGCGCAGCCGCCTTCTTCGCCGGCTTCTTGGCGGCGTAGGGAGCCTGCGGCTCGGCGACCTTATGTGGCTTCTTGCTCACGCCCGAACGGTGCGCGACCTATTGGGTCGTGTCAACCGACCGGCAGGACCGGGAGCAGCACAGTCAGGCCCTAATCTGTAGCGGCGGTCTGCGACCGCCGGTTGGGGCGTCCCACGCGCTCAAGTAGTCTATTAAACTACTTAGGCTCGCCCGCCCGCCGTTTGGCCTTGTAACCGCCCTTGGCTGCGCCAGCCCGTTCCTCCGCGAGGACGACCGGATCGGTGTGGAAATCGAGCAGTTCGGCCGGTTCGAGGCCACACGCCTTGGCTAGTTTTTCCAGCGTGGATACGCGGATGTCGATCTTCCGGCCCGCCTCGATGGCTTGGTAATGCTTGTACTTGAGCCCGGCCTTCTCGGCAAACGCCTCCTGGCTGAGACCGAGGGTCTCTCGGAGTGCTTTAACCCGCGCCAGCAGGCGCTTCGCCATGTCGTTTGCCACGACGCAGCATAGCGGGAGGTCGCGCCGGTCACTACCCCTGCAATGGTAGTGTAGGCTTTACACCCCCATATCGGTAGTGTTGCTGTTGGCACCCCACTATCGGGAGTGTCAATGTTTCCATCACGGGCTCTGCACCACGGGTTTCCGGTTTCGCCCTGCATGCCTTTTGCCGCGCGGCAGTGCCGGGTTCCGGCCGCCGCGTTTCGCATCAACTCCGGTCCCGGGGCTCACACCGATGGCGTCTTCGGTCCGCTTCCATGAGCTTGGTCAAATCCAAGCAGCGGGTCGCGGACCATGGCGAAGTCTTCACGCCCGCGTGGATGGTCGAGGCGATGCTCAACCTGGTCCAGGACGAGACCGAGCGCATCGACGCGCGCTTTCTGGAGCCCGCGTGCGGCAGCGGCAACTTCCTCGTACAAATCCTACGGCGGAAGCTCGCCGCCGTGGAACTCAAATACGGCAAGTCCGATTTCGAGCGGCGGTATTACGCGCTGCTCGGGTTGATGTGCGTCTACGGCATCGAGCTGCTGCCGGATAATATTGCCGAGTGCCGGGCCAACCTGCTGGAAACCTTTGCGGAGTCCCTGGGCCTCGATCCGGCGGATGACCTGTATCGCGCCGCGGCCCACGTGCTGGCGCAGAACCTCGTGCACGGCGACGCGCTGACGATGCGCACGCATACGGGTGAGCCGGTCACCTTCGCCGAGTGGGGACCTCTGGGGAAGGGCAGGTTCCAGCGGCGTGACTTCCGCTTCGACACCCTCGCGCAGAGCTCCGCCTTCAGCGAGGAGGGTTCGCTCTTCGCCCAGCTCGGCAAGCATGAGATCTTCACGCCCACAAGGACCTATCCGCCGATGACGGTGGGCGAACTGGCCGCCGCGGCCGGGGAGGCCGCCCGATGACCCGGCAGGCCGAGTTTACGCTGCGGGCCCGCAACCCGGATGTGCTGACGTGCATCGCCAACCTCTCCAACGACGAGGTGTTCACGCCGCCCGAGTTTGCGAACCGGATGCTGGACACCCTTGCCGCGGCGTGGGCCGCCAATCATCGCGGGGCGGATCTGTGGGCGGATGGAACCGTGAAATTCCTGGATCCCTGCACAAAATCCGGCGTGTTCCTGCGCGAGATCACCCGCCGCCTGAACCAGGGATTGGAAAAGGAGATCCCCAATTTGCAGAGGCGCGTGGACCACATCCTGACGCAGCAGGTGTACGGCCTCGGCATCACGCAGCTCACCAGCCTGCTGGCGCGGCGGAGCGTGTACTGCTCGAAGCACGCCAACGGGCAGCACTCCATCGCCAAGGGCTTCGCCAGTGCCGATGGCAATATCTGGTTTCAGCGCATCAAGCACACGTGGGATGGGGACAGGTGTGACTATTGCGGCGCCAGCAAGAAATCCCTGGAACGCGGCGATGGTCTCGAAACGCACGCCTATGCGTTCATTCACACTGACAACATCGAGGCTCGGATGGCCGAGATATTTGGAGGCAACATGCAATTCGACGTAATCATTGGAAACCCGCCATATCAGCTGGACGACGGAGGCTACGGCACCAGCGCGGCGCCGATCTACCAGCTTTTTGTGGAAAAAGCCCTGGCCCTTGATCCGCGCTATGCCGTGATGGTGACGCCTTCCCGCTGGATGGCCGGGGGAAAGGGACTCGACAAGTACCGGCAGCGCATGCTCTCCGACAAGCGCCTGAGAAAAATCATGGATTATCCCAAGCTTTACGAAGGCTTCCCGGGGGTGAAGATTCGCGGCGGCATTTCATATTTTTTGTGGGAACGCGATTCAAACGGGCCGTGCGAAATGCAGACCATCTGGGACGGCCAGCCGACAGGGCCGGCGATGGCCCGCCACTTGGATGCCTACGACATTCTGGTGCGGCGCAACGAGGCGGTGCCAATTTTGGAAAAGATAAGGGGAAAGGGGGAGCCCACGCTGGACCGGCGTGTCTCCAGCGGAAAACCATTCGGGCTGCGGACGTTTTTCCACGGCAAGCCGGAGGCGAAGGGCCTCAAAAAACCGGTGCAATTGTTTGGATCGCAGAAGGTCAGTTGGGTCGAGCGCAAGGCCATTCCGGTAAACCCCGAGTGGATTGACGAATGGAAGGTGCTGATGACGGCCGTGCAGGGCACCAGCGCGGCGGTTGAAACCAAATTTCTCAGCAAGCCAATCGTGGCCGGGCCGGGCACGGCCTGCACGGAGACGTATCTTGTAGCAGGGCACTTTGGCGATGAGACAACGGCGACCAACTACGCGAGGTATCTGCGTACGCGGTTCGTTCGCTTTCTGGTCTCACTTCGCAAAGCCACGCAGCATGCAACGCGCGATGTGTACGCGTTCGTCCCTGATCTTGCGCTAAACCGGGAATGGACGGACGCGTTGCTCTACAAGCGCTACGCGTTGAGCCAGGACGAAATCGCCTTCATCGAATCCCAGGTCGCGGAACACGATGGGGAACTGTTCGATGAAGCCGCCGTCGGTGAATCCGGGGATGAGTAGGCCCATCGAGGAAATCCTTCTGCCGAAGCCGCAGGCCCGGCCGCGCATCTACGCCTACTCGATCGACGACCAGGCGCATGCCGGGCTGCTCAAGGTGGGGCAGACCATGCGGGACGTGAAGCAACGTGTCGCGGAGCAGCTCAGGACAGCCGCGATCAAAAACTACCGGATCGAACTCGACGAATTGGCCGAGCGCGAGGACGGCACGGTTTTCACCGATTACGAGGTGCGGGCGGAACTGGTCAGGAAGGGCTGTGCGAAGACGGACCTGGAGTGGGTGCGTTGCACGCTGAAGGATGTGAAGGCCGCCCTCGTGCGGCTGCGCACCGGCCAGCGATATGCCGGCACCCGCCACGAAACGTTTGCAATGCGGGCGGAGCAGCGCGCCGCGGTGGAAAAGACCCACGCCTACTTCCATTCCGTCTGGCAGGGGGACATGCACGCGGTCCCGCACTTCCTGTGGAACGCGAAGATGCGCTTCGGCAAGACCTTCACCGCCTACCAGCTCGCCAAAAAGCTCGGGGCCAAACGCGTGCTGGTGGTGACCTTCAAGCCCGCCGTGGAGGATGCGTGGCAGGCGGACCTCGAATCCCACGTGGACTTCGACGGCTGGCAATACCTCTCCCGCCATTCCGACCGCGACCCGACGAAGGTTTCCGCCAAGAAGCCGCTGGTCTATTTCGGCTCCTTCCAGGACCTGCTGGGCCGCGACGAGGTCGGAAACATCAAGGCGCGGAACGAATGGCTGCACCAAGTGAAGTGGGACCTGGTGGTGTTCGACGAATATCACTTCGGCGCGTGGCGCGAGACGGCAAAGGAGCTGTTTGAGGGCGAGGAGGAGGCGGTCGCCAAAAAGGAGGCGAAGCTCGAATACACCGCGGGGCTGGAGAATGTGAACGAAGACCTGGGCGAGCTTTCGGAAAAGGAGACGGAGTTTCTTCCCCTCACCACCAAGGCCTACCTTTATCTCTCCGGCACCCCGTTCAAGGCCCTGGCCACGGGCGAGTTCATCGAGGAGCAGATCTTCAACTGGACCTACACCGACGAGCAGCGCGCCAAACAGGAATTCGCGGACCGCCATCCCGGCGAGAGGAATCCCTACGCGGCCCTGCCGCAAATGCGGCTGCTGACCTACCAGATGCCGGAGGAACTGGTGGCCATCGCGAGCGCGGGCGAGTTCGACGAGTTCGATCTGAACGCCTTCTTCGAGGCCGCGGGCGCGGGCGGCAAGGCGCAGTTCAAACACAAGGACGACGTGCAGAAGTGGCTGGACATCATCCGCGGGTCATACGCGCCCCGGACGGTGGAGCACCTCAAAACCGGCACGCGACCGCCTTTTCCCTATTCGGATGTACGCCTGCTGCCGTACCTCCAGCACTCGTTCTGGTTCCTGCCCAATGTCGCGGCCTGCCACGCGATGCAGAACCTGCTGGCGGAAAAGCAGAATGTCTTCTGGCATGATTACGCCGCCATTGTCGCCGCCGGTGCCACGGCGGGCATCGGGCTGGAGGCGCTGCCGCCGGTGCGCCGGGCCATCGGCAGCGGATTCGACACCAAGACCATCACACTCTCCTGCGGCAAGCTCACGACGGGCGTCACCGTGCCGCAGTGGTCGTCGATCCTGATGCTGCGCAACCTCAAGTCGCCGGAGACCTACTTCCAGGCGGCGTTTCGCGTGCAGTCGCCGTGGTCCGTGAGGAATCCCAATGGCGACAACCCGCACGAGGAGGAGATCCTCAAGCCGGTTTGTTATGTGTTCGACTTCGCGCCCACCCGCGCGCTGCGGCAGCTCTCGGAATATGGCATCGGGCTTTCGCCCGGCGAATCGAATCCGGAGGCCGCCGTCCGGGACCTCGTCTCGTTCCTGCCAGTGCTGGCCTACGACGGGGCGAACATGATGCAGATCGATGCGGGCGGCATTCTCGATATGGCAATGGCCGGCACCTCGGCCACGCTCCTAGCACGCAAATGGGAGAGTGCGCTGCTCGTGAATGTGGACAACGACACCTTGCGCCGCATCCTCGACAATCCCGAGGCGATGGCCGCCGTGGAGCGCATCGAGGGCTGGCGCGCGCTCGGCGACAACATCATCGAAACCATCATCAACAAGAGCGAGAAGGTGAAGGAGCTGAAGAATAAGGCCCGGGACCGCGACCTGACGGTGAAGGAGGAGAGGGAACTTTCCACCGAGGAGAAGGAGTTCAAATCCAAGCGAAAGCTCGTGCAGGAGAAACTGATCAAGTTTGCGACCCGCATCCCGGCATTCATGTACCTGACCGATTTCCGGGAGAACACGCTGCAGGACGTGATCACGAAGATCGAGACCGGCTTGTTCGAGACAGTGACCGGCCTGACGGTGAAGGATTTTCACCTGCTCGTGCGCCTCAAGGTGTTCAACACCGAAAAGATGAACCAAGCCGTCTTCGCTTTCCGCCGCTACGAAGATGCTTCGCTGCGTTACACGGGAATCGAGAGCCATGAAGGGCTGACGCACTACGGCCTCTACGATACCGTGGTGGCGCGAGAGTAGGCGTTGTTGGATGGTCGGCCCGAAGGTCGCCACTCCATGCCCTTTTTTTCGTCTTTTCGTGGGGTTTGCGGTTAACTGGGTTGCCCGGCTTGCCTTTCGTTTTTTCGGTCGGCTCACTCGTCGCGTCATGGCTCCTCCGCGCCGCAAGAACATCTTCCGCCTCGCGCCGCCGGCGCCGATGACGATCTACGTGCGGAGCGGCTTCCTGCGGGTGCTCACGGAGGAATTCGAGGCCCTGAAGGTGAAGCGCGCCGCGCTGGTGGAGGACAAGGTCGAGGCGCACAGCCAGGGCGACCTGCGCGAGAACTTCGGGTTCAAGGCGGCCAAGGACGCCATCCGCCAGGTCGATCGCAAGATGGACGACCTCGACCGCTTCTACCGGCGCAACACCTTCATCGAGGTCGATCCCGCCGCCTGGCTCACCAAGCCCACGGACTTCGTCCAGCTGGGCCATGTCATCCGGCTCGAGAAGGAAGACGTGGGTTCGAAGAAGAAGCACCGCTTCACCTTCCTCGTGGCGACTTACGGCGAGACGGCGACCGATCCCGACAGCGGCATCGAGTGCCTGCCGCACAATTCCCCGCTCGCCACGGCGCTGCTCGGCCTCGCGGCTGGTGCGCCGGCGCAAGTCAACCTGCCGGCCGGGCCGTCGATCCTCACCGTGCTCTCGATCCGCAACCCGACGCAGGCGGAACTCGACCGCCTGCTCGCGCCGATCAAGCCGCCGGAGATGGAAGCTTCGGAGGACAGATGACAGAGGGTGGAGGACAGACTACAGCCAACCGGGGAGTTAACCACGAATGGCATCGCCTACCGGCGCTGCTACTGGGTGCGACTCCGCCTGATCGGCTCCGTCAAGGGGCTTCGGGGGTCGGCTAATCGCCGACTGGAAGCCAGACAGATATCCACGCGGCGATCAGCCGCTCCCCGGAACCAAAACCGGAGCCGATCAGCCTTCGCCCGGCCTACGGCTGACAGGTTAGGCGGAGGGGATCTCCAAGCAGCGCCGTTAGGCGATGCCTTTAGTGGTTGAAACGGAATCGAAGAAGAGGGTAGGGCAGCGAGTCCCTTCGCCGTCGGCTCGGCGCGGAGCGGAGTCCGCGCCCTACCTTTATCAAGCCTTCGGCGCTTCGGCGTACGCTTCCATGCCGACGCAGGAGCACACGAGGTTGCGGTCGCCGTAGACGTTGTCGACGCGGCCGACGGCGGGCCAGAACTTCGAGGCGCGGGTCCACTTGTCGGGGAACGCCGCGACTTCGCGCGAGTACGGGTGCGGCCACTCGGTGGCGCACACGACCGCGGCAGTGTGCGGCGCGTGCTTCAGCGGGTTGTTGGCCTTGTCGCTCTCGCCGCTGGCGACGGCCGCCATCTCGCCATGGATGGCGATGAGGGCGTCGCAGAAACGGTCGAGCTCGGTCTTCGTCTCGCTCTCGGTCGGCTCGATCATGAGCGTGCCGGGGACGGGGAAGGACATCGTCGGGGCGTGATAGCCGTAATCCATCAGGCGCTTGGCGACGTCCTCGACCTCGAGGCCGTGCTTCTTCCACGGGCGGAACTCGAGGATGCACTCGTGCGCGACGAGCCCGCTGCCGCCGCGGTAGAGCACCGGGAAGTAGTTCTCGAGGCGCGCGGCGATGTAGTTGGCGTTGAGCAGCGCGAACTGCGTGGCGCGCGTCAGGCCGTCGGGTCCCATCATGCGGATGTACATCCAGGAGATGACGAGGATGGAGGCCGAACCCCAGGGCGCGGCGGACACCGCGCCGACGCGACCCTGCTGGGAGCTGGGAGCTGAGGGCTGAGAGCCATGTGGAGACACGACCGGATGTCCGGGGAGGAAAGGCACGAGCTGCGGCGCGACGCCGATCGGGCCCATGCCGGGGCCGCCGCCGCCGTGCGGGATGCAGAAGGTCTTGTGCAGGTTGAGATGGCAGACGTCGGCGCCGATGTGGCCGGGCGAGGTCAGGCCGACCTGCGCGTTCATGTTGGCGCCATCCATGTAGACCTGGCCGCCGTGGTCGTGGACGATCTGGCAGATCTCGCGGATCGAGGCCTCGAACACGCCGTGCGTGGACGGGTAGGTGACCATGAGGGCCGCGAGGTTCGCCGCGTGTTCCTTCGCCTTGGCCTGGAGGTCGGCGACGTCGATGTTGCCGCTGGCGTCGCAGGCGACCGGGACGACCTTGAAGTTGCACATCGCGGCGCTCGCGGGGTTGGTGCCGTGCGCGCTGGTCGGGATGAGGCAGATGTTGCGGTGGCCCTCGCCGCGCGACTCGTGGTAGGCGCGGATGACGAGCAGGCCGGCGTATTCGCCCTGCGAGCCGGCGTTGGGCTGGAGCGACACGGCGGCGAAGCCGGTGATCTCCGCGAGCCACGCCTCGAGCTGCTCGAAGAGCTGCGCGTAGCCCTTGGTCTGGTCGGCTGGCGCGAACGGGTGCAGCTGGCCGAATTCCGGCCACGTCACGGGGAACATCTCGCTCGTGGCGTTGAGCTTCATCGTGCACGAGCCGAGCGAGATCATCGAGTGGACGAGCGACAGGTCCTTCGTCTCGAGCCGCTTGATGTAGCGGAGCATCTCATGCTCGGTGTGGTAGCTGTTGAAGACCTTCGCGGTCAGAAATTTCGAGCTGCGCTCGAAACCGGAGAGAGGAGATGGAAGATGGGAGGGGGAAGGAAGGACGGCGGACTCGCTGAAGCAGGCGAGCAGCACCTGCACCTGCTCGAGCGTCGTGGTCTCGTCGAGCGAGATGCCGACGGTGTAGTCGTCCACCACGCGGACGTTGATATGCTTGGCTGCGGTGGCGGCGTGGACGCGCACGGCGGCGACATGGCCGACGGTCAGCGTGTCGAACACCGGCTCGGCGTTCACCGTCGCGCCGGAAGCCTTGAGCGCGTCGGCGAGCAGGCGCGTGAGCAGGTGGATGCGCTGCGCGATCCGCTTCAGGCCCTCCGGCCCGTGGTAGACGGCGTACATCGAGGCCATGACGCCGAGCAGCACCTGCGCGGTGCAGATGTTGGACGTGGCCTTGTCGCGGCGGATGTGCTGCTCGCGCGTGCCGAGGGCGAGGCGCATGGCGGGATTGCCCTGCGCGTCCTTGGAGACGCCGACGAGGCGGCCGGGCATCTGGCGCTTGAACTCGTCCTTGGTCGCGAGGAAGCCCGCGTGCGGCCCGCCGAAGCCCATCGGCACGCCGAAGCGCTGCGCGGAACCGACGGCGACGTCGGCGCCGAACTCGCCCGGCGCGCGCAGGAGCGTCAGCGCGAGCAGGTCGGTGGCGGCGACGCAGAGGGCACCGGCCGCGTGGGCCTTTTCGAAGAAGGCCGCGAAATCGTGGATGCTGCCGGTCGTGTCGGGGTACTGCACGAGCACGCCGAAGACCTTGCCCGCGAAATCGTACGTGCGGTGGTCGCCGGTGACGACGGACACGCCGAGCGGCTTGGCGCGCGTGCGCACGATGTCGATCGTCTGCGGGTGGCACTTGTCGGAGACGAAGAAGACCGACGGCTCGTGGCTGTCGCCGAGCTTCACGCGGTGCGCGAGCATCATGGCCTCGGCGGCGGCGGTGCCCTCGTCGAGCATCGAGGCATTGGCGATCTGCAGGCCGGTCAGGTCGGTGACGAGCGTCTGGAAATTCAGCAGCGCCTCGAGGCGGCCCTGGGAGATCTCGGCCTGGTAGGGCGTGTAGGCGGTGTACCACGCGGGGTTCTCTAGGATGTTGCGCTGGATGACGCCCGGCACGGCGGTGTCGTAGTAGCCCATGCCGATGAAGCTGCGGAAGACCTTGTTCTTCGCCGCGAGGGCGCGGAGTTCGGCGAGCGCGGTGCGTTCGCTGGCGGCGGCGGGCAGCTGGAGGCCGCGCGGGAGCCGGATGTTGGCCGGCACGGCGGCAGCGGCGAGCGCCGCGACCGAAGGCTGGCCGACGGCCTTCAACATTTCGGCGACATCCGCGGCGGGCGAGCCGGTGTGGCGGCGTTCAAAGGTGTCGAGGGGAGCGAGCAAGTCGCGCGGCAAAGACATGCACGCAACCTAGGGCGGGGGAGGGGTGGCGCAACTGAGTTTTCGACACCCGGCCCGCCCATAAGCGGCGGCTCGGGGCCGCGGAAGCGCGCCTGCTTGCCCGGCTTGCCTTCCGGCCCGGCAATCGCTCAATGACAGCCATGGTGAACCCCTGCCGCCGCCTTCGTCCCCTGCTGGCCATGGCCCTGGCGCTCGGCGCCGCCGGCGCGCTGCGCGCGCAGAGCTACCTCGTCGTCGAACACAAGGGCGAGGGGCAGGTCGTCCGGAAGGTCTACAACGGCTTCACCTACATCAAGGAGGGCGACAAACTCATCTCGGTGCGGAAGGACCGGGTCATGCTGGTGCCGGCGCCCGAGTACCTGCCGGTCTTCATCTCGGTGCAAAACCTGCAGGTCAGCACGTCGTACGCGACGCTATCGGGCTCGGGCTCCGACATCAACAACACCTTCCATTTCCACGCCAACTTCGCGTCGGCCTACGTGGTGCCCGAGGCGTTCCTCGTGCTCGAGCTGCACACGGATAACGGCGGCAAGCAGATCTATTTCCAGGACATCGGCACGATCTCGCCGTCGCGCCCGCGCTCGATCGAGGCGCAGGTGCCGTTGAGCTACAAGCTCGGCGAGGGAAAATACCAGCTGCACCTCTTCACCGGCGGGCACGAGGTTTTCCACTCGCAGCAGCCGTGGCAGTACCGTGAGCGGATGCTGGACAAGATGATCGGGCGGCGCATCGCCGGCGTGAAGGACGCGCCGCCGGCGCCCTTCGTCGGGCCGGTACCCGAATATCCCAAGCCCCTGCTCAAGGCCAGGGCGAAGGGCACGGCGCAGGTGCAGGTGCACCTCACGCGCACGGGCGTCGTCACGAACCCGGAACTGTTGAAGGCCTCCGATCCCGCCTTCGGCGCCGCCGCGGTCGACGCCGTGCGGCAGTGGCGCTTCCTGCCGCTGGTCAAGGAAGGCCATGCGGTCGAGGCCGACGTCGCCATGCCCTTCGATTTCCTGCCGCCCGCGGAGCCGGAAAAAAGCTGAGGCGCCGCGCGCCAGCCGCCCGGCTGGTACGAAAGCTGCAGCGGCACGCAATCGTTACGCTTTCCTTGCGCTTAACGGATTGCCCTTGTGCGTCCGGCGGGCAAGCGTTGGTCCCAAGCTCATCCCGATTATGTTCCTTGCCTCCCTTCGCTCGTCCGCCGCGCGTTTCGCGGCTGTTACGCTGGCCGGCCTGCTGCTGGCCGTTTCCGCCTCCGCCCAGGTCGCCCTCGGCACCGGCACCTACACCCAGAACTTCGACACGCTCGCCAGCGGCCTGCCCACCGGCTGGAGCATCTACACCGCGGCCGGCGCGACGGCGCTCGGCACGCCGGCGACGCTCAATGTCACGCCGCCGACGTGGGCCTCGACCACCGGCCAGTGGGCCAACATGGCCGCGGCCGACAACAACGGCACGCCGTTCGTCGGCACGGAGACCAACACCGTGCAGAACGCCTCGACCGACCGCGCCCTGGCCATCCGCCAGACCGGCAGCTTCGGCGACCCGGGCGCCTCGGCGAACTTCTATTTCTCCACCGCCGGCCAGCAGGTGACGGCGATCTCCTTCAAGGCGCAGATGCTCTCGGTCCAGACCCGCAGCACGACCTGGTCGCTGCAGTACGGCCTCGGGGCGACGCCCGCGAGCTGGACGACGATTGCGACGTTCGCCGATCCCGCGGCGTTCGGCACGACCGTGGTCAACGGCGCCGGCTTCGGCACGGCCCTCGACAACCAGTCCCAAGTCTGGCTGCGCGTCGTCGCGCTGGCCGCCTCCACCGGCTCGGGCAACCGCGACAGCTTCGGCCTCGACGACTTCACCATCACCACGATCCCCGCCAGCGGCCCCCCGCCGCCGTCGATCGACACGCCGCCGGCTTCGCAGACGGTCACGGAGGGCGCGGATGTGACCTTCCACGTCGCGGCCAACGGGCCAGGGCCGCTGACCTACCAGTGGCGCAAGGGGCTTTCCAACCTGGGCGACACCGGCAACATTTCCGGCGCGCTCACCGACACGCTGACGCTGACCGGCGTCGCGGTTTCCGATTCCGGCAGCTATGACGTCGTGGTCACCAACGCCGGCGGCTCCGTCCCGAGCACCGCGGCCACGTTGACCGTCAACCCGGCGCTCATCGCCCCGGCGATCACGATCCAGCCGACGCCGCAATCGACGACGCTCGGCGGCGTGGCCACGTTCACCGTGACGGCCTCCGGCACGGCGCCGCTGGCCTACCAGTGGCGCAAGGGCGGCGTTCCGCTCGCGGACGGCGACAACATCTTCGGCGCCACGTCCTCCGCGCTGACGATCAACCCGGTCGGTGCCGCCGATGTCGGCAGCTACGACGTGGTCGTGAGCAACGCCGCGCCCACCACGGCCACGAGCAACTCCGTGGCCCTCGCGCTCAGCGCTTTCGTCACGCCGACCGGCCTGGTCTCCTACGCCGGCGGCGCCTACACCCAGAATTTCGACACGCTGCCGTCGTCCGGCACGTTCACCCTCGCCAGCGCCGGGCCGCTCGCGCTCAGCGCCGCGCCGATCAACGCCTCCGGCCTCGGCGGCTGGAGCCTGGCGAAGTACGCCGGTTCGGGCTCCGTGGCGCTCTTCCGCGTCGAGGCGGGCACGGGCACCTCGGGCAGCGTCTATTCCTACGGTGCCGCCAGCGCGGGCGACCGCGCGCTCGGCACGCTGTCGAGCGGCACCACCGTGCCGCGCTTCGGCGTCGTGCTGACCAACAGCACCGGCCTGCCGATCACGGAGTTCACCCTCAGCTACACGGGCGAGCAGTGGCGCCGCGGCAGCGCGGCGGCCAACAAGCTCACGTTCGAGTACGCGGTCGGCGGCACGGACATCAACAACGGCACCTTCGTGGCCGCGCCGTCCCTCGACTTCACCGCCCCGAACAACACCGGCACGAACACCGCGCTGGTCGGCAACGCGCCGGGCAATTTCGCCGCGGTCAACGCCACGGTCACGGGCCTCGCGTGGGCTCCCGGCCAGACCCTCGTCCTGCGCTGGACCGACGTCGATGACAGCGGCAGCGACGACGGCCTTGCGGTCGACGACCTCAGCTTCAGCACGCCGGTCGCCACCAGCGCGATCATCCCGTCGGTCGTCTACGCCACGCCGGCGGGCGGCGCGGTCAACGTCGCCACCAGCACGGCGCCCACGGTGACCTTCAACGAGGGGGTCAACTTCCCGTCGTCGGCCGTCACGCTGACCGGCGAAACCAGCGGCGCGCACGCGGTGTCCGTCACCGGCGGGCCCGTCGCCTACACGGTCACGCCGACGGCGCCGTTCGTCGAGGGCGAGACGGTCACGCTGACCATCGCGGCGGCGCAGGTGACCGACGCGGCCACGGGTGCGGTGCATCCGGGCGGCGATTTCACGACGAGCTTCGTCACCTTCTCCAGCGGACCGCTGGCCATCCACAAGATCCAGGGCAGCGGCGCCACCAGCGCCTACGCCGGTTATCCGGTCACAGTGCAGGGCGTGGTCGTGGCCAGCTACCAGGCGCCCGGCCAGGTCGGCGGCTACTATGTGGAGGCGCCCGACGCCGAGCAGGATGCCGACGCGGCCACCTCCGAGGGCATCTATGTCTTCGACAACGCCAATCCCGTGGCCGTCGGCGACCTCGTGAGCATCACGGGCACGGTGTCCGAGTTCGGCACCGCGCCGAACACCCAGACGGAGCTCTCCGCGCTCACCGCCTTCACGAAGGTCAGCGGCGGCAACCCGCTGCCGACGCCCGTGACCGTCACGCTGCCGTTCCCGTCCGCGGGCTACCAGGAGCGCTACGAGGGCATGCTCGTGAACTTCCCGCAGACGCTGACGGTGAACGACAATTACGACCTCGGCCACTTCGGCGAGATCACCCTCGCCAACGGCCGGCTGCCCACGCCGACGAACATCGTCGCCCCGGGCGCCGCCGCCCAGGCGCAGGAGGCGGCCAACCTGCTCAACCAGGTCACGCTCGATGACGGCCTGAGCACGACGAGCCCGTCGCCCACGCCGTTCCTCACCGGGACGACGCCGGCGACGCAGACGCTCCGTGCCGGCAGCACGACCACCGGCCTGACCGGCATCCTCGACAACAAGTTCGGCCTCTACGTGGTCGAGCCGACCGGCACGCCGGTCTTCGCCGACGCCAACCCGCGCCTGGATTCGCCCACCTCGACGGGCTCGCTGCGCGTGGTCATCGGCAACGTGGAGAACTTCATGAACGGCGACGGCATGGGCGGCGGCTTCCCGACGTCCCGCGGCGCCACCACCTACGAAGAGTACCAGCGCCAGCTGGCGAAGGTCACCGCCGCGATCCTCAATCTCGCGCCCGACATCATGGGCCTGACCGAGGTGGAGAACGACCGCATGTCGAACGGCGAGCCCGACAGCTACGGGCCGACCAGCGCGATCGCGCAGCTGGTCGCGAGCCTCAACGCCAACGCGCCCGCCGGCACGACCTACGGCTTCGTCAACGCCGCGCCGGTCGACATCACGACCGACGTGATCCACGTCGCGCTCATCTACCGCAAGGAAACGGTCGAGGAGGCCGGCGTGGCGGCGATGTTGAACGACCCGGCCTTCAACAACCTCGCGCGCAATCCGCTCGCCCAGACCTTCCGCCAGAAGTCCACCGGCTCGAAGCTCACGGTTTGCATCAACCACTTCCGCGCCAAGGCCAGCGCCGCCTCCGGCGCGGGTAATGCCGACTCCGGCGACGGCCAGGGCACGAACAACGCCCTCCGCGTGCAGGAAGCCGACGCGCTCACCGCCTGGCTGGCGACCTCGCCCACCGGCGACACCGATCCGGACGTGCTGGTCATCGGCGACCTCAACGCCTACGCGAAGGAGGACCCGATCGCCCACATCGAGGGCGCGGGCTACACCAACCTGAGCGAACTCTACGAGGGCGTGGGCGGCTACTCCTACGCGTTTGCGGGCGAGTTCGGCCACCTTGACCATGCGCTCGCGTCGCCGGGCCTCCTGCCGCAGGTGCACAGCACCGCGACCTGGCACGTCAACTCCGACGAGCCCGTGTACTACGATTACAACCTGGAGGACAAGGACGCGGCCCAGCAGGCGATCAACGCCGGCACGCCCTACCGCTACTCCGACCACGATTGCGTCGTGATCGGCATCGAGCTCGACGCCGCGCCCGCCATCGTCAACCCGCCGACGCCGCAGGTCACCACCACGGGCACGAGTGTCACCTTCAGCGTGACCGCCAGCGGCAGCCCGGCGCCGACCTACCAGTGGCGCAAGAACGGCCTCGCGCTGCTCGGCGCCACCGGTTCGACCTTCACGATCGCGAACCCGACTTCCGCCGACGCCGGCAGCTATGATGTCGTGGTGACGAACAGCGTCGGGTCCGTGACCAGCACGCCCGTCACCCTGACGGTCAATCCCGCCGTCGCCAACGTCGTGCTCACGGGCCTCACCCAGGTTTACGACGGCTCGCCCAAGTCCGTGACGGCCGCCACCACGCCCGCCGGGCTGCCGGTGACCATCACCTACAACGGCAGCCCGACGCCGCCCACGGCGCCGGGTTGGTACACGGTGGTCGCCGCGATCGATTCCCCGGACTACACCGGCTCGGTAACCGACCAGCTGTTCATCGACGTCACCGCGCTGGTGCGCCACCTGCCGACGCTCGATGGCAAGCTCCGCGGCTCGATCCAGGTGACCACGGCCGAGAACATCACGCTGAACGGCAACGCCGGCGTCACCGGCGACCTGCTGGTGCCCGGCCTGCCGACGGTGAAGAAGAACGGCTCGCCGACCTATGGCGGCACGATCGACGGCACCGACGCCACCACGCCGGCGACCGCCACGATCACGCTGAACGGCGGTTCCTCGCTCCGGCATGTGGTGCGCCGCACCGCCGGCCAGACCCTCGTCACGGTGCCGACTCCACCGGCGCCGACCGGCACGCGCAACGTGTCGCTCAACACCGCCGGCCAGAGCCCCGGTGACTTCGCCACGATCCGCAACCTGACCCTCAACGGCAACGCCGGCCAGCTGGCGCTGCCGGCCGGCACCTACGGCAGCCTCACCGCCAACGGCAACAGCAGCTTCGTGCTGGGCGTCGCCGGCGCCACGACGCCGTCGGTCTACAACCTGCAGGGCCTGACGCTCAACGGCACCAGCCGCCTGGTGATCGTCGGGCCGGTGGTGATCAATCTCGCGAGCGGAACCGCCTTGAACGGTTCGGCCGGCGCGACGAGTCATCCCGACTGGCTCGACCTCAACATCGCCTCCGGCGGACTCACGCTGAACGGCACCATCGCCTTCGTCGGTTACGTGACCGCGCCCTCGGGCACGGTGACGATCAACGGGGGCAGCGTGCTGACCGGCCGCATCACCGCCGACCGCCTGACCGTCAACGGCTCGGGCGTGCTGGCCGATCCGGAGTTCTGATCCAAGATCTTCAGCATTGGGCGCGATATCATTTCGCGCCCAATGCCTTGGAGGCGGGACTAGCAGTCCCGCGCGATTGCGTCTGCGGGACTTACGCAGTGGGACAGCGTGCACATGCATGGCTGAGCGACTACGGCCTCCTGC
>JBEHYX010000076.1:0-19586 GCA_048497945.1 Verrucomicrobiota bacterium | reverse complement strand
TGGTAGAAGCCGTCCCAGCCGGTCCACTGCCTGCCCTTGGTCTTGGGCCAGATGATC
Source organism: Verrucomicrobiota bacterium (assembly GCA_048497945.1). Taxonomy (GTDB): domain Bacteria; phylum Verrucomicrobiota; class Verrucomicrobiia; order Opitutales; family Opitutaceae; genus Lacunisphaera. The sequence goes on along the minus strand of JBEHYX010000076.1, from coordinate 19,529 downwards.
TGCGGGTCGGGGCGCACGAGGTTGTACGGGCCCCACTGCTCCTGCTTCATGCCGTCGCCGCAGTCGAGCAGGCGGTAGTCCTGCCAGCGGTCGGCGACGATGAGTCCGGGGCGGTCGATGGTCATGTGCGGGCAAGTTGCCGGCGAACGGAACGCTTGCCCATGAAAAAATGGAATGGGCCGGCCGGTCCCGTGCTCTTACCGGCATGCGCCGCCTGATTTTTCTCTGCCTGCTCGCCGGGCCGCTGGCGGCCGCGCCGCGGCACTTTGCCAGCGGGCCCGGCCGCACCGCGCTGCTCGAACTCTACACTTCCGAAGGCTGCAGCAGCTGCCCGCCGGCGGAGAACGTGGTGGCGGAACTGCAGGCGGCGCCGGGGTTGTGGCGGGATTTCGTGCCGGTGGTTTTTCACGTCGCGTACTGGGACCGGCTCGGGTGGCGCGATCGTTTCGCGAGCCGGCAGTTCACCGCCCGGCAGTATGCCTACGCCGGACAGTGGCAGAGCGAGAGGGTCTACACGCCCGGCTTCGTGCTCGACGGCGCGGAGTGGCGTCACGGCGCCAGCCTGCCGCCGGCGTCGGCCGCGCCCGCCGGAATGCTCGCGGTGGATTACGCGGCGGATGGCACGGTGCGGGTGCGATTTCCGGCGGCGGGCGACTATGAGGCTCATGCGGCGCTGCTCGGCGGCGGGATCACGTCGGTCGTGCGCGCCGGGGAGAATGCAGGCCGCACGCTGCATCATGAATTCGTGGCGCTGCAATTGGCGGACGCCCCGCTGGCCAATGGCACGGCGGTGCTGACGTTGCCGCCGGCGGATGCGCCGGGCGTGACGCGCCATGCGCTTGCGGTGTGGGTGACGCGCCGCGGGGAACTCGTGCCGCGGCAGGCGACGGGCGGCTGGCTCGATCAGTAGGTTTCGTTCACGGCCGTGCCGCGCTCGAGCTCGTCCATCGTCTTCAGGAATTCCTTCTCCAGGTCGAGGTCGTAGGAACGCGCCAGCACGAGGACGCTCCAGAGGCAGTCGCTCAGCTCGTGCGCGAGCTTGCGGTCGACGTCGTCGACCAGGCGGGCGCCGGCCTTGGCCATGACGAGCTTCATCAGGTCGCCGACGTCGCCGACGAAGCCCTGCATGATTTCCTCGCGCGTCCAGGTGCGGCCGGTCCGGCGCTGTTCGTAACGGGCGAAACACGCGCGGATTTTCATCGCGCGGTCGGAGAGTTGGGCGAGTTCCATCCGCGCAGGCTGGCGCGGGCGCAGGTGCGGGCAAGATTTCCGTTTGCGGCGGGGCGGCGGCGTGGATGTATTGTCGGCCAACCCCTCTTCTGCCGTGCCGAACCCCACCCGCCGCCAGTTTCTCCGCACCACCGCGCTCGCCGCCACCGCGGCCGCCCTCACGCCGCGCTCCTGGGCCCAGGTGGCCGGCGCCAACACCGACGTCCGCGTCGCCGTCATCGGCCTCAACGGCCGCGGGCGCGACCACCTCCGCGTGCTGCGCGCCGTGCCCGGCGTGCGCATCGCGGCGTTGTGCGACGTCGACACCGCCGTGCTCGACCGCACCGCGGAGGCGCTGGCGAAGGACGGCATCACGCCGCTGAAATTCACCGACCTGCGCGAGCTGTTCGCCTCGAAGGAGGTCGACGCCGTCACCGTCGCCACGCCGAACCACTGGCACGCGCTGGCCGGCGTCTGGGCCTGCCAGGCGGGCAAGGACGTCTACCTGGAAAAGCCGGTCTCCCACAACATCTGGGAGGGCCGCCAGGTCGTGGCCGCGGCGAAGAAGTACAACCGCGTCATCCAGGCCGGCGTGCAGATCCGCTCGGGCGCGGGCCTGCAGGAGGCGGTGCAATGGGTCCGCTCCGGCCAGCTCGGCCGCATCAAGGTCGCACGCGGCTTCTGCTACAAGCGCCGCAAGAGCATCGGCCTGAGCACCGGCCCCACGCCGCCGCCCGCGACGGTGAACTACGACCTGTGGCTCGGGCCGGCGCCCGACCAGCCGCCGCACCGCGCGCGCTTCCATTACGACTGGCACTGGTTCAACACCTACGGCAACGGCGACGTCGGCAACCAGGGCATCCACCAGATGGACGTCGCCCGCTGGTTCCTCGGCGACCCCGGCCTCCCGCGCCACACGCTCAGCATCGGCGGCCGCCTCGGCTACACCGACGACGGCGAGACGCCGAACACGCAGGTCGTGATCCACGACTACCAGCCCGCCCCGCTGATCTTCGAGGTGCGCGGCCTGCCCGCGATCTACGATCCCAACGAGAGCCAGCCCGGTGTCCCCGGCGCCGATGCCGCCGGCGCGCTTGCCAAGACCATGGACCAGTATCGCGGCGTTTCCATCGGCAATGTGATCGAATGCGAGGGCGGCAGCCTCGTAACGAGCAGCTATTTCTCCGCGACGGCCCACGATCGCGACGGCAAGGTGGTGAAGGAGTTCAAGGGCGGCGACCGCCACATGCACAACTTCATCGATGTGGTGCGCAGCCGGCAGACGGCGGACCTTTACGGCCCGATCGAGCAGGGCCACCTCTCGAGCGCGCTCTGCCACCTCGGCGGGATTTCGCACGCCCTCGGCGCCGCCGCCGGGCCGGAGGCGATCCGGAGCCAGGTGGCGGACGAACCGACGCTGGCCGAGGCCTACGGGCGCCTCGCGGCGCACCTCGACGCGAACAAGATCGACCTCGCCAGGACGCCGCTGACACTCGGCCGGATCCTCGCCGTCGACGGCGCGGCGGAACGCTTCACGGGGAAAAACGCCGCGGCGGCCAACGCACTGCTCACGCGCGCCTATCGCGCGCCGTTCACGGTGCCGCCGCTGGCGTAACGGGGAACTCGAGTTCCAGCGATCCGCCCACCGGCAGCTCGCGCCAGCGGGCGACGAGGTCCAGCAGCGTCGCCCGCAGGCGGGCAAAGCCGGCCTCGTCGAACCGGGGTGCCCGCGCCGGGGGACGCACCGCGGCGACCGCCGCGCCGGCCAGCCAGTTGAAATCCGCGGCCGTCATCGGCTGCGCGGAAAAAACCACCTGCGTGAGCTGGCCCACGAGGCATTCGACCACGATGGCTTCGTCGGGAAACCGCGCCGCCGCGCCCGGGACCTCGAAGTCGGGGATGCTCCATCCCTGCGCGATCAAGCCGTAGAAACCGCCGGCCGCGCCGAGATGGGTTTCGACCGCGTAGTGGGCGAGGTCGTGCACCGGGCCGAAGTTGCCGGCGCCCAGCTGCCCGCTGGTGACCGAGCCGTCGGCGCGGGTGACGCTGACGACAGGCCGGTCATCAGCCTTCTTCTTCAGGCGGATTTTCACGGGGAATCCGCGGGGCGGATCAGGTCCCGTACAACCGGTCGCCGAAATCGCCGAGGCCGGGGAGGATGTACTTCCGGTCGTTGAGCTGGCGGTCGAGCGAGCCGGCGTAGATCGGGACGGCGGGGTGGGCCTTGGTGACGACGGCCACGCCCTCGGGCGCGGCGACGATGCAGACGAAGACGACGTCCTTCGCGCCGGCGGCCTTCACGACGTCGAGCGCCTGCGCGGCCGAGCCGCCGGTGGCGAGCATTGGGTCGACGACGATCGTGCGCTTGTCAGCAAGCGGCGGCAGCTTGCAGTAGTAACTGCGGGCGATGGCGGTGGTGTGGTCGCGCTCGAGCCCGACGTAGCCGACGGAGACGTCGGGGAAAATGTCCTGGAACGGCTGCACCATGCCGAGGCCGGCGCGCAGGATCGGGACGACGGCCAGCGGCTTGGCGAACACCCGGCCCTTGAACGTCTCGAGCGGCGTCTCGATGGGCTTGTCCTCCATCGCGAGGTCGCGCGTGGCCTCGAGCGCGAGCAGCAGCGAGATCTGGTAGCTGAGGGTGCGGAAGAGCGCGGGCTTGGTGGTCTTGTCGCGCAGGTGGGTCAGCACGTGGGTGCCGAGCGGATGAGAGAGGACGGTAAGCGGCATGGGAGGCGGGAGACGGAGGACAGATGACAGAGGACGGAGGGCAGAACAAGCCCGGGAGATTCGCCATCACCCCTTGATTAATCGCGATTGGCTATATCGATCCCGAGGCGAACTCCGACGGGATTTGATATAGCCAATGCCAATTAACCAATCGGTGATAACTATTCTGGCTTCAGCGTCAGCACGTGTTGCGCCGGTCCCGGCAGCAGCGGCGTCGGCTTGCCCGCGGCCCACGCGTCGTGGCCGGCGCGGTAGTAAGGCGAAAGCGGGTTGCCGCTCTGGCCGCCGGGCATGTGGAAGAGGGCCTCGTCCTCGTGGCCGGGGGAGATCACCATGCGCTCGCTGGCCCCGAACGACGCGCTCTGCACGCGCGGCATGTCGGCGCCGCCGGGCAGCGGCTGCACCGGCATGTCGAGGAAGCGCGCCAGCGGGCCGGGCAGCATCCGGCTGAAGGGATGGCGCATGCGCAGCGCGGTGTGCCGCCCCCAGGTGAAGGTGGCGGGCGTGTCGCCGCCCTGCCGGATGTCGGCGAGCACGCGGTCGGCGGCGGCGAGCAGCAGGTCGTTCCAGGAGTTGTAGTCCGGATTGAGCAGGGTGGCGGGCTGCTCCTGCGTCAGCCGCCACACCGCGTCGTCGAACTGGAAGCTCTGGTAGGTGAAATCGGGATAGGTGGCGGAGGCCTTTTCGAAGAACGGCGCGAGGGTCAGCTCCGCGACCTTGAGCCGCCACGCGCGCACGATCCGGTAGGCGGCGGAATCGACGCTGGCATGGCCGTTCCAGTTGCGGACGGCGTCGCGCAGCCCGGCGCGGGCCTGGTTCCCGAGCACCGCCTCGTCGGTCAGCGTCGCAAGCAGGGACTTCTGCCAGCGCGCGAGGAAGACGGCGCGGTCGTCGAGCTCGACGGCGAGCAGGTCGGCCGGCACGGCCTTCCGGCCGGAGGCCACGAGCGCGCGCAGGGCGTCGCGGATCTGCATGGCGCGCGGGCCGTCGTCGTAACCGCTGTCGCCGATGCGCGTGTAGGCGTCGCCGCCAACGAGCCGCTGGTTGGCGGTCCAGAGCAGGCCCTCGGGGGGATCGAGGATGACGGGGACCTCCTCGGGCTTGAGCCAGCCGTTCCAGCGGCGGTCGCCGTAGGCCCACGACACCGGGTAGCGCCCGTCGAAGCCCTCGCGGCGCGGGATGCGGCCGCTGAGCGTCCATGCGATCGCACCGCTGCGGTCGGCGACGACAAGGTTCTGGTTGGGCATGCCCGCGCGATGGGCGACGGCGACGGCCTCGTTCACGTTGGCCGCGGTCTCGAGGTCGAGGATGTCGAGATTGGTGCACTCCGGGTCGTGCGCGCTCCAGCGCAGCGCGAGGTAGCGGCCGGGCTGCGGGTTGCCGATGATCGGGCCCCACTCGGTCCAGCGCGCGGTGAAGGGCGAGGGTTTCTCGCCCCGCACCTTGATGAAGTCCTTGCGATCCTCGATCTCGCCGTAGCCCACGGGCCGGCGGTAGTAGACGTTGGCGGTGTTCTCGACCTCGACGGCGACGACGTCGATCGTGTCGATGTAGGAATTGGTGTAGCCCCACGCGATCGCGCCGTTGCTGCCGGCGACGAGCGCGGGGACGCCGGGCAGCGTGACGCCGACCACGCGGCGGGTGCCGCCGGCGGCATCGGGCCACTGCATGACCGCGCGGTACCAGATGTGCGGCACGTTCAGGTTGAGATGCATGTCGTTCGCGACGATCGCGCCGTGGGCGCCGTGCGCGCCGGAGACGGCCAGGCTGTTCGAACCGGGCAGCAGCAGTTCCGACGCGGGCCGCAGCGCGGCCTGTTTGCCTTCGCCGGGCTTGCGCAGGCGAAATGACGGCAGGGCGGGGGCCGGGAACGTGCTGCCGTCGAGGGCGGCGTCCCACGATGTGCCGCGCGGGGCGAAGAAATCCGCGCCGGCGGCGCCGAGGCTGTCGCGCAGGGCCTGGAGGCTGAGTTCGAAGTGCCCGGAACCGTCCTGCAGGTCGAACCACATGGCGTAGACGACGAGGAAGCTGTCCTCGGCACGCCACGGCTGCGGGTCGGCGCGGAGCACGGCGTATTCCCACGGTGCGTGCGGCAGCGCGGCGAGGCCGGCGTTCACGCCGGCGGTGTAGGCGTCAAGGATCGCGCGCTTTTCCGGCGAGAGCAGGGCGGCGGCCTTTTCGGCGATGCACCGGAAGCCGTGGAGCCGGTGGGATTCGTCAAAGGACAGGGCCGCCGGGCCGAAGAGTTCGGAGAGTTCGCCCGCACCGCTGCGGCGCAGCAGGTCCATCTGGAAGAAGCGGTCCTGCGCATGGAGGAAGCCGAGCGCGCGGGCGACGTCGGCGCGGGAGGCGCCGGTGATCGTCGGGACGCCGAGGGCATCGCGCTCGATTTTCACCGGCGCGGTGAGGCCGGCAGCCATGGTCACGGTGCCGTCGAGCACCGGCAGGCTGCCGCGGATCCGCCACCAGCCCCAGGCGGCCAGGAGCAGGGCGAGGACCGGCAGCAGGGTCGCGACCCAGGCCAGGAGCTTCAGGATTTTTTTCAGCAGGGGGGGCACGGGACTCCTCAGACTTTTTCCCACGGACGCTCGGCGGCGTTCTCCCGGCCTTCGTCGTAGTCGAGGAAGTCGAACATGGTGAGGACCGGTTTCCCGGCGAGTCCGCCCTGCTCGATGCGCATCCGCAGGCGATCCGCGGCCACGTCGCGCCAGCCGCGCTTGCACATGAAGAAATTCCAGATCTCGCACTCCTCGTCGGTGTGCTTCGCGCCGTGGGCCTCCGCCCAGGCGAGGATCTCCGCGTCCGGCGTGCCGGCCAGGGTGCGCGCCACCAGGTCGGCGTAGCGGACGCCGAGGAAGCGGCAGCAACGGGCGTCAAACATCGTGGGCTCGCCGGTGTCGCCGAGGTTGACGACGTATTCCGCCGGGAGCTTGCCGGCGGCGTGCAGGCGGATCTTGTCGAGCATGCGGCCGAAGTAAACGAGGCGGCCGATTTTGGCGTAGGGGCTGCGCAGACCGGGGATGTTGGGCATGAGGGAAGCAGAAACCGGAAACCGGAGACCGGAAACCTGAAAATACGGACGGAAAAACAGACGGGTTGCTGGAGTACCCTAGCGGGTGGTGGGCCAGCTTGGCGTCAATTTCAGGTCTCCGGTCTCAAGTTTCAGGTTTTCAGCGAGCCGGGCGAGGCCCGGCCTAGTCCCGGGCGTAATAGGCCCAGGTCGCCACCAAGCCCAGCAGGAACGTGGGGAAGTTGACCCACAGCTGGTGGAACGGCACCGCGTAGTGGTGGACCGCCCAGATGACCGCCACGTGCTTCACCGCGATCAGGATCCACGCCACGAGGATGATCTTTTCCGCCCGCGGGCTGGCCGGAATCGGGCGCCGCACGTGCACCTCCTCGACAAAGGCATGGCGGAGGCTGTCCGGATCGCGGCGGCCGAAGAAATGGAGGAGGTTGGCGAACATCCGGCCACCACCTTAACCCGGGCCGCCCAAAAAGAAAGCCCGGCGTCCGGGTCCCCGAGGTTCGGAGAACCGGGCGTTCAGCCAAGGATGGTCAAGGCGATGCCGGCCACGATCCCGAGCACGGCCGGGAGCTTTTTCGCGCCGCCACTCTCACGGTAGAGCCAGATGCCGCCGGCGAAGGCGACGAGCGTGCTGCCGCGGCGGAGGCTCGAGACAACGGAGATGAGCGCGGCGGGATTCCGCAGCGCGTCGAAGTAGACGAAGTCCGCGACCAGCAGCGCGGCGGCGATGAGCGGGATGCTTGCGCGCCAGTGGAACTCGTTGCGCGGCCACCAGCGGCGCCACCAGCCGACCGCGAGCGGCAGCATCACCACCGGCAGGTAGATCATGAACCATGCCTGGACGGTGGCGGCGTGCAGCCCGAGGCGGCCGAGCAGGTACTTGTCGTAGAGCCCGCTCGTGGCGTTGAGGAGCGCGCCGACGACCAGGCAGCCGACCCACTGGTTGCGGTGGAAGTGCACGCCTTCCGCGCGGCCGGCGAGCGACAGCCCGTAGAACGAGCCCAGCGTGATCAGCACGCCGGCGGTTTCGAGGCCGGTCGGTCGCTCGCCGAGCACGACGAGCGCCCCGGCGAAGGTCCACAGCGGGCTGGTGGCGCGGATCGGCGCCGCCAGCGAGAGCGGCAGGTGCTTGACGCCGAAGTAGGTGAACGACCACGAGGCCGCGACGAGCGCGGACTTCGCCATCAGCAGCAGGTGCATCGGCCAGCCGATCGCCTCCGGGATCAGGGCCGCCGGGAGGGCAGACGGCGCCGCGTGGCCGATCCCGAGCAGGAGCAGCCACACGAGCGCCCCGCAGCTCGAGCTGGCGAAGACGACCGCCAGCACGGCGTTGTCGCGGAGCGCGTGCTTCTGGCTCAGTTCATAACAACCGAGAAAGAAGGCGGAGACGAGACTGGCGGCGATCCAGGGCATGAGCCGCCGAGAAGTGACGCCCCGCGCTTCTTCACGCAAGCGAGAGATGCCCCGCGCCCTCCCTCGCAGATGTTCGTAATACGAACATTTGCGGCCAAATCGTCCGCATTTTCCGGGAAGGAGTGACTAACGAATGTTCGTATTACGAACATTCGCGGGCCGTGAAAAAGCGCGATTCCGCCGCTGGCCGGCGAGCTGCCAGGCATGCCATTCCAAGAGGCGGAGCAGCCTCTCGGCGTCCGGCATCGCGGAACGCTTCACGAAAAATTCGGTTATCCGGCCGCGATTCAGGCTGAGTTCGCGGGCGAGCAGCGCTTTGGCGCCACGGCGCCGGAGTCGTGGCACGATGGCCTCCGCCAGCACGTTCCAGCAGGGCGTGTCCGGCCCGGGACGCAACGTCTTGCCGCGGGGGATCACCGGGCGGGGGAGCCGGCGCAGACGCGCTCGGGCGACTTCCTCGGCCATGAACCAGAGGATATTTCCGATCATATCAAAATAGGGCGGCGGGTCATATGCCTGCATGAAGGCATCACCGCGGACACAACGGCGGGCAACAAGCGGAGGACGGTAACAAAACCGTATGCATCAAGCCCGATTGTTCGTATTACGAACAACCGGGTTGGGCGTGCGTGGAATCTCCGGAGTGGCCGGGGCTTTCCGCAAATGTTCGTATTACGAACATTTGCGAGCAGGCATGGGGGCGGTGGGGGCTCGGGAGATGGCGGAAAGGCGGGGGAGCGACCCCTCAGTGAAGCATCGCGCACGCGGCGTGGCGGGGGCAGGTGACGAGGTGGTCGTTCACCATGCCGGTGGCCTGCATGTAGGCGTAGCAGATGGTGGTGCCGACGAATTTGAAGCCGCGCTTCTTCAGGTCCTTGCTCATGGCGTCCGATTCGGGCGTCGACACCGGGACCTTGTGGCGGGTGGTCAGCCGGTGCTGGATCGGCCGGCCGCCGACGAACGACCAGATGTAGCGGTCGAAGCTGCCGAACTCCGCCTGCGTCGCGAGGAACGCCCGGGCGTTGAGCACGGCGGCCTCGACCTTCAGCCGGTTGCGGATGATGCCCGGGTCGCGCAGCAGGCGCGCCTGCTTCTTCTCATCGTAGCGCGCGATGAGCGCGGCGTCGAAATCCCGGTACGCCTCGCGGTAGGTTTCGCGGCGGGCCAGGATGGTGGCCCAGCTCAGGCCGGCCTGCGCGCCCTCGAGGAGGATCATCTCAAACAGGTGGCGGTCGTCGTGCGACGGCACGCCCCACTCGGTGTCGTGGTATTCGTGCTGGAGTTCGGCCTCGGCCCAGGGGCAGCGGTTTTTCATGCGGCGGACCATAGCAGGGTTGGCTGACAACGGTGTGTCAGGAGGGTGGGAATCTTGAAATCAGGAATCGTGAAATCGGTAAGCTTGAAATGGCAGAAAAAAGGCCGGCGGCCGGTGCCCGATTTCAAGATTCCTGATGTCCGATTTTCAGTTTTCACGATTTGCTTTCCCGGTGTGAGCGGGCTTGCCGCAGGCCCGGCAAGCCTCGTATCCTGTCCTTCCTATGGGACGTCAATGGCTCCACGCGAAACGCGCGATCGTTAACCTCAAGAAAGGCCAGGTGGTCGGCAAGCTGGTGAAGGAAATCACCGTGGCCGCCAAGCTCGGCGGCGGCGACCCCGCCGGCAACGCCCGCCTCTTCGCCGCACTCGAGAAGGCCCGCAAGGCCAGCGTCACGCGCGACGTCATCGAGCGCGCCATCGCCAAGGGCGCCGGCACGGGCGGCGACAAGACCAGCCTCGACCACGTGGCGTTCGAGGGCTACGCGCCGCACAAGGTGCCGGTGATCGTCGAGGTCTACACCGACAACCAGCAGCGCACCGCACCGGAGATCCGCGTGCTCTTCAAGAAGGGCGTGCTCGGCACCGCCGGCAGCAACAAGTTCCTCTTCGACCACGTCGGCATGGTGGAGGCGCACACCGCCGCCGCCGGCGTCGACCTCGAGGGCACCGCCATCGAGGCGGGCGCGAACGACTTCTCGCCGCTGACCCACGCGGAGAACGACGACATTCCCGAGGGCGCCACCGGGGCGCGCTTCATCACGGACCGCACCGGCGTGCACAACGTCACGGTCTGGCTGAAGGAGCACGGCTGGAACGTCGTCACGGCCGAACTCGGCTACCTGCCGAAGCAGTATCCGGAGCTCGACGACGCGGCGCGCGCCGAGGTCGGCGAGTTTCTGCACGACCTGTCGGAACACGACGACGTGCAGCGCGTGTGGGCGGCGGTGAAGTGACGCTCCCCTCCGCGGGGGAGCCATCCCGGGCCGGCGCCGAAGGAGCCACGCTGGCATTGCGGTAGCGGCGGGCAGGGACCGCCGCTACAGGTTGGTCTTCGACGGGCGCCGCGACGTTTTCCAGAGCCAAAAACAAACCCCGGGGCCGAAGTCCCGGGGTTGGGTTTAAACGCCCACCGGTTGGGACGGCGGCGGAGGGGGAAGCAACGCGAACGTTACTTCTTCTTTTTCTTGCCGGCCTTCTTGGCCTTTTTCTTGGCAGGTTTTTTCTTGGCCATGCCGCAGAATTAAAAATTTTTCGCGCAACTGCACGAAAAATTTTCAGTTCAGCGGCCGGTGAGCGTCGCGAGCTCCCCCAGGTATTTTGCCGTGCCGCCGAAGCTTTTTTCGAGCGCGTCGGCGCGATAGCGCCAGCGCCAGTTGCCCGCCGGCACGCCCGGCGTGTTGAAGCGCGCCTCGCTGCCGAGCACGAAGATGTCCTGCAGCGGCAGCACCGCGAGCCGCGCGGGGCTCGCGTAGCTCGTGCGGATGAAGTCCCACGCGATGTCCTCGCCGGAGACGCGCAGGTAGCGGCGCGCGTGGTCGCGCTCGCGCTCGCTGGCGGTGCGATACCAGCCGGTGGTGGTGTCGTTGTCGTGCGTGCCGGGATAGATGACGCTGTTGCGCGGCGCGTTGTGCGGCAGGTAGCTGTTCTTCGCGTCGCCGCCCCAGGCGAACTGCAGCACGAGCATGCCGGGCAGGCCGGTGGCGGCGCGCAGCTCGTTCACCGCGGGCGTGAGCACGCCGAGGTCCTCGGCGATGATGCGCGCGGCGGGCACGGCGCGCTGGAACGCGCGGAAGAGGTCGAGCCCCGGGCCGGGCGTCCATTCGCCGACGCGGGCGTTCTGCGCCGGCAGCGGCACGCGCCAGTAGGATTCGAAGCCGCGGAAGTGGTCGATGCGGACGACGTCGCACTGCTCGAACGCGGCGCGCAGGCGCGCGCACCACCACGCGTAGCCGTCGGCGGCGTGCGCCGGCCAGGCGTAGAGCGGGTTGCCCCAGAGCTGGCCGTCGGCCGAGAAATAATCCGGCGGCACGCCGGCGACCGCGACGGGCAGGAAGGTCTTCGGGTCGAGCTCGAAGAGCCCGGGATGCGCCCAGGCGTCGGCGGAGTCGCCGGCGACGAAGATGGGCAGGTCGCCGATGATCGCGAGCTTGCGGTCCTTCGCCGCGGCGCGCAGCTGCGCCCACTGGCCGGCGAACAGGTACTGGCCGAAGCGCCAGCTGTCGATGGCGTCGGCGAGCCTGGCGCGCAGCGGCGACTTGAGCGCGCGCGCGTGGTCGCGCGCCTCGGCCGGCCATTCCCACCACGCCCCGCCGCCGAAGTGGTCCTTCAGGGCGCGGAAATACGCGTAGTCCTCGAGCCAGTGCGCCTCCTTCGCGCAGAAGGCCGCGTAATCGCCGTAGTGCAGGCTGGTCTTTTTCTGGCGGAAAAGGCCGGCCGCGACCTGCAACAGGCGGGGCTTGAGGCGCGCGATGCCGTCGAAGTCAACCTGGTCCGCGGGCAGCGCCGCGAAGGCGGTGAGTTCGCTCGCCGGCAGCAGCCCGTAGCGCACGAGCGGCGCGAGATCCACGAGGTTGGTATTGCCGGCGAAGGCCGAGTAACACTGGTAGGGCGAATCGCCGTAGCCGGTCGGCCCGAGTGGGCACACCTGCCAGTACTTCATCCCGGCGGCCTGCAGGAAATCGAGGAAGCGGACGGCGTTCTGGTCAAAGACGCCGCAGCCCTGGCCGCCGGGCAGCGCGGTCGGGTGCAGGAGCACGCCGGTGCCGCGGTCTTGCAGCCAGTTGAACAGGGGAAGCGGGGCTTCGGCGGGAGCTTTGGCGCGGGAGATCGGCACGCGCCGAGCAGAACGGCGAAGCGAGGGGAGAACCAGACTGAAGTTGGCGGCAAGAATGCGGGACCAGTGGTCCCGCCTCCATCTGCGCGCGCACTTACGGATAAATCACCGGATCGAATTGGAGGCGGGACTATCAGTCCCGCAGGCTGAGATGCAGCAGCCGGGCTCGTTTATCGGCAATCGTGCATCTGCCTCATCTTTCTTCTTTCACCAAGACGCCAGTGGTTTTCCTCACAACCTGCACGCACCAGCGGCGGGAGCTACTGGCCAATCGGTCGGCACATGCAGTATTGCGGGAGGTTTGGACAAAATCCGCGACATTGAACGGGTGGTATGTCGGCCAGTATATGGTGATGCCGGATCATGTGCATCTATTTGCCAGTCCCGGAGTCGCCGCGTGTGGGCTCGCTAACTGGGTGCAGCTCTGGAAGGCGATCGCTGCAAGACATATCAATCGTGAAGCTAACCGAGCGGGAACGTTTTGGCAGGCGGATTACTTCGACCGCTACTTACGCTCCTTGTGCGACTACGAGCAAAAATGGGACTACGTAGAATCGAATCCAGTTCGCCGGCAACTGATCGGCGATCAAAGTCAGTGGCCCTATCGCGGGATTATCCACGACTTGCGAAGCCGCTTGGCGCGGGACTGATAGTCCCGCCTCCATTTCAGGGCGCTCGCCGCTCAACCCTGCTTCGGCGCGGGATGCAGCAGGCGGTGGACCGCCTGGAGCAGGGCCGCGGGGCGAAACGGCTTCAACAGGAACGGGTCCGACGAATTCGCGGGACGCAGCTCGCCGCCGTCCTCGTCGCTGCCGAGCCCGCTCATGAAAAGGATCGGGACGTCGGGCCGCACGCGCCGCAGCAGGTCGGCGACGGTGTGGTCGCCGGTGTTCGGCATGTGCATGTCGCTGATCACGGCGGCGATCTCGGCGCGGCGGGCGGTGAGCACGCTGACGGCATCGGCGGCGTCGACCGCCAGCACGGTGCGGTAGCCATGGTCGGTCAGGACGGTCTCGAGCAGCTCGCGCACGCTGTCCTGGTCATCGGCGACGAGGATCAGCTCGCCGTTGGCGCGGGGGAAGGGATTGGCGCTGGATGAGACGGGGACGGCGGACGCTGACGGGGGAGTGGGACGGGCCGCTTCCGGGGTCAGCATGATGCGAAGGCGGAAGGCCGGGGTTGAATCCGGGGGAAAACCGGGGCCAGGCGGCGAAGGGAAAAACCGGGGCGGGTGCCGCAGTCCGCCGGAAAGGAAGAGGAGAGAGTGGGAGTGACCGACATTTTTGACCAAAGCCGGGCCAGTACAACCGGCCCGTTGTGCGGGCAACAAGAGCAACGTGGCGCGGCGGCGCAACTGAAAACAAAAGCCGCCGGCCTTTTGGGCCGGCGGCGGAAGCGAAAGCGGACGGGGATCGGTTATTCCGGCTTGGCCTCGCGCAGGGTGATCGTGCCGTTCATGGAGGTCAGCTTGATGTCCACGCCGCCGCCATTGAGGGTGCCGACGATGGACTTGCCGCCGAAGCTCGGCACCGGGGGAATGGGCGGGACGACGAGGGTGTTGCCGTTGACCGCCACGACCACGTGCGTGTTCACGCGCACGGCCTGGGGGGCTTCCGGGGCCTCGGGAGCCTCGGGCCGTTCCGGCTTCTCGGGCTTCTCCGGTCTCTCGGCCTCCGGGGCGCGGCTGGCGGCCAGGGCACGGTCGCGCTCCCGCTGGGCGCGGGCGAGTTCGCGGTCGGCGCGGGCCTGTTCGCGGGCGATCTCCTTCTTGTATTCCTGGTACTCGCGGCTGTCGGGGCTGAGGTTGGCCGGGATCTGGAGGCGGCTCGCGGACTTCTCGGCCTTGGTTTGGAGCGCGCCCTCGGCGAAGTTGGTGCGGATCGAGCCGTTGTGGGTGCGCATGCGCAGGTTGGCCTTGGTGTCGCCCGGCAGGCGGAGGTCGATCTCGCCGTTCATGGACGAGAGGGAGACGGGTTTGACGGGGGCCTTGCGGAAGGCCGCGTGGATCTCGCCATTCATCGTGTTCACGACGGCGGAACTGCTGATGTCGGTCAGGCGGACCTCGCCGTTCATGCTCTGGATGTCGATGTCGCCATCGGCACCGGTGACCTCGATGTCGCCGCCGGCCTCGGTGCGGAGGATGAGGTTGGTGTTGCGCGGCACCTGGATGTCGAACTCCGCGCCCTGGGGCACCCAGGCGTTGTCGCCGGCGACGATGACGGTCGCGATGTTGTTCTTTTCGACGAGTTCGAAGGTCATGTCCTCGTCGATGCGGCGGAAGCCCTCGTTGTCCACCTCGCGGCGGCCCTTCTGCTCGAGGGTGGAGGTGACGACGACTTCGTTGCCATCGGTGGCGGTGACGCGGGCCTCGGCCCACGGGAGGGAGAGCTTGAGGGTGCCGGGCTTGGACGGGTCGGAGAACTTCACGCGGGCGGTGGCGCCGGCGGGAGCTTCGTCCTCGTCGTGGTCACGGGCGACGCCGGTGGTCAGGACCACGGCGGTCGCGAGGAGGGCGGTCAGGAGATTGCGGGAGAGGGTGTTCATGAGACGAGCGGGTTGGCGGGATTATTATTTTTGAGAGTGTCAGTGGGCGAAGGGGAGCGGAGCACAGCCAGGGCGCGGCGGGCGGCCTCGCGGACGCTCTTGTCCGTGGCCTCGTCGCGGCTGATGCGGTCGAATACGGGGACGGCGTCGGGTTCGCGGGCGGAGGTGAGCAGCTCGATCATGGCGACCTGGACGAGCGGCGCCGATTCGCGCGGGAGGGCGGAGAGGACGCCGGCGCGGACGAGGCGGTCGTCGGCGTGCTGGGCGAGGGCCTCGACAGCGGAGAGGCGGACGTTGACCGACGGGTCGAAGGCGAGCGCGCCGACGAGGTCGGAGAGGACCTTCCGGTCGGGCGACTTGAGGTCCATCGTGGCGAGGACGTTCTGGAGGCGCTCGCTGGTGGACTTCTGGTTGAGGAGGGAGGCGGCGACGAGGCTGCCCATTTCCTTCATCTGGGCCTTGAGGTCGGCGATTTCCTTCGCCTGCCGGGCGGAGTTGTCGACGGTCGTGACCGGCGCGGGCGTGGCGGCCGGGGCCGGCTGCAGGTAGCGGGCGCCGACGAACACGCCGCCGACGAGCAGCGTGAGGGCAAAGGCGAACTGGAGCGCCGGTGTCGAGGGCAGGAGGGAGGCGAAGAATTTGTCGATGCGGCTCTTGGCGAGGGCGAAGGGGCTGACCGTGTCGGCGTCGCGCTGGTGCGTCTCGAGCATGGCGTAGAACTGCTCGCGCAGGCGCGGGCTCGGCTCCTCGACGGCGGGCAGCGCGTCGAGCTTGCGGGTCATTTCCTGGAGCGCGGACCACTCACGCTGGCAGTTCGGGCAGCCGGCGAGGTGGGCGCGGAGCGCGGCGGATTCGTCGGGCGGCAGGGTGCCGTCCTGGTAATCGATAAAGCTATCCTGGACGCGTTGGCAGTTCATGGTGGCGTTTCCTTTTTTAAATGGAGTGGGTCCTTCGCTTGGGCTCAGGACGGCTACGCCGCCTGCTCCTTGCGGATTTTGAAATAGACCTCGCGCAGTTCCTTGAGGGCGCGGTGGGCGCGGACCTTCACGGCGCCGACGGAGCAGTCGAGGAGGCGGGCGATTTCCTGGTGGTTGAGATGCTGGAGGCGGGAAAGCACGAGCACCTCGCGGTGTTCGTGGGTCACGCGGGTCAGGGCCTGGCGCATCAGGGCGAGGTCGTCGGAGGTCGTGGCCTTGGCGTCGGGCGCGGGCGCGTGGTCGGGCTGGTCGAGCAAGTCCTCCGGGTCGGACGGGATCGGGGTGGAGGCGCTCTTGCGGAAATGGTCGGCGGCGACCTTGCGGGCGAGATGGTAGATCCAGGCGGAGAACTTGCCCTCGTCGCGGTAGGTGTGCCGGTATTTAAGAATGCGGTAGAAGACGATCTGCACCAGGTCCTCGCTGGCCGACGGCTGGTTGGTCAGGCGCACGAAGAAGCCGTAGAGCGGCTTGTGGTGGCGCTCGAACAGCTCGCCGAGCCGCCGGATGTCCCCGGCGCGCACGGCAATCATGAGTTCATGGTCGTTCTCGGCGTCCACGGAGACGGGCAGGTTAGTGTCCGCAGGCGGCGAGTGAACTCGGAATTCGGTGACAGGCGCGAGGAGCATGGAAAGGGATCATGGTGTGTTGCATCAGGGATAACCGTGCCGCGCTATAGAGGTTACAGGAAAAGAAATGGCGCCGCGGGGCCGACTGGCTAAGGTGCGGACATGAACCGCCGCGATTTCCTAATCCGTTCCGGCGCAGCCGCCTCCATCGGCCTGCTTACCCCTGATTCGTTGTTCGCCCAGACCCCGCCCGCCCCCGCCACCCCGGCTCCGAGCGTCCCCGTCGCGCCCCCGCCGCCGGTCACCGCCTTCAAGCCGCTCCGCCGCAACGTCGGTGCCTTCACGGGCGGCGGTGGCACCATCGGCTGGCTCGTCAGTCCCGAGGCCGTCGCCGCGGTCGACACGCAGTTTCCGAACACCGCGGAAATCTTCCTCAGGGAGCTGCCGGGCCGCGCCGGCCGCACGCTCGATGTCACGGTCAATACGCATCACCACGGCGACCACACCGGCGGCAACGCCATCTTCCGCCCGGCCACCAAGTCGATCGTCGCCCACGCCAACGTCCCGGGCCTGATGCGCGCCCGCGCCGAGGCCGACAAGAAAACCCTCGATCCCGCGATGATCCCGGACGCGACCTTCCCCGACACATGGAAGCTCGCGCTCGGCGACGAAACCATCAGCGCGCGCTACCTCGGCGCCGCGCACACGAAGGGCGACATCGTCGTCCATTTCGAAAAGGCCAACGTCGTCCATCTCGGCGACCTGCTCTTCAACCGCATCTATCCGGTGATCGACCGCCCGGGCGGCGCGAGCGTCCGGCATTGGGTCACCGTCGTGGAGACGATCCACAAGGAATACCCGGCCGACGCCATCTACATCTCCGGCCACGGCAACGCGAAGTTCGGCATCACGCTGCAGCGCGACGAGCTGCTCGTGTTCCGCGACTACCTTGCCGCGCTCCTCGCCACGACCGAGGCCGGCATCAAGGCCGGCAAATCGAGGGAGGAGATCCAGAAGCTGGACAATCTCGAGGGGTTCCCGGACTTCCACGTGCCGCCGGGCCGCGGCAACCGCCTGCCGGGCAACCTCGCCACCGCCTACGACGAGCTGACGGCCAGCTGAGGCACGTCACTTCGCGCCGGCCGGGGGCAGGTTTGGATAATCCGGCTCCAACGCGCGGGCGCGGGCGAAAGCCGCGTCGGCCTCGGCGCCATGGCCGAGCGCGCGGTGTGCCCAGCCGAGTGCGACGAGGGTGTCGGGATCGTCGTCGATCCACGCCGCCGCGCGTTCGAGCAGCGGCAGCGCTTCGGCGGGCTGCTGCCGGCTCACGAGCATTGCGCCGGTGTTGCGCGCAAGGATCCAGTCATCGGGCGCCTGCGCGACCGCGCGCCGGCCGATCTCGCGCAACGCGCCGGTGGCGTCGGGCCGGGCGAGCAGCGCCATGCCCTGGTCGGCGGCGCGCTGCCAGCGGGCGAGGCGGGCGGCGTGGTCGGACTGGCCGGTGAAGGGCGGACGCCCGAGCCGGTGCACCATCTCGAGGGCAATCATCGACTGTTCGTACGTGCTGTACCCGAGGCGCGGGGCGATCTCGGCGTAGCCCAGGGGCGCCGGCACGGCGGCCTTGATCTGCCCGCGCTCGGCGAGCACTGCGCTGATCGCGGGGAACAGCGTCGCGGCCACCTCGCAGGTGCCGCGGAGATTGAGATGGACGTGCTCGTAGAAAAATTCGTTGCCCGGGATCCCGTGCGGGCTGTGGGCAGCGAGCGCGGCGGCGACATCCACGAGCTGCAGGCTCGGCGTGCCGGGCGTGGCGACATCGCGGATGACCTGGTTCAGGGTGGAATCCGTGCGGAAGCGCAGCAGGTCGAGGTCGAGCGCCCGCTGGAGCAGGCCGGCGGCCTCGCCGTCGTGTCCGGCGGCCAGCGCCGCCTGGCCTTCCTGGTACACGCGCTCGGCCTCGCCGTCGGCGGAGAGGAACGGCGCGAAGTCGCGCTGGTTGGTGCCGACGGTGCACAGCAACGTGGTCGCGCCGGCCCCGCGCCCCGCGAGCGCGATGGCGCTCAGGTTGTCCCGGAAGCGGTCGCGCACAACGGCGAGCCGCGGGTCGCCGGCCGCGATGCTTTGCCGGAGGAACATCTCCATGCCGCCCCAGTTGGCGGGCGCCTGCTCCGGCCCGGCCGATGCCAGCAGCTGCCCGGTGCGCGTGCCCTTCAACCACGCCATGGCGCGGATCGCGCCCTCGCGGTGCAGGAACGGGGCGAGGACACCCGCGGGGCCGAACGGGCCGATGACCTCGTTGTTGCCCTCGTAGACGATGAACAGGTCGGGCTCGAGCTCCGCGCAATCCGCCGCGAGGTCGCGCACGACGTGGGAGTTGATCGCCGTGATGGCGGCGTTCACGACCTCGAAGCGCCGCTGCGGGTAGGCCGCGCGGAGCATCACCTCGAGCACGCGCGCGAGCGAGAACGCGGGCTCCGGGTCGCCCATCGCGGCCGAGCTGCCGAGGATGAAGATGCGGGTGGTGCCGGCGGCCTTTTTTCCCTGCAGGCGGATCGGCGGCGGGCGGCGCACGAGGCGCGCGGGGAAATACGGCGCGGTCACCCAGCGGTTCTCGCGCCAGATGGTTTCGCCGGAAGCGGTCTGGGTTTTTCGGAACAGATGCGGCGAATGGCCGTAGCCGGCGGCGCGCAGGCCGAGTTCCAGTCCGCCGAGCAGCAGCGCGAGTCCGCCGACGCTCACGATCGCGGCGTAGAGCAACTTGCGGGGAAGGGAGAGGACGGGCGCGGTCACGTCGGAACAGCGAATAAATGAAAGGCGAGGCGAACGATGCCGACAAAAAAGACGAAGCAGGAGCGGATCGGACAAATTTGTAGCGGCGCTCTATGAGCGCCGTTTTGCCGGGTCGGCGGTCA
>JBEHYX010000075.1:0-19694 GCA_048497945.1 Verrucomicrobiota bacterium | reverse complement strand
ACAAGAGGAATCGCTCGGCTTGCTCGATTACCAGCGGAAGCAGCGCCAGGACCGCCTCGCGCGTGAGGCCACCGCGATCAAGCAGGCGCGCGACGCCATGCGCGACCTGTCCAAGAGCCTGCGCAAGCGCCTCGAGGGCGTCGCCTCGCTCGACGGCGAGGAAATCCGCAAGCAGCTGCGCGAGGAAGTGACCTTCGAATGCGCCGAGGAACTTCGCGCGCTGCGCAAGGAGCTGCTCGAGCGTTCCGAGCAGGACCTCGTGCAGGAGGGCAAGCGCATCCTCGTGGCGACGATGCAGCGGCTCGCGAGCAAGCCCAACAACGACCTCACCGCCACCATCGTGCAGCTGCCCACCGAGGAGATGAAGGGCCGCATCATCGGCCGCGAGGGCCGCAACATCAAATCCTTCGAGGCCGCCACCGGCACCACGCTCCTGATCGACGAGTCGCCGCAGATGGTGCTGATCTCGTCGTTCGACCCCGTGCGCCGCGAGATCGCGCGCCTCGCGCTCGACACGCTGGTGAAGGACGGCCGCATCCACCCGGCGAGCATCGAGGAGGCCGTCAACCGCGCCCGCCAGGAACTCGACCTGCACGTGGCGCAGATCGGCGAGGAGGCCGTCGACCGCCTCAAGATTTCCGGCCTGCATCCCGAGATCATCAAGCTGCTCGGCAAGCTGCGCTTCCGTTTCTCCTACACGCAGAACGTGCTCGATCACTCCATCGAGGTCGCGCAGCTCTGCTCGATGCTGGCGTCGGAACTCGGCCTCGAGCCGAACGTCGCCAAGCGCGCCGGCCTGCTTCACGACATCGGCAAGTCCATCGAGGGCGAGTACGAGGGCAGCCACGCCATCATCGGCGCCGACTTCATCCGCCGCTACGGCGAGACCACCATCGTGGTCAACGCGGTCGCCGCGCACCACGAGGAAGTGAAGCCCGAGACGGTCTACGCCGGCCTCGTGATCCTCGCCGACGCCATCTCCGCCTCGCGCCCCGGCGCGCGCGCCGAGTCGATGACTTCCTACCTCGAGCGCCTCGGCCGCCTCGAGCGCCTCGCCATGACGATGCCCGGCGTGCAGCAGGCCTTCGCCATCCAGGCCGGCCGCGAGGTGCGCGTCGTCGTCCAGCCGAGCGTCGTCACCGACGACCAGGCGCACGCGCTGGCCAAGACCCTCCGCCTCAAGATCGAGCAGGAGCTCGACTACCCGAGCACGATCAAGGTCACGGTGATCCGGGAGCAGCGCTACACCGAAACTGCGACGTGACCATCGCAGTTTCGGAAGTAACAAGTTTCAAGTAACAGGTATCAAGAGTGGGTTTGCTCTGGTTCGGTTCTTGTTACTTGTTACCTGATACTTGTTACTTCTCTCCCACCATGGCTGACCCAAAGATCCTCGAGACCTTCCCGAATCCCGCACCGCAGCGCGACTACGTGATCGAACACACGCACCACGAGTTCACGTCGGTGTGCCCGATGACGGGCCATCCGGATTTCGGCACGATCACGGTGCGCTATGTGGCGGACAAGAAGTGCGTCGAGCTGAAGTCGCTGAAGCTCTACTTCCACGCGTTCCGCAACGAGGGCATTTTCTTCGAGGCGGCGACGAACAAGATTTGCGACGACATCGGCGGCGCGCTGCAGCCGCGGTCGCTCACGATCGTCGCCGACTGGAAGGCCCGCGGCGGCTTCACCTCGCGCGTGACGTGCGAGTGGAAAAAGAAGAAGTGAAGGGCTAACACCAAGGAGCGAAGCAGCTAAGTCCGATCCGATCGTGGTTCGGACCTTTGCTTCTTCGCTGCTTTGTGTTCAAACCGTTTCCATGTCTTGGGCTGAGACACCGATCCACTTCATCGACTTCGAGGGCAACGCCACGTCGGGCATCCTCGAGTTTGGCGTGGTGACCCTGCGCGGCGGTGAGGTCGCGGAAGTCGCCACGCGGCTCTGTCGCGCCACCGGGGCGGTCAGCGCGGCGGACACCGCGGTGCACCGGTTGAGCGCCGTGGAGCTGCAGTCGCAGCCGTTTTTCACCGCGGAGTGGGAGCGCTTCGCCGGGTTGCGCACGAGCGGCCCGCTCGCGGCGCACTTCGCGCCGGCGGAGAACTCGCTGCTGCGCCGGGTGTGGCCGTATCCCCGCGAGGTGCCGGATTTCGCGCGCCCGGGAAAGATCGCGACCGAGTGGGGCCCGTGGATCGACACCGGCCGCCTGTACCCGCAGTTCTTCCCGCAGCTCGGTTCGATCCGCCTCGAGGATCTCGTGCGCCGGGGCGGCCTGCAGGCGGAGCTCGATGCCGCCGCGCGCCAGCACTGCCCGGTGAACCGCCGGCACTACCATGCGGCGCTCTACGACGCGCTCGCCGGCGCGCTGCTGCTGCGCGCGCTGCTGCAACGGGCGGAATTCGCGCAGGCGACGATTCCGTGGCTGCTGCAAATGAGCACGGCGGACGCCGACAAACGCTCGGCACTGCAACAGGGCGAACTGCTGTGAAACGGGTCCTGCCAGTCGACGCCCTGACGCTGGCCGGAGCTTGGATTCTCTTTTCGGCCTTCGCTTCCCTGGCCGGCTGGATCCTCTCCCTCGCGGGTTGGCTCAACCCGACCGGCTATGCCATCGCGCTGGCGGCGGGCGTGGTCGCGGGCATCCTCGCGTGGCGGCGTGGCGGTTGCCGGCTCGGCTGGAGTGTGCGGCGGGCGCGCTACCGGCGTCCCTGGCCGGCGCTCTTCGCCGTCGTCGCCGTGCTGGCGGCGGCCGGGGCATTCGCGCATGCCCCGAACAACATCGATGCGGTGGCGTACCGCCTGCCACGCGTGCTGCACTGGCTGGCGGCAGGGCGCTGGCACTGGATCGACACGGTCGATCCGCGACTCAATTACAGTGGCGCCGGGCAGGAGTGGCTCCTGGCGCCGCAGCTGGCGTTGCTGCACACGGATCGCCTCGCCGCGCTGCCGAATCTCCTGGGGTTCGCGCTGCTCCCCGGACTGCTGTTCGTCACGTTCCGGGGCTGGGGGATTGCGCAGGGCGTCGCGGTGCGCTGGATGTGGCTCCTCCCGCTGGCCCCCGTGTACCTGCTGCAGGCCGGCGGCAGTGCGAACGACCTGACGGGCGCCGTGTACTTCGTCGCGGCCCTGGCGTGCGGGGCGCGGGCGATGGGTCGGGGCTCGCCGGGCTGGCTCGCGCTGTCGACGCTGGCGGTGGCGCTCGCGACCGGCGTCAAGACCTCGAACCTGCCGCTGGTGCTGCCCTGGCTGGTTTTCGTCTGGCCCGCGCTGCGCGACGGCGCGGCGGCGCGGCGCGCGCTCCTGCTCGCGGCGCTGCCCGCCTTGATGATTTCCGGCGCCGTCACCCTGGCAGCGAACCGGGTGGCCAGCGGCGATTGGACGGGCGACCCCGCGAATGCGAGCGGCGCCCGGCCCGGGGGCTTTGTCGCGGCCCTGGCGGGCAACACGGTCGAGACGGTGCTGCAGAGCCTGGCGCCGCCGGTATTTCCCGGCGCCGGACGGGTGGAGCGCGGGATCGAGGAATCGCTGGGCCCGGCGATGCGGCGATGGCTGGGCGATGATTTTCCCCGCTTTTCGCTGCATGTCACCGAACTCGCGCAGGAGGAATGGGCGGGGCTCGGATTGGCGGTGCTGGCGCTGCTGACCCCGGGGCTCGGTAGTCCGGGTTCGTCGCGGCCGGGGCGGCGCGCCCTGCCTTGGGCCGCCGGCATGGGGGCGCTCGCCTTCTTTCTGCTGATGGGAAGTGAAATGCCGGCGCGATTGCTCGCGGCATATTATCCCCTGGCCGTCGCCGCGGTGTTGCTCCGTCCCGGCCAGGGGCGGTGGGTCCGCGATGGGCGTTTCAACCTGCTCGCGGCCGCCGGGGCGCTCCTTGCGCTGGTGCCGCTGGTGGTGTCGCCTTCCCGCCCGCTGGTGCGGGTTGACCGGCTGCCGGGAATTGGCGGCGGGGTGCGCCAGCGCGCGGAGCTGGCCTACGAGGTCTACGCCGCGCGCGGCGACCCGCTCGCGGTGTTGCGCGCGCAGCTCCCGGCCGATGTCGTCCGGGTCGGCTTCATGGCGACGGCGGATGACAGCGAACTTTCTTTCTGGCGCCCGTTCGGGCAGCGGACGGTGACAACGGTGCGCCCGGGCGAGACCGCGGGAGCCCTGCGGGCCCGCGGCGTGGAGTGGATTGCGATCCGCGCCGACACCAGCTGGGCAACGTCAGCGGCGCGCACGACCTGGCTGCGGGTGCACTCGGCCACGGTCGCCGCAGACACAGTCGTTCGCACCAAGGTGCGGCGTCCGCCGGAAGAGTGGGTGCTGGTGCGGATCAGCGCGGCGGGGTCGTGAGACTCAGGCGCGGCGGGCGCACTGGTCATGGACCCAGCGGTAGAGGACGGAGAGGCCCTGCTGGAGCGACGTCGACGGTTCCCAGCCAAAGGTGGATTTGATCAGGGTGTTGTCGCTGTTGCGACCGCGGACGCCGAGCGGTGCGTCGAGTTTGTACCGGCGCTGGACCTTGATGCCGGCAATCTGCTCGACGATGCCCACCAGCTGGTTGATCGTGACCATCTCGGAACTGCCGACGTTGAGCGGTTCGGTGAAGTCGCTTTCCGTGAGCAGCATCGTGCCCTTCAGGCAGTCGTCAATGTAGGTAAAGCTGCGCGTCTGCTCCCCGTCGCCCCAGATCTCGATCTCGTGTTTGCCGGTGAGCTGGGCGAGGGCGATCTTGCGGCAGATGGCGGCCGGCGCCTTCTCGCGTCCGCCCTCGAAGGTCTCGTGCGTGCCGTAGACGTTGTGGTAGCGCGCCGTGCGCGTCGCGAGGCCGAAGTCCTCGCGAAAATGCCGGCACATGCGTTCGCTGTAGAGCTTCTCCCAGCCGTACCCGTCCTCGGGCATCGCGGGGTAGGCGTCGGCTTCCTGCAGCGGCGCAACCTGAGCCGTGAGCTGCTTGTCGGCGGCGTAGACGCAGGCGGAGGAGGCGAAGAAAAACCGCCGGACGTTCGCGGTGCGGGCGGCCATCAGCAGGTGGGTGTTGATCAGCACGTTCAGCATGCAGGCGGCCTTGTGCTTCTCGATGAAACCCATGCCGCCCATGTCGGCGGCGAGGTTGTAGACGACGGTGGTGCCCGCGGTGACGCGCTGGCAGGCGTCGAGCAGCGAGAGGTCGGCCTGGAGGTTCTCGGCCTCGGGGAAACGCTGGTGCCAGCGGTCGAGGGGCTTGGCATCCACCGCGCGCACCGGGCCGAGGGCGAGAAGCCGGCGGACCAGGTGGCCGCCGATGAAGCCGCCGGCGCCGCAAACTAGAAAGCGTTCTTCCATGAAGCGCTGATTGGTTAGTGTCGCCCCGGCGGCGGAACAAGGGGATATTTCCGCAGGCCGGTCAGCTGGGCCAGGATCCGCAGGATGAAGCGCGGGTTGTTCGCGAGGTAGCGGCCGGCGAGGCGGCGCGGCTCGGTGCCAAGCCGGAACAACCACTCGAGGCCGCTGCGCTGCATCCAGCGCGGCGCCTGCCGCACCAGGCCGGCGTGGAAGTCGAAGGCCGCGCCGACCGTGACGATCGCGCCGGTGGCGAGCCGCGGCACGATGGCGGCGGCGAAGCGCTCCTGCTTGGGCGTGCCGAGCCCGACCCAGACGATGTCGGGCTTGCGCGCGGCGACCTCGGCGCACAGCGCGTCCGTTTCCGTGGGCGTCAAAGGCCGGAAGGGCGGGGTGTGGGTCCCGACGACCTGCAGGCCGGGAAAGCGGGCGGTGAGTTTGGCGCGCAGCAATTCCGCCACGCCGTCCTTCCCGCCGTAGAAATAGTGGGTCAGCCCGGACGCCCGTCCGGCGTCGCACACGGCGGCCATGAGGTCGGGGCCGTAGACGCGCGTGACCGCCCGGTGGCCGTGCCAGCGGCCGAGCCAGACGAGCGGCATGCCGTCCGGCACGTTGAGCCACGCGTCGTTGAGAATGGCGCCGAAGGCCGGGTCGCGGCAGGCCTCGCTGATCCCGTGCACGCCGGTGGCGTAGACGCAGCCGGCGGTGGTGCGGCCCCGCGCGCCGAGCAGGAGGTCGCGCGCTTCCGCCAGCGACAGCGCGGAAACGGCAGTGCCGAGGACGTTGAAGCGGACAGGCGGAGGCATGGGACGCGTCCAGCTTGGGCGCCGGGCGCGTCGCCGCAATGCACCTTTTCTCAGGGTGAAAATATCCTTCCGCCGGAAACGGCGTTTGCTAGCTTCCCCGGGCGCACATGAAAAAATACCTCGGTTGGGTGGCAACGGCGGCGGTCCTGTTCGGTTCAATCTTCACGGCGGCCGGGCCGGCCCTTGCGGCCGACGCGGATGCGGTGCCGCTGGTGAAGGCGGCGGAACGCAGCCAGCATTTCGCGGCCGTGCAGCCGCATCTCGAGCTGGGCGGCACGATCTATGGTTACGCCGACGTGGACGGCGACGTCCTCCAGTTCGCCGACACGTTGCGCGGCATCATGGAGCAGATGGCCGCCGGCCAGCCGCAGGCGGCGCCGTTCCTCAAGCAGGACTACCGCGCGCTCTTCTCGCTGCTCGGCTTCGATGACGTCAAGGCCTTCGGCCTGAGCTCGGTGCCGGAGAGCGACGGCATGTACCGCAACCGGACGTTTTTCCTCACGCCGGGCGGGCGCCACGGCCTGCTGGCCGGCCTGGGCGGCGCGCCCACCGCGCCGACGATGCTGAAGTTCGCCCCGGCGGGGACGGATCTCTACGCCGAGAACGAGGTGAACCTCGCCGAAGTCTACCAGACGGTGAAGGCCGTGGTGACCAAGGTCGGCGGCGATGCCTCCGCGAACCTGATGGAGCAAAAGATCAAGGAGGCCGGCGCCGCGGCCTCGATCTCGTGGCTGGACCTCATCAACAGCTGGAAGGGCCGCTGCGCGACGGTCGTCCGCTTCGACGCCACGAAGACCATGGCCTTCCCCGGCCTGGTGATCCCGCAGCCTTCGATCCTGATCGTGGTGGAGGGAATCGCCCCGTCGTTCGAGCCCATGCTGCAAAAGACCCGGAGCCTGAAGCTGGCCGAGGCCAAGGGCCGGAAGATCTACAGCTCGGCTCAGCCGCTGCCCATCCCCGGCCTCGATCCCGTGATCGTGATCGAGGGCACGACGCTCTATGTCGCCACGACCCCGGCTTTCTTCAACGAGTGCCTGGAGCATAAGGCCGGCCTGGCGCAGTCGCCGGAATTCCAGAAGGCTTTCGCCCGGGTCGCCGCCACCGGCAACAGCCTGGGCTACATCAGCCCGAGCTTCTTCGACCGCCTGGCCGACCTGCAGAAGCTGAACCCGAACCTGCCGCCGCAGAACGCCCAGACGCTGCAGTTCCTCCTGCAGACCATGCCCAAGTCGGCGCAGGGCCTGATCACCATGCGCACCAACCTGCCGGACGGCATCCTGATCCAGTCGAGCTGGAACCGCTCGCTGAAGCAGGACGTGGCGGTGTTCGCGATGTACAATCCGATGACCATCGGCCTGATGTCGGCCATGGCGATCCCGGCGTTCCAGAAGGTGCGCACCGCCTCGCAGGAAAAGGCGGTGCTCAACAATCTCCGGCAGATCGCCGCGGCCTCGGACCAGTATTACCTCGAGCACGGGGTCGACACCGTCGAGTTCGACCAGCTGGTCGGGCCCGACAAGTACATCAAGGTGCTGAACCCGGTGGCGGGCGAGGACTACAGCGAACTCGTCCTCAAGCAGGGCGAACCGCTGGTGGTGCACCTGCCGGACGGCCGCGAAGTGCGTTACGCGCCCTGATCAGGCGGCGGACTGCAGGGCCGAACGGCTCCGCCAGACCGCCACCAGGCCGGCGAGCACCACCGCCAGCAGCAACCCGAACGCGATGCGCGCGCCGCCGGCGGCGACGATGGCGATGACCACGGACGTCAGCACCGTGCGCAGCACGCGGTCGTAAGCATAGAAAAAGGAGTTCACGCGGCCCATGACGGATTTGTCCACGAGGTGCAGGAGCGCCGCGCTGCGCGCCACGCGGCTGCCGGCGTTGCCGTAGCCGAGGAAGAGCGCGGCGACGAGGTAGGCCGCGATCGACGGGAACAGCACGAGCAGCGCGGCACCGAGGGCAAAGACGGCGATCGTGGCCGGGACGGTGCGCTGCGCGGAATGCGCGGCGATGAGCCGGGGCAGGGTCAGGCCCGCGGCCATGGCGCCGATCGCGAACACGACCTCCCCGGCGCCGAACACCCAGGCCCCGGCGCGGAGCGTTTGCGAGATATAGATCGGAAAGAGATAATTGCCCACCATCACCGCCACGAACGGCAGCAGCGAGGCGGCGAAGAACACGGTCAGCTTCGGCCGTTCGCGGAGCCAGCGCCAGCCCTCGGCGATGCCGGCCCAGGCGGAGGTGCGCGGCGCGCCGTCGGGCGCGACATGGTCGGCATCGTAGGGAATCGACGACTGGATCGCGAAGCTGAAGAGGTACGTCGCCGCATCGACGCAGAGGATGGCGGTGAGGCTCACGTGCCCGACCAGCATCGCGCCGAGGCCGCCGGCGGCCATCATCGCCGCCTGGCCCTGGACTTCCATCAGTCCCATGAGCGACTGGTACTGCGACCGGGCGAAGATCTGCTGCAGCATCGCGAGCTTTGCGGGGAAATGCAGCGTGTAGTAGAGCATCCCGCAGAAGTAGATCGCGGACAGCTGCCACAGCTCGTAGCGGCCGGTGCCGGCGCCGATGGCGGCCATCAGGCCGGTGGCCGCGAAGCCGAACAGCTCGCTGGCGAGCATCATCGTCTTCCGCGAGTGCCGGTCCACCCACACGCCGTAGTAGGGCAGGAAAAGGAACAGCACGAGGGTGGTGACGAGCGTGACCGCGCCGTAGCTGGCGTTGCCGCCCGGCTGCTGCACGATCAGCCACGGCACCGCGAAGATCGTGATGCCCGAGCCGATCGAGCCCGTGATGTTCGCCAGCAGCAGCCGCTGGATGCGCGAATCGCGGAGGAGATCCTTCATGGTTTGGGTGGAGGGCCCGTCTCCTG
The DNA here is from genome assembly GCA_048497945.1 of Verrucomicrobiota bacterium. Taxonomy (GTDB): domain Bacteria; phylum Verrucomicrobiota; class Verrucomicrobiia; order Opitutales; family Opitutaceae; genus Lacunisphaera. The sequence goes on along the minus strand of JBEHYX010000075.1, from coordinate 10,715 downwards.
ACGGGCCGCGGCCCAGCGGGAGCCGGGCCGTCCAGCTTACAATTCGTGCTGGTCGAACAGGTAGACGACCGCGGCCATCGCGGCGGCGCCGAGTTGGAGCTCGCGCGGGTTCACCTTGTCGATCGTGTCGATGCGCGTGTGGTGGATGTCGAAGTAGCGCTGCGAGTGCGGCGCGATCTCGCCGACCACGGCGCCGCTGGCCTTCAGGTGGCTGACGTCCGATCCGCCGTCGCCGCTTTCGAGGCGGCCAATGTCGTAGGACTCGAACAGCGGGAGCCAGCGGGCGAAGCGTGCGCGGGCGTCGCCGGCGAGGTTGCCGAACTGCAGGGAGTGCGGCTGGCCGCCGCCGCCGTCGGATTCGAACGCGAGGAGATGCTGTTCCTGCTTCGCGGCCGCCACGCGCGCGTACTCCTTGCCGCCGGCGGCGCCGTTTTCCTCGCTGGTGTAGAGCACGCAGCGGATCGTGTGCCGCGGCTTGTAGCCGGCCGCCCGCAGGATGCGCAGCACGTCGATGGACTGCACGACGCCCGCACCGTCGTCGTGCGCGCCGGGCGCGATGTCCCAGGAATCGAGATGGCCGCCGACCAGGATGATTTGGCCGGGAAATTCGGAGCCGCGGATCTCGCCGATGACATTGTGGGAAGGTGCGGGCTCGAACCACTTCGAGTGGATGGAGATTTCCACCTGGAGCGCGGGATCGGCCTGGAGCGCGGCGCTGAGCCGGTTCGCGGCGAGCGTGCTGAGCGCGGCGGCGGGGATGCGCGTGACGCCGGCCGGGTAGGTCGTGTTGCCGGTGTGCGGGACGTCGTCGAGCGCGTGCGTGAGCGAGCGCGTGAGCACGCCGACCGCGCCGTAGGGCGCCGCGGCGGCCGGGACCTTGTTGCGCTTGTCGCCCGCGCCGCTGTAGGCGGTGCCGGGCTGGACGTCCTGCGGGCGCATCGGCCGGTTGAAGAACACGATCCTGCCCTTCACGTCGGCGGTCTTGAGCTCGTCGAGCGAATGCAGTTCGACGACCCCGGCTTTGAGCCCGCCAGCGGGCGTCGGCACGGAGCCGCCGAGGGCGACGGCGGTGAGCGGCGTGTTCGAGCCGGCGAGGCGGACGGATTCCGGCGCGCCGCGCTCCCAGTGCGGGACCATGACCGGCTGGAGCTCGGTGCGGTCGACACCCTGCTTTTCGAGCGCGGCCTTGGCCCAAAGGACGGCGCCTTCGAGGCTCTTGGAGCCGGTGATGCGGCCCGGATATTTCGCGACCAGTTCGGAGAGATTGGCGTAGGCCGGGCTGTCGGTGAGCGCGGCGTCGTAGAGGCGCCGCAGCATCTCGGCATCGGCTTCGGGAGTCGGCTCGGCGGCGAGGGCGGCGGAGGCGAGGAGAAACGGAACGGCAAGGAGGCGGAGGACGCGCATGGGAGGGAGATTGTGGCGCGGGTTTTGACCCGCAAGAAACGAGTGGGTGGCGGGCGATACACTGTCAGGCGAATAGCGCCGGTTCACCGCGCGCTGTGCCGCCTCTTTTATTGGAGGGCCCGCGTCTCTGCGGGCCGCGGCAGCCAGGGACGGGTGCCCTCCATCCCGCCAGTCAGAACCACTTTTTCTTCTTCAGGTAGATCGCCATCAGCGCGGTGGTGACGATCGTGAGGATGGTGGCGTAGAGGTAGCCGTGGGGAGAATGCAGCTCGGGCATGTGGTCGAAGTTCATGCCATACCAGCCGCCGACCAGCACCGCGGGCAGCGTGATGGCGGTGAGGGCGGTGAGGAACTTGATGCCCTCGTTGGCCTCGAAGGCGGCCTTGTTGAGGTAGATGTCGAAGGCCATCATCAGGCGCTCGTGGTAGCCGATGGCGGTTTCCTCGATGCGGGCGAGGTTGTCGCGCAGGTCGCGGAAGTAGGGCAGCAGCGTGGCGCGGATCATCTTGCTGTCGCCGCGGGCGAGGCGGTCGATGATCTCGCGCTGCGGGCGGATGAGGTGGCGCAGGCGGGTGAAGTCCTTGCGCACCTGCAGGAGCTCGGAGACGAACTGCTGGGAGCTGGCCTGGCCGAGGACGATCTCCTCGATCTCCTCGAGCTCGCCGTGCAGCTCAGTGAGCATCGGCGTGTAGTTGTCGACCATGAGGTCGAGCAGCGAGTGGGCGAGGCGGTCCGGCCCGCGCGGGCCGGGGCCGGCGTTCTTGGCGAGGCGCTCGGTGAGCGCGTTGACCGAGCGCAGCGGCGAGCGGTGGAAGGTGACGAGGAATTCCTTGCCGAGGAAAAGGTCGAGCTCGGTGGACGCAAACTTGTCGGTGCGCGTGTAGTCGACCGCGTGCGCGACCATGAACAGATAGTCCTCGTAATCTTCGATCTTGGGCAGCGGGCTGGGCGTGACGCAGTCCTCGATCGCGAGCGGGTGGAACTGGAAGAGGCCCTCGAGCACGGCCTTGATCTCCTCGTCGGTCGGGTTGTCGAGGTCGACCCACACGATCAGGCCCTTGTCGCCGTGGACGAGGCGCAGCGCCTCAAGCTCGAGGTCGCGGCCGACCAGCTTGCCTTCGCTGAAGATGAAGGAATGGATCATGGGGACGCCGGCGATGCTGCGGGAGTGGTCAGATGTGGCAAGCCCCGCGTCGTCCTTCACCCACGATTGCGGAATGCGGATTGCAGACTGCGGATTGGGAAATTCCGCAATCTGCAGTCCAAATTCCGCAATCGGTTATTTCACCGGGCCCAGCAGCTTGTTCTCGAGCTCGATCACCGTGGCGATGAAGGCCTCGGGGGTCGCGGCGGCGAGGAGCGCGGCGCGGCTGGACTCGTCCTTGATCAGGCGGCAGAGCGCGCCGACGAGGATGAGGTAGTCGGTCGGATTGTTCTTCGGCGTGCCGAGCACGAACATCAGCTTCACGTTCTGGTTGCAGCTTTCGAAGAGCACGCCGTTGGGGCTGCGGCCGACCGCGAGCACGATCTTCTTCACGTGCTCGGTGCGGGCGTGCGGCAGCGCGACCTCGTTGCCGAGGCAGGTGGTGTCGAGGCGCTCGCGGGCGAGCAGTTCGTTGTAGAAGCCGGCGAAGTTGACGACATTCGGGTCGGTTTCCAGTAGCTTGGCCACTTCCTGCAGCGCGACCGTGCGCTTGGCGCCCTGCACGTTGAGCAGGATGTGTTCGGGAACGAGTAAGCTGGAAAGACGGGTGGCCATGATGCTTGTCCAAGAAGAGATTCACGGCGCAAAAGTTGGCAAGGCAGGAAGTGCCGCGCCGGTGACGGACGGGAAAAAGGCGCGCCGGTGAAAGCGCGCCTTGGGATTGTTTTGTAGGGCTGCCGCTTGTCGGCAGGCCGAGGCACGGCGACGAGCGCCGGCCTTACATCATGATGCCGCCGGCTCGATCGGCGGAGTGGAGCCGCCGGACTCGCCGTCGGGTGACGCGACCACCTTGGCGATGGCGAGCAGCTTGTCGCCCTCCTCCAGGTTGACGAGTTTCACGCCCTTGGCATTGCGGCTATATTCCCGAATGTCCTTCACGGGCGTGCGGACGCTCTGGCCCTTGGCGGTGAGGAGCATGACCTCGTCGGTGTCGCGGACACTGAGCGCGCCGGCGACGGCAACGGAGCCATCCTCGGGAATATCAATAGCTACCACGCCGGTGCCGCCGCGGCGGATGCGGCGGTAGTCCTCGAACGCGGTGCGCTTGCCGACGCCGTCCTCGCGGGCGACGAGCAGGCGGGCTTCCGGGTCGCAGACCTCGAGGGCCTGGACGTAGTCGCCCTTCTTTTTGAAGCGCATGCCGGTGACGCCGCCGGTGAAGCGGCCCTGGGCGCGCAGGCCTTCCTTCGGCCCCGCAGCCTCGACCGCCTCGCCTTCGGCAGGCGTGGCGGCGACGGTGCCGGTGGGTTCGGCGGAGTCGGCGGAATCGTCGGCCCCCTCGAAGAAGCGGACGGCCTGGCCCTGGTGGGAGACGAGGATGAGCTCGTTGGAGCCGTTGGTGAGCACGCAGCCGACGATGGCGTCGCCCTCGGAGAGCTTCATGCCGCGGATGCCGCCCTCGCGGGAGGCGCCCTCGTACTCGGCGAGCGCGGTCTTCTTGATCGCGCCCTCCTTGGTCACCATGACGACGAAATGCTCGGGCGAGAACTCCTTCACGCAGAGCAGCGACGCGAGCTTCTCGCCGTTGGTGAGGCGGAGGAAGGACGCGACGGACTTGCCCTTGGCGGTGCGGGTGCCCTCGGGGATCTCGTAGACCTTCTTGGCGTGGCACTGGCCGGTGCTCGTGAGGAAGAGCACGTAGTCATGCGTGGACGCGGTGAAGAGATTCTCGACGAAGTCGTCCTCGTAGGTCTCGGCGCCGATGACGCCCTTGCCGCCGCGCTTCTGGGAGCGGTATTCGGCGACGGGGGTGCGCTTGATGAAGCCGAGGTGGGAGACGGTGATGACGGCGCCCTCGTTGGGGATGACGTCCTCCATGCGGAGGTCGCCGGCGTCGTCGATGATCTGGGTGCGGCGCGGGGAGGCGTACTTGTCCTTCAGCTCGAGCAGCTCCTGCTTGATCAGCGCGAGCAGCTTGGCCTCGGAGTCGAGGATGCCCTGCAGCTCCTCGATGAGCTTCATGAGCTCGAGGTACTCGGCCTCGATCTTGCCGCGCTCCAGGCCGGTGAGCTGGTAGAGGCGGAGCTCGAGGATCGCGTTGGTCTGGATCTCGGACAGCGGGTACTTCGCCATCAGCTTCACCTTGGCCTCGTCGCGGTTGGCGGAGGCGCGGATGATCTTCACGAAGTCGTCCAGGTTATCGAGGGCGATGATGTAGCCCTCGAGGATGTGGGCGCGGGCCTTGGCTTGGGCGAGGCGGAACTGGGTGCGGCGCGTGACCACGTCGCGGCGGTGGTCGATGTAGCACTCGAGGAGTTCCTTGATGTTCATCTGCTTCGGCCGCTTCTTGTCGAGGGCCAGCAAGATGACGCCGAAGGAGGATTCGAGCGCGGTCTTCTGGTAGAGCTGGTTGATGACGATCTGCGCCTGCTCGCCGCGCTTCAGCTCGATGACGATGCGCGTGTTCTCGTCGGACTCGTCGCGGAGGTCGCGGATGCCGTCGATTTCTTTCTCGCGCACGAGTTCCGCGATGCGGAGCACAAGCGAGGCGCGGTTCACGTTGTAGGGAATCTCAGTGATGACGACCTGTTCGCCGCCGCCCTTGATCTCCTCGGTGTGGGCCTTGCCGCGCGTGCGGACGATGCCGCGGCCGGTGGTGAGGTAGGACTTGATGCCGGCGCGGCCGTTGATGAAGCCGCCGGTCGGGAAGTCCGGGCCGGGGATGTAGGTGACCAGTTCGTCGACGCTAATCGTCGGGCGGTCGATGATGGCGCAGGCGGCCGCGATGATCTCGCCGAGGTTGTGCGGCGGGATGTTGGTCGTCATGCCGACCGCGATGCCGGTCGAGCCGTTCATCAGCAGGTTGGGCAGGGCGGACGGCAGGACCGTCGGCTCGGTGGTCGACTCCTTGTAGTTGGGCGCGAAGTCGACCGTGTCCTCCTCGATGTCCTTGAGGAGTTCCTCGGCGACGTCCTTGAGGCGCGCCTCGGTGTAACGGTAGGCGGCCGGCGGGTCGCCGTCGACGGAGCCGAAGTTGCCCTGCGGGTCGATCAGCGGGTAGCGCATGACCCAGTTCTGGGCGAGGCGGACGAGCGTGTCGTAGACCGAGGCGTCGCCGTGCGGGTGGTAGTTCTTGAGCACTTCGCCGACCACGCCGGCGCACTTGTCGTAGGCGCGGTTGTGGAGCAGGCCTTCGCGCAGCATGGCGTAGAGGATGCGGCGCTGCACGGGCTTCAGGCCGTCGCGCGCGTCGGGCAGGGCGCGCGAGATGATGACGGACATCGAATAATCGATGTACGCCGTCTGCATGATGTCGGTGATGTTGGCCGTCGAAAGTTTTTCGTTAGCGGTATACACGGAAAAGGGGGCGGGAGGCTAAAGGCGATGGGCGAGGGGCCGGAAGGAACGCATCAGACGTCGAGGTACTGGACGTTGAGCGCGTTGTCCTCGATGAACTGGCGGCGCGGCGGGACCTCGTCGCCCATGAGGAGGGTGAAGAGCGCGTCGGCCTTGGCGGCGTCGTTGATGTTCACCTTGAGCAGGCGGCGCTTCTCGGGGTCCATCGTGGTTTCGTAGAGCTGCTTCGGGTTCATTTCGCCGAGGCCCTTGTAGCGCTGGATGGACAGGCCCTTGCGGCCGTTGGCGCGGATCTGGGTGATGATCTCGAGCGGCGAGAAGAGGTCGGTCTTCGCCTCGGTCTTGGTGCCGGCGTTCTCCGTGATGGTGTAGCGCGGCGTGGCCGAGGGGGAGAGCGAGGTGATGTCGAGGCCGGCCTTGGCGAGGGATTTGAGGAGCTTGGTCATCTCGGTGCCCTCGAAGATCTCGTGGATGGTGATGCGGCGGGACGCGATCGGGGCGGCGGAGGCGCCGGCGGGCGCGCTGGCGACGTCGGGATGCGCGGCGTTGAACGCGGCGCGGGCCTTGTCGTCGGCGAGGAACTGGTGGCTCTCCTTGTTGCCCTCGCGGATGCGGGCGATGTAGCGCGGGAGCTCGTGCGTGTCCCCGGCCTGCTGGTCGAGGTATTCGGCGAGCGAGGCGCCGTGGCGGGTGATGCCGTGGCCGAGCTTCTCGAGCGCGGCGAGCATCTCGACGATCTGGTCGAGCGCGGCGGGGGCGAGCGGGGCCTGGCCGGCGCCGGCGGGCGCGACGAGGATGTCCTCGGCGCCGAGCTCGAGCAGGATGCGGTTCAGCTGCTCGTCGTTGTCGACGTACTGCTCGCGCTTCTTGCGCTTGATTTTGTAGAGCGGCGGCTGGGCGATGTAGACGTAACCGCGCTCGATGATGCCTTTCATCTGGCGGTAGAGGAAGGTCAGCAGCAGCGTGCGGATGTGCGAGCCGTCGACGTCGGCGTCGGTCATGATGATGACGCGGTGGTAGCGGGCCTTGTCGGCGTTGAAGGAGGAATCGTCCTCGCCCGTGCCGATGCCGGTGCCGATGGCGGTGATGAGCGTGCGGATTTCCTCGTTCGAGAGCACCTTGTCGAGCTGGGCCTTCTCGGAGTTGATGAGCTTGCCGCGCAGCGGGAGGATCGCCTGGTAGCGGCGGTCGCGGCCCTGCTTGGCGGAACCGCCGGCGGAGTCGCCCTCGACGATGTAGAGCTCGCACACGGCCGGGTCCTTCTCGGAGCAGTCGGCCAGCTTGCCGGGGAGGCCGCCGCCGGAGAGCGCGCCCTTGCGGATGGTCTCGCGGGCCTTGCGCGCGGCCTCGCGGGCGCGGGCGGCCATGAGCGACTTCTCGATGATGCGCTTGGCGACGGCGGTGTTGCTCTCGAAATGGAACATCAGGCCCTCGTACGAGACCGAGCCGACGAGGCTCTCGACCTCGGGGGAGAGCAGCTTGACCTTGGTCTGCGACTCGAACTTCGGGTCGCTGTGCTTGATCGAGATGACGGCGGCAAGGCCCTCGCGGACGTCGTCACCGGTGATCTGCGGGTCCTTTTCCTTCAGGATGTTGTTGGCCTTCGCGAACTGGTTGATCGCGCGGGTGAGCGCGCTGCGGAAGCCGGAAAGGTGCGTGCCGCCATCCGGGTTGTGGATGGTGTTGGTGTAGCAGAGGACGAGGTCGTTGTAGGAGTCGTTGTACTGGAAGACGATTTCCACGTGGATCTCGGCGGCCTTGTCGTCGATCTGCGTCCGGGTCTCCTTGGCGATGCGGACCGGCGGGGTGTGCAGGGCGGTCTTGCCCTGGTTCATCTGCTTCACGAACTCGATGACGCCGTCCTTGTAGAAGTAGGTCTCGGGTTTCGGCGTGGCCGGGCGCTCGTCGAGGAAGTTGATCTTCAGGCCGCTGTTGAGGAAGGCCAGCTCGCGCAGGCGCTGCGCGATGCGGTCGGCCTTGAACACTGTCGTCTCCTTGAAGATTTCCGGGTCGGGCTTGAAGGTGATGAGCGTGCCGGTGCCGGTGGCCTTGCCGATGACCTCGAGTTTCTTCGTGGTCTTGCCACGCTCGAAGGTCATGTGGTGGACCTGGCCGTCGCGCGAGACCTCGACCTCGAACCACTCGGAGACGGCGTTGACGCACTTGGCGCCGACGCCGTGCGTGCCGCCGGAGAACTTGTAGCCGCCCTGGCCGTACTTGCCGCCGGAGTGCAGCGTGGTGAGCACCATCTCGACACCCGGAATCTTGTACTGCGGATGGATGTCGACCGGGATGCCGCGGCCGTCATCGCGGATGGAGATCGAGCCGTCGACGTGGATCGTCACGTCGATCTTCGTGCAGTGGCCGGCGAGATGTTCGTCGACGGAGTTGTCGAGGACCTCGGAAACGCAGTGGTGGAGGGCGCGTTCATCGGTGCCGCCGATGTACATGCCGGGCTTTTTTCTGACGGCTTCGAGGCCCTCGAGCTTGCCGAGTTTGGAGGCATCGTAGGTCTCCGCACCGGGTTTGGAATTGGCGTTGGACGGGGCGTCTTTAGGGTCGGACATTCAGCGTGAAAATGAGGGTGAAAACGTCGCGCAATTCCGTGCATCGGACAATGTTTTTCTGCCCAAAAAACGAGGTATTTTCAGGCGCAGTTTTGCCATTTTTAATCATTGATGTGCAATGGGTAGCAATGCGTCTAAAATCGCGGATTCGCACTTGCCCGCGAATGCGTTCTGGCAGGTCGTTTTTGCGGTCATTTTCGACGAAAAAAACGACGTGCGAACAACGATGCGTTGACCGCGCTGCGGGGCGGCGCACATTGGCCGCAACATGGCTGCCGCTAGTCTTCCCTCACTCCTCACTCTCCAGGAACGCGACAGCAAAAGACTGACCCTCGAACAACAGCTGGCCGGCGTGCCGCGCGAGGTCGCCGCCGTCGAGGCGAAGATCGCCGCCGAGAAGGCCGCGATCGAGGCCGCGAAGGTCGAATGGCACGGGCTCGAGTCGAAAAAGAAGCTGCTCGAGGTCGAGATCAAGAGCGCCGAGGAGAAGGTCGCGAAGTACAAGACCCAGCAGATGCAGGTGCGGAAGAACGACGAGTACCAGGCGCTGACCCACGAGATCGCGACGACGCAGGAAGGCATCGGCACGCTCGAGGAGCAGGAGATCGGCGTGCTGCTGAACATCGACGAGGCCAAGAAGCGTTTTGCCGCCGCGGAGGCGGAATTGAAGAAAAACATCGCCGGACACGAGGGCCGCATCCGCATGCTGCGCGAGCGCGAGGCCCAGCTGAAGGCGGACTTGAAGGCGGCGCAGGATGCGGTGGCCGAGGCGCGCCCCGCCGTGCCGGAGCCCCAGATGCGGCTTTACGACCGGCTGGCCGTCAAACCGGGCCATCCCGTCTGCGTGCCCGTCAAGGGCGGCAAGTGCGGCGGCTGTCACCTGAAGGTGCCCCCGCACATCGAGAGCATGGCCAGGACCGGCCCGGAAATTGCCACTTGCGACCAGTGCGGCCGCATCCTTCACTGGCAACCCTAGTTTCGGAGCCAGATCTTCGCTCCGGGTTACTTGATAATCAGGAGAGGAAAGTCCGGACACCACAGGGCAGGATTCCCCGCGAAAGGGGGGACGCGGCGCGTCAAGGCGCCGCGATGGACAGTGTCACAGAGAACATACCGCCGCGCGGGCAACCGTGCGGTAAGGGTGAAAAGGTGGGGTAAGAGCCCACCGCGCCGAAGGCAACGACGGCGGCACGAAAAACCCAATCCGGTGCAAGACTGAATAGGGGACTCGGCGGCCCGCCGGACAGTCCCGGGTTAGTCGCATCCGGCCAGGTCCCGCGCAAGCGGCCATGGCCGGGCTGGTCCGCCTCGGCGGACGTAGAGAGAAATGAAGGTCCCGGCGCGCAAGCGTCGGACAAAATCCGGCTTATCGGCTTCGTCACTAGACCATACGCGGGGCGTGCTGCCAAAAGCGGCGCGCCCCGCTCCATTTTTACAGGGCGGCGGCCGCCGCCGGGGCGAAAAGAATTCGCCCTTGACTCACCCTCGGGATTTTGGGTCTTTCGCCCTTCACTTTTTTCAAACCGCCATGGCCAATACCAAGTCTGCAATCAAAGCTTCCCGCAAATCGCTCCGCAACGCCGCGCGCAACCAGGGCGTGAAGACCCGCCTGAAGTCCCTCGCCAAGGCCGTCGCCGCCGCCGCGAAGGGCACCGATGCCGAGAAGACCCGCGCCGCCGCCATCGCCTACAGCTCCGCGCTCGACCGCGCCGTGAAGAGCAACGTCATCCACCGCAACTCGGCCTCGAACCACAAGTCGCAGGTCGCGAAGTATATCTTCACCGCGAAGAAGTAAGCTCCTTTCGTTCCCTTGATTTGAGCCCCGTGCGCCCTCCGGCCGCGGGGCTTTTTTGTCGGGTCGCGCCGCGACGCGATGAAAGGTTGAAACCCGCGCCGCGATGGGCGTTCATGCCCGCCCGTGGCAGCGACGCCTGAACTCCATCTCGTCCGCGATTGGAACGCGGCCTGGTCCGCGCTCGTGCGGCCGTGGCTGGCGGCGCCGGGCGGGTTGCGCCGGGACTACGTGGTGGTGCCGACGCGCGGCCAGGCCCACGCGTTCAAGCTGCGCTGCGTGCGCGAGGGCGTGCCGCTGCTCGGCGTCGAGTTCCTGACCGCCGGCCTCGCGCGGCAGAAATGGATCGCCCGCGACCAGCCGGCCCGGCCGGTGCTCGGGCGCGAACTGCTGCTGCTCATCAAAGCCGCTGCTGATCGGGCTGCCGACGATAAAGCAGAGCACGACTCGA
>JBEHYX010000074.1:0-19911 GCA_048497945.1 Verrucomicrobiota bacterium | reverse complement strand
CGGGGTGTGTCGGATCGGAAAGCAAACACTCTCCAAGCAAAGCGGCCGGGCTTTCGCCCGGCCGCCTCGGTCAGTCAGTGTGTTGTGTGTGCGGGGAACTCCTCACGCCGTCCGGCGGGCCGAACGGTAGAGGAAAGCGACGATCCCGGCGAAAAGCACCAGCCCGAGCACGATGCCGGTCCGCTCGAAGCCCGCGCCGACGACGGCGAGGGGCGAGTCGTTGCCGGCCCAGGCCACGATGCCGGCGAAGGTCACGCCAAAGAGACTCTCGCCCACGATCAGGCCGGTGGCGGCAAGCACGCCCATGCGTTTGGAGAATTCCGGGTTCTTCTGCCGGTCGGACCATTTGTCGTAGTAGTGGCCAAGCACGGACCCGACCGGGATCAAAAGCGTGAGCGCCATCGGCAGGTAGATGCCCATGCCGACGCACAGCGGGGGCAGGCGCATCTTGCCGCCCTTGCGCAGCAGCTCGTCAGCGATGATCGTGACGACGCCGAGCACGGCGCCCCAGCCGATGAGATTCCAGCTGATGTCGCCGCCCAGCACGCCCTTCGCGAGCGCGGAGATCAGCGCCGCCTGCGGGGCGGCCAGGGCGTTTTCGCCGGCACCGGGCACGCCGGCAAACCCGAAGGCCTTGTTGAGCAGGTCGAGCACGGGCGGGATCACCAGCGAGCCGAAGATCACGCCGTAAACCAGCGCCAGCTGCTGCCGCCACGGCGTGGCCCCGACCAGCTGGCCCGTCTTCAGGTCCTGCAGGTTGTCATTCGAAATCGTGGCGATCGAGAACACGATCGCGGTCGTGAAAAGGGCGTACGCCACCAGCGCCTTCGTCTGCTCCGGGCTGCCGCCGTGGCCGTAGGCCAGCACCAGCAGCACCGACGCCCCGAGCACGGCCAGGATGCCGACGCCCGACACCGGGCTGTTGGAGGCGCCGATCAGGCCGGCCATGTAGCCGCAGACCGAGGCGATGATCACGCCGATCACGAGGACATAGAACAGGCTGCCGACGATCACCGGCCCGATGCCATGGGCGATCGCGGTGCCCGAGCTGAAATACCAGAGCAGTCCCGCCACGGGGACCAGCAGCGCGAGGATGCTGCCGCCGACGATGCCGATCGGCAGGTCGCGTTCCGTGAGCGGCAGCTCGGCGCCGGCCTGGCGGGCCTTGGAGGCGGCCATCGCGGCGCGGATGCCCTTCACGATCGGCCCGATGATGCGCAGCAGGCTCCAGAGCGCGGCCACGCCGATCGTGCCGGCGCCGATGAAGCGCACCTCGCTGCGGAAGGTGGTGTTCACCAAGCCGGCGACGTTGTCGCCGACGCCGTGCATCGCCGTGAGCGCCGGCACGAGGCCGGCCCAAGAAATCAACATGCCCACGAGCATCGCGAGGCCGACCGACAGGCCGACCAGGTGGCCGACGCCGATCAGCGCCAGCGACAGGCTCGTGGAAACCGCGGTGGCGCCGGAGCCCACGCGGAACGCCTGCGCGACCTCGCCCGCCGCCAGCCGCATCGCCGCCAGCAGCGCGTAGCCGGCGGAGACCAGCGAGCCGACGACAATCATGCGCAGGCCCTTCGCGTTCTCCTCCTTGCCCGCGGCGGAGCCGAAGCCGACCTTCAGCACCTCGGCGGCGGCCACACCCTCGGGATACGGCAGGTCCGACCCGGTCACCAGCGCGCGGCGCAGCGGCACGGAAAACATCACGCCGAGGATGCCGCCGATCGCACAGACCGCGACGGTGGTCCAGTACGGGAAACCCTGCCACCAGCCCACCATGATCAGGCCCGGCAGCACGAAGATGATCGCGGCCAGCGTGCCGGCGGCGGACGCGATCGTCTGGACGATGTTGTTCTCGAGGATGTTCGAGTTGCCGACGAGCCGCAGCAGCGCCATCGAGATGACCGCTGCCGGGATCGAGGTCGCGAACGTGAGGCCGACCTTGAGGCCGAGATAGACGTTGGCCGCCGTGAAGAGCAGCGTGATGAGGCCGCCGAGGATGACGCTGCGCACGGTGAGTTCGCGCAGCCCTTGAGGATTTTGCATGGGTCAGGTTGGTGTAGGGTGTACCGGGCGGCAAGCCCTGGGGCGGAGAGCGGAGGTCAGCGTTTCGGCGCCAGCAGTTTTTCGCGGGCCACAAAATAGAGGAAGCCGCAGAGAGCGCCGAACGGCACCAGCGACAGCAGGTCGGCGTAGGCGCCGCCGTAGAACCAGTTGTGCGCGCTGGACCAGTCGGTCACGGCGGCGTCGAAGTCGACCGTCACGCCCTGCACGATGGCGATCACGATGCCCGCGATCGCGCCGCCGGCGATGTAACCGGACGCCAGCAGCACGCCGGGGCTCTTGTCGCTTTCGGCTTCGAACTCCTCCTTCGTCAGCGCCGCGCACGCCGGCTTCTGCCGCAGCTTGCGGTCGACCAGCCAGCGGATCATCCCGCCGGCGAGGATCGGGGTCGTCGACGATAGCGGCAGGTACACGCCGACCGCGAAGGCCAGAGCCGGCACGAAGGACATCTGCAACGTGAGCGTGATCATCACGCCGAGGATCACCAGCGCCCAGGGCAGCTTGTGGTCGAGGATGCCCTTGATGATGTAGGAAACGAGCGTGGCCTTGGGCGCGGCGAACTTCTGCACGCCTGTGCCGTCGGGACGCTTCGCGTGCGTGCCGTTGATCCCCGGGTCCACCAGCCAGACGGCGTCGCCCCGCGCGTTGACCAGGTACTTGCCCGCGGGCGCGCCGGCGTCGTCGGTCTTGTGCCAGGAGTAATAGGTGTTCGCGTCGTCCCGCGCCTGCGGGCCCTGCAGTTTTTCCTGCCGCGACAGCCGGCCCGCGTCGACATGCAGCCCGGCGGGCGCGACCTCGGCGATCGGCACATAGACCGTGGCCGCGTTGTTGAGCCGCATCAGGATGGGCCCGAGCGTGACGGCGGAGCAGAACGCACCCACAAGGATGGCGTACTGCTGGAGCTTCGGCGTCGAGCCGAGCAGGAAACCGGTCTTCAGGTCCTGCGACGTCGTGCCGCCGTTAGAGGAGGCGATGCAGACGATGGCTCCGACCGACAGCGCCGTCACGTAATAGGCGCCGCCCGTCCAGTTCACGAGAAGGAAGATCAGGCAGGTGAACAGCAGCGTCGCGACCGTCATGCCCGAGGTCGGGCAGGAGGTGGAACCGATCTCGCCCGTGAGCCGGGAGGAGACAGTGACGAAGAGGAAGCCGAAGACCACGATCAGCAGCGCGCCGAGCAGGTTCATGTGCAGGGAGGGCGCCAGCACGATGGCGGCGACCAGCACGATGATGCCGATCGCGACGACCTTCATCGGCAGGTCGCGGTCGGTGCGCGGCACCTCGCCGGCCACGGCCGCCGCCGCGTGGCCCGCACTGCCCTTCACGTCCTGGAAACTCGCCTTCAGGCCGCGCCAGATCGAAGGCAGGGCCTCGGCCAGGCTGATGAGCCCGCCCGCCGCCACGGCGCCCGCACCGATGTAGAGCACGTAGGCGCCGCGCACGTCGTCCGGCGCCATCTCGCTGATCGGCATGTGCCCCGGCGCGAGCGGCGCCGGCAGGCCGTCGCCGAAGAACTTGATCGCGGGAATCAGCACCCAGTAGGACAGCGCGCCGCCGGCGCACATGATGCCGGCCACGTACGGCCCGATGACGTAGCCGACGCCGAGCAGTTCCGGCGAAATCTCCGCGCTGATCGAGCCGCCCTTGAACGGCGCGTTGAAGATCCGTTCCGGGATGTCCTTCCAGCCCTTGAACGCCACGTTGAGTGTCTTGTAGAGCAGGCCCAGCCCGAAGCCGGTGAAGATTTGTTTTGCGCCCGGCGACCTGCCGAGCCCCGCGGCCTCGGCCGCGGCCATCTCGGCCCGGGCCGAGGGCGAGGCCGCGGCACGGTCGCTCGCGCTGGCGCCGGCCTTGAGGACGGCGGCGCAGGCCGTGCCCTCGGGGAATTTCAGCACGGCGTGATCCTCGACGATGTGCGTGCGCCGCAGCGGAATCATCATGAGGATGCCGAGCAGGCCGCCGAGGACGGCGACCAGCATGACGCGGGTGAGTTCGAGGTCGAAGCCCAGGATGAGGATCGCCGGCATCGTGACACCCACGCCGAAGGCCAGGGATTCGCCCGCGGAGCCGGCCGTCTGCGTGATGTTGTGCTCGAGGATGCTCGCGTCGCGTCCGCCGGCCTTCGACCAGGCGCGGAACAGCGCGAGCGAGATCACGGCCACGGGAATCGAGGCGCTGACGGTGATGCCGACCTTCAGCACCAGGTAGAGCGAGGAGGCGCCGAAGACCATGCCCAGGATGGCTCCGGTCAGGACGGCGCGAAACGTGAATTCAGGGAGCTTGGTCGAGGCCGGGATGTACGGCTCGAACTTGGCGGAGGGTTCCGGAGACATGCGGAAGGACGACCCACGCTAGGTAGCGTTATGACACAAGTGCAACCCTGATAACTCGGGGTGCTGTGCCGGTTGGGAACTTCATTCATTTGTAGGGGCGGAGCTTGCTCCGCCCTTGAACGCGATGCGTGGCGCAAGGGCGGACCAAGGTCCGCCCCTACAAGAACAATCAACGCGCCCTCACCAGATCGTCACGCGCTCCGCGGCCGGGCGGCGCATCGGGGCACCTTCCGGGACGTCGAACGCCTGGTAGAAGATGTCGAGGTTGGAGAGCGGGCCGTTGGCGCGGAATTCCGCGGGCGAGTGCGGGTCGGTGTTCACCTGCAGGCGCAGGGCCTCGGGCCGCGAGTTGCGGCGCCACTTGGCGGCCCAGCTGATGAAGAAGCGCTGCTCGGGCGTGAAGCCGTCGAGCTTGTCGCGCGGTTTGCCGGCCAGCGCCTTCTGCAGCGCGGCGTAGGCGATGCGCACGCCGCCGAGGTCGGCGATGTTCTCGCCCTGCGTCAGCTCGCCGTTGACGTGCAGGCCGTCGAGCACGGTGTAGGCGGAAAACTGCTTCACGATGCCGGACGAGCGCTCCTTGAACTTCGCGGCGCTCTCGGGCGTCCACCAGTCGACGAGGTTGCCGTCGCCGTCGTACTGGCGGCCCTCGTCGTCGAAGCCGTGGGTCATCTCATGGCCGATGCTCGTGCCGATGCCGCCGTAGTTGGGGGCGTCGTCGCCCTTCGCATCGAAGAACGGCGGCTGGAGGTAGCCCGCGGGGAAAACGATCTCGTTGCGGTCGGGCGCGTAGTAGGCGTTCACCGCCGGCGGGCTCATGAACCACTCGGAGCGGTCGACCGGCCCGCCGATCTGGCCGAGCAGGCGGCGGCGGTCGAAGGCCTGCGCGCGCTGGAGGTTGAGCACATACGGGCCGCGGTCGACCGTGAGCGCGCCGTAGTCGCGCCACTTGTCGGGATAGCCGATCTTGGCGCGGAAGGCCTCGAGCTTCACCAGCGCCTTCGCCTTGGTCGGCGCGTCCATCCACTCGAGCGTCTGGATGCGCTCGCGCAGCGCCGCGCGCAGGTTCGCGATCATCTCCTGCATGCGCACCTTGGCTTCGGGCGGGAAATACGCGGCGACGTAGAGCTGGCCGAGCGCCTCGCCGATGTTCGCATCGGTGACGGAAATCACGCGCTTCCAGCGCTCGCGCAGCTCCTGCTGGCCGGTCAGCGTCTTGCCGAAGAACTCGAAGTTCTCGCGCACGTACGCCTCGCTCAGGAACGGCGCCATCTCGTGCACCAGGTGCCAGCGCAGGTAGGCGCGCCAGTCGGCGACCGCGGTGGTGTTGAGCACGGTGGCGAAGTTCCGGAAGAAGTCCGGCTGCGTGAGGTTGACCTCGTCGAACTTCGGCGCGCCGGTGGCCGCGTAGTAGGCGGACCAGTCGAGGCCGGGCGTCTGCGCGGCGGCCGCGGCGAGCTTCATCTTGTGGTAGGTCGCCTGCGGGTCGCGGAGCTGGACGCGCGAGAGCATGTGCTCGGCGAGCTTGGTCTCGAGGGCCATGACGCCGGTGGCCGCGCTGCGGGCGGCCTCGGTCTTGTCGCCGAGGAGCACGAACATGCGGGCGATGTGCGCCACGTACTGCTGGCGGAGCTTTTCGGATTTCTCGTCGTCCTTGAAATAGTAGCCGCGCTCCGGCAGCCCGATGGCGCCGTGGGCGTTCAGCTCGGCGATGATCACCGCGCTGTTCTTGCTGTCCGGATTGCTGGTGAATTCGAAGCCGCCGCCGCCCAGGCCCGCGGCGTGCAGTTTGCCCAGCGCCGCGAGGACCTCGGTGGGCGTCTTCAGGCCGGCGATGAGGTCGAGCTGGACCTGCAGCGGCTGGATGCCCGCGGCGTTGATCGCCGCCTCGTCCATGCCGCTGGCGTAGAAGTCGCCGACCATCCGCTCGATCGCGGTGCCCTGCCCGCCCTTGGCGGCCGCGGCCTCGGCCAGCGTGCGCAGCGCCTGCTGGTTGCGGTCCTGCAGCTGCGCGTGCGAACCCCACGAGCTGTAGGCGGCGGGGATCTCGGTGGTCTTCAGGTAGGTGCCGTTGACGAAGCGGTAGAAGTCGTCCGACGGCTTCACCGTCAGGTCGAAGTTGGCCGGGGTGACGTCGGCGCGCGCGCCGGCGGCGGCGAGCAGCAATGCCGCGGTGAGGAGGGACGGGGTGATTCGCATGCCGGCAGCTTCCGCAGGTCGTCCGGCCCGCAGCAAGCGCTTAGTAGACCAAGTACCTCCTTCCACACACCCCGCCCTGCGGGCACCCCTCTTCATAGAGGGGACCGGGCGCGGTGGTTTGGAATCCCCTCTATCAAGAGGGGTGGCGCAAAGCGACGGGGTGTGTCGCTCAACGCGCGCGGGCCCGGCCCTTCGGCTTGCGCGCGGCGAGGCGCTGCTTGATCAGCCAGTAGATCGCCTCCATGCGCGGCACCGGCGCGCCGATCGCCTTCGCGCGGCGCACAGGTTCGCCCCAGATTTCCTCGATCTCGACGTCGCGGCCCTCCTCGAAATCGATCAGGCTCGACGGCCGGTAGGCGCCCATCTTCGCGGTGCGCTCAAACTGCAGGTCGATGAAGGAGCGCGGGATGTCGTGGCCGAATTTCGCGGCGGCCTCGACGACCTCCTCCATCAGGCGCCGCGCCAGCGTGCGCATGCCCTCGTCGGCCAGCAGCACATCGGTCGTCGTGCCGCCGGTGACGATGGCCAGGCCGTTGAACGGCACGTTCCACACCAGCTTGTGCCAGCGTTGGAGTTCGAGGTTGTCCCGGGCCGTGCATTTCACGCCGGCCTTGCGCCACAAGGCGGCGACGGCATGGGTGCGCTCGCCGGCGGGCTTGCCGAACTTGCCGATGGTCATGAGGCCGGGGAAGGAGCAGTGCACGACGCCGGGCGCCGTGCGCATGCAGCCGATGTAACAGATGGCGCCGATCACGCGGCCCGGCCCGACAATCTCCGCCACCGGTTCCTCGACGCCGAGGCCGTTCTGCAGGGTCATCACCACGGTCTCGGGACCGAGCAGCGGCGGCAAAAGGGTCTTCAGTGCGTCGTTCGATGTCGCCTTGGTGGCCAGGATCACCAGATCGCAGGGGCCGATGTCGGCCGGCGACCCGTAAACGTGGATTTTCTTTACGCGGAGCTTTTCCGAGGGGCCCTTGATTTCCAAACCGCGGACGGTGAGCGCCGCGCGGTGGCTGCGGGCCAGGAAATGGACGTCTTCACCAGCCTTCACGAGCTTCGCGCCGTAATAGCAGCCCAAGGCGCCGGTGCCGATGATCGCGATGCGTGGTTTTTCGGGAAAAAGGGTGCTCACAACAGCTCAGTCGTCACAAAGATAGGTTGAAACTTCAATCTCGCAGTCGATTGGCGGCCGCCGCAGGGCTCGCGCTTTCTTCACAGGCGGAATTTACACGTCCGCCACAATTGGGGAGGGCCTTCCCCCGCCGGATTGCCCGGGCAAAATCCCTGCCTCGACGGCAACGCCGAGCGAGCGCGGCACCCCGCTGCGAAAGGCTTGTTCGATTTTGACGGCCGAAAATGGAAATCCTAATCCGCTCGCCTCAAATAACTTACAAGAGCCTTCCCTCGGGGATCCTTGGGATTCCGACGGAGAATTTCCCGACGGTAAAAGGACGGACTCCGACCCGCACCCGGATTTCACGGCTCACTCACGGGCTGTTCACAGCGGCGAAAAAAGCCTCTCACCAGAGTGAGCGCACGCAGCGGCTGACAAGTTATTCACAGCCCTTTTGGAGACAGGACTATCAGTCCTGCACCATGCGGGAGCATTGCTCCCGCCTCCGCCGGACTCACAGCGGCATGTTGTCGGTCAGGCGCACCTCATCGACCCAGTACGAGATCGCCATGAGGCAATCGCCGGGCACGACCTCGCGCAGCTGCTCCATCGTACGCGGATCGACCACCGAAATGTAGATGACGCGGAGGCGGCGCTTCTGCGCGATGATGTGCGTGGCCTCAGCCACAAGGCGGTCGGTGCTTTTTACGCCCGACTCCACCATTTCCTTGGCCTTGCGGAGCGCTTTGACCACCGCGAGGGCTTCGTCGCGCTGCGATGGCGTCAGGTAATTGTTACGCGCGCTGACCGCCAGGCCGTCGGCATCGCGCACGGTCGGGGCGGTCTGGACCTTGATCGGCAGCTGCAGGTCGGCGATGACCTTTTTGACGACCGCGATCTGCTGCATGTCCTTTTCGCCCAACATCACCGCATCCGGCTGGATGATGTTAAAAAGTTTCAGCCAGCAGGTCAGCGTGCCGCGGAACAGCGCCGGCCGCGCCACGCCGCACAGGGGTTTGCTGATGACATCCTCGTGGACGACGGTGGAGAAACCTTTCGGAAACATCTCGTCGGTCGTCGGCGTAAAAAGCAGGGCGACACCTTCCTTTTCCGCCAGCAGGGCGTCCGATGCGGCCGAGCGCGGGTATTTCGCATAGTCCTCGCTGGCGCCGAACTGCAGCGGATTGACGAAGGCCGACACCACCACGGCCGAGCCGTCGGCGCCGGCCAGGCGGATCAGGCTCGCGTGTCCGGCATGCAACGCTCCCAAGGTGGGCACGAAGGCGATCTTCCGGCCCGCTTTGCGCAATTCGACCGCCGCCTCGCGCATCGCTGTGATGGTCTCGATTTTCTGCATGGCCGGAACGCGCTTGAACAAACCCGAACCGCTACCCTTTATCAAGCTTCGTCCCTGTCGCTGGCTATACGGCCTGTCATTGCGCGGAGTCCGGTTTCGGACGACGAAGCAATCCAGCTGGATCGCCACGCCCGGCTTTGCCGGGCTCGCGATGACAAATCCGATTTCCCCATGATCCGCATCAACGAGAATTATACCAAGCTCAAGGCCTCCTACCTGTTCGCCGACATCGCCCGCCGCGTGAACGCCTACGTCGCCGCCAACCCGTCCAAGCCGGTCATCCGCCTCGGCATCGGCGACGTCACCGAGCCGCTCCCGGCCGTCTGCCGCGAGGCGCTGCACGCCGCCACCGACGAGATGGGCGCCCGCGCCACCTTCAAGGGCTACGGTCCCGAGCAGGGCTACGCTTTCCTCCGCGACGCCATCGCCCAGCACGATTACACCGCCCGCGGCTGCAAGATCGAGGCCGACGAAATCTTCATCTCCGACGGCTCGAAGTGCGACTGCGGCAACATCCAGGAAATCTTCGCCAGCGACATCCGCC
This sequence comes from Verrucomicrobiota bacterium, assembly GCA_048497945.1. GTDB lineage: Bacteria > Verrucomicrobiota > Verrucomicrobiia > Opitutales > Opitutaceae > Lacunisphaera. The sequence goes on along the minus strand of JBEHYX010000074.1, from coordinate 10,306 downwards.
TCGCGATCCCCGACCCCGTTTACCCGGTGTACGTCGACACGAACGTCATGGCCGGCCGCACCGGCGCCAACGTCGACGGCCGCTACCAGGGCATCACCTACCTCGACAGCACCCCGGCCAACGGCTACGTGCCCGCCATCCCGGGCGTCGCGACCGACCTGATCTACCTCTGCTTCCCGAACAATCCGACGGGCGCCGTCGCCACCAAGGCGCAGCTCAAGGCCTGGGTCGCCTACGCCAAGGCCAACCAGGCGATCATCCTCTTCGACTCCGCCTACGAGGCCTACATCCGCAACCCGGAGATCCCGCACTCGATCTACGAGATCGAGGGCGCGCGCGACGTCGCGATCGAGTTCCGCAGCTTCTCCAAGACCGCCGGCTTCACCGGCACCCGCTGCGCCTACACCGTCGTGCCGAAGTCGCTCCTGGCCTATGACGCCGCGGGCAACGCCACGCCGGTCCATGCGCTCTGGAACCGCCGCCACACGACGAAGTTCAACGGCGTCGCCTACCCGATCCAGAAGGCTGCCGCCGCGATCTACACCGACGCCGGCAAGCAGCAGACCAAGGCGCTGATCGATTTCTACCTCGCGAACGCCAAGCTCATCCGCGACGCGATGGCGAAGCTCGGCTTCACCTGCATCGGCGGCGACAACGCCCCGTACATCTGGGTGAACACCGGCCGCGACTCGTGGGAATTCTTCGACCTGCTGCTGAACCAGGCCCAGGTGGTTTGCACCCCCGGCGCCGGCTTCGGCAAGTGCGGCGAGGGCCACGTGCGCATCAGCGCGTTCAACTCCCGCGAAAACGTCGAGACCGCGCTCACGCGCATCGCGGCGGCGCTGAAGTAAGGCGACACGGCCATCTTGGCTTCTTGTAGGGGCGGACCTTGGGCCGCCCTAACGCACGAGGGCGGAGCAAGCTCCGCCCCTACAAATCAGATTTTGTCCGCGAGCCGGTCCAAATCCGAGCCCGCGAGCAGGATTCTCACCGCCGCCTCGAGCCCGGCGGCGTCCTCGCGGTCGAAGCGCGCGAGGCTGGGACTGTCGAGGTCGAGCACGCCGCGCAGCTTCCCGTCATAGATCAGCGGCACGACGATTTCCGAGCGCGACGCCGAGTCGCAGGCAATGTGGCCGGGAAACGCCTGCACGTTCGGCACGATGACCGTCTCGCGCTTCTGCGCCGCCGTGCCGCACACGCCCTTGCCGAGCGCGATGCGCACGCAGGCGACCTTGCCTTGGAACGCACCGAGCACGAGCTGGCGGTCGCGCAGGAAATAGAAGCCCGCCCAGTTGAGGTCCGGCAGGCCCTGGTAAAGCAGCGCCGCCATGTTCGCGGTGTTGGCCAGTCCGTCGCGCTCGCCGGTGAGCACGCCCGCGAGCTGGGCGTTGAGGGAGCGATAAGCCTCGGCCTTGCCCAGGCCGGCGGTGGATTGGACGACGTGCATGCAGCCACACAATGCATCGGCGTGTTCGCTGCAATCCTTGTGGGAGGGGCTTTATGCCCCGACAGGCAACGACCGCATATGGTCGGGGCATAAAGCCCCTCCCACTTTCGATTCAATCAAACGCCCGTGATCGCGGCCGGCGTGTGGTCGTGCACCCAGAAACGCGAGACCACCTGGTGGTCGCGCTTCAGCTCGTAGCCCCACTCCGTGTCCTTGATCTTGATCTCGACGATGCGGCCGGGGCGGTCGTTCATCTCGGGATCGTTCACAGCCTCCTGCCACTCGCGCAGGACTTCCATGCGCGCGGTGTCGAAGGCCTGCTCGACGTCGGTGAACTCGCCGCAGCGCTTCACTTCCTGGGTGAGACGGCCGTCCGGCGCCTGCTTCAACACAAAACGCAGGACTGAATACGCGGACTTCATGGATGATTCGCCGGCCATCTCTAAGCCGGAACCATGCCACGCCCGGCCCGGCTGTGAAGGCAAAATTTTGCGCGCGGCGCTATTTTTGCGCGGCCGCCGTGGCGATGGTGTCGGCCAGTTCGGCCACCGCGCCATGCAGCAGGCCGACCAGCGAGCTGTAATCCTTGCCATCCCAGGTGCGCGGCGAGGCCGTGAACGCCCCGGGCCGCGGTTCGCCGGCGGTGGGCGTGATGACGTAGGTCGCCGTGAGCTGGACGGAATCGTTTTCGTTGCGCACCAGCTCGCAGCGCTGGATCTGGACGGCCACCCCCACCCCGCCGCCCACCTGGCGCAGGCGGTTGCGCAGCACTTGCGTGATGGCCTCGTCGAGCGGCTCCGCCCAGCGCACATCCTCAAGGTAGATGACCTCGTTCTCGGAGACCCGGACGGCCATGGCGCGGTTGCGGAGATGCCCGGCCAGGCGGACCGGGCGGACCGTCGCGGCATCCGCGACGGCTGCGCCGGCCGAGGCATCGCTGATCGTAAAATACCGCACCGCGTCGGCTTGCGGCGTGGGCAGGCTGCAGGCGGACAGGATCAAGCCGAGAGCTGAGAGCTGGGCGCTGAGAGCCAGCCACTTGAAACCGGGTTTTTCTGTGTTCATCCGTGGAGTCTCCAAAAGGTCACTTCTCGGGCTTCTTCTTGCCGACGAGCAGCGAACTCGGGTTGCGCTCGATGGCGCTGGCGAGGTTTTCCAGCGCGCTGGCCGCCTCGGCCACCTGGCGCAGCGCGAGCGTGAGCTCGTCACCCAGCTGCCCCTGCTGGCGCACAAAGCGGTTGGTGCTGACCGCGGTGGATTCGATCGTCTTCAGGGCCGACTGGGCGTCCGCGAGGGTCTTCTTCAGGTCGTCGCTCACCGGGCCGACCTGGCCGTCGAGTTTTTCCATGGCGGCGCGGGCCGCGGCCAGCGTGGCGTTGAGGTTGGCAAGGGTCTGCTTGATGTCCTCCGACTGGGCCAGGTTCGTCACCGCGTCGGCGGCGTGCCCGATCTTTTCGTTGAGCGTTTTTACATCGAGCTCGTTCACCTTGCGGTTCGTCGAGGTGAGAAGCGTGCGGAAATCCCTGGCCAGCCCCTCGAAGTCGACGCGCTTCAGCTTGTTCGAGATCTCGAGGAGGTTCGCCTGCGCCTCGGAAAAGGCGCCGCGGATGGCCGGGACCACCACGTATTTGGCCGATTCCACGTTCGCCGGCGCCGGGTATTCGTGCGGATCCACGAAATCCAGTTCCACAAAGAGCAGGCCGGTGGCCAGGCCCAGCACGCCCAGCTGGGCGCGCAGGCCGTGATCCACCATCATCTTCACGTCATCGGGGCCGTTGACCTTGAGCTGGACCCCCTTGAGGTCCGTGATGACGTTGCGGTTGAGCTCGCAGATGACCGCCACGACCGAGCGCTTGGTCGTGTCGTCGTAACGGATTGCCAGGTCCACCACGCGGCCGACGCGCACGCCGCTCAGCTTCACCGGCGAGCCGAGGTCGAGGCCGTGCACCGACTCGTCGAAGTAGACCATGAACCGCTGCGGCCGGGAAAACAGGCTGAGCCCGCCGAAGGACAGGAGCGCGATCACCCCGAGCGCGAGGGCACCGAGCACGAACATGCCGACGACGGCGGGGCTGACCTTGGTTTTCACGGGTGGTGTGGTTAGCGGTTGGCGGGGGAAATGGACAGGCTTTTCCGGCTACGGTGCCGGGAGCTTGTCGCCGCGGTGCAGGAACTCGCTGACGCGCGGGTCCCGGTTGTGCGCGGCGAGCTCCCGCGGCGCGCCCTCGGCGATGATGCCCTGCGCGGTGCGGTCGAGCATGATGACCCGGTCGGCGATGCCGAAGATCGAGGCCAGCTCGTGCGAGACGACGACCAGCGTCGTGCCGAAGGACTCGCGCACCTGCAGCACCAGCTCGTCGAGCTTGCGCGACGTGACCGGGTCGAGGCCGGCGGACGGCTCGTCGAGAAACACGATCGACGGGTCGAGCGCGAGGGCGCGGGCAAAGCCGGCGCGCTTGCGCATGCCGCCGCTGATTTCCGACGGGTAGTAATCCTCGAAACCCGTGAGCCCGACCTGCGCCAGCTTCAGGGACGACAGCTCGGCGATCTCCCGCTTCGAAAGCGCGGTGTGCTCCTCCATGGGCAGCGCCACGTTCTGCCGGAGCGTGAGCGAGCTCCACAGCGCGCCCCCCTGGTAGAGCACGCCGAAGGTCTTGAGGAGCTTCCGTCGCGCCGTGAGGTCGGCGTCGGTGAACGACCGGCCGAGGAACTTCACCTTGCCCGCCAGCGGCTGGTGCAGGCCGATCAGGTTGCGCAACAGCGTGCTCTTGCCGCAACCGCTGCCGCCGATGACGAAGAAGATCTCGCCGCGCGGCACCGTGAACGAGACGTCCTTCAGCACGACGTTGCCGTCATAGCCACAGGACAGGCCGGTGACCTCGATGGCGGGGGAGGCGGTATTCGGCGCGGCCATGGTCAGAGCCCGAGGATGTTGAACATCACCGCGAAGATCGCGTCGGCGATGATCATGAGGAGGATGGCGGTGACGACCGCCGAGGTGGCGGCGCGGCCCACGCCCGCCGCGCTGCGCTCGGCCTCGATGCCGCGCAGGCAGCCGGAAAGCCCGATGATCAGGCCGAAGGTGACGGCCTTGATCACGCCCACGAGCAGGTCGGAGAGATCCACGATCGTCAGCATCTCGACCCAATAGGCCGCGGGCGGGATCGAGAGCAGGCCGCTCGAGACCGCCATGCCGCCCACGACGCCGAGGGCGTTCGCATACATGGCCAGCAGCGGCGTCATGACCGCCAGCGCCAGCAGGCGCGGCAGCACCAGGAAGTCCACCGCCGGGATGCCGAGCGTCTCGAGCGCGTCGATCTCCTCGTTGGCCTTCATGTTGCCGAGCGTGGCCGCGAACGCCGCGCCCGTGCGGCCGGCGAGCACGACGCCGGTCATCACCGCGCCCATCTCGCGCACCATCGACAGGCCGATGAGGTCCGCCACGTAGATGTCGCCGCCGTACTGCCGCAGCACGATGGCGCCGGTGTAGGCGAGCGTCACGCCGATGAGGAAACTGACGAGGCTCACGATCGGCAGCGCCATGGCGCCGCACAGCTGCATTTCCTCGAAGCAGTCGGCCCAGCGGAACCGGCGCGGCCGCCTCGCCAGCCGCCAGGCGCCGAGCACGCACTCGCCGATGAAGGAGGCAAAAACCCGGGCCTTGGCCCAGACATCGAGCGTCGCCTCGCCGAGGCCCTCGATGAAATTCTGCGAGCGGTCGAACGGCACGACCGTCTCGTGCGAGGCGGACATCTGGCCGAGCAGGCCGCGGATTTTTTCCGGCAGCGCCTTCGTGTCGCAAAAGGCGCCCGTCAGCTTGCTCCACTGCTGGGTTTCGAACAGGAAAAGCAGCAGCGAGCTGTCCCACTGCCCCAGCCCGGCGCCGCCGACCACCACGCGCTTCGGCTGGCGGCCCGCCCGCACTTCCTCCCAGGTCGGCCGCCGGCCGGCCGTGATCGACCAGTCGCCGCCCAGCTCGACCGTCAGCACGTCGCCCGCGAGCGTCGCGTTGGCGTGGGCGGTGGGGGCGGCTTCGGGCATGCGGAAAAAGGGCGAAGGCTCAGCGGCCCGCGGCCGGCGGCCAGGGCGCGGCCGTCACCGGGCGCGCGCGGGCCCGCTCGACCTGCAGTTTCAGGGCGTGCAGCGACACGAAGATGTCCCGGAGAAAGTCCACCAGCGCGGCCGTGAGCAGCAGGATGCTGGTCACGAACAGGCCGAGCACCGCCGAGCCCAGCGGCAGCGCGAACTTCGCCGCCCCGAAGATCGCCACCACCATGAGGCAGGAAACCAGCATGCTCAGGCCGGCGCAGGTCACCGCGCGGCGCAGCATCAGCGCCCGCCCCCACATGATGTGCAGCTGGCCGTCGAGGTGCGAGCGGTCGGACCCCTCCGCCCCGGGCATCGCCTCGGCCACCGCGCGCGCCCGGTCCACGATGCGCGCCATGCGGTTGGTCAGCACGATCATCAGCGCGCCCATGCCGGAGATCAAAATGACGGGGGTGATGGCCAGCTGGATGATCGGAAGCAGCGACGAAAGCGTTTCCATGCCGGGTCGAGGTTGCGGAATATGCGCGGGAGCGCAATCCCGTGGATGCCGAAATTTCAAACGCCAGATGCCAGACGCCAAAAAATCCCGAAACTTGAAGATTCGAATTTCGAAGTTGTTTGGCGTCTGGCTGCTGGCGTTTGGTGACGGACTTTTGCCTCGCCCGCATGAAGGCCGGTCAGTGATGCTCGCCCCTTCATGCGTCCCACCTGCGTCCTGTTCGACCTCGACGGCACCCTGATCGACCATTTCAAGGCGATCTACCGCTGCCATGTGTACGCCACGCGCCAGCTCGGCCTGCCCGAGCCGACGATGGCGCAGGTGCGCGCCGCGGTCGGCGGCGGCCTCGAGGAGGCGATCGCCAAGCTCGCCGGCGCGGAGCATGTCGCGGCCCTGCGCCCGCACTTCCTCGCCCATTGGAAGGCGACCAATCTCGACGACGCCGAACTCCTGCCCGGCGCCTTGGAAATCCTGCGCGCGCTGCGCGCGGCGGGCGTGTCCCGCGCGGTCCTCACCAACAAGCGCGGCTATGCGGCGCGCGAGGTCTGCGCGCACCTCGGGCTCACGCCATTGCTCGACGGCATCTTCGGCGCCGAGGACACGCCGTGGATCAAGCCGCACCCGTCCTTCACGCAACATGCCCTCGCCGAGCTGAAGGTCGGCGCCGGCGGCACGACGCTGGTCGGCGACTCGCCGTTCGACGTCGCCACGGCGCTCCAATCGCAGCTCGGCTTCATCGGCGTCACCACCGGCACGCACACAGCGGACGAACTCAAGGCCTCCGGCGCGAAGGTGGTGTACGACCACCTCGATGCCGTCGCCCGCGAGCTCGACGTGTAGGAGGGGCTTTACGCCCCGACGGATTGCACCCATCGCGAACGAGTCGGGGCGTAAAGCCCCTCCTACATTCGAATCAGCGCAATCCGCCGTTAGATCAGCGAACTGAGCAGCACCGCGACCGCCGCCGGCAGCGCCTGCACGTACAGGATCTTCCGGCTGGCGGTGAGCGAGCCGAAGATCCCGGCGGCGATCACGCAGCCGAGGAAGAAAAACCGGATCGCGCGCCCGTCGGCGCCCAGCGCCAGGCCCCACACGAGGCCGGCGGCGAGGAATCCATTATAGAGGCCCTGGTTGGCGGCGAGGGACTTGGTCATCTGAGCTTTCTCCTCTGTCAGGCCGAACACCCGCCGGCCATATGGCTTTGTCCACAGGAACATCTCCAGCACGAGGAAGTAAACGTGCAGCAACGCGACGAGCGCGGTAACGGCGAAGGCGGCGGTGGACATAAGCTCAGGGATTGCGGCGCGCCACGAGCAGGCGCGCGGTCATTTCCTGCACGACCTGGTGCTCCTGGTTGTAGGTGCGACAGAGGAGGCGGACCCGCCCGCGGCCGGTGCGCGAGGGCTCGGGATCGAGCTCGGCGATCTCCATCACGACGCGCAGGCGGTCGCCGGGCCGCACGGGCCGCGACCAGCGCAGGTTGTCCACGCCGTTCCCGATCACGCCGCCGTCGAGGCCCATGTCGCCGCGCACCATCAGGCCCATGCTGATCGCCGCCGTGTGCCAGCCGCTGGCGACCAGCTGGCCGAAGAGCGAGTGCTTCGCCGCGACCGCGTCGGTGTGGAAGGACTGCGGGTCGTATTGCTTGGCGAACGCCACGATCTCCTCGGCCGTCACCGTGTGCTCCGGCGTGTTATACCGGGTGCCAACCTTGAGATCTTCGAAAGCGAGCATGGTCAGTTCGAGGGAAACGCCAGCGCGTGCAGCCCGGCGCCGAGCAGGAAGATCAGGCAGAAGCCCCACTTCACCGCGGGCGGAGACGGAAAGAAGATCGGCTGCAGGATCGCGCGCACCACCCAGAACGCCGCCATGCCCGCCAGCACGGTGCGGCCGAGCGCGGTGCCGGTGAGCTCGGGGGCGAAGCGCACCTGCACCAGCGCCACCGTCAGGAAAAGGACGATCAGCATCGCATTCATCACCTGCATGACGCCGCGGTTCAGCGGGTGCAGTTTCGCGAGCTCGTCCTTCCAGCGAAACAGGCGCCAGAAACCCAGGTGAAAGGCCGCGAGGGCGAGGTTGTAGCCGGCGGCGGCATAGATCCACGACTGGGAATTCATCGCCGGAGATTGGGCGCGCGGTTTGCGGGCGGCAAGCCGCGTCAGCGTTCTCCCGGCAGGTGCCGGAGGCGCGCCTGCATGGATTTCATCGGATCCTTGCGCGCCTTGGCCACCACGCGCTTCGCCTCGGCGCGCAAGGCCGGATAAGTCCGGCCCAGCGCATAAAACGCCGTGACGCCCCACGCGCGCACAAACGGCTTGGCATCATCCGCACACGTGCGCACGAAGTCCGCGATCTCGCCGGGCGCCGCGGCCGCCAGTTCCGGTTGCGCCGCGAGCAACTGGCAAAGCTGCAACCGCGCCGTCCACGCGTGAACGCCGTCGAGCCCGTTGACCACGATCTCCCAGTCCGTCGGCGCCAGCCCGCCGCCCTCGCGTGCGAACCGGACGAGCAGCCACGCACCGGCACGTTCCAGCGCGGAAGAACCGCTGGCCACCGCCTCGGCAACCTCGCGGGTGAAATTTTTCCGTAAGCAGTGACGACGATAACACGCCTCCAGGCGCGCCACGGTCATCCGGGGTTCCGCTTCCAGCTCATCGAGCAGCATGCCGGCAGCGTGAAATCGCCCGCCCCGGTTGGCCAGCCTGCTTCGCACTTCCCTTCCCCGCCGTCGTGCATATGCGTTGGGTCCGTGCCGTCCGCTCCCGCAGAATCCCTCACTGGCGTCCTCGAACGCATCATTTTCTTCAACGAGGAGAACCACTACACCATCGCGGAGCTGAAGCCCGAAAAGGGGACGGAGGCGGTCACCATCACCGGCGCGCTCCCGGGCGTGCAGTGCGGCGAGACGCTGCAGCTCACCGGCGAGTGGACGCGCCACGCGCAGCACGGCGCGCAGTTCAAGATCGCGACCTTCAAGAGCGAGCTCCCTTCCTCCGTCTACGGCATCCGCAAGTACCTCGGCAGCGGCCTCGTGCCCGGCATCGGCAAGGTGTACGCGAACAAGATCGTCGACGCGTTCGGCACCGACACCTTCCGTGTGCTCAGCGAGGAATCCGGCAAGCTCCGCAAGGTCCCCGGCATCGGCAAGGTCCGCGCCACCTCGATCAAGACCGCGTGGGACGAGCAGAAGACGCTGCGCGAGGTGCACATCTTCCTGCAGACCTACGGCGTCACGACCGCGCAGTGCGTGCGCATCGTCAAGAAATGGGACGCCCAGGCGCAGCGCATCATCCAGTCCGAGCCCTACCGCCTTGCGCGCGAGATCGACGGCATTGGCTTCAAGACCGCCGACCGCCTCGCCATCAACCTCGGCTTCGCCAACGACGCCCCGCCGCGCCTCGACGCCGGCCTGATCTACGCGCTGCAGACCCTCGAGGAGGAGGGCCACACGGCGTTCCCGCGCGGCGCGCTGGTCGAGCATGCCGCCACCATGCTCGAAACCTCCGCCACGCTGCTCGAGGCCCGCATCGATGCGCTGATCAAGGCGAAGGACCTGGTGCAGCATGACGGTGGAACCCGACCTCCGGCCGTCGCTGAGCCTATGGCTGGCAGGCCGGGCGGGTTCGCTGCGGCCGCAAATCCTGACAGCGCGCCCGGAGGTCGCGCTCCACCTTCTGCCAATCCGCAGTCCTTCATCCAGCTCCCGAACAACGACCGCGCCGAGGCGAAGATCGCCGAGGTCGTGCACCGCCTCAACGCCGTGCCGTCCGGCCTCGCCGCCATCAAGATCGACGCCGCCCTCAAGTGGGCGCAGGACAAGGCCGGCTTCGAATTCCATCCGCTCCAGTCCGTGGCGATCTCGAACGCCCTGGCGCACAAATTCACCATCCTCACCGGCGGTCCCGGCACGGGCAAGACCACCATCCTGCGCGCGCTGGTCGACATCCTGAAGGCCAAGAAGACGCGCATCACGCTCGCGGCGCCCACCGGCCGCGCGGCCCAGCGCCTCGCCGAGACGACCGGCGGCTTCGCGTCGACGATCCACCGCCTGCTGGCGTTCGACCACGCGCGCGGCGGCTTCGCGCACAACGAGTCCAAGCCGCTCGCCACCGATTTCCTGATCGTCGACGAATCCTCGATGCTCGACGCGCGCCTCGCCGCCGCGCTGCTGCAGGCCGTGCCGGCGCGCGCCCACCTGCTGCTCGTCGGCGACATCGACCAGCTGCCCAGCGTCGGCGCCGGCAACGTGCTGAAGGACCTGATTTCCGCTGGAGGCGGGGTGCCCTCACCCCGCAGTGCATTGCGGGGTGAGG
>JBEHYX010000073.1:0-20953 GCA_048497945.1 Verrucomicrobiota bacterium | reverse complement strand
GTAGGCCAAAAATAAAAAGGCACGCCGGGCAGGCGTGCCTTGAGAGGGACTTCTCTTAACCGGGACTCAGGCGAAAGCCGTGGACTGATCGGCTGCCGGCGCCGCAGCCTCGGCCGGGGTCTGCTTGGCCAGCAGGCTGAAGAAGTTGTCGCGGCGCTCGCGGGCGACCTTGACGTCCTTGGTGCCGAGGGAGCGGCGGATGCGCTCCTTGGTGAAGGGGGTCGGGTAGACCGTGTAGTGCAGGAACCACGTTCCGTTGTTGTTCCAGAGGTGGTGGTTGGGGTTCGATTCGCTGATGCGAAGCGAGGCGAGGGTGAGGAGGTTGGACATGATGCGTGAGCGGTTAGCAGTTTTGGTTAATCGTTCGCGCACCAGGGTTTTTCCGGAAAAAACGAAAGCCGCCTGAGGGCATCAGGCGGCTTGTCGCTTTTTTAGGAGGAGTTTTTTGTTAGAGCGTTTTACCGCTCTCACATCCGGGTGGCTTGCGCCACTCGAAACCACCGTGATCACTCCTAGACCCGGTTGGCAGAACCGCTTGTTGCCAGACGATCCTTTCCTGATGCGACGCCGACTGTGCGAATCACCGCGTCCTAAGCCAGAAAAATCTTCAGAAATTTTCGGCCGCAACTCGGTGCTGAAGCAAATGACTGCAAATGGTCTAGTTAGGTGCCGCACAGGCACGGAGGGCCGGGTAATTCGTATCTAAAATGATACACAATGGTTGCCTTAGCGACGTTCGCCGGTGCAATTGGCGGCATGGACAACGACAAACGGCTGCGGTTCGAGGAGAAATCGACGGAGCATCTGCGCGAGGAGGGGATTTATTGGGAAACGGAGGCGGCGCGCTTGAAACAGGCGATCGCCGCGGCGCTCTCGCGGCAGGTGGAGCGGCGGGAAATGACGTTCTCGGAGCTCGCGCAGGCGCTGGAGACCAGCCGCGCGGCGGTGAACCGCATCCTCGACCCGACAAACACCTCAATCACGCTCACGACGCTCGTGCGGGTGGCGGCGGCGCTGGGCTGCAAGGTGAAGCTGGAGATCGTCGTGCCGCGCTGACCGCGGGGATTGCCTTCGCCGGCAGGCCGCCTGAACTTTTTCCGATGCCCCGAGTCACCCCGCAGCCTGCTGGCGCCCCCCAGCGCGCCTCCCTGGCGATCTGGATTGCCGGCCTCCTGCTGGGAGCCGCCTACCTTGCGCTCGCGGCCGTTCACGTCAGCTGCGGGCTGATGAACGCGGACGAGGGCTTCTACGCGCTGGCCGCCCGGGCGGTCTGGCAGGGGGAGCTGCCTTACCGGGATTTCGGCTACACTCAAATGCCGCTGCTTCCCTACGTGAACGGGGCCGTGATGTCGCTGACGCGCTTTGGCCTTTTCGAACAGCGGGCGATCAACGGGCTGTGGGCGGCGCTGGCGGTATTGTTGGGCGTACGCCTGCTCGTGCGCCGCGGGCTGGCGGGAAGGGCGGTCTTTCTCGTGGGACTCTTTGCGCTCACGCCGTCGTGGCAGTACTACATCCACCTCGGGAAAACCTACGGATTGGTCAGCTTGGTGGCGATGGCGGCGGTCACCGTGCTGCTCGAGTGGGGGCCCGGCACGAGGAAATCCATCGTCCTCGCGGCGCTGTGTGTTGTGGGTGTCGGCTGCCGCCTGCCGGCGGCGCCGTTCTTCGGGTTGCTCTGGCTGGCTTCACTGCGCGATCGCGAGGGTTTTGTGGCACGCCAGGCGGGGATTGCCGGAATTACGCTGGCGGCGTCGGCCGCATTGCTCCTGCTCCCGTTCTTTCTGGCGGCGCCGGCGCAGGCCCGGTTTTGGGTCGTCGACTTCTTCCGGATTTCCGTTCCGCTGCGTGATTTCCGGGTGAGCGGGCGGGAGATGCTGGCCCTGGCGCCGGCACTGTGGGCGCTGGTGGCGGCGGTTGGCCTGCACGGCCTGCTGCGGCGCCGTTCCTGGTCGTGGTCGGAATCTGCGGTCGCCGTCGCCGCCCTGGCCGCGCTTGGATTCAACCTCCTGCCGCGCGGGGCGTACGACGAGTACGGCGTGCCGTTTCTCCTGCCGCTGGCGGTTTCGATCCTGCTGCTTGCGCCGGAGCTACCCTGGCCGGCGCTTGGGCGGAACAGCCTGGCGGTCGCGGCCCTGATCTTCCAACTCGCAATCATCCCGGCGCTGTACGCGCCTTTCCAGAAAGCGGAGGTGAAGCAATCCTGGTCGCGCTGGCTGCCGCTCAGCGGCGCGCCATACGATGTTCACTTGCGGGCGGAAATCCGGGAAGCGCGGCGCACCTTGGCGGGAGCATTGCCGCCCGGCGCCGAATTCCAGGGATCGGCCGTGATCCTCGCGGTGGAGGCGAATCGCCCCGTGCCGCGGCGCCTGCGCATGGGCGCGTTTGCGGTGACCTCGGACTATCCGCCGGTCGAAGCCGACCGCCTGCATCTGATGACCTTCGACGAGCTGGCGGAAATCTACCGGGCGCCGGAGACGCGCGTGCTCGGGCTGCATTCGGTCAACCTCTTCAATTACTCGTGGTCCGTGCCGTCGTTCCGCAGCCAGACGCCACAGGAACGTGGGGCGTGGGCGGCGCGCTTCAGCAACCTGTACCAGCCGGTATATCGCGATCCGGAGTTCCAGATCCTGGTCCGCCGCTAGGGCGGTTTTAAAAACCCTCTGGTCGATGGATCGGATTGCAGGGCGGGATTGCTGATCCCGCCGGTTTGGACGTACGCGGGGCAGGCGGGATCAGCGATCCCGCGCTACAGTCCTGCAATCGACCAGAAAAGGCTGCAGTATTTTTGAATCTGCTCCCGCTGTCACTTGGCCGCGTGCGACTCGCGGTAATGCTCCTGCAGCAGGTCGCGGCCGAAGTCCTCGGCGTAGACCCGCCACACGGTGTGGATGTGGTTCGCGTTGTTCTGCGTGTTGTCGTATTCGATGACAAAGTCCGGGCTCTGGATGCGGTAATAGTGTCCCTCGCCACGCTTCAGTCCGCCGGCCCACGCGAAGCTCAGGCGGTCCCAGCCGGCGTTCGCGATCTTCTTCAGCTCCTGGTCGGCCACCTCGTGGCGCAGGCGGTTGGCGTAGAGGGCAACCAATTCCTTGAACTTCGTCTGCTGGGCTGGCGTCAGGGCGGCGTAGCCGATGCCTTCCGGTCCGGGCGACTTGGCCTGGCGGTCGTTGCGCGTGAGGATGTCCCCGGGTGCCTTGTCCGAGAGGACGGCCTTGCCGCGCTGGGCGGCGTCGAGCGACAGCACGAAGGCGCGGCCGAGATCCTCCTCGGCGGCGAGGATGCGCTGGCCCTGCTGGGGGCCGGGCACGCGCACTTCGCCGGGATTGGAACCGACGAAATTGGGCGTGGCGGAGACATGGCCGTCCACGAGGGTGAAATTGACGGAGAGGTGATGTCCCTCGACGCGCCAGCCCCAGGTGCCGGTGTCGGTCGGCTGGCCGAAGACGGTGAAGTAGTAGAGCGTCTCGTCGCGGCGGTCGGAATTTTCGATCGCGCGCAGCACGCGTTCCATCGCCATGACCGAGTCCGCCTGCAGCAGGCCGTGCTGGCTGAGGCCCGAGGCGAGGAGGGCGTGCGCGAGCTGGCGCTGCTTTCCATCCATCTTGGCGAGCGGCAGGCCCTCGCGGGACTTGGGAATGTAGTGCCAGTTCTCGCGTTCGTCCTTCGTGAACTCGATCACGCCGATGTCGTGCTGCTCGGGAGTGAGCGATGTCACCCAGGCGTTGGCGGCGTCGGTCATCTCCGCGGCCGCCTCGCCGGGCGAATGGGCGCGGGCGGGGGTGACGGCCAGCAAAAGGAACAGGACGGCAACCAGCGGGGTAGAGCGGGGCATGGCGGTTTACTATACCTTCCCAACTTCGCCGCAAGCCGCCAGCCCACCGGAAATGTCCTAACTATTGCGACGGGAGATTGAGGACATAGCTTTCCCAGCGGCTTTGGAAAAGCTCGAGATCTTCGCCCACCACGGCGCGCAGCGTGGCGGCGCCCGTCGGGTCCTCGGCGGCGTGCGCCACGAATTCCCGGTAGAATTTCTGCAGCAGGCCATGCTCCTGCAAATAGTAGCAAAGGTAGCGCGCCTGGCCGTAATAGCGGTTGTAGCTTCCCGTCTGGCCGTAGAACTCGGCGGGGGAGAGCGCGAACAATTCGGCGAAACGCAACGTGCGGCCTTCGCGGATGGTCGTTTGCAACCCCGGCAGGCGCCAGTTGATCAGCCCCACCATGTGCCCGTCGCTGATCGTGGACGCCTCAAACAGGGAAGCGAAGCCCTCATCGAACCACGTCGGGCAACCCGGAAAGTTTGTCCGCATGAAAGGGTGAACGATCTCATGCACCAGGGTACCGCTGCCGGTGGCTATGTTCATGAGCAATACCTGGTGTTTGGGCAGGTAGTAGCCGTACGGGGAAACGTGGGCGGAGGAGAACAGGGCGCGGGTGTTGCCTTCGTAACTTGCGCGGTCCTTGAACAGCCAGATGGCGATGATCTCGCCGGGATCGTGGGCGAAGAAATCCTGTTTCAGGTTTTTCACCGCGAGGCGCACGGTTTCACGGGCGCGCTTTCTGACGACCGCCTCGCCTTCATCTCCCGCAACGACGAAGGGCTCCTCGGCCAGCACCGTGAACTGGACGGGGGCCATTTTCTTAACCTCTGCGAGGCGCTGCTCAAAGCGCTGTTGGGCGTGCGGGTTCTCCGGCTGGGTCGCCGCTCCAGGGGTGACTGAGAGCAGCAGGACGACGACCAGTAAGGCTGGGCGATGCATGGCTCGTGCAGTCGACCGACGGTTGGCCGGACTTTTATTTCGCGGGCTTGTGCAGCCTGCTCTTCACCCGCTTGAGCAGGCCTTTCGCCCGGCTCTCCGGCGCGGCGCCGCGGGCCAGCAGCCACTTGGTGTGGGGCAGGGCGGTGCGGCTGATGTGCTCGGGGGCGGTGTTCTTCTCCGCGATGCCGCCCGCCAGGTCGAGCCCGGCCAGGCCGAAAACGTGGCGCACAAAGGCCGAGCAGTAGAAGGCTTGCTCGCGGGCCAGCACGTTCTCGCGCGGCCGCCAGTCGGGGTGGCGCATGGCCCACGCGGTGCCGGCGATCTCGCGCAGCGAGTAGCGCGTGCCGTCGGCGACGAGGCCGAGCGCACCCGCCAGCACGGACTGCTGCTGCTCCGGCGTCAGGCCGAAGTCCAGGATCGCGACCGACGTGGTCGTGGTGTCGTCGAAATATTTGGAGATGCGGTTCTCCTGCACGCCGAGCCGGATATGCTTCGACTTGATGTCGAGGTCCGACTCGACGACCCAGTGGTGGCCGTCGTGGCGCCTGCCCTGGAAGAGGAACGCGTGCGACCAGCGGCTCCACTCGTGCTGGTCGTCGAGGTGCCGCTGTGCGCGGGAGATGAGCCGGTTGATCAGCTCCGGCCCGCCGATGAGGCCGACGCGGCCGGGCGCGGCGTACTGCTCGAGGAATTCACGATTGGTGATTCCTTCGATGACGATGGTTTCCGGCATGAGTGCAGTTATTTTGATTTTTTCCGGACCTTTCGACGTTTGCTGTCAGTCTTAAGCTCGTAGTCAGGCAGCTTGGAAGAGGTCCAGTGGATTTCGTAATTTGGGACAGCTTTGAAGTCGTACCTTACTCGTTTGAGTGTGTACGCGAAACGTCGGACTAGCTTTAGTGCTTTTAGGTCAAAGATCACAAGATTCAGTCCTCGTTCTAAGCTGCTGTGATACGCAACTCCATCGAAGCCTTCGGCCTTAAATGCTTCTGCCAAGACCTGTGTGGGTATGTATGCGCTCTGCCTTTCCTCTCTCGTTGCTGGTCGAGCAAAGGCGTGACCAATGTCGCTCCAGACGAATTTCTCGATTTCGGATGATGTGTGCTCGCTATAAAGGTAGCGACCAAGAGACGTACGCGATCCTGGCTGGCAGCGCACAATCTTAAGGGGTTTAACCGTCTCGAACAACGCGAGCGATATTGATTCTGCTACCCAAGGGCGCATTTCGGCCATAGCGGTTGCGGCGTCGCTGGCTACGTAGAAATAGGCAATTCCCGCAGGATTTGCTCGGCCACCCTCTTTAATGAATTGAGCACTAGGGATCATTCTTTCCTCACGAAGAGGATGCTCCCATTCGACTCCACTATCTTGTTCTTCGATTTCAACTCCGACCTGTGCACGAAAGAACCGAGTACCTAGTTTGGCTTCCGCGCATCTAGTACGAGCTGTCGCTCGAACCGCATCTAGGAATTTTTGAGCTTCGGCGGCGGGAACAAAGCGCCTATCTGTCGTGATCGACTGTACAAATTTCCAGTAAGCATTCGCCGAACCGAACTCATTCATGTTTCGGCGAATGCAACTAGGATGCCTTGCTATTTATTACTACACCAGCTTCGCGCCAGTGCGCAGGGAAGCCCGGATGAGCGCGTCGGCCATGTCGGAGGGCGTCGCGGCGCACTCGATGCCGCATTCCTTGAAGACGGCGATCTTGGCGGCGGCGGTGTCCTCGGCGCCGCCGACGACCGCGCCGGCGTGGCCCATGCGGCGGCCGGCGGGAGCGGTGGCGCCCGCGATGAAGCCGGCGACCGGCTTCTTGCAGTTCGCCTTGATCCAGCGCGCGGCCTCGACCTCGGCGTTGCCGCCGATTTCGCCGATCATGATGATGCCCCAGGTCTCCGGGTCGTCGTTGAACATCCGGATCACGTCGAGGTGCGACGTGCCGTTGACCGGGTCGCCGCCGATGCCGACGCAGGTCGACTGGCCGATGCCCTTCGACGTGAGCTGGAACACGGCCTCGTAGGTGAGGGTGCCGGAGCGCGAGACGACACCGACGTGGCCCTTCTTGTGAATGTAGCCCGGCGCGATGCCGATGCGGCAGCCGCCCTTGGAGCCTTCGCCGGTGCCCGGCGTGACGATGCCGGGGCAGTTCGGGCCGATGAGGCGCGTCTTGCTGCCGGCCATCGCGCGCTTCACCTGGATCATGTCCTTCACCGGGATGCCCTCGGTGATGGCGACGCAGAGGTCGAGACCCGCGTCGACGCTCTCGAGGATGGCGTCGGCGGCGAACGGCGGCGGGACGAAGACGGCGGAGGCGGTGGCGCCGGTGGCCTTCACGGCCTCGGCGACGGTGTTGAAGATCGGAACCTTGTGGTTCTGCCCTCCGGCAGAATGCTCGAAGAACTGGCCGCCCTTGCCGGGCGTGACGCCCGCGACGACGGCCGTGCCGTAGTCGAGCGAGAGCTTGGTGTGGCGGGCGCCGAACTCGCCGGTGATGCCCTGGACGAGCAGCTTGGTCTTTTCAGTGACGATGATGGACATGGGGAGAGGGGATTGATTGACCACGAAATACACCAAACACACGAAAAGCGTGTGCTCGGTGCAGGGGTCAGTGGTTCATTTTCGTGTATTTCGTGTGTTTCGTGGTGAACCCGGCTCAGGCCACCAGCTTCACGATTTTCTGCGCGGCTTCGGCCATGGTGTCGGCGGACTCGAGCTTGAGGCCGGATTCGGCGAGCGTCTTCTTGCCGGCGGCGACGTTGTTGCCCTCGAGGCGGACGACGAGCGGCATCTTGAGGCCGAGCTCGCGGGCCGCGGCGACGACGCCGGTGGCGATCGTGTTGCAGTCCATGATGCCGCCAAAAATATTCACCATGATGCCCTTCACGTTCGGGTCGGTGAGGATGATCTTGAACGCCGCCTGCACCTGGTCCTTCGAGGCGCCGCCGCCGACGTCGAGGAAGTTGGCGGGGTTGCCGCCGAAGTGCTTGATGATGTCCATCGTGCTCATGGCGAGGCCGGCGCCGTTGACGAGGCAGGCGATGTTGCCGTCGAGCGCGATGTAGGAGAGGCCGAACTTCGAGGCCTCGATCTCCTTCGAATCCTCCTCGTTCAGGTCGCGCAGGGCGACGATGTCCGGGTGGCGGAAGAGCGCGTTGTCGTCGAACGACACCTTGGCGTCGAGCGCGAGCACCTTGCCGTCCGGCGTGGTGATGAGCGGGTTGACCTCGACCATGGCGGCGTCGGTCTCCCAGAACATCCGGTAGAGCGAGCCGATGAGCTTCACCGCGTTCTTGAAGTAGTCGCCGGTGAGGCCGAGCTGGAACGCGAGCTGGCGGGCCTGGTAACCCTGCAGGCCGACGGCCGGGTCGACGTGGATCTTGAAGATCTTCTCCGGCGTGTTGTGCGCGACGGTCTCGATCTCGACGCCGCCCTCGGTGGAGGCGACGATGACCGGGCGGGACGTGGCGCGGTCGAGCAGGATGGCGAGGTAGTATTCCTTGGAAATGTCGCTCGCCTGGGTGAAGTAGATCGTCTGGACCTTGCGGCCGGCCGGGCCGGTCTGGGCGGTGACGAGGGTGTTGTTGAACATGCTCTTCGCGTACGAGAGGGCGTCGGCCTTGGTCTTGGCGAATTTCACGCCGCCCTTGAAACCGTCGGTGAACGTGCCCTTGCCGCGGCCGCCGGCGTGGATCTGGGATTTCACGACCACGGGGGCGTCGGGCAGCTGGGCCAGCGCCGGCTCGAATTCGGCGGCGGACTTGGCTGCGACGCCCTTGGGCACCGCGACGCCATATTTCTCGAACAGGGCCTTGGCCTGATACTCGTGGATATTCATGGGGAAGAGACCGTTGTTTTAGCCAGAAAGCCCGGGCAATTGACACAAAAAAGAAGGTGCTCCACGGCGGGCATAAGGGCGGGGGAGCGGAGGCATGACGCGCCGAAATACCACGGCGGGATTGCGTTTGGCGCGCTGGCCCGCAGCATCCCCGCGCATGCAATCACACGAGTTGCTCAAGGAGGTGCTGAAGAAAACCAGCGCCAAACAAATCTCCGCGGACATGGGCCTGTCCCTTTCACTGATCTACAAGTGGGCCGAGCCGCCGCAGGACGAGACGGGCAGCGGCGCGAACAACCCGCTCGACCGCATCGAGCAGCTGCTGCGCATCACGCACGATGCGCGCATCGCGCAGTGGGTGTGCGAGCGGGCCGGCGGCTTCTTCATCACGAACCCGAAGGACAAGCCGCATCCCTTCCAGCTGATTCCGTACACCAACAGCATCGTGCAGGAATTCGCCGACATGCTCGGCGTCATCGCCACCGCCGCCGCCGACAACCAGATCACCAAGGACGAGGCGAAGGCGATCCGCCGCCGGTGGGAGGACCTGAAGTCGGTCACCGAGGCGTTCGTGCGCAGCTGCGAGGAAGGAAACTTCGGCGCGCTGCAGTCGTCCGGCATCACGAAAGCTGATGCGGGCAAGGCCGGCAATTAGTCCGGCTTGATCTTCGGGCGTTTTATTTGACGCGCGCGGCGAACCCGTCGCGCGTTGCCGTTTGCCCGCGTCCGCAGCGGGCGCAGAGGGACGGCCATGAGCGCAATCGATGCGAAAGATTTCTCGCATGAGCCGGACTTGTTGGAAGCCGCGCATCTGCGGTCGCGGCGAACGGTTTATGACAACCTCGAATCCGATTGCTGGCAAACGGGCTGCTTAGTGCGGGCCGGGCACACCGGCGAGTTTCTGCGGTGGGCTCACCAACACAAACCCAGCAATCAAACCTCCTGATCTCATGACCAAGCAATCATTCCGCCCGGCCGTGTGGGCTACCTCCCTCCTGGCCCTGGCAGTTACCTCCTACGCCGACGTGAAAGTGAACGACATTTTCAGCGTCAACGGCTACGCGGTCGGCGCCGCCACCAGCACCGACGTGGACGGCGGTTCCAACATCAATACGTATTTCGAGAGCAAGGGCTCCCCGGCGATCGTCAACGCCGATGCCGTCAAGCTCGGCGTGATCGCGGCCAAGGGTTCGTGGAGCGCCTACGGCAGCGCGCTCTATCTCCCGGGTGCGGCAAACGAGGCCGGCCTGCTCGATGCCTACGTCACCTACGACACCGGCACCGGCCTCAAGATCACGGGCGGCAAATTCCTCAGCTACCTCGGCTACGAGGCGTTCGACCCGGTGAACATGGCGCAGCTGACCTACGGCTCCACTATCTACGCCATCCCGGCCTACCACACCGGCGCCAAGCTCGATTACTCGACGAAGACCTGGTCCGCCGGCGTCGCCGTCGTGGACTCGATCTTCTCCGGCCCGAAGGGCTTCTTCGAGGGTGACCGCGAGTACAGCGACGACGTCGGCGTCGAGGCCAACTTCGTGTACACCGGCGTCGACAAGCTGACGGTCTTCGCCGGCATCGCCACGGAAAACACCAAGGGTGCGACCGATGACCTGTTCATCTTCGACCTCTGGGCGAGCTACGCCGTCACCGACAAGCTGACGATCGCGGGCGAAATCGACACGAACAACAACAACGGTGGCGACGACTATGTCGGCTGGCTGGCCTTCGCGAGCTACAAGTTCTCCGACAAGTTCTCCACGGCGTTCCGCCTCAGCGGCGCCAGCAAGGGCCCGTCCGGCGACGAGACGAAGTACACGATCGCCCCGACTTACGCCATCGACGCCAACCTCTTGCTGCGCGCCGAGTTCTCCGCGTGCTCCAACGACGTGGCCGACTACACGTTCATCGGCGGCCAGATCGTTTTCAAGTTCTGAGCCCCGCGCGCTTAGGACCCAACCCTGCTCCTGATTCCCCCTCCTCGGACCCGGCCGGGCACCGCGCGTTTCCGGCCGCTTCCCGGGCCCAACCACACACTCCCATGATCAAGAAATTCGTTTCCCTGCTCGGCGTCGGGGCCCTGGCCCTGAGCGCTTTCGTCGGCTCCGCCTCCGCGGCCGACACCGTCAAGGTCGGCGTCCTGCACTCCCTTTCCGGCACGATGGCCATCAGCGAAACCTCGCTGCGCGACATCCTCATGTTCACCGCCGACGAGATCAACGCCAAGGGCGGCGTGCTCGGCAAGAAGATCGAGCTCGTCATCGTCGACGGCGCCTCCGACTGGCCGACGTTCGCCGAGAAAGCCAAGCAGCTCACCGAGCAGGACAAGGTCGCCGTGACCTTCGGCTGCTGGACCTCGGTTTCCCGCAAGTACTGCCTGCCGGTCCTCGAGAAGAACAACGCGCTGCTCTTCTACCCGGTGCAGTATGAAGGCGAAGAAGAATCCCAGAACGTTTTCTACACCGCTGAGGCCGTCAACCAGCAGGCCACGCCTGCGGTCGACTACTACCTCGCGGAAGGTAAGAAGAAGTTCTACCTCCTCGGCACCGACTACGTCTATCCGCAGACCACCAACCTCGTGCTCCTCGAGTACCTCCTCTCCAAGGGCGTGCCGCTCGAGAACATCGGCGGCGGTTTCAAGAAAGACGAGAAGGGCAAGATCATCGCCGCCGGCAAGTACACCGGCTTCGGCCACACCGACTACCAGCAGATCGTCGCCGAGATCAAACAGTTTGCCGCCTCCGGCGACGCCTGCGTGATCTCGACGCTGAACGGCGACACCAACGTCCCGTTCTTCAAGGAATACGCCGCTTCCGGCCTCACCGCCGAGACCTGCCCGGTCGTTTCCTTCTCGATCTCCGAGGATGAGTTCCGCGGCCTGCCCGCCGACAAGCTCGTCGGCCAGCTCGGTTGCTGGACCTACTTCGAGTCGATCGACACCCCGGCCAACAAGAAGTTCGTCGCGGACTTCAAGGCCTGGCTCGCGAAGAGCACGGTCGCCGGCATCGTCAAGGAAGGCCGCGTCACCTGCTCCCCGATGGTGCTGAGCTATGACGGCATGTACCTCTGGAAGGCCGCGGTCGAGAAGGCCGGCTCGTTCGACGTCGACAAGGTCCGTGCCGCGCTCAAGTCCGGCCTCTCCTTCGACGGCCCGGGCGGCAAGGTCACCACGCAGAAGAACATGCACCTCACCAAGAGCGTGTACATCGGCGAGACCAAGGCCGACGGCCAGTTCAAGATCCTGAAGTCCTTCGCCGACGTGTACGGCGAGCCGTGGCTGAAGGGTAAGTTCAAGTAAGACACGGATTTTGGTTTGTAGGTATTGGACGCGGGGCGGGTCTTAAACGACCCGCCCCGCTTTTTGGCGAGGGTGAGGTGAGTCCTTCCGCCGCGCCAAGCCTTTGATGGAATGCTGCGACCATTCACACACCCCGTCGCTGCGCGACACCCCTCTTGATAGAGGGGAATCAAACGCAGCCGAAGTCCCCTCTATGAAGAGGGGTGCCCAAAGGGCGGGGTGTGTAGGCGCGTTCAAGGCACGTCCTAATCAGGTCGCCGGCGCTTTTTGGCACGGAACCAGCATTAACCAATCACCCTGGCATGAAGTTTTTCCCGCGTGTCGTACTTATCGTTTTGCTGCTCCTCAGCCTGACCGTGCAGGCCGCCGAAACGCCGCGGGCGGTCATCACCAAGGCGGTGCTCACGGAGGATGCCGCCGCCCAGCGCGCGCTGGTCACTTCGCTGATGGGGCAGGGCGACGAGATCATCCCCGAACTGCTCGCCGCGTGGCGCAGCGATGCCATTTTCCTCTACAAGGCGGACAACGCGACGATTCCGGTGCTGCTGGTCGGCGACAAGGACGCCGCCGGCGCCAGGGCTGCGGTGCGCGTCGACGACGGCACGCCGCTCAAGGACGCCGCCGGCCAGCCGCTGCGGCTCGTGTCGGGCGACTGGAAGACCGCGGACCACACAAGTTCGTTGCGCCGCGCGATGAAGCAGGTGCTCGATATCGTGGATCTCGTCTCGACCAACCGCGTCAAGCGCCTGCAGGCCGTCCAAGCCATCGGTCAGGCGCAGGATGCCTCCAAGGTCGCCGTCCTCGAGTCGCGGCTCCCATTGGAAAAGGATCCGCACGTGCGGCGTGCCTTGCGCGAAGCCATCGCGCTCATCAAGCTCAAGGATCCCAAGGGCGACGTGAAGCTCGCCGCCCTGGCCGAGCTCAAGGAGCTGAGCACGCTTTCGAGCGCGGACTTTCTCAAGAAGGCGCTCACCGATGCCGAGGCGGCGAAAAACGCACCGGTTATTGCTGCCGCCAAGTCCGCCATCCACGCGGTCGAGTCGCACCGCGGCACGGTTGATTTCATCGGCACGCTCTTTCGCGGCCTGAGCCTCGGCAGCATCCTGCTCGTGCTGGCGCTCGGCCTGGCGATCACCTTCGGCCTGATGGGCGTCATCAACATGGCGCACGGCGAGATGATCGCGGTCGGCGCTTACACGACGTACATCGTGCAGAATATTTTCGGCGACGGCATCGCTATCCCGTTCTTCGGCCTGAGTCTCACGCTGCCGGGCATGCATCTCACCGGCTGGGCCTACCAGTGCTACTTCGTCGCGGCGGTGCCGCTCAGCTTCCTGATGGCGGCGCTGGTCGGCATCGGCCTCGAACGCTCGATCATCCAGCGCCTCTATCGCCGCCCGCTCGAGAGCCTGCTGGCGACGTGGGGCGTGTCCGTCGTGCTGCAGCAGGTGTTCAAACTGATGTTCGGCTCGAACAACGTGCAGGTCTCGAGCCCGGTCTATCTCAGCGGCAACTGGACGGTGAACGACATCATCCTCGGCTGGAACCGCGTGTTCGTGATCGGCTTCGCGCTGATGATCGTGTTCGGCGTGTGGCTCGTGCTCACGCGCACGCCGCTGGGCCTCCTCATCCGCGCGGTGATGCAGAATCGCGGCATGGCTTCCTGCATGGGTGTGCGCACCGAGCGCGTGAACATGCTGACCTTCGGCCTCGGCTCCGGTCTCGCCGGCCTGGCGGGCGCCTTCCTCAGCCAGATCGGCAACGTCGGCCCGTCGATGGGCCAGAACTACATCGTCGACTGCTTCATGACCGTGGTCGTCGGCGGGGTGGGGAACCTGCCCGGCACCGTGATCAGCGCGTTTGGCATCGGCCTCACCGACCAGTCGCTGCAGCAGATCCTGCTCGATCCCGTCATCGGCAAGATCCTCGTGCTGCTCGCCATCATCCTGTTCCTGCAATGGCGCCCGGCCGGCATCTTCGTCACCCGCAGCCGGAGCCTGGAGGACTGACCATGAGCAAGACCTCCCAGCGCAACATCGAGTTCATCGCGGTCGGCGTCATCGCGCTCTTCCTGATCGTCGTCTTCCCGCTGCTGAACGCGCAGGGCTACGTCAGCAACTTCACGATCAACCTCTGGGGCAAGTATCTCTGCTTCGCGCTGCTCGCGATCTCGGTCGACCTGCTCTGGGGCTACACCGGCCTGCTTAGCCTCGGCCAGTCGCTCTTCTTCGCCCTCGGCGGCTATATGCTCGGCATGCACCTGATGCTGATGATCGGCGACCAGGGCGTGTACGCGCAGGCGGGCAAGAACCCGAACCTGCTGCCGGACTTCATGGTGTTCCTCGGCCACACCTTCCTGCCGAGTTTCTGGAAGCCCTTCTATTCGGTCGGATTCTCCGCCCTCATGGTGATCGCCTTCCCCGGGATCGTCGCAGCAATCTTCGGCTTCCTCGCGTTCCGCTCGCGCATCAAGGGCGTTTATTTCTCGATCCTCACGCAGGCGCTGACCTACGGCGCCGCGCTGCTGTTTTTCCGCAACAGCCTGCTCATGGGCGGCAACAACGGGTTCACCGACTTCAAGCTCCTGCTCGGTGCCGACCTGCGTACCGGTGCCACGCAGCGCAACCTCTTCATCGCGACGGCCATCACCCTGCTCTTCGTGTACGTGGGGTGCCGTGTGCTGAGCCAGACGAAGTTCGGCCTCGTGCAGCGGGCGATTCGCGACGGCGAGAATCGCGTGCTCTTCAGCGGCTACGCAACCGCGCACTTCAAGCTCTTCATCTTCGTGCTCAGCGCGGCCATCGCCAGCGTCGGCGGCGCGCTCTACGTGCCGCAGGTCGGCGGCATCAATCCCAGCGTCATGACGCCCGAGAAGTCCCTTGAGGCCGTCGTGTGGGTCGCGGTCGGCGGCCGCGGCACGCTGCTCGGGCCGATCCTCGGCGCCATTGCGATCAACGCGCTCAAGAGCTGGGCGACGCGCGCCTTCCCGGATCTCTGGCTCATCATCCTCGGCGGCCTGTTCATCCTCGTCGTGCTTTTCCTGCCCGGCGGCCTCGTGAGCATCCCGGCCCGCCTCAAGCCCCTTTGGAAAAGGTTTACGGACTCGAAAGCGGAAGCCGCTCCTGCGGCGCAGAAATCGTAAATCATTAATCGTAGATCGTAAATCTCCGCCATGCCCCGCGCGATTCTCACCGTCGAGGATGTCTCCAAGACCTACGATGGCTTCAAGGCCATCTCGAACCTCAACTTCTATTTGCAGGAAGGCGAGCTGCGCGTTGTCATCGGGCCGAACGGCGCGGGCAAGTCGACGTTCTTCGACCTCATCACCGGCCGCGCGAAGCCCGACAAGGGCAAGATCGAGTTCGGCGCCGACCCGCTGACGCACCACGACCTCACCGGCCTGAACGAGTACGAGATCAACCGCCTCGGCATCAGCCGGAAATTCCAGACGCCGAGCGTCTATGGCGAGCACACGGTCTGGGACAACCTCGTGCTCTCCATCAAGGGTCCGCGCGGCGTCTTCGCTTCGCTGTTCCGCCGCCTTTCCTCGACGGAGCGCGACCGCCTCGACGAGCTGCTCAAGCTCATCCGCCTCGACGGCAAGCGCGACTGGAAGGCCGGCCTGCTCGCCCACGGCGAGAAGCAGTGGCTCGAGATCGGCATGCTCCTCGCGGCCGAGCCGCAGATGCTGCTCGTCGACGAACCCGCCGCCGGCATGACCGACGAGGAAACGCACCGCACCGGCGAACTGCTCATCAGCCTTTCCGGCAGGCACAGCATCGTGGTCGTCGAGCACGACATGTCCTTCGTGAAGCAGATTGCCCGCGACGGCATGGTGACCGTGCTTCACCAGGGTACCGTCCTGTGCGAGGGCAAGTTCGACGAGGTCCAGTCCAACCAGAAGGTCCGCGAGGTCTACCTCGGCCGCGGCAAACACGGAACCCGCTGACGCGGGCAACGTTCAACGCTCAACTTTCAACATCCAACGCTCAATGACCCAAGCTGCCTCAACTCTGAACGTTGAACGTTCAACGTTGAATGTTGAACGTTCGCAGGCGCTCCTACGCCTCGAGGACGTCGAAACCTACATCGGCGGCTCGCGCATCCTCCGCGGCGTGAGCCTCGAGGTGAATGCCGGCGAGGTCGTCGCTCTCATGGGCCGCAACGGCGTCGGCAAGACGACGACGCTGAAGTCCATCACCGGCGTGCTGCCGGTGCGCGCCGGCTCGATCGTCTTCGACGGCCAGCCGCTGGGCAAGATGTCGATCGACGTGCGCGCCCGCAGCGGCATCGGTTACGTGCCGCAGGGCCGCGATATTTTCCCGCACCTGACCATCCAGGAAAACCTCAACGTCGGCCTCGTGGTCCACAGCCGCAAGGGTGCCGACGCCCGCAACGCGCTCGACCGCATCTTCACGCTGTTCCCGGTGCTGAAGGACATGCTCTCGCGCAAGGGCGGCGTGCTTTCGGGCGGCCAGCAGCAGCAGCTGGCGATCGGCCGCGCGCTGCTGACGAACCCGAAGCTGCTCATTCTCGACGAGCCCACCGAGGGCATCCAGCCGTCGATCATCGACCAGATCGGCGACACGCTGAAGAAACTCAAGGCCCCGGCCGCCGCGCCCGCCGTGCTGGCCGCGGCCGAGGACGATGTCGCCCAGATCAAGAGTGCGGTCAACGAACTGCGGAAGGAGCACAAGCTGGCCATCCTGCTCGTCGAGCAATACGTGGATTTCTGCCGCGAGGTGGCCGACCGCTTCTACGCGATGGACCGCGGCGCCGTGACCATCTCCGGCCCGATTGCCACCCTCACGGATGAGGTCGTCAAAGAGCATCTGCAGGTCTGATTTTAAACCGCTAATCCGCGCTAATTGTCGCTAATCATGAATTGCCTTGGCCGATGCTTATTGGCGTTAATCAGCGCAAATTAGCGGTTCTCCTTTGCCATGCATTTAACCCCCCGTGAACGCGAGAAGCTCCTGATTGTGACGGCCGCCGACCTCGCCCGGCGCCGCCAGGCCCGCGGCCTGAAGCTCAACTATCCCGAGTCCGTCGCCATCATCACCTACGAGATCATCGAGGGTGCGCGCGACGGGAAGTCGGTCGCCGAGCTGATGAGCTACGGCACCACGATCCTCAAGCGCGCCGACGTGATGGAAGGCGTGCCCGAGATGATCCACGACGTGCAGGTCGAGGCGACGTTCTCCGACGGCACGAAACTGGTCACGGTCCACGACCCGATCCGATGAAACCCGGCGAGATCATCATCGCGGCGGATGCAGCGGGGCTCCCGGCCAACGAGGGCCTGAAGCTGCTTACGCTCGACATCACCAACACCGGCGATCGCCCGATCCAGGTCGGCTCGCACTACCATTTCTTCGAGACCAACGAGGCCCTCAGCTTCGATCGCGCCGCGGCCCGCGGCTTCCGCCTGAACATTCCCGCCGGTACCGCGGTGCGCTTCGAGGCCGGCGACACCAAGCAGGTCGAACTCGTTGCGCTCGCCGGTCTCCGCGAGGTCTACGGCCTGCAGGCCAAGATCAACGGCAAGCTCGATCAGAAAACCAAACCTTCAACGCGGAGTTCGCGGAACACGCGGAGGAAATAGATTTCACTCTCCGCGCTCTTCTCGCCCTTCGCGTTTAAATCTGCCTTTCCATGCCGCTCAAGCTCACCCGCCGCCAGTACGCCGAGATGTTCGGTCCCACCGTGGGCGACAAGGTCCGCCTCGCCGACACGGAGCTCTTTGTCCAAGTCGAGCGCGACCTGATCGCCGAGGCCGCCGGCTACGGCAACGAGGTGAAGTTCGGCGGCGGCAAGGTCATCCGCGACGGCATGGGCCAGTCGCCGACCGCGCTCGACAAGGAGTCGCTCGACCTCGTCATCACCAACGCGACGATCCTCGATCCCATCCTCGGCGTCATCAAGGCCGACATCGGCATCAAGCACGGCCTGATCGTCGGCATCGGCCACGCGGGCAATCCCGGCATCCAGAATGGCATTGGCTCCGTTTACGCCGACCCGCGCACGAGGAAGAAAAACCCGATGATCATCGGCGCGGCGACCGAGGTCATCGCGGGCGAGGGGAGCATCATTACCGCCGGCGGCATCGACACGCACATCCATTTCATCTGCCCGCAGCAGATCGACGAGGCCATCAGCGCCGGCATCACCACGATGCTCGGTGGCGGCACCGGCCCGGCGCACGGCACGTTCGCCACGACCTGCACACCCGGCATCTGGAACATCCACCGCATGCTCGAGGCGGCCGAATCGTACCCGATGAACCTCGGTTTTCTCGGCAAGGGCAACTGCGGCACCGCTGCGCCGCTGCGCGAGCAGATCCTCGCCGGCGCCATCGGCCTCAAGCTGCACGAGGACTGGGGCACGACCCCCGGCGCGATCGACACCTGCCTCGGCGTGGCCGACGAACTCGACGTGCAGGTCGCGATCCACACCGACACGCTCAACGAGTCGGGCTACGTCGACGACACCATCCGCGCCTTCAAGGGCCGCACGATCCACACCTTCCACTCCGAGGGCGCCGGCGGCGGCCACGCGCCGGACATCATCCGCGTCTGCAGCGAGCCCAATGTTCTGCCGTCTTCGACCAACCCGACGCGTCCCTACACGGTCAACACGATCGACGAGCATCTCGACATGCTGATGGTCTGCCATCATCTCGACGCGAAGATCCCCGAGGACGTTTCGTTCGCCGAATCGCGCATTCGACCTGAAACGATCGCCGCCGAGGACCGCCTGCATGACTTGGGCGCAATTTCGATGATGTCGTCCGATTCGCAGGCCATGGGCCGCATCGGCGAGGTGATCATCCGCACGTGGCAGACGGCGCACAAGATGAAGCTCCAGTTCGGCGCCTTGAAGGGCAAGGCGCACGCCGCGGCCGACAACTTCCGCGCGCTGCGCTACCTCGCCAAGTACACGATCAATCCCGCGATCGCGCACGGCATCTCGCACCTCGTCGGCTCGATCGAAGTCGGCAAGCTGGCCGACCTGGTGATTTTCAAGCCCGCGCTCTTCGGCGTGAAACCCGAGGTGGTGCTCAAGGGCGGCTTCATCGCCTGGGCCAACATGGGCGACCCGAACGCCTCGATTCCGACGCCGCAGCCGACGTTCTACCGCCCGCAGTGGGGCGCCGCGGGCAAGGCCATCGGCTCGACCAACATCACCTTCGTCAGCGCCGCCTCGCTCAAGAGCAAGACCGGCCCGAAGCAGCTCGGCCTGTCGCGCCGCCTCGAGGCCGTGAAATCCTGCCGCAAGATCGGCAAGAAGGACATGGTCCTCAACGACGCCATGCCGAAGATCGAGGTCGATCCCGAGACCTACACCGTCAAGGCCGATGGCGAGCACCTGACCTGCGAACCGGCGAAGGTCCTGCCTATGGCGCAGAGGTATTTCCTGTTCTGATGTCGTTCCATTTGTAGGGGCGGACCTTGGTCCGCCCTACGCTCTTGGCGCTGCATTCAGAGGGCGGAGCAAGCTCCGCCCCTACAAATTGATTATGCCTCAGGCGTCGTGAGTTTCAGTCCGACGATCGAAACGATCAGCAGGGCGAGAAAGACGCCGCGCGGCCAGGTCATGACTTCCCCATGCATCACCATGGCGGCGATGGCGGTGCCCGCGGCACCGATGCCCACCCAGACGGCGTAGGCGGTTCCCACCGGCAGGTTGCGCACGGCGACGCTCAGCAGGAACATGCTGCCCGCGAGGGTGGTGACGAAAAACACCGTGGGCCACAGCTTGGTGAAGCCGGCGGTGGATTTCAGGCTCGTGGCCCAGCAGACTTCGAGCAGGCCGGCGACGATCAGGATAAGCCAGGAGTTCATGGATTTACTGTTCAGGATTCGGTGGTTTTGCCAAGCCGGGCTTGCCTGATTGGCACGCCGGGAGCTTTCATGGCGGTCCGCCCCATGCAGTTGATCAACGCGCCCTTTGCCAACCCTGACGCCAAGCTGGCGGAGGTCTTGTTGAGCGTGGAGCGCCTGACGCTCGCCAAGCGCATCTGGCGCGGCAAGGCGGCCGACGACACGGAGTTCGGCTTTGAACTGGAGCGTCCGCTGCGTCACGGCGAAACCTTCTGGCAGACCGCGACGGCGCGCTACGTCATCGGCCAGCAGCCGGAAGCGGTCGTGGAGATTTCACTCAAGGTCGCGCCTTCCGAGGCGGCCGGCATCGGCTGGGCCGTGGGCAATCTGCACCTCGAACTTTGCGCTGAGCCGACGCGCCTGCTCGCGCCCGACGAGCCGGCGGTGCGCCAGCTGCTCGACCGCCTGCAGGTGCCGTTCAAGTCGACGACCGCCATTTTCCGCCCGGGGCGTTTTGCCCGCGGCGCGCAACCCACCCATGAGCTCGGACCCAGCCACAAGCACTAAGGTGGAGCGCGTTGACCCCAATGCGCTTTCCTCGTCCGAAGCGTCCTGGGGTCAGGCCGCTCCACCTTCCGTCGATGCGGGATGGATCGTCGGCCTCCTGCAGGCGGGTGACTCGTTCTACCCGACGGGCAGCTACGCGCACTCGTTCGGCCTCGAGGGCCTGACGCAGGAAGGCGTGGTGCGCGATCGCGAGACGCTTAAGGCTTTCTTCGTGCTGTCGGTGCTGCCGGCGTTGCGCCAAGCCGAGCTGCCGCTGGCGGCGCAGGCGTGGCGGGCTTTCGGTCGGAAGGACTGGAAACAGATCGGCGAGTTGAGCGTCCTGTCGTCCGCGCTGAAGACCGCGCAGGAAGCGCGCACCGCCGCCGACAACATCGGCCGGCAGCGCGTCGAACTCGTGGGCAAGCTGCGCGAGCATCCGCTCGCCACCGAATACCTGAGGCGCGCCGCCGCCGAAGGCTGGCCGTTCTCGCCAGCGATCGCCGCGGCGCTCGAGGGCAGTGTGCTCGGCGCGCCACTTCCGGCGGTGCTCGGCGGCGTCTATTACGCGTCGGTGGCGTCCATCCTGTCGGCGGCGATGAAGCTCCTGCGCCTGGGCCAGAACGCCAGCCAGTCGCTGCTGACCGAAGTCCTGGCGTCCACCACCGCGGCCACTCCCGCCCTAGAACCGGCGCCC
>JBEHYX010000072.1:0-21643 GCA_048497945.1 Verrucomicrobiota bacterium | reverse complement strand
AATATTTTGGTTTGGTGGAGGGCCCGCGTCCCCGCGGGCGGGTGGGACGCGACGCCCGATCGCGGCCCGCAGGGACGCGGGCCCTCCAAGAAACCCTCGCCGCCGAGCTCACCCTCTACGTCGTCCATGGCTGGCTGCACCTCGCCGGCTACGACGATCTTCAGCCCGCCAAGAAGCGCCGGATGCGCGCCGCCGAGGCCCGGGCGATGAAACTCCTGATCGCAGCCAAGGCGGTTCCTGCGTTCAGGTTCAAGCAAGATAAACCCTTTCCGTCATCCTGAGCGAAGCGAAGGATCCAAGCGGTTGGCGTGACGTGCGCTCTGCCTTTGGATCCTTCGCTTCGCTCAGGATGACGATAACCGGCGCCGCGGATTTCCCTTTGCGTCTTGGCGGCTTTGCGTGAACTTACCGTCCGCCATGGCCGAAACCCGCTTCACCACCCTTCGCAACGCCTTCCTGACGGGCCTGCTGCTCGTCGCGCCGCTGGCCGTCACGATCTGGGTGCTGGGTTTCATCATCGGCATCGTCGGCGGGTCCATCACGCCGTTGTTCGCGAAGTACCTGCCCGTCACCCTGCAGCACCTGCCGGCGTTCTTCTGGGACATTGTCACCACCGCCATCGTGCTCGGGCTGGTGACGCTGCTGGGCTTTGTCTCCCGCCTCTTCCTCGGCCGGCTGATCGGCGCCACCGCGGAGCGCTTCATCCAGCACATCCCCGGCATCGGCGGCTTCTACAACAGCGTGAAGCAGTTCATCGATACCTTCGGGGCGAAGGACCGCGCCCAGTTCAGCAAGGTCGTGCTGGTCCAGTTTCCCCGGGCCGGCACCTACGCGCTCGGCTTCCTGACCAACACCAGCCAGGGTGAACCGCACGCCCACCTCGGCGCGACGCACTGGGCGGTGTTCGTCCCGACCTGCCCGAGCCCGGTCAACGGCTTCTTCATGTACCTGCCCTGCGCGGAGGTCATCGAACTCGAGATGTCGGTCGCCGACGCGATGAAGACGATCATCTCCTGCGGCGCGGTGCTGCCGATGTGGCACGACCCGGCCGCCGCCAAGGCTGCGCTCGGCGCGCGCTGAGGGGCTACCGGCACTGGAGGGTCCAGCTCCCGCTGGACCGGCCCAGCTGGGCCCTCCACCTTTAGAACCTCCTTGCCACGCCGAAGCTCCTGCGAAGCGTAGCCCCATGGTTCGCCGTTATCCGTCTTTCGTCCTCTGCCTTCTGTCCTCCGTCCTCTGACGATGCCCGGCCAGCAGCTCCAGACCACCGCCTTCATCCTCGCCCGCCAGCCGTCGGGTTCGGACGCCTTCGAGCAGCTGACGGCTTTCTCGTCCGAGCATGGCGTGCTGTATTGCCTGTCTCGCCAACCCAAATCCGCCCAAGCCGCCCCGGCTCGCCGAAGCCCTGCGCAGCAGAGCGAAGGCCGGCTCGATTTGTTCGACGAGGCCGAGCTCTGGCTCGAGTCCTCCAGCCAGGGTCGCACCTGGTTCATCAAGGAGCACCGCTTCGTCCAGCGCCACGACGGCATCGGCCGCTCCTATGAAGCGCTGCAGGCCGCCGCGAACTTCGGCCGCGTGCTCGCGCGCAATCCCGTGCCCGACGAATCCCGTCCTGCCGTCGCCGACCTCCTGCGCTCGAGCTTCGGTGCCCTCGCCGGCGGCGGCCGGCCCGACATCGTCTGGCTCAAATCCCTGTACTGCCTGCTGCGCGACGAGGGTTATCCCGTGAAACAACAATGGTGGCCCGAGTTGCAGCCGGCCGATCGCGACCTGGCCGCGCAGCTGATCAACCAGCCGCTCGCGGGCCAGACCGCCGAGCCCGCCGCCGTCGCCCGCATCACCAGGCGCCTCGAGCACTGGGTCGGCGCGGAAACGGAGATCCGGCTTACCTAATTCAGTCAGCGCGAGCCCGGTGAAGCCGGGCGGGGCGATCCAGATGGATTGCTTCGTCGCTCCGCTTCTCGCAATGACAGACCTGCTGCAATGGATTTTTCCCTCGAACAAAAGACTGTCACCCTGGGCGTCGGCGAATTCGCCGGCTTCAGCCTCGGCCCGCAGGAAGGCAGCGGCGGCGTGGCCGGGCTCTGGCGCGCGCAGCTCGGCCAGCACTGGCACAACGAACTGCGGCAGCGCACGCTGGCGGAGCACGCGCACGCGACGTTCGAAATCGTCATCGACGGCCGCCTCACGCACCGCGGCTGGACTTTCGTCCTGAGCGGCCGCATCGATCAGATGATCGGCTGTAGGGCGGGATCGCCTGATCCCGCCGGCGGGGTCAGCGACCCCGCCCTGCAAAAATCCACCAAGCCATCCGGCCCGCTGCTCCGGGAGATCAAGAGCGTCATGCGCCCGCTGCCGGCCGACGAGGCCGCCCTGCGCGCCGATTACCCGGAATACTTCCTCCAGATCGCGGCTTATGTCGTGTTGCAGCGCACCCAAGGCGGCAAGGACGTCCGTGCCGAGCTGGTCTTCGTCGAGGCCGGCTCGGGCCTGGCGCAGACCGTCGCGCTCACGCCCTTTGACGAAGCGTTGGTCTTCCACCAGCTCGACGCGATCGTCGAGTTCCTCAACCTGCAGCGCCGCGCCGCCGAGCGCCGCCGGGCGCTGGAATTCAACTCCCCCTTCCCCGCGCTCCGTCCCGGCCAGGAAACCATCCAGCAGGATTTGCTCTCGGCTTTCAGCGGTCAGCCTTCAGCCAGCCAAGTTTCAGGTTTCAGGTCTCAGGCTTCAGGTTTCGTCCTCTTCGAAGCCCCCACCGGCTACGGCAAGACCGGCTGCGTGCTGGATTTCGCGCTCGGCCGGCTCAAGGCCGGCGAGTTCGCGCGGCTGGTCTGGCTCACGGGCA
Organism: Verrucomicrobiota bacterium; assembly: GCA_048497945.1. GTDB lineage: Bacteria > Verrucomicrobiota > Verrucomicrobiia > Opitutales > Opitutaceae > Lacunisphaera. The sequence goes on along the minus strand of JBEHYX010000072.1, from coordinate 18,798 downwards.
AATCCACGGGCCAGATCCAGGTCATGCACACGCTCGAGGCGATGACTTCCGGTTCTCCCTCCTGCCCCTCGCCTCTCGCCTCTCGCCTCGCCGCCACGCCCGTGGCGGTCTGGCAGGTGCGCAACAAGGGCGAGCACTGCGTCAACCACACCTTCCACTGCGTCCGCGACGGCTGTGATTTCCTGCGCGACTGCGCCGAGCGCTGGCCCGGCAGCGGCCTGTCGCGCTTCTACACCGACGAACGCCAGCCACACGACCTGCCGGCCTTGCGCGCCGCCGGGCTCAACGCGCGGATCTGCCCCTACGAGATCACCCGCGCCGCCCTGCCCTTCAACGATGTCTGGATCGGCGACTTCAACTACGTGTTCGCGCCGGACAACCGCGGCCTCTTCTTCGAGCGCCCCGGCTTCGACCCCGGCGAGACCCTCCTCGTCATCGACGAAGCGCACAACCTGCCCACGCGCGTCGCCGGCGCGTACTCGCACAGTGCCAGCGAAAGCGCCGCGCGCCTGTTGCTGGCCGAGCTCGACCACCTGGGCGTACCCGCAACGCTCGTGCTCGCGGTCGAGGAGTGGATCAAGCTCCTCGCCTCGCTCCAGCCGGCGGAATCGCTTGACCCCGAGGTTGAGGCGGAGGTGAAGCACCTCGTCAGCCACCTCACCCGGCTCACCACCACCGCGCCGCTGGATTTCGTGGCGCTCGGGCCCGTCCACAGCGCCACGCTCTGGCAGTTCGCCGCGCTCGAAGGCTTCCTCGAGAACGAATCGCTGAAGAAACTGCTCTGGGTCGCGCGCGCCGGCCAGCTGGAGTTCACCTGCATCGACGCCGCGGCGGCGATCGGCGAGACGCTCAAGCACTTTGGCGGCGCGATCCTGATGTCGGCCACGCTGCAGCCCTGCGGCGAGTTCGCGGAGTCGTGCGGTTTGGAGGTGGAACCTGCACTCCGTGCAGGTTCAGCCCGCCCGGAGGTCGGGCTCCACCCTTATGCCACCCTGCAGGCGCCCACCCCGTGGCGCGCCGGCGCCTACGACGTGGCCGTCGACCTGCGCGTGAGCACCACCTACCGCGAACGCGCCAACTATTACTCGACCACGGCGGCGACGATCGTGTCGCTGCACGAAGCCGCGCGCGGGCCGATCGCCGTCTTCTTCCCATCCTACGCCTACGCCGAGATCGTCCAGAAGACGCTGGGCGATTACGGCTCGGTGTTGCGCGTCGCGTTGCAACCGAAACTTCCCGACCTCACCGCGCAGGCGGCGTGGGTCGAGGAGAACCTCGCGTTGAGCGACGCCCTGTTCCTCGTCCTCGGCAGCAGCTTCGCCGAGGGCATCGACCTGCTCGGCGGGGGCATCAGCCACGCGATGGTGGTCGGTCCCGCCCTGCCCGAGGTCAATGCCGTGCAGAAAGCCCGGATTGCGGCGCTGGCCGGGCTCGGCCGCGACGCCGCGTTCCGGCGCGTGTACCAGATTCCCGGCCTGCAGAAGGTGAACCAGGCGCTGGGCCGCCTCGTGCGCGCCCCCGGCCAGAAGGCCAAGGTCCTGCTCCACTGCCGGCGCTTCGCCGAGCCGTCCTACGCCGCGCTGCTCGCCAGCGATTACCAGATGTACCACGAGGTCGCCACCGAAGACGACCTCGCGGGTTGGTTGTCGAGCTGAGCCCGCCGAATCAGGGCGCGCCGCCTTCCGCGGACGCCGGCTCCAATTCCTCCATCTCTTCCCGGGACGCCAAGGTGAGCTTTTCGCTGCTCATCTGCCGGTCGAAGCCGCCGGCCGGGCGCAGGGCCACCACGGCGATCTGATATTTTTCCAGCCAGTGCGGCTCGGCAATCCAGTGGTCGGTTCGCCAGAGATGGGGCGCTTCCATATACAGGGGGGCCCACCACATTTTGCCCGTGATTGGCGCCACCGGCAGGATAATGCTGCTGCTCAGGTTGAAGCCGATCCGGCTTCCTTTCTTATCCACGAACCAAAACTGGATGGCCGTGCCATCATCGGGCTCCTGCAGGACCGACACGATGCCTTGGGCCGCATAAGGACGGGGAACGCGGGTGCGCTGGTACTCGGCAAAACCAATCAGTTCCACCCGGCCGCGCTTGGTCAGCTTCGCTCCACGGGCCAGCGGCAACTCGCCCAACACCTCGGGCATGACCGTCTCGAACCGCACCGCCACCCGGCAGGCGGGAGTATCGCGGCGGATCCGCTCGGCAGTCGCCGGCGAGACCGGCATGCGGAAGCTCATCCAGTTGGAGCGCGGGCCCTCCGGGTTGGTGTTCCGCGCACGTCGATAATAGGTGTGGTTGCTCGCCGCAAAGCGCGCCACGATTTCCCTCCGACCCTGCTCGATCTTGGCGTCAGTCTCGGGATCGCCGGAAGTGGATTTGCCATTGGCGGTAACCGGGATGCCCAGGGCACCGTACAGAGGAAGGTAATCGGAGGGGCCATTGAGCCAGAGGCCTTCCTTGGCCACCTTCGTGCCATCGGGCCATTCGATCACAACATCGGCCCGGCCCTTCCGGAGATTCACCTGGCCGGGCAGGCCGATGATCCGGACCTTCACCACCAGAAAATCGTCATCGTAGCCGTCTCGGTTCTTGTCCGCTTCCAGCCGGGCCGACTCGACCTGCGTGACCACTTTCCCGGCATCCGCCAGTTCCGTCGTGCGGAAGGAGCGAGCGACGCCGCCTTGGATCAGTGTCGCCGGCCAGGCCACTGGCCACTGCCACGCCGCCACCAGTGCCAGCACCGCACCCGCCGCGGCCATCAGGAGGGCCCGCCCCGCCTGCCGGGTGCGGTACATCCAACCAGTGACCACGATGCCAGTGCCGAGGATGAAGAACAGCGCGAGCAAGACCCGGCTCAAGCGCGTCTCGGAGGTGATCCCGCTCTGGCCGAAGAAATACAGCAGCGCAACAAACAGCGCCAGCAGTTGCAGGAACGTGGCGACCAGCAAACGGCCGAGGTTGGCCGACAAGGTCGCCACCGCCAGCGCCGGAATCACCGCGGCCAGTTGCAAGCCCAGCATCCGCAGCGTGCCGGACATGATGCCGCTCGCCGTGAAATTGCTGGCCAGCCACCAAACACTCCAGATCGTCACCGGCAGCAGGCCGAAAACCAGGACCACCACGGCCAGCTTGGCCGTCAGCAAGCGTCCGCTGGCAATCGGCCGGGTCGCCCAAAATATGTCGGTGCCCATCAGCGGATCCTCGAGCACCAGCGCCGCCACGAGGAAGTAAGTCGCGAAAAGTCCGATCGCGATCAGCAGGTTGTAGAGCATGCTCACCCCCGTGAACCAGTTCAGGTCGATCGTGGGGTGCGACAGCATCCACTGGGCCGCCACGACCTGGCCGACGACGAACAGGGCCCACAGGCCGATGGCCAGGCGCAGGCGGTGAAGATCCTTTCGGATAAGATGCAAGGTGAGGTTCATGCAGCGGCTCCTTTTGACGGGATGCGGTCCTTGCGGGCCAGGGTGATGAAAATCTCGCGCAGGGTCATGGGGTGCGCGCGGATCGTGGCGGACGGGAACCGCTCGCGGCAGGCTTGTTCCGTGGCGACCGCGTCGAAAGCCGTGTCCACAAACGAGGCCCGGCCGGCTCCGCTTTTCCAATCGATCCAGGTGGCCGGAACCGAACGATCCGGCCCCCCGTCCTGGTCGATTTCGATGCGGCGGAACCGGCCAAGCAATTCGTCCGTGGGCTCGGCGAAACGCAAGCGGCCGTCTTCCAGCAATGCCACGTGGTCGGCCAGGCGCTCGACCTCCTCGATGTCGTGGGAAGAAATGAGCACGGTGGTTTCGCCGAGTTGGACGGCGGTCAGCAATCCCTGCGTCACGTCATCGCGCACCACCGGATCGAGCCCGCTGAACGGTTCGTCGAGCACCAGCAGCTTCGGCCGGTAGGCCAGCGAGGAAAGCAGCACGGCCTTCATGCGCATGCCGCGCGAGAGCGTCCGGAGCTTCCGGTCGGCCGGCAGGTCGAACTCCGCCAGCAGCTTCGCCTCCAGGGCCGCATCCCAGGTCGGGTAGAAAGGGCGGCAGTAATCGAGCAGCTGGCGGACGGTCATCCACTCCGGCTGCTGTTGGTTCTCGGACACATAGCCGATCTGCGCGAGTTCGCGCTCGCCCAGCCGGCGCGAGTCGACGCCCAGCACGGTGGCACGGCCTGCGGACGGCGGCAGCAGGTTGACCAGCGCCTTGAGCGCCGTGGTCTTGCCCGCGCCGTTGGCGCCGAGCAGGGCGAACAGGCTGCCCTTGGGCACGTTCAGGCTCAGGCCCCGCAGCGCTTCGGTGCGCCCGTAGCGGCAGGAGAGGTTCTCGATGGCGATGGCATGCATGGGGAAATTACGGGAAAGGGGTCAGCTCGTTTTGCGGCGGAACACATACCGGTTCGGATCGGCCAGGAAACCGGACATCCCGCCGATTTCGTCGCGCATCTTCTCGGACGCTTTCCAGGGAGCCATGTCCCAGGGCACAAACACTCCGTTGACCATGCTGCCGACCTCGATGTCCGTCCGCATGAGCAGGCCGGTGGCAACTTCCAGGGTGACGGCATGAACCATGGCCACGTCCGCTTTGGGCCACGCGCGCCGGGCATCCCGCACAAAGATCGCAAGGTTCACGGGGGCCTTCGCGGTCTCGTCATAGACCGGTCGTTCCGGGAGCAACTCGGGAGACATGTCCCGCTTGATCTTCCGCGCAGTCCAGCGAAGCGGAGCTTGAAAGATCGCGGCCAGGGCGATCAGGCACAGCAGTGTGGCCAGGGCAGACTTCATCTTGGTGTTCATGGCAGGGTGTGGTTTATTTCCGGCTGAGCTTTTTCCAGTGCGCGGTGAGCTCGGCCTGCACCTCGTCGAGGCCGAGGCCCAGCTTCTTCGCCTCGACGACGAGGCGCTCGAGTTCGTTTTCCAGCAGCGCGGCCTTCGCGGCGCGGTCGGCGCCCGCCGGCTCGGCCACGATGCTGCCCACGCCGGGGGTGGTCACGAGGACGCCCTCGGCCACGAGGGTGGCGACGATCTTGTGCGCCGTGTTCGGGTTGATGCGCAGCTCCTGGCTGAACGCCCGCACCGAGGGAAAGGGTGTGCCGGGCTTCAGGCGGCCGCTCACGACGGCCTTCTTCACGGCGAAAAGCACCTGCTCCGTGATCGGCAGGCCGGGTTTCAGTTCGATGGAGAACGGGAGCACGCCGTACTAGTTGTACTAGTACAGTTAGGACGGCAAGGAAAATCTGATATCGAACTGAACATCGAACGTCCAACGCCCGACTTCCAACGCTCAGGACAAGCCGCGGAATTCCGGAGCCACGGTCCATGACCGCCAGCCTCGGTTTTGAACGTTCAACGTTGAACGTCGGATGTTGAACGTTTGGCCGGCGTCTGGCCGGCCTCAGCCCGCCTCGGCCTCGCCGAGCAGGTTGGTGAACACCATCTTGCCACCGGCGCTGGGAAGCACGCCGATGATCTCGGCCGTCACGCGCTTGCCGATGAAGGCCCGGGCGTTGTTCACCACCACCATCGAGCCGTCGTTCAGGTAACCGAGCGCCTGGCCGTCTTCCTTGCCCGCCTTGACGAGTTCGACCGCGATGCTCTCGCCGATCACGATCTCGGGCCGCAGGGCGTTCTCGAGCGCATGGAGGTTGAGCCACGGCACGCCCTGGAAGCGCGCCATCGAGGCGAGGTTCGTGTCGGTGGTGAGCAGCTTGGCGCGCATCGACTGCGCGAGGAAGACGAGCTTGGCCTCGATGTCCTGCCGGCGCGCGACCTCGCTCTGGTGGATGCGGATGTCGAGGTGCTTGATCGCGCGCAGCTCGTTGAGCACCTGGAGGCCGCGGCGGCCGCGGGCCTGCTTGAGCGCGTCGGAGGAGTCGGCAATTGCCTGCAGCTCCGTGAGCACGAAGCTCGGGATCACGAGCGCCGCGCCGAGGAACTGCGTCTCGCACACCTTGGCGATGCGGCCGTCGATCAGGGCGCTGGTGTCCACGACGACCAGCGGCACGTCGACCTCATGCGGCACGAAGCGCACGTACGGGATCACGAGGTTGAAGTCGTCCTTGCCGCGCAGCGCGATGACGGTGCCGAGGTAGGTGCAGATGACAAAGAGCGCGAGCTGCACAAGGTAGATGATCGACGGGTCGCCCTTGTTCAGCAGCGGGGAGCTGCCGATGATCCACGAAACGATCGCACCCACGCCGAGGCCGAAAGTCAGGGCGGTGAGACCGCGCAGCGAGAAGCCCTTCAGCATGATGTCCACCAGCACCACCAGGATGCCGATCATCAGGCCGACGCTCATGGCCAGCGCCCGCTTGTGGTCCCATTCCTCGATCGTGTAGCACACCAGCCAGCTGGCGATCACGCACAGGGCGATGAAGAAAATCCGGATGGCGAACAGGGTCTTGTTCATGAGCGGCTCAGGGGTGCCCGAATACTCCGCGGTTTTTCAGCCACAGCAAGACAAAGGGCAGCACGAGGAAGAGCAGCATGACCCCGTAAAGGATCATTTGTGCCCGGTGGGCTTTTTTTTCCAGCTCGGGATCGGGCGGTGTCTGGCTCATGGCGGCATCGCACCACCGCCCTCCCCGATTGACAACGTCATAGTCGCCAGCGGGCCGGGCTGGATCGCTTTCGCAATCGTTCTCTTTCCCCTATTCCCGGCCTGGCATGCCCGGAGGCCGGGAAGGACTATTGGGGCTTACCCAAAGAAGTTACCTCCATTGCCATCGCGAGGGGCGCGAAGCGCGCCGTGGCGATCCAGCTGGATTGCTTCGTCGTTTCACTCCCCGCGATGACACGCCGGCGTCACTTCTTCGGGCGAGGCTCAATAAGGGAACGATTCATGCCCGCAGACCGTTGTTGCCGGGCTTCCGGTCAGGACTCTAGCCTGCCGGGCATGAATTACTGGCTCGTTAAGACCGAACCCGAGACCTACTCGTGGGCCGACCTCGTGCGCGACAAGCGCACCGACTGGACCGGCGTGCGCAATTACGCCGCCCGCCTCCATCTCAGGGCCATGGCGGTCGGCGACGAGGTTTTCGTCTACCACAGCGGCGACGAAAAAAGCGTCCAGGGTATTTCCCGAGTCATAAAGGCCGCCTTCCCGGACACCACCGCCGACGAGGACGGCTGGGTGGCGGTCGCGCTCGCCCCGGTGGCGCCCTTCAAGCAGGCCATCACGCTCGCCCAGATCAAGGCGGACGCCACCCTCAAGGGGATGACTTTCGTGCGGCAGAGCCGCCTGTCGGTGTCGCCGGTCACGCCGGCGCAGTTCGCCAAGCTGAAGAAGCTGGGCGGATGAAAATCTTCCCCGTAACGTCATCCTGAGCGCAGCGAAGGATCCACGAGTCGATCGCAAGCCGCACTCGCCGGAGTGGATCCTTCGCTGCGCTCAGGATGACGGAATTCGGAGAAATTAGTGTTCATTCGTGTGGATTAGTGGTTTCTCATCATCCCGTGTTTTCCCAGATCGCCATCCTCGCTCCCGGCCTGCTCGGCGCCTCCGTGGCCCGGGCCGCCCGGCATTATGGCGCCGCCAAGCGCATCGTGCTGTGGGCGCGGCGGCCCGAGGTGCGGCTGCAGCTGAAGGGCCAGCCGTGGTGCGACGCCGTGGCCGACACGCCGGCGGACGCCGCCAAGGGCGCGCAACTCGTCGTCATTTGCGCTCCGGTCGACCAGATCGTGGCGCTCACGCAGCAAATCGCCGCGCATCTCGCACCCGGCGCCATCGTCACCGATGTCGGCAGCGTGAAGGGCGAGATCTGCCGGCTCGGCTCCAAAGCCATCGGCGCCGGGCACCATTTCGTCGGCTCGCACCCGATGGCCGGCTCCGAGAAGACCGGCTGGGAACACGGCCGCGAGGATCTCTTCAAGGGCCGCGTGACTTTCGTCACTCCCCTGCCCGAGACCGATGCCAAGGCCGTGGAGCAGGTCGCCGCCTTCTGGAAGGCGATCGGTTCCGATGTCGCCACTTTCGAGCCCGACGCGCACGATGAGATCGTCGCCCACATCAGCCATCTCCCGCAGGTGCTGGCGTCCACGCTTTGCGCCGCGCTGGCGAAGCGCGATGTCAAGTGGCGCAACTACGGCGGCGGCGGCCTGCGCGACACCACCCGCATCGCCGGCAGCGATCCGAAACTGTGGAAGACCATCCTCGAGCAGAACCGAGACGAGGTGCTCCGCGCGCTGCGCGCCTACCAGGAGGAACTCCACGGCATGGAACGCGCCCTCGCCAACCGCGACTGGTTCGAGGTGCAGGCGATCCTCGAGCGCGGGCGGGCGTATCGGGAACAGTTTCGACCGATCCCCTAGACAATCGCTATCAAGCATTCGCCAATCGGCATTGGTCATTTCGAACCGGTTTTCCGAAATAGCGACTGCCCATTCCTGAATCTTTAATGGCTATTTCGCTTCCTCCGCAGCTCCCGATCATCCCCTTCACGCGCCCCGTGCGTGGCAGTGTCACGTTGCCGGGTTCGAAGAGCATCACGAACCGGGCGCTGATCCTCGCCGCGCTGGGCACGGGAACCGTTACGCTCAAAGGAGCCCTCTTTAGCCGCGACTCGCGCATCATGATCGCGGCGCTGCAGGCGCTGGGCTTCAAGGTCGAGTACGACGAAAAAGCCTTCACAATCCAGATTGAAGGCCGCGGTGGCGTCATTCCGAATCGCGAAGCCAGGATTGATATCGGCAATGCTGGCACCGCTGCGCGCTTCCTGACGGCGTTCGTCTGCCTGCGGCCCGATGGCGTTTACCACTTCGACGGTGACGAGGCCATGCGCCGCCGGCCGATCGGAGCGCTGCTTGAGGCGTTGGAGTCCCAAGGGGCTAAGGCCGATTCACGCAGCTTTCCCTTCACTCTCAGAACTTCGGGCCTCAAGGGCGGCCTGATCAAGATCGATGCCAGTGAAAGCAGCCAGATGCTTTCGGCGCTGCTCATGATCGCGCCCTTTGCAGCCGAAGCTATCGTCATTCAACCCATCGGGAAAACGCGCATGCCATTTGTGCATATGACCGACAGGTTGATGACTAGTTTTGCGGGAATCAGTCCCAGCTACTGGCCGAATGACGGATCGTATCATCCTGTCCTCGCCTCAACTGCACGCTTCAGAAACCCCGGAGTGTTCGCCATTGAACCGGATGCAAGTGCGGCCAGCTATTTCCTTACATTGCCTCTCATCGCTGGAGGGGAAATTGACTTTCCCGATTTGATTTCTTCTCAACGCAGCCTTCAAGGCGACACCCGTTACATGGAGGTACTAACGGAATTGGGCATGCGCTTTGATCATGAAACCCTCAAACAAGACTCTCCCGACTTCTTGCAGTTGCCGCGCAAGGTTATCGACATCCGCGCACGCCGCTCTGAGACCGTCAAACCAAAGGGATTGACCAGGGACTTCCGCGAGTTCTCCGACACCTTCCTCACGCTTGCCGCCATCGCGCCGCTGCTGGACGGCCCGACGAAAATTTCCGGCATCGCGCACACCCGCAAGCAGGAGACCGACCGCGTCGCCGGCATGGCGCGCGAGCTCCAGAAACTCGGCCAGCACGTGGTCGAAACCGAGGACTCGCTCGAGATCCACCCGCGCCCGCTCAAGGCCGGTGTGACGATCGAAACCTATCACGACCACCGCTTCGCCATGAGCTTCGGCATCCTCGGCTGCCACGATCTGCTGAAGAACGGCCAGCCGTGGCTGACAATCAACGACCCCGCCTGCTGCGCGAAGACCTTCCCGGAGTTCTTCGAAGTGCTCGAAGGCCTGCGCGGTGGAGCGCGTTGACCCCCAACGCGCTGGTGCGAAGGAAGAACGCGTTGGGGTCAACGTGTTCCACCTGAGAACGCCAGTGTGGACTTGCTCCTGATTTTCCCCTTTTACCTATCACTCCGAGCCAAATGTCCGCCAGCTCTCCTTCCCTCGTCATTGTCGCCATCGACGGCGGCGCCGCCTCCGGCAAATCGTCCTCCTCGAAGATCCTCGCGGAGCGCTTCAACCTGCTGCATGTCGACACCGGTTCGTTCTACCGTCACATCGCCTCCGAGCTGCTGCGGCGCAACGTACCCTACTCCGACCACGCCGCGCTGCTGGCGGCGCTCGCCGACCTGAGGTTTTCGACACGTCTCAACGGGCGCTCCGCGCAGATGCTCATCGGCGGCCAGCCGGCGGGCGACGAGATCCGCGGCCAGAATGTCAATGAGTGCGTCTCCCACTACGCCGCCATCCCCGAGGTTCGTGCCGCCCTGCTCGCCTACCAGCGCGGCCAGGCCGACGTGGCCCGGCAGCACGGCTTCCGCGGGCTCGTGATGGAGGGCCGCGACATCGGCTCCGTCATCTTCCCCCACGCCGATTTCCGCTTCTTCCTGCATGCCGACCCGGTCGAGCGCGCCAAGCGCCGCGCCGCCGAGGGCCGCCAGGATTCCATCGCGGAGCGCGACCGCCTCGATTCGTCGCGCAAGACCGCCCCGCTCGTCGTGCCCGCCGGCGCCATCGACATCGATTCGACGCACCTCACGCTCGAGCAGGTCGTGGACAAGATGGGCGCGATGATCGCGACGAAGCTGAAGTAAGCAAACTCAGCCGCAAAGATGCACAAAAGGCACAAAACAACCGGTTCCGTGGGTTCGCCTGTCCTCTGTCGCCTGTCCCCTGTCCTCTGATCATGCAGACGCCCGACCAGCTGACGATGACGCCGTTCTACGGCTTCTTCCACTACCTGGCGCAGTGTTTCCACAACCTCTGGTTCCGCGGCGAGGTGGCCGGCTCGGAGAACTTCCCCGTCGACGGCCCGTTCCTGATCGCTTCCAACCACGCCAGCCACCTCGACCCGCCGCTCGTCGGCTGCCAGGTGCCGCGGCAGATGCGCTTCTTCGCCCGCAAGAGTCTTTGGGACAACAAGCTCGTCGGCTGGTGGATGAACCAGGTCGAGACGATCCCCGTCGAGCGCGACAGCGGTGACGTCGGCGCGATCAAGCGCGTGCTGCAGGCGTTGAAGGAAAACCGCGCCATCGTGCTTTTTCCGGAAGGCACACGCACGACCGACGGCCACCTCCAGAAGGCGAAGGCCGGCGTCGGCCTGATGGCGTGCAAGACCGGCGTGCCGGTCGTGCCGTGCCGGATCTACGGTTCGTTCGAGGCCTTCGGCAAGGGCAAGTCCCTTCCCCGTTTCGGCACGCCGATCTCAATCGTATTCGGCCCGCCGATCGCCGCGTCCGAATACGACGACCCGTCGCTCGGCAAGGCCCGCTACGACACCGCCGCCCAGCGCATCATGGACCGCATCGCCGCCATCCCACCGCCGGTGTATGCGGTGATTTGAACCTATTCCGGGTTGGTTCACCACGGATGGCACAGATGGGAACAGATTACACCGATACCGAGACTTCATCCGTGAAATCCGTCCCGCTTCGTGGAATCAGTGGTCCCTCTACGTCCGGGCCAAACTATCCCGCCCAATGCCGGACACATTCGCGCAGCCCGCAAGACCGAGCGTCAGGTCGAACTCGGCGAGCACGTTGCCGACGACTTCCTCCACGCCCCGCGGGCCGGCGAGGGCGAGGCCGTAGACATACGGCCGGCCGAGACACACCGCGGTCGCGCCGAGCGCGAGGGCCTTGAAGACATCCGCGCCGCCGCGCACCCCGCTGTCGAAGAGCACGGGAATTTTCCCGTTCACCGCCTCGGCCACCGTCGGCAACGCGTCGAGCGCCGCGATCTCACCGTCGAGTTGGCGGCCGCCATGGTTCGACACGATCAGGCCGTCCATGCCGTGCCCGATTGCCTGGCGGGCGTCGTCCGGATGCAGCACGCCCTTCAGCAGGATCGGCAGCTTGGTCTGCGCGCGCAGGAACTTCAGATCGTCCCACTGCAATGACGGACGCGAGTAAGTGAGCATGAACCGCTGCACCGCGGCGCGTGGGTCGCCGGACGCCAGGTTCTTCAGCAGGCCGCCCGGAAAGTTGGCCTTCTGGGCCAGCCCGGTGGCGAGGGTCTGCAGGTTGAGCGGCGGCTTGATATCTTGGGTAGGGGCCGAGCTTGCTCGGTCCTCCGAACGTGATGCCGCTTTCGAAGACCGAGCAAGCTCGGCCCCTACAAGTTCAGACAGAAAGACCGGGTCGCTGGTGTACTGGGCGATGCCCTGCCCCCGCATGAACGGCAGCGACCCGAGATCGAGATCGCGCGGGCGCCAGCCGAGCATCGTGGTGTCGAGCGTGAGGACGATCGCGGAACAGCCGCAGGCTTCGGCACGTCGCACGAAGGACGCCACCAGCTCGTTGGAACGGCTCCAGTAGAGCTGGAACCATCGCGGGGCCCCGCCCATCGCCGCCGCGCAGGTCTCCATCGGCACCGACGCCTGGTTCGAGAAAATATACGGGACGTGCAGCGCCGCGGCGGCTTTCGCCACGGCGAGGTCGGCGTCGCGATGCGCCAGCTCCAGCACGCCGACCGGGGACAGCAACAGCGGCGACGGCAGCCGCTGGCCGAAGAGCTCGACCGAGAGGTCGCGCTGCCCGACGTCGCGCAAAACCCGCGGGACGATGCTCCACTTGGCGAACGCCGCACGGTTCGCATCCATCGTCGCTTCGCGCCCCGCCCCACCGGCAACGTAAGCCCATGCCTCGGGCGACATCGCCCCCTGCGCGGCCCGCTCCAATTCGGCCTGGGCCACCGGCACGGCCGGGCGCTGGCCGCCGACACCGGCCACGTAGATGGCGCGCTGCCGCTTCCGACCGATGTCTGAGTGGGGTTCGCTCATCCGGGGTTGCAGTTGCAAGTCTTCCCGGCACCGGGCAAAAGTCCATCCATGATCTCCCAAGCCACCACCGTGACGGAGTTCCTCGCCGGGCTTCCGGCCGGCGAGCGCAAGGTGCTCGCCAAGATCCGGGCGCTCTTTCGCAAGAGCCACCCGCAGGTCGAAGAATCGATGAAATACCGCATGCCGACCTACATGGTCGGCGACGCGAATCTCGGGGCCTTCAACAAGCAAAAGAACTATCTCTCGCTGTATGTCGGCCGGGCGGCAATCGCCCCGCATCTCAAGGCCCTGAAGGCCGCCGGTGCGGATTGCGGCGGCGGCTGCGTGCGTTTTCGCAAGCCGGAGCAGGTCCCGCTGGACCTCGCCGCGCAAATGATCGCGGCGAAGGGCCGGAGCATCAAAGCCTGATCAGCGCAGGCCGCAGGCCTGGCGGGCGCGAGCCATGGTTTTCGCCGCCACGGCACGGGCGCGCTCGGCGCCGTCCCGCAGGACCTTTTCGACGTAGTCGGGACTGGCGGCGAGTTCGGCGCGCCGGGCGCGATACGGGGCGAAATAATTCCAATAGTGCTCGAACAGCGCCTTCTTCAGGTCCCCGTAGCCCAGGCCGCCGGCGCGGAGGCGGTTCTCGAAATCGGTCGCGACCGCGGGCTCGGCGAAGAGCCTCAGCAGCTGGATCGCGAGGTTCTTGTCGGCGTCGGGCTTCGGCTCGGCCGGCGTGCGCGAGTCCATGACGATGCCCATGATCTTTTTCCGCAGCGCCTTCTCGTCGCCGAAGATCTCGATCGTGTTGCCGTAGCTCTTGGACATCTTCTGCCCATCGAGGCCGGGGATGACCGCGAGCGTCTCGGAAATGCGCTCCTCGGGAATGACGAACGTCTCGCCGTAGGTGAGGTTGAACTTGATCGCCATGTCGCGCGTCATCTCGAGGTGCTGCTTCTGGTCCTTGCCGACGGGCACGACGTTCGTGTCGAACAGGATGATGTCCGCCGCCATCAGCACCGGGTACGCGAACAGGCCGAAGTTGGCGTCGATGCCCTTGGCCGTCTTGTCCTTGAAGCTGTGCGCGCGCTCGAGCAGGCCCATCGGCGTCAGCGACCCGATCAGCCACGTGAGCTCGCACACCTCGGGAATGTCGCTCTGGCGCCAGAACACGGCCTTGGCCGGATCGAGGCCGCACGCCAGCCAGTCGAGCGCGATGCCCTGCGTGTAGCTGCGGCGCTCCTTGGCGTCGGTGATCGACGTCATCGAGTGGTAATCCGCGATGAAATAGAACGCATCGCCGCCGGCCTGCAGCTCGATGGCCGGGCGCATCGCGCCAAAGTAGTTGCCGATGTGGAGGGTGCCGGAGGGCGTGATGCCGGTGAGGACGCGGGACATGGACGATTTACGATTTCAGATTTACGAAGGACGAACAGGCATCTGGACGTATTCCTCGCGGAGTGAAAAGCGCGAAATCAAGTTTTGTCCCGACGGGTTGGCGCAACTCGTAAATCGTACGACGTAAATTACCTCAGTCGCGGCGCGCAATCGTCGTGATCGAGGTCCGCACCCGGGCGATGGTGTTCGCGGCGAGCACGCCGGTGAAAGCCATGGAGGGCATGACCAGCGCACGCTTCCCCAGGATGGCGCCGGGATTCAGGACGGCATTGCACCCGACCTCCGCCTGGTCACCGAGGATGGCGCCGAACTTCTTGAGGCCCGTGCCGACCACCTCGTGGCCGACCCGGACGGTCACCTCGGCCTGGTCGAGCCGCAGGTTGGAACAGATGGCGCCGGCGCCGAGGTGCGCCTTGTGGCCGAGCACGGAGTCGCCGACGTAGTTGAAATGCGGCGCCTGCACGCCGTCGAGCAGCAGGCAGTTCTTGAACTCGCTCGAGTTGCCGAGCACGCAGCCCTCGCCCGCGATCACATTGCCGCGGATGAAGGCACCGGGACGGATCTCGGTCTTCGCCCCGATGTAAACCGGACCGATGATTGTCGCCTGCGGCGGCAGCTTCACCGACGGATGCAGCCAGACGCGGCCTTCGATATGCACGCCGGTGGGAACCTTCACCTCCGACGGGCCGAACGACGCGGCCTCCAGCGCGCCGCCAATCCGCTTGATCCAGTCCCACGGCGCCGCGTCGGCGGGGAAATGGGCGGCAAAGCGGGCCAGCGACGGGGGCAAGGCGAAGAACTCGGAGGCTTTCACGCCGGTGTTGATAGCGGAAAAACCGCCGGAAACCAGCGGTTTTCCAAAGATGTAGGGGCCGAGCTTGCTCGGTCTCCGAGCTGCCGTGTAGGAAGGACCGAGCAAGCTCGGCCCCTGCCAAACGCAGAAGCAATCCCTCAGCCCGTGTTCTTCAGGCCGCTGGCGATGCCGTTGACCGTCAGCTCGAGCACCGCGCGGATGCCCTCGCGGTCTTCCTTCTTCAAGCGCGCGGTGCGGCGGCGCTTGATCATCTCGACCTGGAGGTAGTTCAGCGGATCGACGTACGGGTTGCGCAGCTTGATGGAACGCGCGAGCACCGGCTCGTTCTCCAACATCTGGCTCTGGCCGGTCACCGCGAGGATCACCTTTTCGGTCAGGCGGAATTCGGCCGCGATCGTGCCGAGCACGCGCTCGCGGATGCCCTCGTCCTCGACCAGCCCGGCGTACACGCGGGCGATCGACATGTCGGCCTTGCACATCGTGAGCTGGGCGTTGTCGACCATCGTCTGGAAGAACGGCCAGCGCTGGTACATCTCGCGCAGGAGCTTCTCGCCGGCCGGGCCCTTCGCCAGGATGGCGTTGAGCCCGCTGCCCAGGCCGTACCAGCCGGGAAAGTTGAAACGGCTCTGCATCCACGAAAACACCCAGGGGATGGCCCGCAAGTCGGACACGCTCACGCTGCCCTTGCGCCGGTAGGTCGGGCGCGAACCGAAGTTGAGCTCGCCGATCTCGTCGATCGGGGTGGCCTGGCGCCAGAACGCGAGGAACTCCGGGTCGTCGTGCACGCACGCCTTGTAGGCATCGAGCGACGCCGCGCTCATCTCCGCCATTGCCTGCTCCCAGCGCTTCGGCACGCGGCGCGAGCCCTGCTGCGCCTCGTTGGCGCCGAGCAGGACGCCGTACGCCATCTGCTCCAGCACGCGGTGCGCGAGGTCCGGATCGTGGTAGCGCGTCGAAAGCACCTCGCCCTGCTCCGTCACGCGGATGCCGCCGTCCTTCAGGCCGACGGGCTGCGCGAGGATGGCCTTGGCGGCCGGGCCGCCGCCGCGCGCGATGCTGCCGCCGCGGCCGTGAAAAAGGGTGACGCGCGCGCCGTGCTGGCGGCAGACGCGCATGATGGCGTCCTGCGCCTGGAAGAGCGCCCAGTTCGCGCTGAGGTAACCGCAGTCCTTGTTGCTGTCGGAATAGCCGAGCATCACGTGCTGGTGGCCGCCGTTGCGCGCCAGCTCGGCCTTGTAGGCGGGGTGGCTGAACAGTGCGCCGAGGATCGCCGGGGCGCGGCTGAGGTCGTCGAGCGTCTCGAACAGCGGCGCGATCGGCAGCCGCACGCCCGCCAGGGCCTGCAGGTAGAGCACTTCCAGCACGTCGGAGACCTCGTTGGTCATGCTGATGATGTAGATGCCGAGGCAGTCCGGGCCGTACTGCGTCTGCGCGCGCACCGCGAGGCGGAGCGGCTCGAGCACGGTGCGGGTGTCGGCGGAGAGGCTGGCGACGCGGCCCGCGGGGAGCGGCTCGGCATTGGCGAGCGCCTCGGTGAGAAGGTCCTGCTTCCGCTTTTCGTCCAGCTGTTCGTAATCGAGGCGCTGGAGCAACTCGGCCACGGCGCGCGCATGCGGGCCGGAATGCTGGCGCAGGTCGAGGCGGCCCATGCTCAGGCCGAAGACGTCGACGCAGGTCAGCGCATCGCGCAGTTCGCCGCTCGCGAGCGGGGCCGCGCGGTCGCGCAGCAGGTCGGACTCGATCTGGGCGAGGGTCGCGCGGACCGTCCCGGTCTTGGCGCGCTTGCTGTCGCCCTCGGCCAGTTCCAACAATTCCTCGTCAGCCTGGCTCAGCAGCTGTTCGCGCAGGCTGCTCAAAATGATGCGATACGGCTCGCGCGGGTAGCGCTGCCCCACCCGCGCCATCAGGTCGGAGGACTCGCGGCACTGCTCCGCCATGCGGCGGATGGCCGGCGTGAAACGCGCGCGGCGGTCGGAAACGGTGAGCGAGCCGGCCAGGTTGTAGAGCACGTCGCCGAGCTTCTTGATCGCCATGCGGCGGTTCATGCGCAGCACCTGCGCGGTCACGTCGGCCGTGACGCCCGGGTTGCCATCGCGGTCGCCGCCAATCCAAGAGCCGAAGGATAGCCAGCGGTTCGGCGCGCGCACGCCCGGGTAGTGGCGGTTCAGCGCGTCCTGCAGGTCGGTGTGGAGGCGCGGCAGCAGCTGGTACAGAGTGCGGTCGAAATACCACAGGCCGGTGCGCGCCTCGTCGGCGACCTCGGGCCGCTCGGTGCGGCTGCGGTCGGTGAGCCAGAGAGAAACGATCTCGCGGCGGATGTCGTCCGGCGCGTGCTGGATCTCCTCGAGCGTGTGGCTGCGCAGGATGCCGGCGAGCGTCGCCAGCTTCTCGAGCATGGTGCGGCGCTTGGATTCCGTCGGGTGGGCGGTGAAGACGAGCTCGATGGAAAGCTGGCGCACGAGCTTCTGCATCTTCTGCTTCGAGACGCCCGCCTGCTTCAGCTCGATGATGGCGGCCTCGATCGACTCGCGCTGCGGGTCGCTGGCCTGGCCGGCGGCGAGGGCGCGGCGATGGCGCTGGTTGCGCTCGCGCAGCAGGCGGATGCGGAAATTCTCCTCGGCGAGGTTCACCAGCTCGAAATACAGCGTGAACGCCATGGCCTGGTTGAAGGCCTCGGCCGGGGTCAGCCGGCTGACCGCCTGGGCCAGGTTGCGCGCGGCGGCGGTATCGCCGGCGCGGCTGTTCTTCGCCAGCTGCCGCAGGTTCTCGACGATCTCGAGGGTCTTCTCGCCCTCCAGCGCGGCGATGGTCCGGCCGAGCGTCGCGCCGAGGCTGCGGATTTCCGCGCGCAGGTCGCTGAGCTGGTCGAGGGCCTTGTTGGTTGCCATGCGGGGCACGAAATACGCACGTATTGTGCCGGGGCGGAAGAGAAATTTTCCCCATCCCGCTGTCATAACCCGGCGCAAACGATATCGACCTCCCCCGGGCTGCGCCTATGGTCCGCGCCAGCCTGCGATTCCCCATGAGCACCGCCGCCCTTTCACCCGTCCGCCACCCGCGCCTGCGCCGCCGGGGAATCCCGCTCCTGGTAGCAGCCGGCCTCGCGCTCCTCGCCGGCCTGCCCGCGGTGCGCGGCGCCGCCGAGGAAACCGAGCCGCTCGCGGCGGGAAACAGCCGCCTGCAGGCGTTGCTGGGCCAGTTGCATCCCTACGACATCCCGCATCTCGACGAAATCGCCGCCGCACCGGCGCCCACCGGTCTGGCGGAACTGGGCGAGCGGCTGGACCAGGTTTACGTGGTCACCGCCGCCGAGACCGCGCGGCGCATCGCGAGCTACGACAGCAACCTGCGCGCGCTGACCGACGAACGCGTGCGCTACGAGGCGGCGAAGGTCGACTTGCCCAAGCTCGAGCAGGAACTGGCCGCCGCCCCCGACCGGCTCAAGAGGGAGCAGGCCCGCGCGACCGAACTCGCAGCACAGGCCGCCACGGCCGAACGGATCGCCACGGCCCTGCGCGACAACGCCGCCGCGATGGAGGACATCTTCACCACCACCCGCGGCAGCGCGATCAACTCGGTTTATTATCTCCTGCCGGCCGCCCAGCGCGTGGCGTTCTACAACGACACGCAGAAGAATGCGAATCACCCCGCCTACGCGAGTCTCCCCACGGTGGATTCCGACCGCGCTCCCCAGGCCGCCGCCGTCTCGAAACCGCCTGCCTCCGGCGCCGTGACCGCCAGCCCCACCCCGCCCGCCCCCGTCGCCGGCACGATCGAGGAGAAGTTCGCGGCCTTCGAGGACAAGCAGCGCGCGCTGCGCAACCTGGCGGCCTTGCTGCCCCCGCAGGAGAAGCAGCTCGCCGCCGCCCGCGA
>JBEHYX010000071.1:0-21845 GCA_048497945.1 Verrucomicrobiota bacterium | reverse complement strand
GAGAGCACGCTTTGGACACCCGCGCCGCCGCGCGGCTGCGTCGAGTAGTTGCTCGCCGTGCGCAGCACCAGGCTGCGCTGCGGGTCCAGGCGCCCGGCCTTTCCGAGCATGTACATCGCGTAGGCGATGCTCTGGTCCTCGCACTGGGTCATGACGAAGTTCCCCTTCCCGTGCGTGTACATTTTCACCCAATTGTTCGCCCACGCCGTCAGCGCCGGGCCGTGCCAGTAACGCGCCGTGCCGAGCGTATCGCCGATGAGCACGAACGGCGGCTTCTGCGCGTTGGGCTGGCCCACGTAACTGTTGCGGAACTTCACGACCTCGGGTGTCTCGAGGAGTTTCACGTCCTTGGTCAGCGCGAAGGCCCAGGCCGTGAGCTTCGGGTTCAGCTCGAACACCATCGGCTTCTGGCTCCAGTCGTGCGGCCCCGGAGGATCGAGCGGACCGGTGCTGCCGTAGGCGAAGATGCCAAACGGCCAGTCGGCCGGCGCGTCATGACCGTCGATCTCGTGCACGTTATCGCCATCGACGACACGCTCGATCCACGTCGCGCTGCCGACGCTGGCCTTGTCGGCGTCCACGCCCGCAATGCCAGCCGTCAGCCAATACGTCTGCTTCAGGTCAAAGCGCGGATCGAGCCCGAGCGCCATCATGGCCAGGCCGCTGCGATTGCACGTGCCGGTGACCATGGCGTAGACGCCCGCGTCGTTGTAGAGCAGCGGATGCGCGACACCGGGAATCTCGATGGATTTCGTGAGATGCTCGCGCTCGACCCAATACTGCAGCTCGCCCGGCGCGTCGCCTGTGTCGGCTCCGTCCTCAAAAGTCGTCAGGATGATGACCTTGGGCCGGATCAGTTCGGCGCGCAACGCAGCAACAGCACCGACCGAAAGAAACGAGAGGAGGAGCAGGCGGAGTAATTTCATGGGCAAATTTGAAAGCTACTTTCGCGCCAATCGTCGCGCTAGCTCTTGTACGCCGGATTGTCGTGCTTCGTCGCGTTGTGCAGCGCGACGACGAGGGCCTTGAGCTCGTCCGGGCTCTTCACGCCGGGGGCCTGCTCCACACCGCTGTTCACGTCGATGAACTTCGCGCCGGTGGCCGCGACGGCCGCGGCGACGTTGGCGGGATTGAGTCCGCCGGAAAGGATCCACGTCTTCGTGCCGTGCGTCGCCTGGTGGCGCTTGAACTTGTCCCAATCCCCCGTCTCGCCCGTGCCGCCGAATTTGTCGGCATGGAAGGTATCGAGCAGGAAGGTGTCGGCCAGCGGCAGCCACTCGGGCTTCACGTCCTGGCCGGGCGGCAGCTTCGGCGCGAGCCACAGGCGCGCGGGGCTGGTCAGCGCCGACCATGACGCGATCGTGGCCACCGGCAGCCCGGCGTTGAAATGGATTTGGAAACGGTCGAAGTCCTCGGTGAGCAGCGCGCCGAGTTCGGCCGGCGTCGGCTCCACCACGACGGCCACGCGCTTGCGGGGCGGCAGGCGGTCCTTCATGGCACGGTACTGCGTCAGCGTGATCCCGCGCGGCGACTTCGGGTAGAAGATGAAGCCGAGGTGATCGGCCCCGACCGCATCGGCGGCCTCGGCATCCACCAGCGAGGTGAGCCCGCAAACCTTGAGTCTGACGCCGTTGATCATGGGCGGGAGGAAAACACAAAGCAGCGAAGGAGCAAAGCCGTCTTTGTTTCTTCGCTCCTTGGTGTACTCAGAACGAATTGACCGAACTGATCACGTGGTCGACCTGCGCGTCGGTCAGCTCGGGGAAAATCGGGAGGCTGACGCACGTCGCGCTGGTCTTCTCCGCGATCGGCAGGCTGCCCGCGGCGTAGCCGAGCGAGGCATAGCATTCCTGGCGGTGCATCGGGCCCGGGTAGATGATCTCCGTGCCGATGCCGTTTCTATCGAGGTGCGCGCGCAGGTCGTCGCGGCGCGGATGCAGCAGCGTGAACTGATGCCACACGCTTTCGCCGTAGGCCGGGACGACCGGCAGCTGGATGTCCTTGGGCTTGATGCCGGCGCGGTACCTCGCGGCAATGGCGCGGCGGCGCTCGGTCCATTTCGCCAGGTGCTTCAGCTTGATGTTGAGCACCGCGCCCTGGAAACCGTCCATGCGGAAGTTGAATCCGACCTCCGTGTGCGCATAGCGCCTCGGCGAGCCGTGCACGCGCAGCAGCTGCGCCTTGTCCATCACGGCGGCATGCTTCGACACGAACGCCCCGCCTTCGCCGCAGCCGCCGAGGTTCTTGGTCGGGTAGAAACTGAACGTGCCGCAATCGCCGATCACGCCAACCGAGGTGTCCTTGTATTTCGCGCCGACGGCCTGCGCGCAGTCCTCGACGACGAAGAGATTGTGCCGCTTTGCCACGGCCATGATCTCATCCATGCGCGCCGGCTGGCCGAAGATGTGCACGACCACGATACCCTTGGTCTTCGTCGTAACCGCCTTCGCGATCGCCTCCGGGCTGATGCACCACGTGTCGGGATCGATGTCGACGAACACCGGCTTGGCGCCGACGTAGCTGATGCCCCAGCAGCTGGAGGCGAAGGTGAACGGCGTGGTGATGATCTCGTCGCCCGGGCCGAAGCCGCCCGCGATCGACGCGACATGCAGCGGCGACGTGCCGCTGTTCATGCCGAGCGTGCGAGTGTAGCCGAACGCGGCGCTGAAGGCTTTCTCGAAGTCCTCGACATCCTTGCCGAGGCAGAAGCGCGTGTTGTCGTACGTGTCGGCGAGGGCCGCCAGCACCTCGGCGCGAAGCGGCGCGTGCTGGAGTTTCAAGTCGAGAAAAGGAACCTTCATGGGGAGGAGTGGCACCACTAAGCCACACTAACCGGACACTAATCAATCCCTCTCTCCATTAGTGAGGGATTAGTGGCCCTTAGTGGTTAAAGCTTCTTCAGCAATGCTGCGACCAGCAAGTCGAGGCTGGGTTCGGCGGCCTCGAAATCCACGGGCAGGCCGAGCTGCTTCATCGCCGCGGTCGTCGTCGGCCCGATGCTGCCGGCGAGCGGCTTCCTCGCCTTGGCGCCGAGCTTGAGCGCGGCGGCCTGGTCGAAGAACGACTGCGCGGCGGACGGGCTGGCGAACAGGATGGCATCGGCGCCCTTGGCGCGGAAATCCGACGCCACCGGGTCTTCGGCGAGGTCGTTCTCCTCGGTCTTGTACACCGGCAGCGTGTCGACGATGGCGCGGGCCTCGTGGAGCTTCTCCACCACGACCTCGCGGTTCTGGTTGCCGGTGACGACGAGGATCTTGGCGCTGTCGATGGACTCGCGCTTGATCAGCTCGGTGGCGAGTTCCTCGCCCGAAGCCTTCTTCGGCTGCAGGTCGACGCGCAGGTGGAGGTCCTTGAGCGCCGCGGCCGTGGCCTCGCCGACGGCGGCGAGGCGCACCAGGCCGAGCGTGCGGATGTCCTCGTGCACGCGGATGAACTCCTCGAAGAAATACTTCACGCCGTTGACGCTGGTGAAGATGACCCACTCGTAGCTGCCGAACTCCTGCAGCACTTCGGCGAGCGTGTTCAGGTTCACGTCCTTGCTCACCTTGATCAGCGGCAGCTCGATGACGGCCGCGCCCTGCGCTTCGAGGCGGGTGCGCCACTCGGAAGCGGACTGACCCGCGGGGCGGGTGATGACGATGCGGCGTCCGGAAAGCGGCTTTTTGTCAGACATGTGATTTGATGGATGGCCGGAGGGCCCAGCTCCCGCTGGGCCGCGGCCCGTCAGGAGACGGGCCCTCCAAAATGAGGATGGCAGAATGGCGGTTTCACGTCGAAAACCCGACTTCCTTAAGCACGCGAGTAGCGGTGTCCGCCGGCTGTAGAAAATCGTCCGGGCGCAGCTTCAGCGTATGGCGGCCGGTCTTCTCGTGGTAGAAATGCAGCGCGTCCTCCGTCGCCAGCGCCCCGAAGGCGATCTGGCAGCCGCCGCCGATGGCGGCCTGCAAGGCGCGCTCGATGTTCACGCGGCGCGCGGTGCCCGCATCGAGTACGGCGGCCAGCAGAGCCGCTTCCTGCTCGCGGCATTGGATGGCGATGGCCCCCTGCCCGACCGCCGGCACGCTTTCGGAAAATTCCAAATGGCGGAAGACCGTGCCCGGCCAGCCGGCCAGGCGCAGGCGGTTGAGCCCGGCGGCGGCGAGCACGGTCGCGTCGGCGACGCCGCTCGCGATCTTCCTCAGCCGGGTGTCCACGTTGCCGCGGATCTCGGTGAACTTCGCCTGCGGAAAGAGCTTCGCCACCTGCTGCTGGCGGCGCGGGCTGCTGGTGGCGATCGTGGCGGGCGTCGTGACGCCCTCCCGCAGCACCAGCACGTCGCGGGCATCCTCGCGCGGCATGTAGCCGGCGACGACAAGGCCCGGGGTGTTCTCGCCCGGCAGGTCCTTGCAGCTGTGCACGGCGAGCTGGGCGTCGCCGCGCAGCAGCGCCTGCTCGAGTTCCGCGGTGAAAAGCCCCTTCCCGCCCTGCTTGCTCAGCGACCATTCGGCCTGGCGGTCGCCGGTCGTGACGACCGGGAACAGCTCGCAGGTCGAGCCCGGCAGCTTCTCGCGCAGGCGCGCCGCGACCATCTCGGTCTGGACGAGGGCCAGCGGGCTTTTGCGGGTGGCGAGAAGCAATTTCATGACGCCAGTTTTGTGGGCTTGCCGAGCCGTAGCAGCAACGAACAAGTCCGCCTGCGCTTGGCCAGCCAAGCTTCGGCGAGACGGCCATCGCTCTCGCTGGGCAGCGAGCGAAGGCTGGTGACAAGGAGAAGTTTCATGCTGAGCGGAGAAATAGGGCGGACGCGGGCGGGCGCCGTCCGGAAACCACGCTTCCAAAATCCCCCGCTTCTGCAAGAACTCAAGTAATGCGCACCGTGCCCGCGGAAAACCCGTCCGCCCCCCGCCCCCTCCTCACGCTCCTGACGTGGGTGGTATTGTCCGCCGCCAGCCTGTTCACGGCGCTCTGGCTTTGGTCGTGCTGGTGCAGTTTCCCCTCGAATCCCTGGAATGACATCCGGGTGGCGCCGGCCATCGCCCTGCATCACGGGATTTCGATCTACACGCCGGCCGGATCGGGTCCGGTCAGCACCTGGGTTTACGGGCCGTTGCCGCTGTTCGTGATGTGGCCCGCGGGATTCGCCACTTCCGCCGCCGGCGCGCTCGAGGTGGCCGGCGCCATCCATATCGTCCTTCGCATCCTGGTGATCGGCGTGGTCTGCTGGTTCTGGCCCGCGGCGCCGGGCGCGCCCGGGCGGAACGGCCGGCTGCGATTCGGGGCCCTGCTGCTGGCGGTGCTGCTGGTGCGGAACGAGTCGTCCGGCTATCTCGTCTACAGCGCGGATGCCCCCGGCCTGGCATTCGGGCTTCTGAGCCTGCTGGCGCTGGCGCACCGGCGCGACTGGATCGCGGCGGCCTGCGCGGCGGCGGCGGTGGCTTGCAAGCAAACGCTGCTGGGGGTCGCCGCGGCGGAAATCATCTGGCTGCTCGCCACGGTTTCCGCCGGGGCCGCCCTGCGCCAGGCGCTGCGCTGCCTCGCGGCGGGGGCCGTCGTCGCCGCGGGGGCCATCGGCTGCTTCGGTTTCCCCGGCCTGTGGCACACGATGATCGAGCTGCCCGCGCATTTCCCCTGGTCCGCTCCCGTCGAGCGCTTGCTGTACCACCAAACCTACCTCTGGCTGCATGTCGTGCTGCCGCTGGCCGTGATCGCCGCCGGCCGGCGTTTCTTCCTGCGGCGCGAATCGCCGGCGTTGCTTCCCGCGCTCGCGTTTCTCTGCACCCTGCCGCTCAGCTTCGCCGGCTTCCTGAAAATCGGCGGAAATGTGAACGCCCTGCACAGCGTCTGGCTGTTCCTGCCCCCCGCCCTCGCGGCGCTGGTGTCGTCACCGGCTTGCGTGCGACGCGCTCCCGCCGGCGGCCTCGCCCTCGCCACCCTCGCCGCCGTCGTGGCGGGCGCCTGGCTGCAGACCAGCGTGGTGCGCATCCGTCCCAATGTCGCAGCCTACCGGGAGGCCGCCCTCCTCGCGCAGCGGCTGCCGGGGAAAATCTGGTTTCCCATGAACCCGGTCGTGACGCTCTACAGCGATCATCGTTTCTATCATGACTACGACGGCCTGCTCGAACGCGTGGTGGCCGGACAGGGAATCAGCGATGCGCAGTTTTTCGCGCATATGCCCCGCCAGCGGAAAGTGACCGCCACCTTCATGCCCATCGGCTGGGGACCGGCCGACCAGGCGCCGGCCCGGCTGCCCGCGAACGCCGCCGTGAGCGTGAGCCCGTTCGGCTACTGGCAGCTGCAGGGATCGCCGGAGTAGCAAAAGGATAACTTGCCGGCCGTAGCCACCGGATCGCAGCGCAAGTTTAACGCCATCCGTCGCCGAGCCCACGGCCGGCAGCCTTCGCACTCGCTCCGCTCGGCGAAGGGATCGTCACTGGCTCGCCAGCCGTAGCCACTCAAGCCGCCAGCGCACGCTAAACGCCGTCCTTCGCCAAGCCTACGGACGGCAGCCTTCGCACTCGCTCCGCTCGGCGAAGGCTGGTGGACGCTGAGGGACTCGAACCCCCGACACCCTCGGTGTAAGCGAGGTGCTCTAACCAACTGAGCTAAGCGTCCGGAAAACCCGGACTAAGCAACATGCCCCAGCGGGTCGCAAGGGTTATGTAGGGCGGGATCGCTGATCCCGCCGCGCACGCGGCAGAGGCCTCGCAGCAAGGCGGAATCGGCGATCCCGCCCTACACCGCTCACACCCCGGCCGCGGCTGTCGCCGCATCCGCCTACGCCAGGGCTTCGGCGCGATGCAGCGCGATGCCCTCGCGGATCATGGCCTCGGCGATCTGGATGGAATTGAGCGCGGCGCCCTTCCACAGGTTGTCGCCCGCGACCCAGAACGAGAGGCCGTTGTCCAGCGCGGTGTCGAGGCGGAGGCGGCCCACGCCGCACTTCACCTGCCGGCTGAAGTCGAGCGGCGTCGGGTAAACCTTGTTCGCCGGGTCGTCCACCAGCTGCGCGCCGGGGAAGGCCGCGATGGCCTGGCGGGCGGCGGCGAGGTCGACGGGCTTCTCGAACTCCGCGCTGACCGCGACCGAGTGGGCGCGCACGACAGGCACGCGCACGCAGGTGGCGGAGACCTTGAGCGCACCGAGGCCCATGATCTTGCGGCTCTCCTCGCGCATCTTGGTCTCCTCGCCGGTGTAGCCGTCGGCGCCGAAGGAATCGACCTGCGGGATGACGTTCTGGAAAATCTGGTACGGGTAGACCTTGTGCGTGAGCGGCTGGCCCTTGGCGTAGGCCTGGCTCTGTGCCTCGAGTTCGTCGATGGCGTCGGCGCCGGTGCCGGACACGGACTGGTAGGTCGAGAAGAACACGCGCTTCACGCCGAAGAGCTGGTGCAGCGGGTACAGGCCCATGAGCGCGACCGCGGTCGAGCAGTTCGGGCTGGCGATGATGCCCTTGTGGTTGCGGGTGGCCGCGAGGTTGATCTCGGGAATGACGAGCGGCACGTCGGCCGACATGCGGAAGGCCGAGCTCTTGTCGAGGACGAGGCAGCCGCGCTTGACGGCCTCCGGCGCGAGGGCCTTGGCGATCGAACCCTCGGCAGCGAACAGCGCGATATCGAGACCCTCGAAGGCCTCGGGCTTGGCTTCCTGGACCGTGAGTTTCTTCCCGCCGACCTCGAGGGTCTTGCCCGCCGAGCGCGCCGAGGCCAGCAGCCTCAGCTCCCCGATCGGGAATGAACGCGACAGCAGGAGACCGATCAGCTCTTGACCGACCGCTCCCGTCGCACCGACGATACCGACGTTGTAGGAATGATTACTCACGTGAATGCTTCGATTGAACGGGCCAAAGAAAAGTGCGTTGCGCTCGGACTCAAGCCGACATCGCGGCTTATTACCGTATCCATTGCCCAACAGTTGCTTGGATTTTGGCAGGGCGACTGTTTGGTGAAGTCCCACGTCATCTCCACCTCCCGGCGTCCGCCCTCCAATGTGAAGGATTCGCTGGGCACGCCGCGCGGCCTGCACGAGATCGGCGAGAAGATCGGCGCCGGCCAGCCGCCGGGCATCGTGTTCAAGGCCCGCGTCGCCACCGGCACGCATTTTTCGGAATTTTCCGCCGAGGAACAGCAGCGCCACCTGATCACCACGCGCATCCTCTGGCTGCAGGGCGTCGAGCCGGGCGTCAATCTGGGCGCCAATGCCAGTGGCGAGATCGTGGATACGAAGCAGCGCTACATCTACATCCACGGCACCAACCACGAGGACCAGTTGGGCGCCCCGGCCAGCATCGGTTGCATCGAAATGCCCAACCTCGGCATCATCGAGCTTTTCGACCAGGTCCGCACCAAGGACATGGTGTGGATCGAGGATTAGAGGCGCGTCTTCAAACCGGAATACCGGGGGTTATTAACCACGAATGCTCCGCCTACCGTCTGCGCTACGCGATCCGCTTCGCCTGATCGGCTCCGCCATGAGCTTCGGGGGTCGGCTAATCGCCGACTCAAGCAAGGACGTAGATAACTGCTCACGCGGCGATTAGCCGCGCCCCGAAACCAAAACCGGAGCCGATTAGGCGGAGGGCACTTTCAAGCCGAACCGTTAGGCGAGGCATTAGTGGTTAAACCCGATCGGGGTCTTGAAGCCTGGGCGCGGGCAAGGCACGCCGAAACGACCTCGCCAAGGCACTCCCGATCGTTCCTGCTGTCAGCACCCCCTCGCGTGAATCCTGCGTCCCCTGCCGACACCCCGCCCGCCGCCCCGGCGGTGACGCGGTATTTTGTGAAGCTCGAGACGAAGGATCGCGCTCCGTGGCTGGCGGCGATCCGGACCCGCGAGATCATACTCGCCGTCCTGCGCTCCTGGCACGGGGAACGCCACGGCCGCATCCTCTGCGCCAACGTGCTGCCCGACGTCGTCTATATCCTGCTCGAGCTGGCGGAAGGCCACGAGATCACGCAGGTCATCGCCGGCTGGAAAGCGGCGACGCGACGCGCCGCCGGCTATGCCGAGACCTTCCAACAGGAGTTCGGCGGACACCGGTTGTGGACGGCCGATGAAGCCGAGGACTGCGCGCTGTATATTTTCGCCAAGCCGTACCGCGCCCGCCTCCTCGCCCCGGACGAAGTTTGGCCGGCGTTCTGGGCGCCGGATTCCACCGGTTTTCGCTTTATGACCAGCCTGAATCCCGCCGGCGGCCCCGCCACCGCGTGGCTCGCGTGGCCCGACGACAGGTTCGAAGCGCTCACGCACGGCGTGTGAAGGTGGAGCCCGACCTCCGGGCGGGCTTCAAACCTGCGGAGGGTTTGACCACTAATGCCTCGCCTAACGGCTCGGCTACTTGATGCGCTCCGCCTAATCGGCTCCGCACTAGGTTCCGGGGGTCGGCTTATCGCCGACTGAAAATCGAACGGTTGTTTCAAGCGGCGATCAGCCGCTCCCCGAAACCAAAGCTGGAGCCGATTAGGCGAAAGGGATTTCCAAGCATTGCCGGTAGGCAATGCCATTAGTGATTAAAACGGATCGGTTATCCGACGCCGAGTTCACCCGTTCCGCCCGAACAGCAGCCGCAGCGAGTTGACGCAGACAACCAGCGTGCTGCCTTCGTGGGCCGCCACGCCGAGTGAAAGCGGCACCGCGCCGAAGGCGGTGGCGATGACCATGATGATCACGACGCCAAGCGAGATCGCGAGGTTCTGCCGGATGATCGCCTTCGCCCGGCGGCTGAGCCGCTCCGCCGCGAGGAAATTCTCGATCCGGTCATGCATCAGGATGACCTCCGCCTGTTCCAGCGCCGCGTCGCTGCCCCGCGCGCCCATGGCGACGCTGACATCCGCCGCCGCAAGGCTTGGCGCGTCGTTCACGCCGTCGCCCACCATGGCCACGCGCCGGTCCGGTGCGGCCGAACGCAGTTCCTGGATCGCCGCGACCTTCTGCTCCGGCGTGAGGTGGGCGCGGATTTCGTCGAGGCCGATTTCGCGCGCCACCGACTCCGCCGCCTGGCGGCGGTCGCCGGTCAGCATCACGGTGCGGATGCCCATGGCCTTCAGTTCCGCGAGCACGCCCTTCGATTCGGCGCGGACCTGGTCGCGCAGCAGCACGCGGCCGAGCATGTCCTTGCCGATGACCCAGACCTCGGAGAGTTCCGCCGGGGCCGGCGGCAGCTTCTCGGCCCACGCCGCCAGCGGACCGGCTTCGAGCAGCTCGCGGCGGCCGAGCAGCGCCTGGGCGCCGCCGTAGCTGCCGCCCACGCCCTGCCCCACGATGTTCTTGAAGTCGGCGAGTTCGATCGCACGCACGCCGCGCGCCTTGGCATCCCGCACGATGGCGCGCGCCAGCGGGTGCTCGGATTTGCTCTCGAGCGCGTAGGCCAGCTCCATCACCTCGGCCTCGCGGCCCGCGGGAAAACTCTCGTAGCCCACGACGGTCAGTTCGCCCGTCGTCAGCGTGCCGGTCTTGTCGAGCGCCACGACGTTCACATCGGCCAGCTTCTCGATCGCCGCGCCGCCGCGGAACAGGACGCCGTGTTTCGCGCCCCACGCGATCGCCGCGAGGATCGCGGACGGAATCGACAGCACGAGCGCACACGGGCTGGCGACAACCATCAGTGTCATGGCCCGATAAAACGCCGAGCGCGTCTCCGGCGTGTTGGTGAATGCCGGCAGGTGGAAGCCCAGCCACCACACGAGGAACATCGCGGCCGACCCGCCGATCACGGCATAGGTGTAGCCGGTACCGAACTTGTCGGTGAAGCGCTCGCTCGGGGCCTTCAGCTTCTGCGCCGTCCGGATCAGCCGGATGATCTTCTGCAGCGTGCTCTCCGCCGGCGGCCGCGCCACCGTGTAATCGACCGCGCCCCACAGGTTGAGCGTGCCGCTGAAAACCTGGTCGCCCACGGACTTTTCCACCGGCACCGCCTCGCCGGTCAGGCTGGACTCGTCGCTGGCGCTCTTGCCCGAGACGATGACGCCGTCGGCGGCGAAGGCCGCCCCCGGCCGCACGCGGACCAACTGGCCCACCTGCAGCGTTTCGACGGCCACCTCGTGCTCGCGGCCATCGGCCTCGACGAGGACGGCATGCTTCGGCGCGCTCTTCAGCAACGAGCTGACCTCGCGCTGCGTGCGGTCGAGCGCATAGGCCTCCATCGCGCCGGAGGCCGAGAACAGGAACAGCAGCAGCACCGCCTCGCCCCAGGCTCCGATGAACATCGCGCCCACGGCCACGACGAGCATCAGGAAATGGATGTCCACCTCGCGCTTCTTCAGGTTTTCCCACGAATCGATCGCGGTGTCCCAGCCGCCGGCGACAAGCCCGGCGACATAGAGCCCGATCCGCAGCCACGGCAGGCCCGGCGCCAGGTGCCCGGCCGCCCAGCCGAGAATGCCCGCACCGCCGCAAACGGCCGCCAGCACCGCCAGCGTGCGCCACTCGTCGTGGGCGTGCGCGTGGCCGTGCTCATGCTCGTGCTCCGGCCACGACACCTCGCGCCATTGCAGGAGGTCCTCGGCCGCCCGGCCCATGTTGCGGCCGATCACGACCGCGGAGCCGTCGTGCCGGAGCGTGAACCCCGCCGCGGCCAGCCGCGCGGGCTGGTCGGCGAACTTCTCCTCGACCGCCTCGATCGTCTCCGCGAGCTTCGCCTCGAGGTCCGCCAGGTTCACCTCGCCCAGCGTGGCGACCGCCACCTTGTGCGCCGCCGGATCGAGCCGCACCGCGCCGATGCCCGGCTGCTCGCAGAGAAAGCGGATCAGGTCGTCGGTCCAGTTGGAAGAAGTGTTGGGCATGGTCGGAAGTTGTCGTTCTTCTGGCTTCGGGTGGGCGTCGGTCTCCGCACCGACGCCTGTCGCCGCCGGGACGGCGGCGACCACCTGCAGCTCAGGATGACCGCAACAGGGTATGGGATCGAAAACCCCGTGCAAATTGATTTGCGCCGCCTCGCGCGCGTGCGCTCATTCGGCGGATGATCGGACTCAGCGAAGGCGGCGGCACGAAGCCGACCCGGTTGCTCGAACTCGCGCACGAGATCTTCGGCGAGAGCGGGACGCTGTGCGCCGCGCTGCGGCTGGAACACCGCCCCGAGCAGGAGCAGATGGCCCGCGCCGTGGCCGGGGCGCTGGCGGATGACACGCCGCTGCTCTTCGAGGCCGGCACCGGCGTCGGCAAGAGCCTGG
Source organism: Verrucomicrobiota bacterium (assembly GCA_048497945.1). Lineage (GTDB taxonomy): Bacteria > Verrucomicrobiota > Verrucomicrobiia > Opitutales > Opitutaceae > Lacunisphaera. The sequence goes on along the minus strand of JBEHYX010000071.1, from coordinate 9,702 downwards.
CCTACCTCGTCCCGGGCATCATCCACGCCGTCGACCAGCAGCGGCAGCTGATCGTCTCGACGCACACGATCTCGCTGCAGGAACAGATCCAGCAAAAGGACCTGCCGATCTGCCGCCGCGTCTTCCAGGCCGACCCGGCCGGCGCGCCGTACGCAGGGTTCAAGTCCGCCGTGCTCGTCGGCAAATCCAACTACCTTTGCCCCACCCGCCTCAGCCACGCCCTCGCCGACCGTGCCAGCCTGTTTGCCGACGCCGACTATGAGGAGCTGCAGCGCATCGCCGCTTGGGCGGAGACGACCGAGACCGGCCTGCGGCACGAGCTGAAGCCGCCGCCGCGCCCGGAAGTCTGGGACAGCGTCAACGCCGACTCGTCCGCCTGCTCGCGCAAGCACTGCGACGGCGAGAAGTGCCACTACCAGCGCGCCCGCGCCCGGCTGCGCACCGCGCAGGTGATCATCGTCAACCACTCGCTCCTCTTCGCGCTGATCAACGCCGGCGGTGCCCGCGCCCAGGGGGCCGGCGACACGCGCGGCGTGCTTTTCGCCGACGATTTCCTCGTGCTCGACGAGGCGCACACGGTGCCGGACGTCGCCACGGAGAATTTCGGGCTCTCGCTCAGCAGCTACGGCGTCGACCGCGCCCTGAAGTATCTTTTCAACCCGAAGACCAAGCGCGGGATTTTCCGCAAGCACGGCGGGGCCGAGGCGCAGCAGCTCGTCATGGATGCGCTCGACGCCTCGAGGCAGTTCTTCGATTTCCTTGCCAACCGGGTGCTGGACCAGCGCCCGGTCGTGCGCATCCGCGAGCAGGGTGTCGCCGAGCCCACGCTCGACGGCCCGCTCGGCGCCCTGCACCGCCTTCTGGGCAAGATCGCCGACCGCCTGCCACCCGACAGCCGCGAAAGCGACGAAATCCAGGAACAGCAGGGCCGCATCAAGGGCCTGCAGGCCGGCCTGACCGAGTGGCTCACACTCGGGGACAAGGACCACGTCTACTGGGCGGAGCGCAGCGGCCGCAAGCAGACCATCGTCACGCTCCGCAGCGCGCCCATCGATGTCGCGCCCGAATTGCGGAAGCACCTCTTCGGCTGTTCGACGAGCGTCGTCTGCACCAGCGCCACCCTGGCGATGGGCGGCAGCATCGAGCCGTTCGCGGCGCGCATCGGGGCCGAGGGCGCCGAGGCGGTCGCGGTGAAGTCGCCGTTCGATTTCGAGCGCAACATGCGCGTCTATGTCGCCTCCGACGTGCCGCTGCCCTCGCCGCAGGAGGCCCGGCTCGCGGTCGACGCGCTCACCGACTACATCCGCTTCTGCACCGCGGCGGTGAAAGGCGGCTCGCTCGTGCTCTTCACCAGTTACACCGACATGCGGGCCGTCGCCGCGACGCTCGAGCCCGAGTGGCGGGAGGCGGGCCGGCCGTTCCTGATCCAGGGCGCGGAGATGTCGCGGACCGAGCTCGCGCAACAGATGCGCACCCTGGGCAACGCCGTGCTTTTCGGCACCGACAGTTTCTGGACCGGCGTGGATGTGCCGGGAGCGGCGCTGTCGCAGGTCATCATCACCCGCCTGCCCTTCGACCCGCCGACGCACCCGATCATCGAGGCCCGCTGCGAGCACATCCGCGACGCCGGCGGCAACCCCTTCAACGAGCTCACCCTGCCCGACGCGCTGATCAAATTTCGCCAGGGCGTGGGCCGCCTGATCCGCAGCAAAACCGACCGCGGGTTGGTCACCATCCTCGACACCCGGGTGCTGGCTAAAACCTATGGCCGGGAATTTCTAGGCAGCTTGCCCACAAGCGATTACGAACGCATCGACCGGGGCAACCGGGAGCGCGCGTTTCGGCCTTTCCCTTGAGCAAAAAGCTGCCACTAGTCTTTGGCATTTAATGAAGTTCAGCTCCTTCGCCCACTCCGACATCGGCCGTGTCCGCCCAGAAAACGAGGACAGCTACCTGTGCAACGACACGCTCGGGATCTACGCGGTGGCGGACGGCATCGGCGGCCTCCCGGCGGGCGCCCAGGCGAGCCTGCTGGCGGTGACGACGCTGCAAAAAATCGTCGGCGAGCACGCCACCGGGCAGAAGCTGAACTACGAGCGCATCCTGACCGAGATCAACGACCAGGTCTTCAAGCTCGGCCGCACGCTCAGCCCGCAATTTGGCATCGGTTCGACGCTGACCTTCGCGCACGTCGTCGGCGTGAAGCTGCATTTCGGCCATGTCGGCGACTCCACCGCCCTGCGCCTGCGCTCGAAGGCGATGCAGCAGCTGACCACCGACCACACCATCGAGAACGAGCTGAAGCAGCGCGCCGCCCGCGGCGAACCGCTCGGCCTGCTGATGGAAAACCGCAACGCCCTCACCCGTTGCATCGGCCAGCCGCCGCCGCTCGAGCCCGACTGCTTTGCCCAGACGATTTTGCCGCACGACCGCTACCTGCTGTGCAGCGACGGTATCACCCGCTTCATTGCGCCCGAGGAAATCGCCGAGACGATGATGAAGGCCGACACGCCCGAGACGCTGGTGAAAACGCTGGTCGACCGCGCCAACGAGCGCGGCGGCCTCGACAATTCCACCGGCGTCGCGCTGTTCTTCGAGTGATCCCGATCCGATCCGTTTTTGACCACGGATCACACGGATCGGGACGGATTGAAATGGATTCAACCCCGGCAGAAACCATCCGTGTAATCCGTATTTATCCGGGCAATCCGTGGTGAAAAATCGCTCCGAACAATTTGCCGCGCTGGTCGCGAAGCAGCCGGACAACGAGCTGTTCCGCTTCAGCCTCGCCCAAGCCCTGCTCGCCGAGAATCGCGCCGCCGAAGCGGTCGAGCACTTCGCGATCTGTGCGAACAAGAAGGCGGATTGGATGATGCCGCCCATCCTTCTCGGCAAGGCGCTCATCGGCCTCGGCCGAAAAGCCGAAGCCCGGCCCTGGCTCGAAGCCGCCCTCGCCCTCGCCGTGGACCAGAACCACGAGGATCCCGAACGGGAACTGCGCTCGCTCCTGGCGGAGCTCGCTTAAAGTAAGAAAGCAGAAGGAAGAATTAAGAAACCAGGCTGACTCGGCCTTCTTAATTCTTCCTTCTGCCTTCTTACTTCCACAGTGGCGCCGGATAGCGGCCGGCGGCCACGAGCGACTTGATCGCCGCCTGCGCAGCGGCGAGGTCCTCCCGATAGGTCAGGCCGAACCACGCATCGGCGGAGCGATGCAGGGCGATCCTCGCCTCGCCCCGTTGGTTCAATTCGCTCAGGCAGGTCGGCAGGTAGATCTCCGCCTTGGGATCGGTGCCCCGCGCCGCGAGGAACGCGCGGAACTTCGCCTCGAGCTGCGGAAAAACCGCCGGCGTGAAGCCCCAGAAGTTCATCGACACGATCTCCGCGCCCGTGAGCTGCCGCTCCTGGCCGGCTGCATCGGTATAACGCGCGCCCGTCGCGGTCTTCTCGATCTTGGTGATCTCCGTGATGCTTTGCAGGCGGCCGCTCGCGTCCGTGGCGCAAAGCCCGCGGCTCACTGTGCCGTGTTCCGACAGCGTCTGGCTGAGCGGATAGCCCACCATCGCGTAGTCGGAGGATTTTTTGAAATGATTCGCCAGCGTCTGGTAAGCTGAGGCCCCGTAGAAATCGTCGGCGTTGATCACCGCAAACGGCCCGCGCACTTCCGGCCGCGCGCACAGCGTCGCATGCGCCGTGCCCCACGGCTTGGTGCGATCCGCCGGCGCCTTGAAGCCGGCCGGCAGGGAGTCGAGCTCCTGAAAAACATAGCGCACGTCCATCCGCTGCTCGAGTCGACGGCCGATCGTGGCGCGGAAGTCGGCCTCGATGTCCTTGCGGATCACCAGCACAAGCCGGCCAAAGCCGGCGCGCAGCGCGTCGAAGGCCGAGTACTCGATGATCAGTTCACCGTGAGGCCCGACCGGCTGCACCTGCTTGATGCCGCCGAACCGGCTGCCCATGCCGGCCGCGAGGACGACGAGATCGTAAGAGGGGTTGGACACGGGCCCCACCGAATACACCGAACCAACCGCCGCCAAACAAAAAGCCGCAGCGCTGGGCCGCGGCTTTAAGTTGGTGCCAGGGGCGAGGATTGAACTCGCGACCAAAGGCTTATGAGTCCTCTGCTCTACCACTGAGCTACCCTGGCGAAAGGGACGCGCAAGAAGTCACAGTTTTGGCCCGAAATCCACAAGATTTTTCTGGGGCCATCCGGGCACCTTTCTCTCCTGCAACCACCCTTCCTTTTCATGAAATCCAACTCCCGACTACTCCTTGTCCTCACGCTCGGCCTTGTCCTTGGCAACGCGGCCCGCGCCGACACCCCGATGCCTCTGCCCCCGACGCAATCAGCCGTCGAAGCGGAGCTGCGCAAGACCGTGGCCGATCTCGAACGCCGGGTGAAAGAGCTCGAAAATACCGTCGCTTACTACCGGACCGAAGCCGAAACCAAAAATCGCTCCCTACGCGAAGGGGTGCAGCAAGCCCTGAACATGGTCGGCGAAGAGATCGGTTCGCTGCGTGGAGAAATCGAGAAGCTCAAGCAGAAGCCAAACGCCACTGCCCCGTCGGGTCACTAGACACCTGCCCATCCGGATCAAATATCGTCCGGACTCAGCCAGCGGAGGGAAATCACCACGAAACGGCCGTGGGTGGCGGTCGGCTCGTCCTTCACGCGCTGGACGATGGCTTCACACCACGCGGTCGACTCGGTTCGCGTGGGATCGGACCGATTGACGGCGTCGCCATAAGCCCGCACCCGAAAGGTGTCGGACCGCACCGTCAGCCACGGGCGCATCACGTCGCCGAACTTGAGCAGCGAGCCGCCGTTCTGGCTCAGGGCGCCGGCCAGGGCCTCGCTTTCCAGGAAAAGGTCCACCGTCGGGTACGGCCCGTTCGCCGCCTTGGCCGCCCCCGGGTCGGCCATCGTGATGTGGTCGTGCATCCACGCGGCGAAGCCCGGCACGCCGATCGTCGGCGCGGAAGACGGCTTCAGGCGGTTGTACGTGGCCGCCACCCCGCGCCAGTAGCGCTGCGAGGTCGAGTTGACGTTCATCAGGCCGGGCACCGCCGGGTGATAGGTGGCGATGAGATGCGTCCGGCCCAGCTGGTGGAAACTGGTGCGCAGCTGGCCCGCCAGCACCGCCGCCGAGGCCGACCCGGGCAGCAGCGCGATCTGCTCGTAGCTCGCGACATTCTGCAGCCCGACCGCGGTCGGCGAAAGCGAGAGGTATTCGTCGATGGCGTGCTTCTCGTTCGGCAGCACGGCGCTGAGCTTCACGCCCTCGTCCCCCACCCACCACGCATAGCTGCCGAGCCGGACGTTCGCGCGCTCGCGGGTGTTCACGATGACCGGCACCAGCAGCGCGCGCACCCACTCGCGATCGGCGCCCTCGGCGCCGACCGAACCCGCGGCCACCAACGCCAGCGAGTCGGGACCGGTGAGCACGGGCAGGATCGGGCCGCCGTTCTCGCCCGAGGCCAGCCAGCGGTAAAACCGGGCGTTCCGGTCCCACACGCCGCACCAATGCCGCGCCGGCTGGTTCGCGCCCTCGCCCACGCCGGCGATACCCGCCATGCCGGTGATGACCTCGTCCTCGGCGGCGTAGCGCTGGAGTCCGCCGATCGCCTGGCCAAGCCCGACCAATGCGTTCTGGCGCGCCTGCGCCTGGTAGGAGTCGCTGGCCGCGATGTCCGCCCCCACGCGGCTGAGCACGCTCAGCGCGTAAACCACCAGCACGAGCAGCGCGAGCAGCACGACCGTGATCACGAGGGCGAAACCGGAATTCTGTTTTCGCGTTTGAATGTCATTGCGAGGAGCCGCGCTCCGCGAGGCGTCGAAGCAATCCAGCTGGATCGCCACGGCGCGCTTCGCGCCCCTCGCGATGACAGGAATGAAGCGGCGGAGCATCATGGGGCGGTCCCTTTGATTTCAATGCGGCGGGCGAAGACCGCGGAGTGCGCCTCGACGACGCCCCACCACCACGCCGCGTCGTTGGAATATTCCGGCGGACGCTTCACCCGGCCGCTTTCGATCGCCTCAACGAGCGCGGCGCCCTCCTCGCTGAGGATGCGCACCATGACGTCCGCCACTTCCGGAAAGCGCGAGTCGTTCGCCGTGCTCTGGCCGACCGCGGCGTGCGAGAGGTCACCGGTCGCGGCGGGATAAATGCGGATCAGTTCGCCCGCGGGACCGCGCGCATAGAGCCAGCAGCCGAAATCGACCACGTTCGATGCGAGCAGGTTGGCGTGGCTTGGGTTCATGACGTTGCGCGGCTGGCGGTACGCGGTCGAAAGCGCGCTCGTCGGCGTGTTGCCGGTGCTGGCGTAGGCGCTCGCCGCCACGTCGTAGCCGTTGGCCAGCGTGTCCGCATTGCCCACGACCGAGCGGTAGAGGTTGTAGCGCACGGGCGCCGGGTTGCTGGCGATGGCATCGCCTGTCACCGGCCGGCGCGCAAGCTGGTAGGCCACGACGGACGGCAGGCTGCCGCCGGACTCGACGTTGAAGGTCACGAAGCGCAACCAGACGCCGGACAGGCCGAAGCGTGCGTCGTCGATCCGGCGTCCGCCGCTGGCATCCGCCGGTGGCAACGGCAGCAGGCTGCCGCCGTTGGCCGGCTTCATGAGGCCCGGCCCGATCAGCCAGCCGTGGTTGGCCAAGGCGCCGCCATCGTCGAGGATGTCGGCGGCCAGCCAGCGGTTGCTGTCGCGCCGGTGCAGCGCCGATTGCAGGTCGCGCTCAGCCAAGTCCAGGATCTGCCGCGCCGACGCCGCCTGCGCGTGGGCGGCCTGCTGGCGGCGCCAGAGCTCCATCGCATTCGTGGTGATGGTCAGCATCAGCCCGGCGATCAGGAGCGTGATCGTCACGGCGATGAGGAGTTCGAGTAACGTGAAACCGGACGTCTGTGTAGGGCCGGTGCTCGTCGCCGGGCCGTTTTGTACACGCGCAATGGCCTGCCGACAAGCGGCAGCCCTACACAATGCAGGTTGCAGCGCTTTCATCGGTTCAGCGTGGTCACGAACGTGAACTCCTGCCGCGCGGTCTCCGTCACCGACGTCGTGCTCCCGGGCAACCGGTAGGGCCAGGTGACGCGCACGCACAACGCGAGCGACGACTGCGCCGCATCGTAGCGCAGCGGCCCGTCGGCAAAGCGCCAGCACTCGACCAGGAAATACTGTTCACCGTCCGCGATGCGGCCCGTGGCCGGCGCCTGGGCGTCCCGTGCCTGCACGCGTGCGCCGTCGCGGGTTGCGACCAGCGCCAGCCCGTTTTCCGGCGGCGTGCCCATGACCGGGGCCTGGGCCGCCAGCGCATCGAAACCCGGCAGCGCCAGCCGCTCGAGTTCCACCCGAACCGCGTCCGGCAGCCGCTGCGCGACGAGGCGGTCGGCATTTTCCGCGCTGCGCCGCGTCAGTCCCGGCAGCAGCGCGAGGATGACCGTGACCGACGCGGCGAAGAGCGCGACGGCGATAATGACCTCGATGAGGGAAAAGGCGCGGGCAACACACCCCGGCGCTTTGCGCCACCCCTCTTGATCGAGGGGACCCAAACCTGCGCCACGGTAATCCCCTCGATCAAGAGGGGTGCCCACCGGGCGGGGTGTGTAAGAAATACGCGAGCGAACCTGCATTACCGAAGACCGTCAAAAAGCACTCCGATCATTCAACAAAGCCGGGATCCCGTAGGCGCTGAGCTGCAACCCGCGCACGCCGGCCGGGTCCGACAGCAGCACGCTTGGTTGTCCCGGCGAATAGCTGCCGGGCGCGCGCAGCTGGCCGAGCGCCAGGACGATCGACCCTTTGGGCGGCGGGCCGCCGCCCAGCGCGGCGAGCGTGCCGTTGGCAGTGAACGCGACGCCCGTCCAGACCTGCGCATTCGCGTCGCCTTCGAACACGTAGGCGAGGCTCTGGTTGGTAAAGAGGTCGGAATCCAAATCGTCCGATGCGTCGGACACCCGCTTCCATTGCGTGCCATCCGTAACCAGCCCGGCGAGCGAGCCCGGCACCACATAGACCCCCGGCGGCAGGAAAACCGACTGCACCGTCTCCCACTCCGCCGGCGCCGCGCCCGGCTGGCGCCCGACCTGCAGCACGACGAAGCGCAGGTAGCGCTCGGGCTCGGCCGGGTCGTTGTTGACGAGCAGGCGCGCCTTGCACCCGGTGGCCGCCGCCTTGGTGCGCGCCGAGGTGACGAGGTTAACGAGCGTGGCCTGACTCGATTGCAATGCCGCGCTCCGGCCTCCCCCACTCAGCGCGCGGAAGAGGAAGAAAGCCGCCGCCGAGATGATGCCGATGACGACGAGCAGTTCCAGCAGCGTGTATCCGCCTCTCATGGAATTGTGTAGGGCCGGTCCTCGTGGCCGGGCCGTTGTGCGCGAGTCCTTCGGCACGCCGGCAAGCGGCGGCCCTACATTTCCAGCCATCAGCTTCGCAGGTCTCATTTCCAACTGAAGATAAACTCAGGATTCGCCGCGGTCGCGCCCGGCGCCGGGGCATAGAAGATCACCCCGGCGCGCACCCCGGTGACGGGAAAGTCGGCCGCCGTGGGTGTCATGCCGGCGACCGCGGGCAGCAGCGTGAAATCCGCGCCCGGCTTGATCACGCCGTCGAGATCCTTGTCCACGAGCACCGCGATCGCCGTGTCGTCAAAGGCATCGCGCACGAGCCCGGTCGGCGACAGCTCGGCGTCGCTGAAGCCGTAGAACGAGATCAGCTTCCGGTTCTGCTGCGCTGCGAGGCTTCCCGTCGCGAGCGCCGTGCCGTCGCGGCGGCGGGCGGCGAGCAGGTCATGGAAAAGATGGTCGCCCGACGTGACGCCGCCATTGACGAGGTTGCTGGCATCGAACGCGGGATAATAGCCATACTCGCCGCGGAAGGCCTCGATCGCGGCGACCCACTGCGAGAACTGCACCTTCACCTTCGCCTTGTTGGCGGAACGGCGCGCGGCGCCGGCGCTCGGGAAAATCAGCGCCGCGAGGATGCCAATGACCGCGATGACGCAGAGCAGTTCGAGGAGAGTGAACGCAGACCAGCCACGGCGCAGGCCGGGCGACTGGCCCCGGGCTGGCAGCGGCCAGCATCGGGAGGACGGACGACGGAGGACGGAGGACGGCTGTAGCGGCGGTTTTTTGCTTCCCCTCTTCTCCCCGCCGTCCCCACCCCCAACCCCCCCCCCCCCCCCCCCCCCCCCCGCTACAGGGGGGGCTGAAAGCTGAACGCTGACTGCTTTCTGGCTGTTCATCGGTTCGCGTAAAGGTTGTCCGCGTTGCCCGGTGCCGCAAGGTCGGGAAAGCCCCCGCTCTGCAGCGCGGCGTTGTCGAGGCCGTCGGGACCCGCGGAATAAAGGACGTACGAGGAATTGGTCCACGGCGACGAGGATTTGTAGGCGTAGCGATACGGATGTCCCCACGGATCGACCAGCGTCGCCGCCTCGTTGGTGAAAGGATCGAGTTCGCCCTCCGTGCTGAACTTGGCGAGCTCGAGCATCGCGGCCGCGTTCATTGGCTCGTAACCGGGCCGGCGCCGTCCGATGAGCGACTGCAGCAGGTGCGCCGGTTCGTTGGTGCGGGGATAGTCGCCCTGGGCCGCGCGATAGCCGTCCAACGCCGCCGCCAGCGCGGCGAGTTCCGCCCGCGCCCGCGAGGTGCGGCCGTTTTCCAGCGCGTAGCGGCCGACCCCGATGACAATTCCGGCCAGGATTGCGATGAC
>JBEHYX010000070.1:0-22210 GCA_048497945.1 Verrucomicrobiota bacterium | reverse complement strand
TCGCTTCTCTCCCCCCTCTCCCCCCCCCCCCCCCCCCCCCCCCCCCCCCCCGGGCCTGCACCGCCACGACGTGAAGCGTCTGCTCGCGGTGCTCCAGCGCATCGTCGACCAGGGCCACAGCGTCGTGGTGATCGAGCACAACCTCGACATCCTCAAGTCCTGCGACTGGATCCTCGAGGTCGGGCCCGAAGCCGGCGCCGAGGGCGGCAGGATCGTCGCCGAGGGCACGCCGGAGCAGATCGCCGCCCGGGATACCGCCACCTCCCCCTTCCTGCGCGCCGCGCTGGACGGCGACAGCGAACGCCAGCTCGCCGCCGCCGAGGACCCCGCGCCGTATAATCCTCAGGTTGCAGGGTTCAGGTCTCAGGTTTCCGGCTCGCTCCAAGTCCTTGGAGCGAGGGAGAACAACCTGAAGAACATCTCGATCTCGATCCCGCACCACGAGCTCGCCGTCATCACCGGCGTCTCCGGCTCGGGCAAGTCCACCCTGGCGTTCGACATCATCTTCGCCGAGGGCCAGCGCCGCTTCATGGAGTCGATGTCGCCCTACGCGCGCCAGTTCGTCGAGCAGTTGCCGCGTCCGGACATCGACCGCCTCACCGGCATCCCGCCGACCGTCGCGATCGAGCAGCGCGTCACCCGCGGCTCGCGCAAGTCGACCGTCGCCACGATCACCGAGGTCGCCCAGTACCTGCGCCTCCTCTACGCCCGCGCCGGCGTCCAGCACCACCCGGAATCCGGCCGCCCGGTCACGCCGCTTTCGCCCACCCAGCTGCGTCACCTGCTGGAAAAAACCCTCGCCCTGCCCAAGGCGAAGAAGGCGAAACACCTTTACCTCTGCGCACCATTGATCCGCGGCCGCAAGGGCCACCATGAGCCGATCGCCAAATGGATCGGCAAGCAGGGCTACGAGCTGATGCGGATCGACGGGCACCTGCAGCGCGTCGACACCTTCGCCAAGCTCGACCGCTACAAGGAACACGACATTGAGGTCGTCGTAGCCGACCTCAAATCAGGGGACAGTGGACAGGTGACAGGAGACAAGAAAGGACAGGACCGGGGAAAACTGTCTCCTGTCCCCCGTCGCCTGTCCGTCCAATTGGATAAGGCTCTCAAGCTGGGCAAAGGCTCGTGTTTCCTGCTGACACCGGCCGGTGAGATCCTCTCCTGGTTCTCCACGACCCGCACCGACGTCGCCAGCGGCGAGTCGTTCCCCGAGCTCGACCCGAAGCACTTCTCGTTCAACTCGCCGCGCGGCTGGTGCCCGACCTGCCGCGGCCACGGCCGCATCTACGACTGGATGCTCAAGCCCGACGAGGACGAAGAGCGCTCCGACGAAGTCGCCGACGCGCTGCGCGCCTTCGACCCGGATGACCCGGCCTCGCACGGCAAGCTCTGCCCGACCTGCCAGGGCGAGCGCCTGAACCGCGTGGCCCGCGCAGTTCGACTCCCGCTGCGCGGAAATCGGAAATCTCAAGTTTCCAATCTGAGATCCAGCATCTCCCTCCCCGAACTCTGCCGGCTCACGCCGGAGCAGTTGCTCGCCACGCTGGACGACCTGCAGCTCGATGCCCGCTCAAAGCTCATCACGCAGGACATCGTCCCGCAGATCGCCGAGCGCCTGCGCTTCCTTGCGCATGTCGGCCTCGATTATCTGTCGCTCGACCGCGCCACCGACACGCTTTCCGGCGGCGAAGCCCAACGCATCCGGCTCGCCGCCCAGCTCGGCTCGAATCTTTCCGGCGTGCTCTACGTCCTCGACGAGCCGTCCATCGGCCTGCACGCGCGCGACAACGACAAGCTCATCGACACGCTCGTGGCGCTTCGCGACAAGGGCAACTCGCTGCTCGTCGTCGAGCACGATGACGTGGTGATGGAACGCGCCGACCGCATCATCGACCTCGGCCCCGCCGCCGGCCGCCATGGCGGCGAGATCCTCGCCAACGGCACGCCCGCCGAGATCAAACAGAACGACGCCTCGCTCACCGGCATCTTCCTGTCGAAGGGCATCCCCCACCCGATCCGCGGGGCGTACCGCCCTGTAGGGCTGCCGCTCGCTGGCAGGCCTGCCGCGAGTGCGCGCAAGATTCCCGAAGGCACGGCGACGAGCGCCGGCCCTACAAAAACCGACTGGCTGGAGCTCTTTGACATCAACTATCGCAACTTGAAGGACCAGACCCTGCGCCTGCCGCTCGGCCGGCTCATCATGGCCAGCGGCCCCAGCGGCGCCGGCAAGTCCACGCTCTTCCGCGACATCCTGCATCCCGCGGTCACCTGCGCCATCAAACAGAAGAAGGCAAAGCTCACCGGGAAGGACTTCCTCAAGCACGGCAAGTTCGAAGCCGAAGACCTTCAGGTTTCAGGTCTCAGGCCTCAGGTCTCGCCGTTTGAAGAGCTGCGCAACGCGCAGCACTTCAAATCGGTGGTCGAGGTCGACCAGTCGCCCATCGGCAAGACGCCGCGTTCCACGCCGGCCACCTATCTCGGCATCTACGATCTCGTCCGCCAGTTCTTCGCCTCATTGCCTGAGTCCAAGCTTCGCGGCTACACCGCCAGCCGCTTCTCGTTCAACACGCCGGGCGGACGCTGCGAAACCTGCTCCGGCGCCGGCCGCATCAAGCTCGAGATGGCCTTCATGGCCGATTCCTACCTGCCGTGCGACGCGTGCGGCGGTTCGCGCTTCGGGCCGGAACTCAGCGACATCACGTGGAAGGGCAAGTCGATCGGCCAGGTGCTGCAGCTGACGTTCGACGAGGCGGCGGTGTTCTTCGACTTCCACTCGCAGCTTTCGCAGGTCTGCAAGCTGATGGTCGATTGCGGCCTCGGCTACCTCACGCTCGGCCAGAGCAGCCCGACGCTCTCCGGCGGCGAAGCCCAGCGCCTCAAGCTCGTCACGGAGCTCACCACCGGCCTGCCGACCTACCAGGAGCGCTCGCGCGGCATCGCCGTGCGCAACCTTTACCTGCTCGAGGAACCGACCATCGGCCTGCACCTCAGCGACTGCGAGAAGCTCATCAAGGTGCTGCACAACCTCGTCGAGCAAGGCCACACGGTCGTGGTCATCGAGCATCACCTCGACCTGCTGGCCGAGGCCGACTACATCCTCGAACTCGGGCCCGGCGGCGGACCGCACGGCGGCGAGATCCTCTACCAGGGCGAACTCGCCGGCCTGCTCAAGGTAAAGCGCAGCCCGACGGCACCCTACCTGCGCGACAAGCTGAAGGCCGGCCGCTGAACCGGATCGTGCCGTTGCAAGTGGAGCGACTTGTCCCCAAGGCGCTTCTTGCCGGCGGAGCTCCTTCAGCGTGGTGGGGTCACCGCGCTCCACCTTCCAATTTGGCCGGCCATCGGGCAAAGGCGGGAAGCAACGGCATGATCCCGGCCGCGTTCGCGCCGGTTCGTCGCTTGCCGTCCGGGAGCCTTTTTGCGATCAAGCTCACAGCCCCCAACCCCGCCGCCCCATGAATACCCTGTTATCCCTCTGGCTGCCGATCCTGCTCAGCGCAGTGGTCGTTTTCGTGATCAGCTCCCTCATTCACATGGCCTTCAACTGGCATGCGTCCGACTACCGCAGTTTCGCCAACGAGGACGCCATTCGGGACGCCATCCGTGCCGGCAACGCCCAACCCGGGCGCTACGTCATGCCGCACTGCAAGGACATGAAGGACATGGCCAGCGAAGCCATGAAGAAAAAGTATGTGGAAGGCCCGATCGGGCACATCACGCTCCTGCCGAATGGCCAGCCGGCCATGGGCAAGTACCTCGGCATGTGGTTTCTCTTCTGCCTGCTGGTTTCGGCGGTCGCCGCCTTCCTGGCGTCACGCCTCATTCCCCTCGACCACACGTTTGCCCGCCCCGCCGCCAAGCTGGCCTTCGCCGTCGGCTTCGTCGGCTATGGCTTCGGCACGTTCCAGGAATCCATCTGGTCCGGACGTCCGTGGGTCTCGAGCGCCAAGTATCTCATCGATGCCGCGCTCTACGCCGCCGGCACCGCCGCGGTCTTCTCCTGGCTCTGGAAATAAACCGGCGCGCCTAGCGCGCCAGCGGCAGGCTTGGGGCGATTTCCAGCCCCAGGCCCGACTCGTTGAGACCGCCGCTTTCGCGCTCGGCCCACGCGGCGAAGGCGATCATGCCGGCGTTGTCGCCGGTATGCTGGGGCTGGGCCTGCAGGAACGGCAGGTTGCGCTGCTTCGCCACCGTCTCGAGCAGGCCCTGCAGCGCGCGGTTGTTCGCCACGCCGCCGGAGAGGCCGAAGCTCCGATAAGAAATTCCTTCGCTGTAGGGCGGGATCGCTGATCCCGCCTCGTTCGATGGCGGGGTCAGGCGACCCCGCCCTACATGGCCACCCTCCAGCGCCAGGCGCGACTTGCGCACCAGCGCATCGAACACCGCCGCCTGGTAGCTGGCGCAGAGGTCGGCCTTGCGCAGTTCGATCTCGGCCGCCGGCATCTTTTCCAGCTGGTAACGCAGGCTGGTCTTCAAGCCGGAGAAACTGAACTCGAGCGTCGAACGCTGCGCCACCGCCTTGGGAAACGCGAACGCATCGGCCCGCCCGCCCGCCGCGAGCTTCTCCACCTGCGGCCCGCCCGGATAACCGAGGCCGAGCAGCTTGGCGCCCTTGTCCAGCGCCTCGCCGGCGGCGTCGTCCATCGTCGAGGCCAGCAGCGTGATCTTCCGCGCCTCGTCGATCGCGAACAACGCGGTGTTGCCACCCGACACGAGCAGCCCGAGGTGCGGCAGCAGCCGGGCGAACTCCGCGTCGAACGCCGCCGGGTTCGCCGCGTGCAGCGAGATGAACGGGGAGAACGCATGCGCGCGCAGGTGGTTCACGCCGACGACCGGCACCCCCCACGCCACGCCCAGGCCCTTCGCCGCGGCCAGCCCCATCGCCAGGCAGGCCGCGAGGCCCGGACCCTGGGTGACCGCGATGCGGCTCACCTCCCCCGGCGCCAGCGTGGCCAGCGCGCGCTGCAGCAGCGGGCTGAAATGCGCCAGGTGCTCGCGGCTCGCCAAGTCGGGCACCACGCCGCCATAGGCCTCGTGCAGCGCGATCTGGCTGTGCACCCATTCGCCTTTCAATCCGGCCGCCGGATCGAAGACCGCGACCGCGGTCTCATCACAGGAACTTTCCAGCGCCAGGATCATGGCGCGGTCCTGACCGCCAGCACGCCGGTGAGGATCTCCTCGGCGGCCGCGAGCTGGACGTCGGGGATGGGCTTGCCGTCGTCGTTGGCCGAATCCTCGTCGGCCGCGCGCGACTGCTGCAGGCGGATCTTCGCCTCGTCGTCGGCGCTGATCTCCACCTCGGCATGCGGCTGGATGCCCTTCTCGTGGATGGTGACACCGCTCGGCGTGTAGTAGCGCGCCGTCGTCAGGCGCAGGCCCTCGCCGTTGTCGAGTTCGATGACGCTCTGCACGGAACCCTTGCCGAAGGTCTTTTCGCCGACGATGACCGCGCGCTTCGTGTCGCGCATCGCGCCCGAGACGATTTCGGCGGCGCTGGCGGTGCCGCCATTGACGAGGATGGCGACCGGGTACTTGCGCACGCCGTGCCCACCCTTGGCGTAATAGCTCTCGCGCGACTCGGGCGTGCGGCCCTGCGTGTAGACGATGAGCTCGCCCTTGTCGAAAAACTCGTTGCAGACGTCGATGGCGGCGTCGAGCAGGCCGCCCGGGTTGTTGCGCAGGTCGATGACCAGCGAGCGGATGCCCTGCTGCTCCAGCCTGGCCAGCGCCGCCTTGAACTCCTCGCCGGTGCGTTCGCTGAACTGTGTGATCTGCAGGTAACCGATGTGGCCCGGGCGCACGGTGGCGAGCCGGACGCTGTCGAGCTGGATGCGCTCGCGGCGGACCGCGAAGTCGAGCGTCTTGTCCTGGCTCGGGCGGTAAACAGTCAGCGTCACCAGCGAGCCCGGTTCGCCGCGCACCAGCTTGATGGTGCTGTCGAGCGTGGGGTTCACCAGTGCTTCGCCGTCGATCTTGGTCAGCTGGTCGCCCCGGCGGATGCCGGCGCGCTCGGCCGGCGTGCCGGCGATGGGCGTCACGATCACGATGTGCCCGTCGCGCGCCTCCACCTGGATGCCGACGCCGGTGAAGGCATTGGTCAGCTCGTCCTCGGTCTCGCGGTATTCGTCGGCCACAAGGAACTGGGAATGCGGGTCCAGCTGGCTGACCATGCCGTCGAGCGCGGAGCGCGTGAGGCTCTGGTAGTCCGCCGGCGCGTCGCCGACATAGTTCTCCTTCACCAGCTGCAGCACCTCGCGGAAATAGCGCACCTGCTTGTCGCGGTCGCGGTCGGGCCACCAGCTCGGCGCGCCGGAATGGCGGCCGGCGAACTGCGCCAGGCCGAAACCGGCGAACACGGCCACCGCGATGACAAGGATGCGTTTGAGCATGGCTTTCAGTGTGGGCAAATGCTTGGGTTGGCAAATGGCTTCCTCGTCAGACTTCTATGAGATCTTCGCCACCGAACCCGGCGCCGCCCGCGGCGTCTCGTTCGCGCGCTACATGGAGCTGGCAATGTACCATCCGACGGCCGGTTACTACACCCGGGACTTCAAGCGCGTCGGGCGCGACGACAAGGCGGACTTCTCGACGGCGACCTCCTTCAATCCCGTGTTCGGCGAACTCGTCGCCGATGCGGCGGCCAAGCTGCTCGCACCCGCGAACCCGCAGGACTTCGATTTCGTCGAGATCGGCGCCGAAACCTACGGCGGCACGCTCCGTGACATCGCCCACCCGTTCGCGAGCTACCGGACCATTTCGCTGGGCCAGCCCTTCACGCTGCCGGAAAACGCCGTGGTGTTTTCGAACGAGCTCTTCGACGCCCAGCCGTTCCATCGCGTGGTCTGGCGCGGCGGCCAGTGGCGCGAACTCGGCGTCGCCCTCACGGGCCGCACCCTGCGCGAGGTGGAACTGCCGGAGCTGACCCCCGAGCTGGCCGCCGAGGCATACCGCCTGCCGGCCAAGGGCGAGGAAAACTACCATATCGACCTGCCGTTGCGGACGATTCCGATGCTGCACCGGCTGGTGGACCAAAAATGGCGCGGGCTGTTCCTGGCGTTCGATTACGGCAAGAGCTGGCAGGAACTGGCGGAGAACATCCCCCAGGGCACCGGCCGCACCTACCTGCGCCAGAAGATGGGCAACGATCTCTTCGCCCGCCCGGGCAAACAGGACCTCACCTGCCATATCTGCTGGGATTGGCTCGAAGACGGGCTCATGCAGGCGGGCTTTGGGGAGCCCATGGTCCAGTCGCAGGAGGCCTTTTTCATGCATCACGCCAAGGAAAAGCTCGCCGAGATCACCCGGACCGAAACCAGCGCCTTCAGCCCGCGCAAGCGCATGCTGATCACCCTCCTCCACCCGGCCAACATGGGGCAGAAGTTTCAGGCCCTCCATGCTTTACGCAAATAACGACCCCGTCCGATCAAAAACTAAATTTCCCTTGCTAAGCACTAGGCCAAACCCTTTCTTCTGACCCCTTAACCACCTGAAACATCATGGCACGAATTTGCGCAATCACCGGTAAACGCCCGACCAAGGGCAAGATCATCCACCGCAAGGGTCAGTCCAAGAAGAGCGGCGGCATTGGTACGCACGTCACCAAGCACACCACCCGCCTCTTCCGCCCGAACCTCCAGTGGATCAAGGTCAAGCTGCCCAACGGCGGCACGAAGCGCATGTGGGTCTCGGTCAAGGCCATCAAGGCCGGCCTCGTCCAGAAGGCCTGATCAATCCGCCCTTCCCTTTCGACCCGTTCCGGCCTGCCGGGACGGGTTTTTTATTTTGGAGGCGGGACTAGCAGTCCCGCAAAACGCACGGGACCACTGGTCCCGTCTCCACCTCACGCCAGCAAGTCCTGATACTCGCGGTGCCGGCGGATGAAGACCGCCACGTAACCGCACGCCGGCACGACCTTCCGACCCGCCGTGCGCGCGTCGTCCAGCGCCACCCGCACCAGTTGCTCGGCGATGCCGCGCCCGCGCAGTTCCGGCGGGACCAGCGTGTGCGTGAAGATGACGTTGTTGTCCACGACCTCGTATTCGCACACCGAAAGATGCCCCTCGACCAGCGCCTCGTAGCGATGCGCCTCCACGTTGTGCCGGACTGTGACCGGATCGGCCATCACGCTCCCCGAATTTTTCCGCGCACTTTCGCGAAGACCTGCGCCAGCTCATCCCGGCCCTCGATTTTCAAAAACCACAGGATCGCGCCGTACACCGCGACCGCCAGCGGGATCAGCCCGCCAATGGTCACGAAATCGCGCATCTTCCCGGCGAACGGCAGGTATCCCGCAAAGTGCGCGCCGACCCAGACCACGAGTCCCATGGCCACCGCCGCGAGCGCGATTTTCCCAAAGGACGCGGCCAGCGGCGCGAGGGTCAGCTGCGGCAGCACGCGGTGCAGTTCGCGATGCAGCAGCAGGGTCTGCGCGATGATCGCGCAGGTGCTGGCCACCACCAGGCCGGCGGCGCCGAACCAGCGCATGAGCACCAGGCTCAGCGCGAGATTGATCAAAAAATCGATCGTCGCCACGCGCACCGGGGATTTCGTGTTCTTGAGCGAATAGAAGGCCCGCACGAGCAGGCTGACCACCGAGAAGAACGGCAGGCCCACCGCGTAGAGCGCCAGCAACGGCGCCATCGCCTGGGTGTCGGCCGCCGTGAACTGGTGGCGCTGGAACAGGAACCGGACGATCGGTTCGGCCAGCAGGGCGAGCCCGATGGCCGCCGGAATGTTGATCATGAGGATCAGGCGGATGCCCTTGCGAAAATCCTCGGCGAGGCCCTCGTAGTTGCGCTCGATCGCGTGCTTCGACAGCAGCGGATAGATCACGGTCGACACGGCGATGGCGAAAACGCCGATCGGCAGCTCCATCAGGCGGTTTGCGTAGAACATCAGCGTGCCGGCGGAATCGTTGATCGAGTACGCCAGCATGCTCGAGACGTAGGAGTTCACCTGGTAGATCGCCGTGCCCCACAGGCCGGGCGTCATGAGCAGGGCGATCTCGCGCACGCGCGGTGAAAGCCCGAGGTCAAATCTCGGGCGCCAACCTTCGAATTTCGCCAGCGCCGCGGCGGGCACCGCCATCTGCAAAAAACCGCCGATGAGCACACCCGCACACAGCCAGTGGATCTCCCCGAGCGGCGTGGCCGCAAAATGCAGGCCGGCTCCGCCCAGCGAGGCGATCATCGCCAGGTTCAGCCAGATCGGGGAAAGCGCCGGCTCCAGGAAACGATTGAACACGTTCAGCGCCGCGCTGAAGGCCGCCGCGAGGCAGACGAACACCAGGTATGGCATCAGGATCACGGTCAGGTCCGCCAGCAGGTACCATTTGTCCTCATGCCCGGGCAGGCGGCGGGACTGGCTGAAGACCAGCATCAACAGCGCCGCCAGCGCGCCGGTGACGACGAGCAGCCAGCTCAGGACCTTGTTCAGGAGCGCGAAGGCGCCCTCCTTGCCGTGTTCGTGCAACTCGTGCTGGAACGTCGGCTGGAAGGCCGCGGTCAGCGAACCCTCGCCCAGCAGCCGGCGAAACAGGTTCGGCAGGCGGAACGCGGAAAGAAAGGCCGTGTTCAGCACGCTCGCGCCAAAGATCGCGGCGCCCAGCAGGTCGCGCGCGAGCCCGAGGAAGCGCGAGACGACCGTGGCGGTGGCGACAACGCCGATGTTTTTCAGGCTCTTCGACACAAAAGGTTCGGCGCCACCTTACACTCCATCGCCCCCGGGCGGGCCTGACAGCCGTAGGCTCGGCGAAGGCTGTTTCACTTCATCGTGATCTTGAGCGTGCTGCCGTCCAGCGTCACGTCGGTCGCCTTGGCCCACGCCGACTTGATCTCATCCGGCACCTTTTTCTTGCCGATCAGGTGCTCGAGGAGCGGCTTGGGCGCGCCGGGAATCAGGTGCACCGGGCAGGAACCGAGATATAGCGTCTTCGGCACGTAAACGAAGTCGTCACCCGACGGCTGGAGCGTGCCGGTGGTCAGCACGATGACCTCATGCGTGAGACCGTACCAGTTCAGCACGCATTTGAAACCGATCTGGAGCGTGCCGTCCTTGATTTTGAAATTGGGGCGGTCGGGATTGAAGATGCCGTCGAGCGCCGGGGCGCCAGCCGGTGCCGCCGGCGCGGGCGTGGCGGGCTTGGCACCGGGCTTTGCGGGAGCCGGGGCGGGCGCGCTGGCAAATGTCGCGGTGGACCATGCATTCAACTCGTCCTCGTTCAGCTCCACGCTGCCCCCGGCGATGAAGGTCTTCTGCTTGGCCGTGATTGCCTTCGACTTGGCCGTGCTGTCCGAACCCGGGATGTAATACACGGTGCCGCGCACCGGCTCCTTCGGCAGTTCCTTGACCTGTTGTACCGGCTTGAAAACCAGGTACACGCAGGCGCAGAGCAAGCCGGTGATCAGGCCGAGGATCGCGCCCAGCGCGACTTCAGTGGTGCTCGGGCCATAAAGGGCTTTTTCGATTTTCTTGTCTGCCATGGAGGTGTGGGGTTCGCGGCGACGGAGTCGGGTGCGGTTGCGCTGAGTGCATGATAGAAAGGGCGCCCGACCGCAAGGCGAGCCTGTTCTCCGCCGCAACTCACCGTTAACAATCCATTTGCCAATCACGGCCACCGGGGGGACATTCCGGCTCTTTTCATGGAATTCGCCGCCCAATTCCGCGCCTACCAGGACCGCGTGGAGCAAGGCCTCGGCCGCCTGGTCCCGCCCGGCAGCACGCGCCCGGCCCGCCTGCACGAAGCCATGCGCTATGCCCTGCTCGGCGGCGGCAAGCGCCTGAGGCCGGTGCTGACGCTCGCTGTCGCCGACCAGCTGGGCGCGAAACCCGACGCCCTGCCGGCGGCCATCGCGCTGGAATGCATCCACACCTACTCGCTGGTCCATGACGACCTGCCGTGCATGGACAACGACGACCTGCGCCGCGGACGCCCGACCACGCACAAGCAGTTCGACGAAGCCACCGCGCTCCTCGCCGGCGACGCGCTTCTCACCCTCGCCTTCCAACTCGTCACCCGGCACTACGCCACCACCCCGGCCCTCGCTGCCGCGCTGACCCGTGAACTCGCGGACGCCGCCGGCAGCGAACGCCTCATCGGCGGACAGATGGAGGACCTGCTCGCGGAAAAGAAAGCCGACGCCACCGCGGACGAACTGGAATTCATCCACCTCAACAAGACCGCCGCGATGCTCACCGCTTCGCTCGTGGCCGGCGGACTGTGCGCCGGGGCGACCGAAGGCCAGCTCGCGGCCCTGCGCCTGGCGGGCCGGCACCTCGGCCTCGCCTTCCAGATCGTCGACGACGTCCTCGATGCCACGGCCGACACCAAGACCCTCGGGAAAACCGCGGGCAAGGACGCCAAGGCCGGCAAGACCACCTACGTGAAATTGCATGGCCTCGACGCCTCGCGGAAATTCGCCCGCCAGCAAACCGACGCCGCGCTCCAGGCCCTCGCCTCCCTGCCCGGCGACAAATCCTTCCTCCGCACGCTGGTCGAATCGATGGCCGGCCGCACAAGCTGAAATGAAATCCTTAATGGAGGGTCCGCGTCTCTGCGGACCGGCTCGCCGGGACGCGAGCCCTCCACCCAACGCTTCCGAACCATGAGCAGCCAGCGGCAGGATTACATTCTCCGCCAGATCGACCTGCTGCGGCAGTTCGTGAAGCGCCTGCTGCTCAAGCGCCCGGATCCCGAGCTCGACGAAGCCCTGCTGCTGGCCCTGCACCTGCAGGAGAAGCTCTTTCCCCTCCCGCCCGCGCAGTTCCTGCGTTTGGAACTGCCGGCGCAAATCGAGCTGCTCCGCCGCAACGAGTCGGTGGCCGCCGGCAACGAGAACTGCCGCGCCTACGCCGCGCTGCTGGCCGAAACCGCCCGGCTCTACGAACACAAGGGCCAGCCCGACCTGGCCGCCGGCGCCCGCCAGATGGGCCTCTACGCCGCGCTGAGCGTCGTGATCGCCGATGCGAACGACGGCGAAGCCACGGCCCTGGCGCGCGAACTCCTCGCCGCGGTCGACGTCCAGGCGCTTCATCCTCCGGTCGTCGCCCTGCTCCGGCAGTTCCACGAATCGCCCGCCTGACCGGCGGCGCACCTCACTTCTTGGCCGGCGTGGCCACGCTCAGGCCGTCGAGCAGCTCGGTGATGTCCGCTTCCATGCCGGGATATTCCTTGTCGGTGGCCCAGCCGCGGAGCTGCACGGTGCCTTCCGGCCCGCTGTAGAAATAGCCGTGGTTGCGGTAGACCACGCGGTCGACGCGCGCCGCGAATTCCAGCTCCGTCAGCTCGATCGTGCCGCGCAGCTTCCGGCCCTTGCGGCCCACCGTCACCGACTCCGCCCCTTCCCGCGCGGTTTCGAGGACCGCGCGCTCGATGTCGCCGCCCTCGACCGGGTTCGGTTCGGCGATGAACTGGGCCTCGGCGCGCTGGTCGACGCGCAGCAGGCTGAAAATCCCAGCTTCCTGGTCGGCCGGGTCGCGATACCAGCGCGTCGCATCGTAGCGCAGGCGGAAACGCCCGGCCCCCAGCTCGCGCCAGCGTCCGTTCTCCGCGACCTCGCGCGCGTCCGTGAACTCGGGGCGCACCTGCAGGCTGGCGAAGAACTGGGCGGCGCGCGGCGCGCCCGTGCCCTGCTCCGGCCACTCGGCGCTCGCCATGTAGAGGATGGAGCCGATCAGGACGAAGCGCACCTCGCGCAGGCTTTTCTCGCGCGCCTGGAAAATCACCAGCTTCTCGCCCTCGTACGGCCCGAGCGTGAAGCGGTCGCGGCCGCGGACCTGGCCCGGACGGGATTTCAGCAGGTCGGAAAAAGACTTGGCGTACAGGCCCGCCTCGTCGCCCGGCCGCAGCGCCAGCGGGTATTCGAACCGCGCGATCAGGTAATGCTCGTTGCTCGGCTCCCAATAGAAACGCTGCACCTTCACGTCGCCCTGCGGCGAGGGCGTGAGGATGCCGTCGGTCTTCGGGTCGTCGGGAAAGGCCGCCTCGATCGCCCAGTTGCGGTCGCTGAAGCTATAATCCGCCCATGCCGGGCCGAGGAGGCCCAGGAACAAAAGGCCGCAGGCGAGTTGCTTAGCTGGCTGCATCCGCCGCCTTGACGAGGTCGATGAACGACCTCGCCTCGAGCGAGGCGCCGCCAATCAGGCCGCCGTCGATGTCCTTCTCGGCGAGCAGCTCGGGGGCGTTGGCCGGCTTCATCGAACCGCCGTAAAGGATGCGGACCTTCTGCGCGAGCGGCGCGCCGTAGAGCTTGGTCAGCAGGTCGCGGATGAATGCGTGCACTTCCTGCGCCTGCGCGGTCGTGGCGACCTTGCCGGTGCCGATGGCCCAGACGGGCTCGTAGGCGATGACGACGCTGGTGATCTGCTCGGCGGTGACGCCCTTCAGGCCTTCCTCCACGTGGCGCTGCACGACGGCGAGGGTCGAGCCGGCCTCGCGCTCGGCGAGGGTTTCGCCGACGCACAGGATGGGCTTCAACTGGTTCGCGAGGGCGGCGAGCGTCTTCTTGTTGATGAAGGCGTCGGTCTCGCCGAACAGCGTGCGACGCTCGCTGTGGCCGAGAATGACGTGCGTGACGAACAGCGCGCGCAGCATCTCGGCGGAAACCTCGCCGGTGAACGCGCCGCTCTTCTCGGAGCTCATGTTCTGGGCGCCGAGCTTGATGCTCAGCCCCTCGATGGCCTTGCCCACGCTTTCGAGCGCGGTGAACGGTGGGCAAAGCACGATGTCCACCGTGCCTTCACGGCCGACGACCTCGGCGATGTCCTTGGTGAGCGCGACGCCGTCGGCGGCCGTCTTGTTCATCTTCCAATTACCGGCAATGAGCTTTCTGCGAATCATAAAATGGGAGTTGGGAGTTGGGAGATAGGAGATGGAGGCCGAAAGAAGCAACCCATCTCCCATCTGCGATCTGCCATCTGCGGAGACCGTCAGGTCTCCAGGAACGCGACGCCCGGGAGCACCTTGCCCTCGAGGAGCTCGAGGCTGGCGCCGCCGCCGGTCGAGCAGTGCGTGACCTTGTCGACGATTTTGCACTTCTTGGCCGCGGTGGCGGTGTCGCCGCCGCCCACGACGGTGACCGCACCGCTGGCCGTCGCCGCGGCAAACGCCGCCGCCATGGCCTTGGTGCCCTCGGCAAACTTCTCGACCTCGAACACGCCCGGGGGCCCATTCCAGATGATCGTCTTGGCGCGGCCGATGACCTGCGCGAACAGCTCGCGCGACTTCGGGCCGGCGTCGAGGCCCATCCAGCCGGCCGGAATGCCCTGCTTGTCGTCGGCGATGCCCGTCTGCACGGCGGCGATGTCCGCCGGCGAGCCCGGAAAGCGGTCGGCGATGACGAAGTCCACCGGCAGCGTGATCTTCACGCCCTTGGCCTTGGCTTTCTCGAAGAGTTCCTTGGCGATCTTGGCGCCCTCGGCGTCGAAGAGCGACGTGCCGATTTCCATGCCCTCGAGGACCTTCTTGAACGTGAAGGACATGCCGCCGCCGATGATGATCTCGTTGGACTTCTCGAGGAGGTTGTTGATGAGCGGAATCTTGTCGGCGATCTTCGCGCCGCCGAGGATGGCCAGCAGCGGGCGCGCCGGGGCGTCGATGACCTTCGCGAAGGCAACGAGTTCGGCCTCCATGAGGAAGCCGGCGGCCTTGTCCTTGAGCGCCACGCCGACCATCGAGCTGTGCGCGCGGTGGGCGGTGCCGAAGGCGTCGTTGACGTAGACGTCGCCGAGCTTGGTGAGCGAGGCGCGGAAGGCGGCCTCCTTCGCCGGGTCGGCCTTGAGCTTCGTCTCGGTGCCGTCGGCGTTCTTGATCTTCACCTTGCCCTCCTCCTCGAGGTGGAAGCGCAGGTTCTCGAGCAGCACGACCTCGCCCGGCTTGAGCGCGGCGCAGGCGGCCTCGACCGCCGGGCCGACGCAGTCGTCGAGGAACTTCACCGGCTGGCCGAGCAGCTTCTCGAGCTCAACCGCGACCGGCTTGAGGGAGAACTTGGCGATCTTCTGGCCGTCCGGGCGGCCAAGGTGCGACATCAGGACGACGGACGCACCCTGGTCGAGGGCGTACTTGATCGTCGGCAGCGCGGCGGTGATGCGCTGGGTGTTGGTGATGGCGCCGGTCGCCTTGTCCTGCGGGACGTTGAAATCCACGCGCATGAGGACGCGTTTGCCGGCGAGCGAGAGGTCGCGGATGGTTTTGAATTTGGCCATGGGAGAAAAGGAAGAAGGAGGAAGGAAGAATTAAGAAGGACTCTGAAATAAAGAAGGCCGAGCGTAAACGGCGTCGGCCTTCTTAAATCTTACTTCTTACTGCTTAATTCAAAGCTTGGCGGCGATCTTCTTGGTGAGGTCGACGACGCGGTTGGAATAGCCCCACTCGTTGTCGTACCAGCTCACGAGTTTGAAGAAGTTCGGGTTGAGCTCGATGCCGGAGCCGGCGTCGAAGATCGACGAGTTCTTGTCGTGGATGAAGTCGGTGGAGACGACCTCGTCGCCGGTGTAGGCGAGGATGCCCTTGAGGTAGGTCTCGCTGGCGCGCTTCATCGCCTCGCAGATCTCCTTGTAGGAGGTGGTCTTCACGGTCTTCACGGTGAGGTCGACGACCGACACGGTCGGGGTCGGCACGCGGAAGGACATGCCGGTGAGCTTGCCCTTGACCTCCGGGAGCACGAGCGCGGTCGCCTTGGCGGCGCCGGTCGCGGCCGGGATGATGTTGATGGCGGCGGAGCGGCCACCCTTCCAGTCCTTCTTGGACGGGCCGTCAACGGTCTTCTGCGTCGCGGTGTAGGAATGGATGGTCGTCATCAGGCCTTCCTGGACGCCGAAGCCTTCCTTGAGGAGCACGTGCACGACCGGCGCGAGGCAGTTCGTGGTGCAGGAGGCGTTGGAAATGATCGTGTGCTTCGCGAGGTCGAGCTTGTCGTCGTTCACGCCCATGACGACGGTGATGTCCTCGCCCTTGGCGGGAGCCGAGATGATGACCTTCTTGGCGCCGGCGGTGATGTGGCCCTTGGCCTTCTCCGCCTCGGTGAAGAGGCCGGTCGACTCGATGACGAGGTCGACGCCGAACTTCGCCCACGGCAGCTCGGCCGGGGTCTTGGCGCTGACGACATGGATGTCCTTGCCGTTCACCACGAGGATGTCGTCCTCGGCCTTGTCGGCGGCGGACTTTTTGGAGCCCACGGTGCCCTGGAACTTGCCCTGGGTGGAGTCGTACTTGAGCAGGTAAGCCAGGTTGTCGGCGGGGACGATGTCGCCGACAGCGACGACGTCGAGTTCCTTGCCGAGCAGGCCTTGCTCGACGAGGGCGCGGAAAACGAGGCGGCCGATGCGGCCGAAACCATTGATTGCTACTTTGACTGCCATATTAGTGGTGGGTTGGTGGACGTTAAGAGCGGCCAATGAATGGCGCGCTGCCGGCTTTGGCAAGAGCGATGCTCAAAATGTGCCGGAAACGGCGGCGCAGTGGTTATTATTTGCGTAATAAACAGCAGGCCGCCGCCGGTCGGCGGCGAAAGTGGCAGGTTTCAAGTATCAGGTGACAAGTAAAAGCCCGCCAGCCTCCGTCTTGCTACTTGTTACCTGCTACTTGTCACTTGGTCGTCGGTTCACCCGACGACCCACAGGCTGCAACCGAGGCGCGGGATGAAAACCCCCTCGGGATCGACACGCAGGCCGGGTGCCGCCCCTTCCGCGTAAAAACACTCGTGGTCGGCCAGCAACTGCCAGTCCCACAGCGCAAACTCCCCGATCGGCGTCGTGGTGTCGTCGGTGTGCGGGTTGATCGCGAACAGCAGCCGCTGGCTGCCCTGGCTGCCGTCGGCGTTGTAGATCGCGACCAGCGCGGGGTGACCTTCGCGGTGAAAGCACTTGAAGAAGCCCTCGGACGGACGCGACCACTGGCGCAGCAGCTGCCCCCGCGGCGAGCGCCGGAAGCCGATCCAGTCCGTGAAATACTTGTGCGTGGCCGGGAAGCGCGCCTGCCGCCGGTAATCGATCGCGTTCAGGTCGCCGCGCAGGTAGGTGTTGTTCACGCCCTGCTTCGAGCGCAGCAGGTCCTGCCCGGCCGACATCAGCGGGATGCCCACCGAGGCGAACAGCACCGCCGCCATGAGGTGCGTGCGCTGCCGGTCGTTTTGCGTGGGATTGAATCCGTTGTGATCCGGATTCTCCGTGATCACGTCGAGCCATGTGCTGTCGTCGTGCGACTCGGTGTAGTTGACCGTCTGCGCCGGCCAGTAGGCGAAGTGCCACGGCGAACCCTTGAGGAAGTACTCGAGCGAGTCCGCCCCGCCCCGGCCGTGCACGTAGTCGCGCACGAAGTTCCGGTAGTTGTCGTTCCACGACGCGTAGCCCGTCGGGCGCAGCGCCGCCGCGATGTGGCCGCGGAAGCTCCACGGCTCGGCGATCAGGATGACGTCCGGTTTCACGCGCTTCACCGCGGCCTCGATGTCGCGCAGCACGTCGACGCCGATGAGCTCGGCGAGGTCGAAGCGGAAGCCGTCGACGCCGTACACCTCGATCAGGTGCACGAGGCTGTCGACGATCAGGCGCTTCGCCATCGTGGAGCGGCAGCGCAGGTCGTTGCCGCAGCCGCTCCAGTTGAGCAGCGCGCCGTCGTCCGCGAGTTCGAAGTAGTAGAGCTTGTCGATGAACAGCAGGTGCGCCGGCTCGCCGACGTGGTTGTAGACGACGTCGATCACCACCGCCATGCCCTGCCGGTGGAAGGCGGCGACCAGCTCCTGCAGCTCCTTCACCTGCGAGGCCTTCGCGCCGTCGAGCGCGTAGCCGCTGGCCGGGCTGAAGAAGTTCGTGGTCATGTAGCCCCAGAAATAATCCTGCGGCTTCGCGTTGTCGGACTGGTGGACCGGCTGCAGCTCCACGCAGTTCACGCCGAGCTTCTTCAGGTAGAAATCCGGGCTGTCGACCCACTTCCTCAGGCCGGTGAAGCCGAGCCGCTCCTCGGGGGACAGCACGACCGGCGCGTGCGCAGCGAGGTCGCGCACGTGTGCCTCGACCATGACGAGGTCCTGCCACGCCGGCGTGGGAAAGGTGCGCTCCGCCCGCCCCACCCAGGCCGGGTCGAGCACGATGCCGGGACCGTCGCGGCTCACCGTCGCCTGCGCGTAGGGATCGAGGACCTTCTGGTTGGGATGGAAATGGCTGAACACGTCGTGCGGGCCGCTGACCGAGTACCAGTAGTACCAGCCGTGCAGGTTCCGGTTGAGGTGCGCCTCCCACACGCCGTTCCAGTTGTGGTCCTCGAGACGGCGGTCGAGTTCGTAGCCGAAGGCCGAGCCCATCTCCTCGGGTTTCTCGCACAGGAAGAGCCGCACGTGCTTCGCGCGCGGCGCGAACAGCCGGAAGGTCGTCTCGCCGCGGCTGACCAGGGCGCCGAGCGGCAGGTCGCTGTGCAGCTCATGGAAGAACTTGCCGAGGCGCACGCGCGTCTTCGGCGCCTCGCGGCCGTCGCGCACGTGGACCACCGAGTAGGTCTGGTTGAAGAGCACCGGCTGTTCCGTCGTGAACTGGAAGAGGTTTCTTCCGGTGCGCTCGCGGTGCAGCATGCGGTTGTAATGCCCGAGGGCGTCGGAGCCGACGTTCGTGGCGTCGGGCGGCATCTCGAGCCAGCGGTTTTCACCGGTCACGAACTTGAAGGGCCGCGCCGCTTCCGTCAGGAGCTCCGCCGCGGGCTTGCGCAACAGCAGCACCCGCCGGCCGTTCAACTCGCCGGGCGCGAGCGCCCATTCCGGTTTGCCCACCGCTTCCTGCCAGCCGTTGAAATCCCCGGCCACGTACACCGGCATCGTGTTGAAATCGATCCAGCTGTGCTCCTCCGGATCGAGCATGAAGACCACCTGGTTGGCGTCATCCACGTAATAGGCGGCCTCCTCCGCATACAGCGACGGATCGGCCGGGCTGAGATCGCTGAAACTGAACGCCTTGTCGCCCGGCGCCAGCAGCGGCAGCGACGCCGCCGTCCAGTCCGCCCCCATCTCGATGATGCCCGTGGTCGAGGATGTCAGCCACGCGCGGGCGATGCGGTGGGTGTCGGCGAGGAATGGAGCGCGAGTGGACACGGGAGAGGATGACAGCCAATTGTTCAGCACGTGCCGCGCCATCGCAAGCGCGGGCTTTGCCCACTGTGGATTGCGAAATGCGGATTGCGGAGTATCAAGCCAATCCCCGGTATTTCCACACGGCCGCCTGGCCAAATCCGCAATCCGCAATCCGCAGCCCGCCATCGTCCCCCATGCCCCGCGAACGCATCCTCGTCGCCATGTCCGGCGGAGTCGACAGCTCCGTCGCCGCGCTGCTGCTCAAGCAGCAGGGCCACGACGTCGTCGGCGCGTACATGAAGAACTGGATCAACGAGGACAACGTCATCGGCGACTGCCCGTGGATGCAGGACATCGACGACGCCCGTGCGACGGCGGAGGCCATCGGCATCGAGTTCCGGGTCGTCAACCTGATGCAGGATTACCGCCGGCTCGTGGTTGACTACCTGCTCGACGGCTACCGGCGCGGCCTCACGCCCAACCCCGACGTGATGTGCAACCGCGAGATGAAGTTCGGCGTGTTCGGCGCCTACGCCCAGCGGGAAGGCTTCGCCGCCGTCGCCACCGGGCACTATGCGCAGCGGGTGGAGCGCGCCGACCCCGGCGCGCTTGGCCCGAACAACGCGCTGGGGACAACGCGGTCCACCTTTCATCTCCACGAGGGCGCGGACAAGAACAAGGACCAGTCCTATTTCCTCGCCCTGCTCTCGCCGGCGCAGCTGGCCGCCGCGCGCTTCCCCATCGGCCATCTGCAGAAGCCCGACCTGCGCGAGATCGCCGCCGCCGCGAAGCTGCCCAATTCGCGCAAGAAGGACAGCCAGGGCATCTGTTTCATCGGCGAGGTGAAAATGGCGGATTTCCTCACCGCCTACGTCCCCGAGCAGCCGGGTCCGATCATCCGCGCCACCGACGGCCGGGTGCTGGGCGAACATCGCGGCCTCCATTATTACACCATCGGCCAGCGCCGCGGCATCCGGATCCCCTCGAACACGGACCACGAAGCCTACGTCGTCACCGGCAAGCGCGGCGCCGACCGCGCGCTGCTCGTCGCCTTCGAGGGCCCGGACGCGCCCGGCCTGTGGACGCGCGAGTGCCGCGTGCACAGCCTGAGCTTCGTGGGCGACCCGATCACGAGCGCGCGGAAGATCGAATGCCGCGTCCGTTACCGCGACCCGCGGGTCGCGATCGAGTTCACCCCGTCCGGCGACGGCACGGCCACAATCAAGTTCGACACGCCGCAGCGTGCCCTCGCTCCCGGCCAGATCATGGCGCTCTACCGCGGCGAGGAATTGCTGGGCGGGGCAGTGTTCGCTTGATCCGGCGGGATTGCCTGCCTTTCTCGGAAAGCCGCCACCTTCCCGTGAAAGCATTCTCCCTGCTCCGCCTGCTGGTTTCCACCGCGCTGCTGCTCGCCGTCGCCCCCGACACCCGGGCCGGAACCAAAGCCACCGACCTCATCGGTACCTGGACCGGCCTCGACAACCGCGGCGTAAGCGGGTCGTTTGTCTTCGCGGCCGACGGCGGCGCCGACATCCTGAAGGAAGGGGTCTCGCTCCGCAAGGGCCTGCCCAAGGACGAAGGCTCGATCACCTACCGCTTCGATCCGTCGGTCACGCCGCACGCGATCGACATCATCGTGGCCATGAAGGACCGGAAGCCCGCCACGCTGCCGGGCATCCTGGAATTCATCACCCCCGACAGGATCCGCGTGCGGATGTCGCCCGCGAAACCGGAGCGACCGGCGGACTTCTCCGGCCCGCCCAATGAAGTGATCGTGCTCGAACGGGAAAAGCCCTGATGAAGCCATGATCCTCGAAGTCGCCATCCTCGACGTGAAGCCCGGCCAGGAAGCGGCGTTTGAGAAGGACTTCGCCACCGCGTCGCAGTATATCCGCCAGACGCCGGGCTATCTCTCGCACGAGCTGCAGCACTGCGTCGAGAAACCGAACCGCTATCTCCTGCTGGCCCGCTGGGAAACCCTCGAGGCCCACACCGAGGGCTTCCGGAAATCCCCGCAATACGCCGGATGGAAGAAGCTGCTGCACCATTACTACGACCCCTTCCCCACGGTGGAGCACTACACGGCGGTGCCGGGGACCTGACCCGCGATCCGTTCAGCTTCGCAACCGGCGATTTTTTCACCGAACCGGCACCGGGTGCGGCGGCAGCTCCAGCCAGCCGTGCCGGGCGATCCAGTCCGCGACCAGCGTTCCAACCACGGTGTAACCGGTGCCATTCAAATGCGTGGTGTTGCCTGGCGCCCGGAGCGAGCCCGGCACCAGGCCGCGCGCCTGGTCCGCCCGATCGGCCTCGGCTTGCGCCGCCGGCGCGTAGGGCAGCCACTCCCCGGTGCGATAGCCCGCCTGCCCTTCCCGCGCGGGCACGGCGATCCAGGCCTGCAAGTCGAGAAAGTGATCCGGGCAGGCCGCCCGCAGGCCAGCGTTGCATTCCGCAATCAATGGCGCCCACTGCGCCACCATTTCGGGATGCTTCGCCGCATCCACGCGGTTCATCAGCCCCAGGACAAGAAAAGGTCCGCCTGGCGGCACGAGCAGTTCGCGCAGGAGCTGCAGGCTGCGCTGCACGTCGTCCGTCTCCATGCCGTTCGCGCCGATGCAGAAAATCACGCCGCGATAATGCGGCAGCTCGCGCGGTGCGCCCACCGGCACGGCCTGGCGGAGCCAGCGGCCGGCCGGGATCAACGGCTGGTGTGCGGGATCGCCGACGGCGTCGGGCTTGAGCGTGGTGGCGTCATCGCGCGTGGCCGTCGCATCCCAGCGGTACTGCACTGCGGCCGGCGCGCCCGGCTCCCGCACCCACACGGTCTGGCCGTCCGAGAGAAACGTGCGCAGGTTGTCGATGCCGGGCTGGTTTTTCCGCCGCTCGTATTCCGCGGGCGGAATGCTGCACAGCTGCGCGGCCGTCACGGTCGGGCGCTCCTGCAGCAGGAGCCGGTAAACGATGTGCCGCGGAATGTGACCGGAGAAGCCGAGGTTCACCGTCGGCACGCCGGTGCGCGCAGCCACGACGCCCGGATAGGTCACGCCGTTGCCGCCTTCGCCGAAGGTGAGCGAATCGCCGACGCACAGGATCGGGGCAGAGCCGTCGTCCGCCGGCCCGGCCCCACCTTCGCCGCCGGCGCCGCGACGGTGACG
>JBEHYX010000069.1:0-22211 GCA_048497945.1 Verrucomicrobiota bacterium | reverse complement strand
CCACAAACTCCTGCGCATCCTCATCGCCTTGCTGCGCTCTCAGCGCGACTTCGATCTCCACCATCCCTTGCCTGTATCTTAATCAAGATTGGATCTACCAGCGCCCCTACGCGAAATTTGGAAAACAAAACGCCCGCCGGACGTGAGTCGCGGCGGGCGTTATCTAATGCCACCCGGCGCCCCCTTGGCGCCGTGCGGCTTGCTACCTAACCAAAGGTCGTCAGAAGGTGCCCCGGATGCCGAAGGTCCAGTTCGTGCCGTAGTTCTCGTAGCGGTACAGCACGTCGGGGTTGCCCGGGCTCTTCTCCATCAGGCGGTGCGATTCCTCGAAGATGTTGCGGCCGGCGAGGAACAGCTGGAGGCGGTCGGTGATCTGGTAGTTCATCGTCAGGTCGCACTTGGTGTTTTCCTTCTGGTAGCGGTTCGTGGCCTGGAACTCGTCGGAGTCGGACTGCCAGATGGTGCTGAAGCTCATGCCGAAGTTCTTCAGGCGGTAGTTGATCGTGCCCTTGACCGTGTGCGGGATGACGCCGAGCACCTTGGGGGAGGTCTGGTGGTCGAGGAACGTGTTGGTGTACGACAGCGTGACCGACGTGCCCTGGAGCAGGCGGGGCAGGAACGACAGGTACTGCTGGTAGGAGTACTCGAGCGAGTTGTACGTCGTCGGCATCGGGATGTTGCTCCAGCTGACGAAGTCGTAGTCGGCGTACTGCGGGTCGGTGTTGCCGTACTGGTCGGCCGTCAGGCGCGCCTGGGTGAACTTGTTGGTCACGCGGGTGCGGCTGTAGACGAACTGCACGTTGTTGATGCCGGCGTTGCCGAAGAAGTAGCTGAGCGCGGTGGCGACCTTCTGGGAGCGCTCGGGCTGCAGGCTCGTGTTCGGGGTGGTGACCTCCTCGTTCGTGTCGTTGGTCTGGCTGACGGCGCTGAGCTTGCCCAGGTCGGGGCGGAGGATCGCCTTGCCCCAGCCGATGTCCCACAGGAGGTTCGGCTTGATCGCGTACTTGGCGGTGAGGCTCGGGAAGAGGTCGTCGTAGGAGGCGCTGCGGTGGATGCGCGGCTTGGAGTACTTGTAGTCGATCGCGGCCATGCTGTTCGGCGCGCCGGCGGCGGTGACCGCGTAGCCGGCGGCCGCGACCTGCTCGTTGGAGTAGGCGTCGAGGTCGCTCGAGCCGACCACGGTGCGCTCGTAGCGCAGGCCGCCCTGCAGCGTCAGGTCCTTGATGCGGCTGTTCATCATGACGTAGCCGGCGCTGACCTTTTCCGTGAGGTCATAGGTCGGCCAGTTCAGGTACTTGCCGGACTCGTAGTTCGCGAGGCTGATGCCCGCGGTGCTGGCGGTTGCGGCGTTGGCCGGAAGCGTCTGGCTGAAGTACTCGGGGTGCGAGTGGAAGAGTTCGCCGAGCGTGTCGCGGTTCGGGAAGGAGGGGGCGCCGCCGCCGCCACTCGAGGTGAACACGACGCCGGGCTGGTTGGAGCCGCGGTAGAGCTGGAAGGGCGAGAGGTAGTCGACGAAGGAGCCGGCGACGCCGCCGTCCGGGCCGACATAGAGCCACTTGTCGAAATCGTTCGAGTTGCGGGCCCACTGGTGGTTCTTGGTGAACTTGCCGCCGACCTGGATGTAGGTGGGGACCTTGAAGGGCAGGACGTACTTCGCGTTCAGGTCGGCCGCCTTGATGTCGATCGTGTTCTGGCGGTTGTCGTCCGAGATGCGCGGGTTCTTCTGCAGCGAGAGGTCGGTCCAGTCCGGACCGGCGGTCTGCGTGATCTTCCAGTCGGCGTCGTCGCTGCTGGAGCGCGCGGCGGTGAAGCCGATGCCGGTGAGGTTGTTCACCGGCGAGTTCGCGACGGTGCCGTGGGCAAGGTTGTCATAGTCGTTGCGCGAATGCGAATTGCTGAACGAGCCGTCGACGGTGAGGTTGCCCTTCTTGTACTCGAAGCTCGGGATGAGCGTCATCGTGTTGGTGAACTTCTGGCCGTTGCCGCCGCCGAAGACGATGCTGCCGCCGGTGCCGACGGAGCCGTAGGTGAGGACGCCGTCGCCGGGCTCGGTGGCGCGGGTGCCGCCGGCGGTCATCGTGACCTGGCGGTTGTAGAACTCGGCGTGGTAGCTGGAGAGCAGGGTGGAGAGGGAGAGGGTCAGGTACTCGCTGGCCTTGAAGTCGAGCACGGTGGTGAAGCTGCGGCGGTTGGTCCACTTGGGGCCGTCCTTGAGCAGCACGCTGGTCAGGACCTGCGCGCGGGTGTCGGCGGCCGTCGGGGTGCGGTTGTAGTTGTGGTCGACGCGGTACTGCTCGTTGTAGAGGTTCGATTCCTGGAGGCTGACCACGATGCCGAGGCGCTTGTTGAGGAAGATGTCGGAGTAGTTGAGGTTGTAGTTCGGGCGGAACTTCAGGCCGTAGCCGTCGTTCGGGCCGACGCTCTTGCCGAAGGTGAACTCCTCGCTGTTCATCACCGTGCTGACGCTCCCGCCGAGGAAGCGGCCCTTGCGGTCGAAGGCCTTCTTCATCTTCAGGTCGATGTTGCCGGCGGGCGCGTTGGCGTCCATCGCGGCGCTGGTGATGCGGTTGATCTCGATCGACTCGATGCTGTTGATCGAGATGCTGTCGAAGCCGAAGGAGCGGTTGGCCGCGCCGGCGCTGGCGTTCTCGAAGCCGACGTACTGGCCGAACGAGTCGGCGCTGGCGATGCTCTTGCCGTCGAGGGTGACGCTCGCGTACTGCGAGCCCATGCCGCCGATGCGCGGGCCGCGGGTGTCGGCCTCGACGTACTCGAGCTCGACGCCGGGGAGGAACTTGAGGAACTCGCCGACGTTGCCCTCGGTGACGTTGCCGAACGAGTCGGAGGCGACCGAGCGGCTCATGTTCATCGACTGCTTCTGGCGCTGCAGGGCCTTGGCGTTGCCGTCGACCTCGGTCGTGACCTTGAGCGTCTCGAGCGTCAGCACCTTGTCGCCGGCGGCCGCGCCGCCGATCTCGATCTCCTGGCTGGTGGTCTCGCCGTCCTTGACCGTGACCGTGGCGGTCGCGGTCGGCAGGCCGGTGTAGTTGACCTGGAGCGTCACCTCGCCGACCGGCACGCGGGCGAGCGTGAACGCGCCGCTGGCGCCGGACGCGGTGGCGATGTCGGTGCCCGCGACGCGGATCTCGGCGTCGCGGACATATTCCTTGTTCGCGTTGTTGTAGATGCGGCCGGTGACGGTGCCGGTGGGTTGGGCGAACGCGGGCGTGATAAAAGCGAGCAGCAGGCTCGCGAGCGACAGCAGTCGGAGTTGGGTACGGTTCATGGTTGGGGGGTGTGCAGGCGGGCGGCCGGTGGCCGCCCTCGGGGTCAAGAGGTGCGACGAAAAATCGTCGATCGGGGTAATCTCGATGGGCCCACCATACCCGAGGCCGCGCGGCTTATCCTCCCTCGTTCGAGGGGGGCGCGGGCTTTTCTCCATGCGCCCCCTCCAAATGGGGGTGTGGGCGCCCGCGCCGCCCGCTATGCTCGGGGCTGTTTTCACCCCTTTCCCGCGCGCCCCCGCTTTCCCTGCCGGCGCGCCTCACCCTTTCCGTCCTCCATGTCCTTTCGTTCCGGCCTCCTCGTCCGGTTGGTGCCCGCGCTTCGCCAAATTTCCGCCTGCGGGCTCCTGCTCGCGGCCGGCGCCGCGGGATTGGCGGCCGGAATCCGGCCGGCCGACCGGCGTCCCGCCGACTGGCAGGACCAGGTGACGCTCGCCACCGGCTGGGAATACGCCCGCGGCGAGGTCGGCGGCGTGTGGAGCACGCTGCGCAGCCCGGAGCGCGCGCTCGAACTGCCGGCCTGGACCGCGGTCTCGCTGCCGCACTGCGTCAACGCCACGGACGCGGTCGATCCCGACACACCCTATTACCAGGGGCCCGCGTGGTACCGCACCCAGCTTGACATCGCCAACCCCCACGCGGGCGGCCGCACGCTGCTGCATTTCGAGGGCAGCGGCCAGAAGACGCAGGTCTGGATCGGCGACGAGCTCGTGGGCGAGCACACCGGCGGCTATGACGAATTCCAGTTCGACATCACCGACGCCGTCGCGCGCTACCGCGCCTCGGCCCTCGCGCAGCTGCCCGCCGCGGAATCGCGCGTCACCCCCGGCAAGGTCCCGCTGGCCGTGCGCTGCGACAATTCGCGCGACCCCGAGACGATCCCGTCCGACCTGAGCGACTTCAACCGCTACGGCGGCCTCTACCGGCCGGTGCACCTCGTGTACCTGCCGGCGGGCGGCCTGGTGCGCGCGCATGCGACGCCGTCGCTGCGGGCCGACGGCACGTGGCAGGTCGCGGTGCAGGCGTATTTCCACCGGCCGTACACGGACGAGAAAACCTACCACCAGGAACTCACCGCCCGCGTGATCGATCCCGCCGGCCGCGAGGTCGCGGCGGTGAAACTCCCCATCCCCGCCGGCGCCACCGAACTCGCGCTGCCCGCGATCGTGCTCCCGCCGGCGCAGCTGTGGTCGCCGAAAACCCCCGCGCTCTACGGGCTCGAGCTCACCTCCGCGGGCCCGGCGGGCACGAGCCGGCTGACCGACCGTTTCGGCCTGCGGACCTTCGAGTTCGTCGAGAAAGGTCCGTTCAAGCTGAACGGCGAGCGCCTGTTCCTCAAGGGCACGCACCGCCACGAGGACCACGCCGGCCTCGGGGCGGCGATGACCGACGACCTGATGGAAAGGGAAATGCGCCTGATGAAGGCGATGGGCGTGAATTTCATCCGCCTCGGCCACTACCAGCAGTCGCGGCGCATCCTCGAGCTCTGCGACGAGCTCGGCCTGCTCGTGTGGGAGGAAATCCCGTGGTGCCGCGGCGGCCTCGGCGGCGAGCGCTACCAGGCGCAGGCGCGCGGCATGCTGACGGCGATGATCGGCCAGCACTACAACCACCCGGCGGTGATCCTGTGGGGCCTCGGCAACGAGAACGACTGGCCCGGCGATTTCCCGACGTTCGACAGGGAGGCGATCCGCGCGTTCATGACCGAGCTCAACGCGCTGGCGCACCGGCTCGACCCGTCGCGCTGCACGACGATCCGCCGCTGCGACTTCTGCCGCGACCTTGTCGACGTGTATTCGCCCTCGATCTGGGCGGGCTGGTACGGCGGCCAGTTCAGCGAGTACGCCAAGTCGGTGCGCCGCGAGTTCGACAAGTCGAAGCGGCTCTTCCACGCGGAGTGGGGCGGGGACAGCCACGCCGGCCGCCACGCGGAGGACCCGTATGCCAAGCTGCGCGACATCCCCGCCACCGGCGCGACCGAGGAGCGCGGGCTCGATTTCATGGACATCGGCGGCAAGGCGCGCGTGTCGCGCGACGGCGACTGGTCCGAGTCCTACATCTGCGAGCTGATCGACTGGCACCTCAAGGAGCAGGAGAAGATGG
Organism: Verrucomicrobiota bacterium; assembly: GCA_048497945.1. Lineage (GTDB taxonomy): Bacteria > Verrucomicrobiota > Verrucomicrobiia > Opitutales > Opitutaceae > Lacunisphaera. Next base: position 16,824 of record JBEHYX010000069.1, on the reverse strand, counting down.
ACTGGTTCACCGGCTCGGCCATGTGGGTGTTCAAGGATTTCTCCACGCCGCTGCGCCCGGAAAACCCGGTGCCGAAGGTGAACCAGAAGGGCGCGGTCGGGCGCGACCTCACGCCGAAGGAGTCGTACTACGTCTACCAGTCCTACTGGGCGGAGGAGCCGATGCTCCGGATCTACGGGCATTCGTGGCCCGTGCGCTGGGGCAAGGCCGGCCAGAAGAGCTGGGTGCACGTCTACTCCAACTGCGACACGGTGGAACTGTGGCTCAACGGCGTGTCGCAGGGCGTGCGCCGGCGCGACAGCCAGGATTTCCCCGCCGCCGGCCTGCGCTGGGCCGTGCCGTTCGAGGACGGACTCAACACGCTCCGCGCCGTGGCGAAGCGCGGCGACAAGGTCCTGGCCGACGAAATTTCCTTCCGCTTCGAGTCCCGGGCGTGGGGCGCGCCCGACCACCTGCGCCTGCAGGAACTGCCCGCCCCCGCGGGCCGCGTGCGCGTGCAGGTGGAGTTGCTGGATAAAGCGGGCGTCGTCTGCCTCGATGCCGACGACACGCTGCGCTTCGGGCACGCCGGCGACGGCCGGCTCCTCGACAATCTCGGCACCGCGGGCGGCTCGCGCCAGGTGCAGCTGGCCAACGGCCGCGCGCAGATCGACGCGGCGCTGCCGCCCGGCGGGCGCGCCGTGGTGAGCGCGACGGTCGCGAACGTGCCGACCGCGTGGCTGCTCGTGACGTTGCCGGACGCAGCGGCCCAGGCGGCCGGCGCGGCCCTGCGGGCAAAGACGTCCGGCCAGATCCTGGCCGAGCTCATCCCCCTCGAGCGCGACCGCGTGCTGCGCCTCGCGGCGGACACCATGCGGGCGGAACCGGTTTCATTGCGTTCCGCGCCGCTGCCGACCTTCGCCGTCGGCTACGGCGCGCAGCCGGGCGATTTCGTCTCCATGGGCGACTACTGGTGGCCCAATCCCAAGACGGCCGACGGCCTGCCGTACATCAGCCGCGATGGGAAGACCAACCCCGACAATTTCGTCGCCCATCGCATGCTCATGCGCGAGATGCGCGACGCGGTCGCGACGCTCGCGGCGGCGTACCGCGTGTCGGGCGACGCCGCCTATGCCGTGCGCGCGGCGGAGTGGCTGCGGGTGTTCTTCGTCGATCCCGCCACGCGGATGAACCCGCACCTGAAGTTCGCGCAGGGCGTTCCCGGCGTCACGTCCGGCCGCAGCTACGGCATCATCGACACGCTGCACCTCGCCGAGGTCGCGCTGGGCGCCGAGGCGATCGCCGGCGCGCCGGGCGTGCCGGCGGACACCATCGCCGGCGCCCGCGCGTGGTTCGCGGATTACACCGCGTGGATGCTGACCAGCGCCCCCGGCAGGACCGAGGGTGCGGCCAAGAACAACCACAGCATCGCGTACTGGATCCAGATCGCCGCGTTCGCGCGCTTCACCGGCGACACGGCCCGCCTTGCCGAGACGCGCCGCGTGGTCTTCGAGCAGCTCCTGCCGGCGCAGCTGGCCGCCGACGGCAGCTTCCCGCGCGAGCTCGCCCGCACCAAGCCGTACGGCTACGCGATCTTCCAGCTCGATAACGTCGCCATGCTGGCCGAGCTGCTCTCAACCCCGCAGGACAACCTCTGGAACTACGCGCTGCCGGATGGCCGCAGCGTCGCGCAGGCCGTCGCCTTCCTCGCGCCCTACATCGCCGATCGCGGCGCCTGGCCGTATGCGCCCGACCTGGCGCATTTCGAATCCTGGCCGATCCGGCAGCCGGCGCTGCTGTTTGGCGGCTACCGCCTCGGCCGCGCCGACTGGCTCGCGACCTGGCGGCGCCTCCCGGCCGATTCCACGGACCAGGAAGTTCGCCGCAACATGGCGGTGACGCAGCCGCTGCTCTGGCTGCGAATGACACCCTGATGACCTCGTTACACACCCCGTCGCTGCGCGCCACCCCTCTTGATAGAGGGGAGTTCAAGGCATCGCAGCGAGAATCCCCTCTATCAAGAGGGGTGCCCGGCAGGGCGGGGTGTGTTGGTTCGACGCATGCCCTCACTCCGCGCTTGGAATCCAAGCCGCGTGGGGTTTCGCTTTCTCTTACCCCAACCCGATGAACCGGTCACCCCTTCTTCGGTCACTCTCATTCGCGCTGCTTGTCTCGGTGTGCAGCCCCGTGCTCTCCGCCGAGGATCCCGCCGGGAATCCCCGCGTGCTCACGTCCGCGGCCGACGTGCGCGCCCTCTCCGCCGCCGTGGCGGAGTCGAAGCTGCACGTGACGCTGCGCGGCATCGTCACCGCCGCCGAGCCGGACTGGCAGGGCAAGTTCGTCATCCAGGACGACAGCGCGGGCATCTTCGTGCAGAACATTGGCGCGCAGCCGCGGATCGGCGACGTGGTCGAGGTCAACGGCGTGACCGGCGCGGGCTGGTTCGCGCCGGTGATCCAGTCCAACGGCTGGACCAAGCTCGGCACCGCGCCGCTGCCGCACGCCAGGCAGGTCTCGATCGAGCGCCTGATGGCCGGCGTCGAGGCCAGCCAGCGCGTCGAGATCACCGGCCTCGTGCGCTCGGTCTCCTATGTTGCCTCGCAAAAGACCAAGGTCGAGGTCTCGGTCGGCGGCTACCGCGTGCGCGTCTACCCGAAGCTGCCCTCCGACCTGAACCCGCGCTCGCTCGTCGCCGCCAAGGTCCGCGTGCGCGGCACGGCCGCCACCGCCTTCAACTACGCGCGCCGCCAGCTGACGGGCGTGACGATCATGGTGCCGAACGCCGAGGACTTCATCGTCGAGGAACCCGAGCTGCACCCGCCGTTCGAGCAGCCCTTCGTCGCGCTCGACGACGTCGCGAAATTCCGCACCAGCGCCAGCCTCGGCGAGCGCACGCACGTGAAGGGCGTGCTGACCTTCCAGCGCCACGGCCTCGACCTGTTCCTGCAGGACGAGACCGGCGGCCTGCACCTCGAGAGCAGCCTGCCGGTGCTGCTGCCGCCGGGCCGCGCGGTGGAGGCGGTCGGCTTCCTCGAGATCGTCAATTACCAGCCGGTGTTGCGCGACGCCGTCTACCGCGAGCTCGCCGGGCCGATGCCCGTGATCAAACCCAAGGCGGTGCCGATGTCGGAGATCCGCGACGGCCTGCATTCGGGCGAGCTCGTCACGGTCCAGGGCCGCCTGCTCGACCGCAGCACGCGCCATGTGCGCCGGGAGGACGTGGGCTTCGTCGGCGTGCGCACGATCTGCACGATCCGGCACAGCGAGCAGTCCTTCATTGCGGAGTTCGAAAGCCCCCAGGAAAGCCCCGAGCTCGACGCCATCCCGCTCGGCAGCCTCGTGGAGCTGGAGGGCATCGCCTCGCTCGACACGGCCGACGACGGCAAGCTCAAGTCCCTGACGCTCCTCATCTCCGACGCCACCAAGGTCCGCGTGCTCGCGCCGCCGAGCGCGCTGACCCCCGAGCGCATGGTGATCGGCGCGGCCGTGCTTTGCGTGCTGCTCGCCGCGGTCGTGGCCTGGCTGCTGACCGTTTCCCGCAAGAACGTCATGCTCAAGTTCCTCGTCGAGGACCGCGAGAAGGCGCAGAAGGAGCTGCAGCTCGCCCACGACCAGCTCGAGGTGCGCGTGAAGGAGCGCACCGAGCAGCTCAAGGTGGAGATGTCCGTCCGCAAGGCCGCCGAGGTGGAGTTCCGCGCCGTGCTGACCGAGCGCACCCGCCTCGCCCGCGAGCTGCACGACACGCTCGAGCAGGCGCTCACCGGCATCTCGCTCCAGCTCGACACCGCGCTCCGGCTCTTCCAGCGCAACCCCGCCGACGCCGGCCCGCCGCTCGAGCTCGCCCGCCGCTTTCTCGGCCAGAGCCGCCTCGAGCTGCGCCGCTCCATCTGGGACCTGCGCTCGCGCGAGCTGGAGCAATTCGCGCTCACCCAGGCGCTGTCGATCGCCAGCGCCCAGATCCTCACCGGCAGCGCAATCCTCGCCGACGTCACCACGGTGGGGGAGCCGCGCCGCCTGCCCGAGATCGTGGAGGAGAATTTCCTGCGCATCGCCCAGGAGGCGCTGACCAATGTCGTGAAGCATTCCGGCGCCACCAGCGTCACGGTGCAGATCATCTTCGGGGCGGATTCCGTCGCGATGGAGATCAAGGACAACGGCAGCGGCCTGGTCGCCGCGCGCATCGCGGCGCGCGACGAGCCGCACTACGGCCTGCTCGGCATGAAGGAGCGCGCCAAGCGCATCGGCGGCCGGCTCGACGTCAGCGGCCCGGCGGGCGAAGGCACGACCGTGCGCGTGAGCGTGTCGCTCCAGCAGGCCGGCGTCGACACGCCGCAGCCCGCGCCGCAGGAGGTCATATGATCGCGTCGCCGAAGATCCGGATCCTGCTCGTCGACGACCATTTCATCGTCCGCACCGGCCTCGTTTCGCTGCTGAGCACCGAGCCCGACCTCGTGGTGGTCGGCGAGGCCGCCGACGGCGACGAGGCGATCAAGCAGTTCGAGGCGCTGCGCCCCGACCTCGTGCTCATGGACCTGCGCCTGCCGGGCAAGAACGGCCATGAGGTGACACGCCACATCCGGCGGCTGGCGCCGGAGGCGCGCATCCTGATGCTGTCGGGCTACGAGGGCGACGCCGACATCCATGCGGCGCTCGAGGCCGGCGTGCGCGGCTACGTCTTCAAGGGCGCGACCGGCGAGGAGCTCATTCCCGCGATCCACGCGGTGGCCGCGGGCCGGCGCTGGATCACGCAGAACGTCGCGGCCCAGCTGAAGGTCGGCAACAGCTACGAGGCGCTCACCACGCGCGAGCTCGAGGTGCTCGGCCAGCTCGCCCGCGGGCAGGCCAACAAGGAGATTGCCGACACGCTCGGCATCACCGAATACACCACCAAGGGCCACCTGAAGAGCATCCTCGCCAAGCTGCGGGTCGCCGACCGCACGCAGGCCGTCATCGCGGCGGTGCAGCGCGGCTTAATCCACTACTAACCCCAGTAAGAATTAAGAAGGAAGAAGGATGAAGTCCCGCTGCCTTCCGAAGTTCTTAATTCTTCCTTCTTAATTCATCCTTAAATCCATGCGTTACCTCAGCCTCCTCTCCCTGCTGCTCGCCACCGCGGCCTTTGCCGCTCCCGTTGATCCCGCGGCCACGCAGGCCGTCATGCGGAAGGTCTTCGACTGGCAGGCGGCGCACCCGACGAGCGCCCAGTACGCCGTCACGGATTCCAAGGGCAACCGCGGCTGGGTGCAGGGTGCGATGCTGACCGGCGTGATGGAGGCGTACCGCGCGACGAACGACGCGGCCTACGTCGATTACGCGCGCCGGATTTCCGAGAGCAACGGCTGGAAGCTCGGGCCGCGGCCGGATCATGCGGATGACCATATCGTGGGACAGACCTACCTGGAATTGCACGCGCTGGACCCGAAGCCCGGCCAGATCGAAGACACCCGGCGCGGCATGGACGTGCTGGTGGCGAAGCCGATCGCCGGCAAGGAACTCTGGTGGTGGTGCGATGCCCTGTACATGTGTCCGCCCACGCTGGCGAAACTGAGCCAGGCCACCGGGGACAAGAAATACCTCGAGGCGCTCGACCGCTGGTATTGGGACATGTACCCGGTGTTCTTCGACCCGGCGGAGAGCCTGTTTTATCGCGACGGCAAGTTCACCTTCCCGAAGAGCGGCCCGAAGATTTTCTGGAGCCGCGGCAACGGCTGGGTGTTCGCCGGCCTGGCGCGCCTGCTCGACAGCCTGCCGGCGGATCATCCGACGCGCACGCGCTACATCGCGCTTTACCAGGCCATGGCGGCGAAGCTGCTGGCGGTGCAGCCGGCGGACGGCCTGTGGCGCGCCAACCTGCTCGACCCGAAGCTGCCGCACGGCGAGGGCAGCGGCAGCGCCTTCTTCTGCTACGGGCTGGCGTGGGGCATCAACCAGGGCCTGCTGCCGGCGGACAAATACCGCCCGGCCGTGGACAGGACCTGGGCGGCGCTGCAGGCCTGCGTCGACGCGGAAGGCCGCTTCGGCTGGGTCCAGCCGATCGGGTTTGCGCCCGACCACTACGACGCCACCACCTACCAGGAATACGGCGCCGGCGCCTTCCTCGCGGCCGGGTCGCAGGTGATGAAGCTGAAATAAGGCCCGGAAGGTTTGATCACGGACGCATCGCCTTGCGGCGCTGCTTCAAAATCCCCTTCGCCTGATCGGCTCCGGTTTTGGTTTCGGGGAGCGGCGGCTCGCCGCTTGAATCCTGCCTGGTTTGCCGTCGGCGATTAGCCGACCCCCGGAACCCACTGCGGAGCCTATCAGCCGGAGCTGACCAAGTGGCATCGCCGTGAGGTGATGCATCCGTGGTTAAAGCGGATCGATTGTCCGGCAATGCCGCGTGGCCGCGGCAGTATGCTTTTCGTGACCTGGGGCGTTTTTGTTTCGCCTGATGCGGAGCGGACGGCTTACTGCGGAACTTTCCGTCATGGCATCCCTTCGCGAGCAGTTTCAGCAGAGCTACGGTCGTCCCGCCACCCTCGCCACCCGCGCCCCCGGCCGGGTGGAGTTCATCGGCAACCACACCGACTACAACGGCGGGGCCGTCATTGGCGCGGCCATCGACCGCGGGGTGGAGGTGGCGATCGCGGCGGCCCCGGCGGGGCGGTTCCGGGTGCGCAGCACCAGCGGGGCGCCGGCGCTCGAGTTCACCGGCGCGCCGGTCCTGCCGCTCGCGGGCGCGCAGGCGTGGGGCAACTACATCTTCGGGACCTGGCAGGCGCTGAAGGATTTTTCGCAGGCGCGCCCGGAGGGCTTCGATCTGCTGGTGGGTTCCGACCTGCCCGCCGGCGCGGGCCTGAGCAGCAGCGCGGCCCTCGAGCTGGCCACCGCGCTGGCGCTGCTCGGCGTGGCGAAGTCGCCGCCGCTTTCGGCCGAGCTGCTCGCGCAGATCGGGCGGCATGCGGAGAACAAGTATGTCGGCGTGCCCTGCGGCATCCTCGACCAGGGCACGAGCGCCTTCGGCGCCGCGGGCCAGCTGGTGCACATCGACTGCCGCGGCCCGATCTTCAGGCGCGTGCCGTTTCCGACCTCGGCACACCTGTGGACTTTCAACACGCGCGAAAAGCACGCGCTGGTGGACGGCCTGTATGCGGCGCGCCACCGCGAGTGCACCGAGGCCGCGCGAGAGCTGGGCGTGCCGTTCCTGACCGACCTCACGCCCGCGCAGCTGGCGGCGCAGGCGGGCCGGCTTGCCCCGGTCGTGGCGAAGCGGGCGCAGCACATCGTCGAGGAGCACGCGCGCGTGCACGCCACGGTGGCGGCGCTCGAGCGCGGCGACCTGGCCGCCGTGGGGAAGCTGCTCACGGCCTCGCACCGCAGCTCGCAGCACCTGTTCGAGAACAGCACGCCCGCGCTCGACCGGCTGGTCGACGCGCTGGAAAGGCATCCCGCGGTTTACGGCGCGCGCCTGACCGGCGGCGGCTTCGGCGGCGCCGTGATGGCGCTGACCCGCGACACCTTCGCGGCCGCCGACGCATCGGCCATCGCCGCCGTGCTGGAGCACCCGGCCGAGACCCTGCACCTGCAGAGCGCCGACGGGGCGCGGGTGACGTGGCGCGCCTGAGCGGGACTCAAAGCCGGTGGAGCCCGATCTCCGGGCGGGCTTGGTGGGGCGGGTGAGAATTTGGAAAACCAACCTGCCCCGAGGTCAGGTTCCACCTCTGCAGCCCGGCTTGCGCAATTTCCCGGTTCGACACGGTCGCAGGAGAGCTTACAGATCAGGCCGGTCACCATGAATACCCCCCGCTGGCTACGTGTTGTCATCTGGACCCTGGTCGTGGCGCTGGGCGCCGGCTCGCTGGCAATCCTCGCCTGGGCGCGGGGTGAACCGGTCAGTGCACTCTGGATGGTCGTCGCCTCGGTCTGCGTGTTCGCCGTGGCCTACCGCTTCCACTCGGCGTGGCTGATGGCGAAGGTGCTGACGCTCGACGAGCTGCGCGCGCCGCCGGCGGTGGTGAAGGAGGACGGCAAGGATTTCGTCCAGACCAACAAGTGGATCGTCTTCGGCCACCATTTCGCGGCGATCGCCGGGCCGGGCCCGCTGGTCGGGCCGGTGCTGGCGGCGCAGTTCGGCTTCATGCCCGGCCTGCTCTGGATGCTGGTCGGCGCCACGCTCGGCGGCGCGGTGCACGACTGCGTGATCATGTTCTGCTCGGTGCGCCGCGGCGGCAAGTCGCTCGGCCAGATGGTGCGCGACGAGGTCGGCCCGTTCGCCGGGCTGGCCGCGCTGGTCAGCATCGTGGCGATCATGATCATCCTGCTCGCCGTGCTCGGCCTCGTGGTGGTCAACGCGCTGGCGGAAAGCCCGTGGGGCCTGTTCACCATCGCGGCGACGATGCCCATTGCGCTCGTCATGGGCCTCGGCCTGCGCCACGGCGGCCACGGGGCGAAGGCGCTCATCCTGACCAGCGCCTTCGGCGTGGTGGCGTTGCTGCTCGCGGTGTGGGGCGGCCAATTCATCCACGGCAGCGCGCTCGAAGGCTGGCTGACGCTGCGCGGCACGACGCTGGCGTGGTGGATCATGGGCTACGGCATCGTGGCCTCGATCCTCCCGGTCTGGCTGCTGCTCGCGCCGCGCGACTACCTCAGCACGTTCATGAAGATCGGCACGGTGCTGGCGCTGCTCGCGGCGATCGTTGTGCTCGGCCCGGTGCTGAAGATGCCCGGCCTGACCAAGTTCATCGACGGCACCGGCCCGGTCGTGGCCGGCCCGGTGTTTCCCTTCTGCTTCATCACCATCGCCTGCGCGGCGGTGTCGGGCTTCCACTCGCTGATCGCCTCGGGCACGACGCCCAAGCTGCTGACCCGCGAGAGCCACATCCGCGTGATCGGCTACGGCGCGATGGTGACCGAGATGCTCGTCGGCGTGATGGCGCTGATCGCCGCGTGCGCGATGGAGCCGGGCGAGTATTTCGCGATCAACATGAAGGGCGAGCCGGCCGCCGTGACGGCCAAGGTCAGCGCGCTGGGCTTCCCCGTGACTGCGACCCAGATGACCGACCTCGCGGCCAGCGTGGGCGAGAAGACCATGGTGGGCCGCACCGGCGGTGCGCCGACCTTCGCCGTCGGCATGGCGCACATGTTCGCGGGTGTCGTCGGTTCCAAGGGCGCGCTCGCGCTGTGGTACCACTTCGCGATCATGTTCGAGGCGCTGTTCATCCTGACAACGATCGATGCCGGCACGCGCGTCGGGCGGTTCCTCGTGCAGGATTTGCTGGGGCTCTTTGCGAAGAAGCTCGGGGACACGCGCTCCTTCGCGGCCAACACGCTCGCGACGCTGCTCTTTGTCGGCGCGTGGGGCTGGTTCCTCTACCAGGGCGTGGTGGACCCGCTCGGCGGCATCAATTCCCTCTGGCCGATCTTCGGCGTGGCCAACCAGCTGCTCGCGGTGATCGCCCTCAGCCTCGGCACGACGGTGCTGATCAAGATGGGCCGCGCGCGCTACCTGTGGGTGACGCTCGCGCCGCTGGCGTGGCTGCTGGCGGTGACGATGACCGCGGGCTGGATGAAGATCTTCAGCGCGCCGCCGGTCGGCTTCCTCGCTATCGCGCGTGGGCTCGAGGCCAGGGTCGCGGCGGGCGGCACGCCGGCCGAACTCAAGGTCTGGCAGGCGCAGATCGCCAACAACTACATCGACGCCGCGGTGACCGGCATCTTCCTCGTGCTGGTCCTGATCGTCGTCGCGGCCAATGCGCGCGTCTGGTGGCAGCTTCTCGCGGGCCGGCGCCAGCCGGTGATGAGCGAGGAATCCTATGTCCCGCTGGCCACGGCCACGGTCGTGAAGTGACCCGCATCGCCGTCATTTCCGACACGCATGACTTTGTCCCGCCGGGGCTGCCGGTCCGCCTCGCCGCCGCCGACGAGATCTGGCACCTCGGCGACGTGTGCGAGCCGGAGACGCTCGCGGTGTTCGAGGCGCTCGGCCGGCCGCTGCAGGTCGTGCTGGGCAACAACGAGGCGCACAACCTCTGGCCGTGGGAGCTGAGCCTCGAGCGGATGGGCCACCGTTTCTTCCTCACGCACATCCCGCCGTCGCGCGCGCCGGCGGGGGTGGAGTTCGTGCTGCACGGACACACGCACGTGCCGCGGGACGAGACCGACGCGGGCGGCGTGCGCTGGCTGAATCCCGGCTGCATCGCGCGGCCGAACCGCGGCGCGCCGGCGAGCTTTGCCTGGCTGACCCTGAAACAGGGCGCGAAGCCCGAGTGGAAGCTGATGCGGCTTTGATCGCCGGGGTTTGCCTGCAGGGCGGGATCGCTGATCCCGTCGCGGATTGAATATGCGAACAGGCGGGATCGGCGATCCCGCCCTCCACGCGGCGCGTGCGCCTTACTGGATCGAAGTCGGCGCCTTCTTGTACTGGAAGCGGCCGACGTTGACGGTGTCCGGCGGCTGCGTGCCGGCGATGATGCCGAAGGAGGTGATGATGCAGGCGATGTTGCCCTTGCGGCCGGCGCGCGCCTGTTCCTGGATGCGCGGCGGGGAGGCCTTGCCGTCCTTGCCGATCGTGCCGAGCAGCACCTGGCCGTCGGGACGGATGATCACGAGGCTGTTGCCCGCGGCCTTGCCGGTCGAATAGCTGCCCGCCACGGTGGCGAACACCTCGGCCTTCTCGGATGCGGAGGTGATGAGGGTCACGTCGTCGGGCAGGTCGCTCAGGCGCTTCTGCGGGAGGCCGAAGTGCAGGCCGACGGCCACGAGCACGACGGCGGCGGCGAACAGGCCGGCGACCTCGAGGATGGATTTCAGCGGGTTGCCGCCCTTGGCGGGACGGTTGCGCGGCGTGGGCTTGCCGGCGGAGGCGCCGCCCTGCGTGGACTGGAAGGGCGGGAGGTTGACGATGTCGACGGCGGAGTCCGCGGTCCAGTAGTCGTCAAAGAGGGAAACGCTCTTGTGCACGCGCAGGCGGCCCTGGTGCGCGGCGATGCGGTAGCTGCGGTCGCTGCGATGCACGATGATGCCGGGCTCGGTCTTGGGGCTCACCGACGTGTCGACCCGCAGCAGGCGGTCGGCGAGGCGGATGATGTCCTCGATCGGCTGGTTGCCGATCTCGAGGCGCTCCGACGCCGGCGCCACCGCCGTGACATCGGCGGTCAGGTAAACCAGGGTGGTGCGGTAGGTCGTGCTCATTTCTCGATGATGAACACGAGCGAATTGGTGGACCCGAGCTGGATGTTGCCGGTCTCGAGGTTGCCGTCGTCCATCTGGCGGTCGACCATCTCGAACAACTCCTGGTCGTCGCTTACGGAATTGCCGGCGACGGTCTGGATGACGATCGCGGCCTTGGCGGCGACGCCGTCCGCGGGGACGTCATAGTTCCACTTGTACACGCCGCCGATCGGCGTCTTGAGGATGAAATTCGACGGCAGGGCGTTGGCCAGTTCCGGGGGCATTTCCTGTGCGTTGCCGTCCGCGGGCCAGTGCCCGCTTTGCAAAGCATATGTCTGGATTGCCGTGGAGAACTGGCGCAGGTCGTTTTCGACTGCGGTGACTTTCGACCGCATCGTCAGGTGCCGGTAGCCCGGCAGGCCGGCCGCGGCCAGAAACCCGATGATCACCACAACAACCATTACCTCCACCAAGGTGAAAGCCCTCAGCTGGCGGCTGGTTTTTCCGGAGAGGGTAGGGGGGATCGACATCGGCGTCTTGGTGCAGACTAAATGCGTCAAACGTTCCGCCGCAAGCCTTCTGGTATAAAAGAATTTGCACAATGCCCAAGGCCTGCAGCAGGGCCCATTTGCGGGAAAAATTCCCGTAAAGAAAACCGTCATTTACGCAATTTCATGGGTATGAGACCCTAAAAACTCGGGACTGGAATACCAAATCATAGGATGTTAACCACAGTCCCAGTGAGTTGCAAACCTCAGCCTGTTTCGCCCCTGATCGCACCTATTTCGCCCCTGGGTGTGCAGCATGAGACGTCGCTGGTGTTCGTGCGCAGTGACCGGGCGCGAACCTACCGGCTGACGTTGCGCCGCGACGGCGTGGCGGCGGTGACCATCCCTCTGCGCGGGTCGGAACGCGAGGCCCGCGCCTTTGCGGAGCAGCACCAGGACTGGCTGGCGCGGGCGCGGGCGCGGCAGGCGCGCCGGCCGAAGGCCGCGGCGCAATGGACGGTGGGCACGCCGGTGCTGTGGCGCGGGGCGATGACGGAAATCCGCGCCGCGACCGCGGGCGAGCGGCCGCAGGTCTGCCTCGCCGCCGATGTTTTCTCCGTGCCGACGCTCGAGGGCGACCTGCGCCGCGCGCTCGAGGCGCATTTTTTGCGCCGCGCGAAAATCGAGCTGCCGGCCCGGACATGGGAGCTGGCGGCCGAGACCGGTTCGGCGGCGAAGCAGGTGAGCGTGCGCAACCAGCGCTCGCGCTGGGGTTCGTGTTCCGCGGGCGGGCTCATCTCGCTCAACTGGCGCCTGGTGCAGGCGCCCGAGAGCGTGCGCGACTACATCATCTACCACGAACTGGCGCACCTGCGGGAGATGAACCACTCCGACCGCTTCTGGCGGCACGTGGCCGCGATGTGCGCGTGGTGGCAGGACGCCGAGCGCTGGCTCAAACAGAACGGCAGCCTGGTCGGGCTCTGAGTTTTTTAACCACCAATAGGATTCCGCCAAAGGCGGAATCTTGGGCGAGCATTCCGGCTAATCGTCGGAACAACAAGCTTGGGGCCCGCTGATCGCGGGCCAGTCTGCGATCAGCAGACCCTATTCTGAGGCGAAGGCGATCAGCCGGAGCGGTGAAAGTTGATTCCGCCTTTGGCGGAATCAATTAGTGGTTCCTTCGCGCGAATTCTACCGGATGTCGATCAGCTCGACCTCGAAGCGCAGCATCGCCTTCGGCGGGATCGAGCCCTTGCCCGTCTCGCCGTAGGCGAGCCACCACGGGATGAGCAGCGTGCGCTTCTCGCCCTTCTTCATGGCGAGGAAGGCTTCGTCCCAGCCCTTGATCACTTTGCCCAGGCCGACGCGGAACGAGTACGCCTGGCCGCGGTCGCGCGAACTGTCGAATTTCGCGCCGTTCAGCAGGTAGCCGTCGTAGTGGACGAACAACTGCGCGCCGAGCGCGGGCGTCGGCCCCTCGCCGGGCTGGCGCAGGATGTAGCGCAGGCCGGAGGGGTTGAGGTGCGCGTTGCCGTATTGTTCGCGCAGGATCGTCGCGTCGGCCTCGCTGACCTGCGGGCTCTCCATCACCTCGCGCATGTACTTGTTCGCCGGCTCGCCGGGATTCTTGCGGCGGAAGATGCCGGTGCGCGCCTGGAACGCGATGAACGCGAGCACCGCGCCGAGGACGAAGAGGAAGCCGAAACGTTTGAAGATCATGGATGTTTGGCGCGTTCGAACCGGAAGATCAGGGCGTCGAGCAGCGCGTCGGCCTGCAGCTTCACGTGCTGGGCGAGCGGCACCGGGCTGCCGGGCGGGGCGCTCTTCTGCTGCGCGGCGAAGGCCGCGTCGCCCTGCGCGATCGCGGCGTCCATGAGCTTCATCTTGGCCTCGTGCAGCGCGCCGCCATACTTCAGGTCGCCGGCGGCGACGGGCCGCCCGAGGAAAACCGGCACGAGGTCGTCGCCGATCCACACGCGCCAGTCCTTGTCGTCCGCGAAGTACGCCACGAGCACGCCGTCCTGCGCCACGCCGAGCTTCGCCGCGAGGGCGCGCATGGTGGCGCCGGGGACCTCGTCGGCCTTGGCGTCGGGGATGTGCGCGAACATGCGGCCGACGATCTTCACGCCGGTGGCGCGCTCGAAGTTCGCCAGCTTGTAGTTGAAATACCGCGCGCGCGGCGGCTCGACCGGCAGCAGGTGGTCGGCGTCATCAAAGAAAGCCGCCGGGCCGGGCTCGGCGGGGCCGGTGTACTTCTTCGCCTTGGCGGCGAGCGCCTCGAACGTGGCCTTGTCGGCCTTGAACGCGCGGCCGGCCGCGCCGACGCGCAGGATCCGGATCGTGAACTCGTCGCCGGGCTGGATTTTCGGCAGGACGTCCGCGCCGGTGAAGACGTGGCCGAAGACGCTGTGCAGGTAGTTCAGGCGCGTGCAGTCGCCGAGCGTGATGAAGAACTCGGAGCTGTTCGTGTCGGGCCCGGCGTTGGCCATCGAGAGCACGCCGGCGGTGGTGTGGCGCAGGCCGGGGACGAACTCGTCGGGATAGGTGTAGGGTGTGCCGGGGTCGTCCTTGTCCAGGTTCTTCTCGTGGTCGGGGTCGCCGCTCTGGATGACGAAGCCCGGGACGACGCGGTACCACTTGAGGCCGGTGTAGTACGGGTGGCCGGCGCGCGGCGCGAGCGAGCCCTCGGCGAGGCCGACGAATGACGCGACGGTCATCGGCACCTGCTGGTAGTTGAGTTCGACGACAAACTTGCCGCGGGGCGTGGTGAACTCGGCGTAGACGCCGTCCGCCATCTTCTCCTCGGCGCGGGCCGCGGCGGCGAACGCCAGCAGGCCCAGCCACCACACCGTCTTCAGGATACGCATGAGACGGACGATAACGGCAGCGCGGGCCGCCGCCAGTCCTCTTTCCGCAACCGACCCCGTGGAGGCGGGACTAGTAGTCCCGCGCGAGGCATGGTGGTAGCGGGACTGCTAGTCCCGCCTCCAGGCCGGAATCAGAGGAACGAGCAGATGTATTCGCAGAGGCCGGACTTCACCTCGATGGTGAAGCCGCTGTTGGCCGCGACGTCGAAATAGGCGCCCGCGGCGTAGTCCTTCACCGCCGTCTGGCCGTCGAGCGTCACGCGGCAGCCGCCGGCGGTGATCTCCATGCGCTCGGCCGCGCCGGTGCCGAAGTGGTAGCTGCCGGGATAGATGAGCCCGAGGGTCTTCTTGGCACCGTCGGACATCAGCACGGTGTGGCTGACAACCTTGCCGTCGAAATAGACGTTGGCCTTGGTGTGGACGGTGACGCCGGCGAACTGGGTGGGGAGGGGCATGGGAGAGGCATTGAGGCGGGCGCTGCGCCGGTAGTCAATGCGCCGCGCGGGTTGTCGCGGAAACGGGAATGCCCGGTCGCGCCGGTGCGACGCCCGCCGCCGCCGCGCTATGACACGCGGGAGGCCCGGCGCGGCCGGATTCCGTTTCGTCGCGCCGCGCCGCCGGCTGGTCGAATCGCGCCAACTTTGGAGCGGCCGATGCGTTTTCAGGGGTATGAAATCCCTCCTGGCCGCGCTTGTGGTCCTCGCGTTGCTCGCGCCGCCGGTGCGGGCGGATTCCCGCGAGGCGGCGTTCCGCGCCCGGGCCTGGCTCGGGCCGGACGTGACGGCGCGGGTCATCCGCATCACCAACGCCGCGTCCGCGACCAACGGCCGCCCGGCGGAATTCCACGGGCTCGTGATCGCGTTTGCCGACATCCTGTGGCTCTACACCGAGGCCGACGGCACGCAGAACCTCTCGCTGCGCCGCGGGCAGCTGGCGGAGGACGAGGCGAACCTGCTCGCGCTCTTGCAGGAGGCCATCCCGGGCGTGGCGGCTTTCGCCGACGACAACGAGGCGCCGCCCGGGTTCGCGAAGGCCGCCGGGCCTCCGCCCAACGGTTGCTTCATCGCCTGTGTCGCGCGCTGGGAAAAACTCCGGCGCGAGCGCAATCCGCCCGGCCACGTGCGCCTGCTCGCCTGTTATCCGCCGGACCGCCGCGCGGGCCACATGCTGCTGGAATTCGAGCGGGGCCGGCGCCGCTACGTTTTCGATCCCGCGGCGCCCAGGGAATTGCGGCGGCTGTCCGGGGCGGAAGACGATCCGCTGGCCGTCGCCACCGCGGCGCTCGAGCCGCGCTGGCGGGTGAAGCCGGTGAAGGTGACCGCGGTGGCGGTGCCGGACCGGGCCGCAGGTCCCGTAGGCACGCGCGTGGCGGGCGAGCCGCCCCGGCCGCCGTCACGCACCTGAGTAGAGCTTGAACAGCGCCTGCGTGCCGTCCTCGTCGCCGCCGCGGCGCGAGACCTCGTCGTAGAGCTTCTTGGCCTGGATGAGGCCGGGCAGCTCGAGCTTCATTTCCGCGGCGCACTCGAGCGCGAGGCGGAGATCCTTGAGGAAGTGCTTCACGTAGAAACCGGGCGCGAAGTCGCCCTTGAGCGCGCGCGGGGCGAGCACGGTCATGCCGACGCTGCCGGCGGCGCCGCCGCTGACGCTCTCCAGCACGCGCGCGGGATCGAGGCCGGCGCGCTGGCCGAAGGCGAGGGCCTCGCACCACGACATCATCACCGACGCGATGCCGATCTGGTTGCAGAGCTTGCAAAGCTGGCCGGAGCCGGGGCCGCCGTGGAAGACGACGATCTTGCCCATCGCGTCGAAGAAGGGCTTGGTGCGCGCGTAGGCCTTCTCGTCGCCGCCGACCATGATCGAGAGCCGCGCCTCGCGCGCGCCCACGTCGCCGCCGGTGACCGGCGCGTCGAGCGCGGACAGGCCCTTCGCGGACGCCGCCGCGGCGATGCGCTGCGCGAGCTTCGGGCTGGAAGTGGTCATGTCGACGAGCACGGCGCCGGGCTTGGCGCGGGCGATCACGCCGCCGGCGCCGAAATAGGTTTCCTCCACGTCCTGCGGGAAGCCGACGATGGTGAAGACGAAGTCCGCCTGCGTCGCGGCGTCGCCGGCGGTGTCGTGCCAGTGCGCGCCGGCGTCGAGCAGCGCCTGCGCCTTGGCCTTGGTCCGGTTGTAGACATGCACCGTATGGCCGGCCTTGAGCAGGTGACCCGCCATGCTGCGACCCATGACCCCGGTGCCGATGAACGCGATGGAATGAGAAGGCATGTGGAATACGGAACGACATTGGCGGCCGGAAGCGACGCAAAATCCCGCGCCGGCTGCCGCCGTTGGTTTTTTGAACG
>JBEHYX010000068.1:0-22269 GCA_048497945.1 Verrucomicrobiota bacterium | reverse complement strand
CGCCGCCGAAAACACCGGCACCCTCGCGGGTCGCGTCACCGACGCCTCCACCCACCTGACGCTCGCGGGCGCCCGCGTGGCCATCGCCGGCACGGCGTACGAGACCTACACGGACGCGGCCGGCCTCTACGCGCTCGACCGCCTGCCGGTGGGCGACTGCACGGTGGAGGTTTCCTACCTGGGCTACGCCCCGATCCGCCGCGAGGCCAGCATCGTCACGGGCAGCCGGCTCGATTTCGCGTTCAACGGCAGCGTCGTGCAGCTGGAGAAATTCGTGATCAACGGCGCCGCGGTCGGCACGGCCCGCGCGCTCAACCAGCAGCGGTCGGCGGAGACGCTGACGAACTTCGTGGCCTCCGACGCCATCGGCCAGTTTCCCGACCAGAATGCCGCCGAGTCGCTCCAGCGCGTGCCCGGCCTCGCGCTCTACCGCGACCAGGGCGAGGGCCGCTACATCATCATCCGCGGCATCAACGCCCAGTACAACCACGTCGCCGTGAACGGCGCCAGCCTCGCCACGCCGGAAACCGGCCTGCGCAACGCGCCGCTCGACGTGATCGGCTCGGATTCGCTCGGCGCCATCGAGGTCGTCAAGGTGACCACGCCCGACATGGACGCCGACGGCCTCGGCGGCAGCGTGAACCTGCGCACGCGCAGCGCCTTCGATGCCGACGACCGGCAGCTGATGCTCAACGCCGAGACGCTCTACAGCCACCTGCGCGACACGTGGGGCACGAAGCTGAACGGCACCTTCGGCACGATCTCCGCGGACGGGAAGCTCGGCGTGCTCGTCTCGGCGTCCTACCAGCGGCGGCCCTACGGCTCGAACAACTTCGAGGAGGGCGGCGGCTGGTCGCAGGTCACGTCGCCGACGGACGGCCAGCCGCACTACGTCTTCAACGAAATCGCCTTTCGCGAGTACGAGATCGTGCGCACGCGCCAGAGCGTGAACGTGAACTTCGACTATCGTGTCACGCCGGACACGCTCTTCTATTTCCGCACCTCGTACGCGGATTTCACCGACAAGGAAAACCGCTGGGTGACCGACATTCCCTTCAGCAAGGGCACGCTCACGGCGCTGACCGACACGACGGCGAGCTTCACGAACGTCACCGCCGTCTCGAAGAAACTGCGCACCCGCGAAAAGGAGCAGCGCCTCGAGTCCGCGGTGTTCGGCGTCGAGACCAAGGGCCGGCCGTTGAAGATCGACTGGCAGGGCTCGGTCTCGCGCGGCCAGGAGTGGAAGCCCGACGAGCTCGAGGGCGTGTTCAACACGAAGGCCGGCTCGAACTGGAGCTACGATTTCGACAATCCCTACCATGTGACCGTCACGTCCCAGGGCGGCGCGGTCAACCCGGCGGATCCCGCCAGCTACGTGACCGCGAAGAGCACGCTGAAGAACTCGACGGGCGAGGAGACCGAGTTCGGCGCGCGCCTCAATGCGCGCTATGACTTCGACCAGGGCGGCCGGTCCACCTACGTGAAGGCCGGCGGCAGCTACCGCGCGAAGAAGAAATTCCAGGACAAGGACTCCGCCGACATCAAGAGCGGCCCGGCGGGCTACACCTACCCGGCGCTGGCCGAGGACGGCAGCGCCAGCCTGTATCCCTATTTCTCGGGCAACCGTTTCAGCGTGGCGGCGCTGCGCGAGCTCTTCTTCGGCAACCGCGGGGCGTTCGTCCTCTCGCCGAAGGAATCGACGCTCTCGGATTTCACCTCGCACGAGGACGTCGCCGCCGGCTACGCCATGGCGGGCACGACCTTCGGGCGCCTCAACGCCATCGGCGGCGTGCGCGTCGAGCAGACGCGGTTCGACACCGCGGGCTACGAGCTGCGCGGGACAACCTACGCCGCGCGCCGCGCGAGCGCGGACTACACCAACTGGCAGCCCGGCCTGTCCCTGCGTTACGATCTGACGAAGCAGCTGGTGCTGCGCGCCTCGCTGTCCAACACGCTTTCGCGTCCCGATTTCAACGAGACGGCGATCAGCCGCACCGTGGACGACAGCAAGGACACCGTGAGCCAGGGCAATGCCGGCCTGAAGCCCCTGGAGTCGGTGAACTGGGACGCCTCGGCGGAATACTACCTGCCTTCGCTCGGCGTCGTGTCGGCCGCGGTGTTCTACAAGGACATCAAGAACTTCACCTACCAGACGCTGGCCGGCACCGATGCCGACACCGGCTTTCCGCTCACGACCTTCGTGAACGGCCCGAAGGGCCACATCGCCGGCCTGGAGCTGGCGTACCAGCAGCAGTTCCGCGCGCTGCCGGCGCCGTTCGACGGCCTGGGCTTCCTCGCCAACGTCACGCTGAGCGACAGCGAGGCGAAGTACCCGAACCGCCCCGGCGAGTCGCTCGACTTCATCGGCCAGTCGAAGGCCATCGGCAACATCGCGCTGACCTACGAGAAGAACGGCTTCTTCGCCCGCCTGGCCGCCAACTACCGCACGCCGCGCCTGCGCGAGGACGAGCCGCTCGGCGAATCCGCGGCGGACGACCGCTACGTCGACCGCTTCCTGCAGCTCGATTTTTCCACGAGCTACAAGTTCAAGCAGCACTGGGAAATCTACGCCGAGGCCCTGAACCTCACCAACGAGCCGTTCCGCGTCTACTTCGGCAACTCCGCGGCGAAGCGCCTCGTGCAGTTCGAGGAGTATGACTGGAGCGTCAACTTCGGCGTGCGCTTCAAGCTCTGACCATGACTTCGGCACCGCTCATTCGCACCTGTTCCCTGTACCTGCTGCGCGCCCTGCTTTTCCTGGCAGGCGTGCTGCTGGCGGCGATCTGCCTCGCGGCGGAGCCGGAAACCTACGTTCCGTTCCGCCCGGACCTGCCGGCCGGCGCCGCCTACAGCATCGACGCCCGCCAGCTGCATCCGGTGCAACTCGCGCTCGGCTGGCGCGAGGTGGCGTACAAGCAGAAGCTGTTCGAGGGGAAGTCGCCGGCGGAGCGCATCGCCTACCTGAAGGACAAGGACGTACCGCTCGTCATCGGGCCGGGCGGCGTGCCGTACCTGACGGACGGCCACCACACGCTGCGCGCCCTGATCGCGGCGAACGTCGCGGACAAGACGGCCTACGGCCACATCCTCGCCAACTGGTCGGCGCTCGCGCCGGAGGAGTTCTGGCGGGAGATGGCGGCGAAACATTACAGCTACCTCCGCGACGGCGCGGGCCGCCCGCAGCCGCCGTCCGCGCTGCCGGCGGACCTGACCGGCCTGCAGCTCGATCCCTACCGCGGGCTCGCGTGGGCTGTGATGAAGGCCGGCGGTTTCACGGAGCAGAAGAAGGTTTTCTTCCAGGAGTTCCAGTGGGCGGACTATTTCCGCGACCGGGTCCGGTGGGACGACGGCGATGACAAGGCGTTCAAGGACGCCGTGATGGAGGCGGAGGTGCTGGCGCAGGCGCCCGCGGCGGCCGGCCTGCCGGGCTACCGCGCCCACGCGCTGCAACCGCAGGTGGTCACCGCGCCGACGAAACACGACACCGACGACCCGGCGATCTGGATCAATCCGGCCGACCCGGCGAAGAGCCTGATCGTCGGCACGGACAAGGACACCGACGGCGCCCTCTATGTCTACGACCTGGACGGAAAGATCGTGCAGGTCGTCGACGGGTTGAAACGCCCGAACAACGTCGACATTTCCGGCGGGCTGGTGCTCGGCGGAAAGCCGGTGGACATCGCGGTCACGACCGAGCGCGAAAAACTGCGACTGCGCATCTACACGCTGCCCGACATGAAGTGCGTGGATCGCGGCAACCTCATCGTGTTCGACGGCGACAAGTCGCGCGCGCCGATGGGCATCGCGCTTTACCGCCGGCCCCGGGACGGCGCGCTGTTCGCCATCGTCGGCGGCAAGTCGGGCCCGAAGGAGAACTATCTCGCCCAATACCGCCTCGAGGACGATGGCGCGGGCACAGTGAAGATGACGCTCGTGCGCCAGTTCGGGGCCTACAGCGGCCGGAAGGAGATCGAGGCCATCGCGGTGGATGCCGAGCTCGGTTACATCTATTATTCCGACGAAACCTTCGGCGTGCGCAAATATGCGGCGGACCCGGACGCGCCCGACGCGAACCGCGAGCTCGCGCGGTTTGCGACGACCGGCTTCACGTCGGACCACGAGGGCATCTCGATCTACAAGCACGCGGACGGCACGGGCTACATCCTGGTGTCGGACCAGCAGGCGAACCGGTTCCAGGTGTTCCCGCGCGAGGGGCTTCCCGGCCGGCCGCACGAGCACCCGCTGCTCAAGGCCGTGCCGGTGGCGGCGATCGAAAGCGACGGCAGCGACGTCACGGCGGTGCCGCTGGGCGCGAAGTTCCCGCATGGCCTTTTCGTGGCGATGTCGAACGGCAAGGTCTTCCATTATTATTCGTGGGACGACATCGCCGTGGCGGCCGGCCTGAAGTAGGGATTCTCCGGCCTTGCTGTAGCGGCGCTCCATGGGCGCCATTCCGACAGAGTCGGCGGTCATAGACCGCCGCTACCGGGCAGAGGCGGCTGTTTCCGGGATTCTGCAGGCTTCCCAAAGCGGAGTGACAAATTAACATGGGGGCATGAAGCGCTACGCCCCGTTGGTCGCCCTCACGCTTTGCCTTTCCTTGTTCAGCCTGCCGTTGTTCGCGGCGGGCACGCCGGCCAAGCCGGCGAAGACGGAAAAGACGCCCGGTCTCGAGATGGCCGCGCTCGTCACGCAGGTGACCGGCATCGCGATCTCGCCGCTGCTCGGCGTCAGCGCCGTCGGCGCCTACCGGTGGTGGGCGGCCAAGACCGACGAGCAGAAGGCCGCGCTGCCGTGGTTCGCGCACCCGGGCTTCTGGACACTGGCGCTGCTGCTCGTCGCCGGCGTGGCGGCGAAGGACGCGGCCGGGGCGACGCTGCCGCCGGGCTGGAAGAAGCCGCTCGATGTCGCCGAGACGATCGAGAACAAGGTCAGCGGCCTCGTGGCGGCGGGCGCGGTGATTCCCTCACTGGTTACTTTCGGTTCGAAGCTGATCATGGATTCCGCGGGCGCGCCGCCGGAGCTCCACACGACGGGTCTCGCGATGCTGCCCTTGGCGACGTTCGATTCCAGCTGGCTGCTGAGCATCCTCATGGTGCCGCTTTCGGTCGCGGTCTTCGCGGTGGTCTGGCTGAGCTCGCATGCGATCAACGTGCTCATCCTGCTCAGCCCGTGGGGCGCGATCGACGCGGCGCTGAAAGGCCTGCGCACCGCGATCCTCGGGCTCGTCACGGCCACGGCGTGGATCGACCCGGTCGTGGGCGCGACGCTGTCCGTGGTGATCGTCATCATCGCCTACTTCACGGCCGGCTGGGCGTTCCGCCTGACGACGTTCGGCACGGTGTTCTGCTGGGATTTCTTCACGGTGCGCCGGAGCCGGTTCAAGCTGCTCGCGGACGGCAACAAGCTCTTCACCGGCGCGAAGCTGGAGGGCGTGCCGCCGCGCACCTACGGCCGGCTCTACCAAGCGGCCGATGGCGGGCTGACCTTGAAGTTCCGCCCGTGGCTCGTGATGCCGGAGCGCTCGGTCGCCGTGCCGCGCGAGGGCCTGGTGGTCGGCTGCGGGGTGTTTTATTCCGAGGTGCTCGGGCACGACCCGAAGTTGGATGCGAACCGCACGCTGCTGCTCCTGCCGCCGCGCTACGTCGGCCACGAGGAGCTGTTTGCGCGCACCTACCACATCTCCGGCACCTGCGAGGTCGGCCTGCGCCGGGCGTGGAGCTGGCTGAAGGAAGCGCTGGGCTTCGGCCCGAAGAAGGCCGCGGCGGCCGCCTGAGTTCGCGGGGCCCGGTGGCTTTTCGCGGTAAAGCGTGACGGGATCGCGCGAGGTGCGGTGTTGAATCCGGTAACCCCCGGAAAAACATGCACGCCCAACCCGCCCCGCTTCGCGGCCTTTTCATCCTCACGGCGCTCAGCGCCACCACCGCGCTGGCGGGCAATCTGCCCGCGGGATTCCAGCCGCTGACCGAGCCCGAGTATCACGCCGCCGGCCTTTCGGCCAGGGAACCAGCGCTGCAGATCGAGTATCCCGGCAGCGCGATGAACCGCGGGATCGGCGAAGGCACGGCGGTGGTCAGCGTGGCGATTGACGCGCAGGGCCACGCCACGGACTGCATGCTGGTGGAATGCTCCGACAAGGCGTTCGGGGTGGCGCTGCTCGACTGGGTGAAGGTGATGAAGTTCGAGCCCGCGACCTACCGCGGTGTCGCCGTGCCCGGGCGCTGCGAAGTGGGCTATCGCTTCCTGTTTCATCCGCCCAGCAGCGGCGAGCATGGGTTCGGCTTCAGCGCCTGGGGCGCAAGCTCGGGCGGGCTCAACACCGGTGCGCTGACGATGAGCCAGATCGATATTTCCGGGAAGAAACTGAAGCAAAGGCCGGAGCTGATGCCCGTGGCCGAGAAGCAGCTGGACCAGCCGCTCGAGTTCACGGACGTCGCGCTGCCCAGGCTGCCGGCCGGTTATGCGGCGCCGGGCGCGCGGCCCGTGAAGGTTTTCGTTTCGTTCTACATCGATGCCGACGGCAAGGCGCGCCTGCCGCAGGCGGAGTCGGCGGTGGCGCCGGAACTGGTGGACCGCGCGCTGTCGGTGGTGCGGACCTGGTCGTTCAAGCCGCCGGTCGCGGGCGGCAAGCCGGCGCTCGTGCTGACCGCGCGTTCCGTGGGCTTCGTGCCGCGGACAGAGTGAAGCCGCTTACTTTTCGAGGAACGCGCGCAACGCCTCGAGCTTGTCGGCCCAGTAGGCCTTCATTTTCTCCGCGGCGTCGGGCGTCGGCAGCTTCGCGTGCTGCGGCACGACCTGGCATTTCAGCGAACCCTTCGGCCAGAAATTCACGCTCAGGGTGCTGGCGTCGCCCCAGAGGATGCGGATGGATTTGTGCGGCGTGGCCTTGCGGACGGTGAGGGGCGTGCGCGGCAGCCATTGTTCGCGCAGGGCGGACTCGCGCCAGGCGGCGAACGCGCGGTCGACCGGCGCGGCGATGGTCTTGGTCACGCTGATCTCGAAGCCGTCCGCCTTCTGGTGCTTGAGACGGAGCCCGCGGGCCTGCTCGTAGCCGACGGTGATCATCTGGCCCCACCAGTCGGGCAGGCGGTGGGCCTTCTGGAGGCGCTGGACGATGTCCTTGTGCGGCAGTTTCGAGGCCCCGACCTTGTCCAGCAGGCCCAGCCATTCCCGCCAGGTCTTGCCGGTGGCTTTCTTGACGGCGGTGGAAGTGATCCCGCCGTAGCTGTCCGCCGCGCGTTTCATGTGACAGCCGGCACCTTACCGGGACGGGTCCGCGCGACAAGACTGATGACGAGGTACCCCAAATCTTTTTGTTTCCGCTGTGCACTGAAACTGCTAGGCAGTTGGGCATGAGCGAAGAGAATGTGCCCAAGCTCCGACTGAAGCCCAAGCTGGGCGCGGATGCCGCCGCCACTCCCCAAGCCACACCGGAACCGGTTGTTCCGCCGCCGGCGCCTGCCGCCGAAGCCGCGGCCGCCCCGCGCGTCAGCCGTCTTCGTCCCAAGCTCACGCCCGCGCCCGCGCAGGAAGCGCAGCCGGTTGCCGCCCCGGAACCGGCGGTCGAGGCTCCGCCGCCGGTGCCTGCCGCCCCGGCCGAGGCGCCTGCCCGTCCCAAGCCCCGTCTTTCCGCCGCCCCGATGGAAACCCCGGCCGCGGCCAAGCCGGTGACCACGCCGCCGATGCCGGTCGCCCCGCCGCCGGCACCCGAGCCCGAGCCGGCCGCTCCGGCCGCCGAAGCGCCCAAGGCTTTCAAGTTTGGCCTCAAACCCAAGGCCGCCACGCCTGCGGGCGAAGCGCCCGCCGCGGAGGCGCCCGGCGTGCTGAACGCGCCGCCGCCGCCCGTTGCCGGCGACGGTGGCGAAGGAGGCGAGCCGGCGGAAATCGCCGCGATGCGCAAGGCGTCCGGCGCGCCGTTCCCGCCCCCGGGCAAGTTCCCGCCGCCGCCCGGACTCAAGAAGGCGCTCGCCGAGGCCGGCGCCGAGGCGAGCTTCCCGGCCCCCATCAAGGCCAGGGCGAAAAAGGGAAAGTCGAAGAAGAAGCTGATTTTCATGCTCGCCGGCGGAGTGTTCCTGCTGGCGCTCGCCGGCGGTGGATTCGTGGTCTACCAGAAGCTGACCGAGCCGCCGCCCCCGCCGCCGCGCAAGGCGAAGCCAGTGGCCAAGCCCGCGCCCGAGGCGCCGGCGCCGACCGGGACGGCCGCGGCCGCGACCCCGGCCTCCACGCCGGCCGAAGCCGCCGCCAAACCGGCGGAAGCCAAGCCGGTCGAGACCAAGCCCGCGGAAACCGCCGCGGCGACGACACCGGAGCCGAAACCCGAGGAAGCGAAGCCGGCGGTCCCGCCCCCGCCGCCACCCCCGAGCGTCGCGTTCCGCAGCTGGGTGGAAAATCTCCAGGTCCGCGGCATGCGCGCGGGTGCGACCCCGCGCGTCTTCATCGGCAACTCTTCCTACGGCAAGGGCGACCTCGTGAATCCGACGCTGGGCATCACCTTCGAAGGCATCAACGAGACGACCAAGGCCCTGATGTTCAAGGACAGCAAGACCGGCGCCCGGATGGAACGCCGCCAGTAAGGCGTCAGCCGCCGGCGAGCAGCGCCTTGATACCGCGCAGGAGCTCCGGTTCCGTCGCGATGGCGAGCACGCCGTTCACCACGAACTGCACGCCCATGCTCATGAGCAGGAAGCCCATGATCTTGGTCATCGCGCTGACCCCGACCGGGCCGATGAAGCCCACCAGCTTGCCGGAAAGGCGGAGTACCGCGTAGGTGATGACCGCGACGGTGATGATGCCCGCCGTGATCGCCACGTAGTCGAGCCAGCCGGTGGCGAGCGAGGTGAAGCCGAGTGTCACGGCGATGGAACCGGGACCGCTGAGCATCGGCATGGCGAGCGGGGAGAAGGAGATGTCGACCTTCTTGCGGGCCGCCTCGCGCTCCTCGCCGTCATCCTCGGATTCGCTGCGCTTGGTGCGCAGCATGTCGAGGCCGATGCCGGTCAGCAGGATGCCGCCGGTGATGCGCAGGCCGGGGATCGAGATGCCGAAGAACTGCATGATGAACGTGCCGCCGATCAGGAAGCTCACGAGGATGGCCACCATGTAGAGCGAGCCCTTGAGCGCCTGCTCGCGGCGGCGTTCCTCGCTGTCGCCCTCGGTGATGGCGAGGAAGGTGGGGCCGGCGGAGAGCGGGTTGATGATCGGCAGCAGGCCGATCAGCGTGCCCAGGTAGATGCCCCAGAGGTGGAGGAAGTTCGACATTCCCCGACACGGTGGCGGCCCCGGCCGGCTTTGGCGAGGTTGGTTTATGACAAAGCGGCGCTTACCAGACGTCGACCGGCCCCTTCGGCACGGGAATGGCATTGCGGCGCATCACCGCGGGGTCGTCGGGATCCTGCATGAACGACGCGACCATCGGGCTCGGGCGGTACTGCGCCTTCAGCTCGCCGGTTTCATCGAGGAAGGGGGTGCGCCACTTCTCGTAGGCGGCGAGCAGCGCCTCGAACTCGGCGCGCGAGGAAAACTGCGTGATGCCCTTCTTGAATTCGCGCGCCGGCCCGAAGCGCTTCGCGTACCAGGACGCCGGCTTGCGGAAGAGGCGGCTGCCGTGGTCCTCGCCGAAGACCTCGATCATCAGGTCGAGGTGACGGCGCATGGCCTTGGCGAGTTCGGGATAGCCCGGCTCCTTCTTCAGCTCGCCTGTTTTCAGGTAGTGCTGGGTGTGCGCGAAGATCCACGGGTTGTAGAACGCGCCGCGGCCGATGCTCACGCCGGCGCAGCCGGTCTCGTCGATCATGTGCTTCGCGGCCTCGGGCGTGGTGACGTCGCCGTTGCCGATGACCGGAATGTTGCGGGCGGCCTGCACGACGGCGCGGATGCCGGCGAGGTTGACCGTGCCGCCGAAGCCCTGCGCGCGCGTGCGGCCGTGGATGAAGATCGCGGCGACGCCGGCATCCTCCAGCACGCGCACGAGGTCGGGCGCGGTCAGGTTGTTCTCGTCCCAGCCCAGGCGCATCTTGGCGGTGATCGGGATCTTCACGGCGTTGACCATGCCGCGCACGAGCGCGGCGGTCTTGTCGAGTTCGGTCATCATCGCCGAGCCGCCGCCGATGCTGACGACCTTCTTCACCGGGCAGCCCATGTTGATGTCGACCGAGGCGATGCCCAGCGACTCCACCATCACGGCGGCGTCGCGCATCTCCTCGGGGACAGCGCCGAAGAGCTGCACCGCGAGGCGCTTCTCGGCGGGGCAGGTGCGGATCAGCTGCAGGCCGCGCGGGTTTTTCTCGAGCAGCGAGCGGGCGTTGACGAGGTCGGTCGTGGTCCAGTCGACGCCGCCGATTTCGCGGACGACGAGCCGGAAGGGCAGGTTGGTGTAACCCGCCAGCGGCGACAGGAAGAGGTTCGACGAAAGCTCGTAGGGGCCGATGCGCATGGTCAGGCGGCGGGCAGGCGGGCGAAGCGCGCGACGAGGGCGACGACCGTGGCGAGCACGAAGACGACCAAGCCGCCGGCAAATCCCCACACCATGAGGTCGAGCTGCGGGGCGGGGGCGAGGTTGGCCCGGTAGATGAGCTGGAAGATCGCGAGGAAAAACGCCGCCAGCCCGCAGCCCATCAGGAGCACCATGCCGCCGATCCAGTCGTGGGTGGCGGCGACGCGCTCCGGCGCGAGCCAGTAGTCGCGGTGCGGGATATTGATGTATTCCCTCGGCAGGCGCGTGTTGCCGTAGACGATGCCCTGGATCAGGGCGGTGACGAAAACGATCGTGACGACCTGCAGGGTCGTGTGCGTGTTGCGTGACATCCAGCCGTTGGCCCGGCCGGCGCCGTTAAAGTGGGTGGCGACGCGTTCCGGCAGCCGGTCGTGCTGCCACCACGCCTGGCCGAGGGCGGCGAGGACAAGGAGGAGAAAGGCGATTTGCGTCCACTTTTTCACGCGGGTTACCGGGCGGCGACCGCGCGCTTCATCCGGGTGAGAGCCTCGGTGAGCGTGGCGCGCGGGCAGCCGAAATTGAGGCGCACGTGCAGGCCGCGCGGTTCGCCGAAGGCGGTGCCGTCGCTCAGGCCGACGCCGTGCTGCTCGAAGTGCGCGATGGGGTCGGCGAGCTTGAGTGCCGAGACGTTGAGCCACGCGAGGTAGGTGGCCTCGATCGGGGCCTCGATGGTGATGCCCGGCAGTTCGCGGGCGACGAAGTCGATGAGGAAGTCGCGGTTGCCGCGCAGGTAGGCGATGAGTTCCCGGCGCCACGGCTCGCTGTCGCGGTAGGCGGCCTCGCACGCGGCGAAACCGAGGCACGTGACCTCGGCCATGATGCCGGCGGCGGCGCGGACGAACTGCGTGCGCAGCTTGGCGTCGGGGATGATCGCGATCGACGTGCCGAGGCCCGGGACGTTGAAGGTCTTGCTCGGCGCCATGAGCGTGATCGTGCGGCGCGCGATCTCGCCGCCGAGCAGGGCGGAAGGGATGTGCGGCAGGTCGTCGAGGATCAGGTCGCAGTGGATCTCGTCGGAGCAGAGCAGGAGGTCGTGCTTCACGCAGAACTCGCCGAGGCGCACCAGTTCCTCGCGGCGCCAGGCGCGGGCGAGCGGGTTGTGCGGGTTGCAGAGGAAGAAGAGCTTCGTTTTCGGCGTCACGGCCCGTTCCAGGGCGTCCCAGTCGATCTCCCAGCGGCGGGCCGTGGCGTTGAGCCGGAACGGAGCCTGCACGGAAACGCGGCCGCCGTTTTTCGGCGCGCTCATGAATGGCGGATAAACCGGCGTGAGCGTGAGCGCCTCCTCGCCGGGCTGGGCGAAGGCGCGGGCGGTGATGTTGAGCCCGACGACCAGGCCCGGCAGCCAGACGAGCCACGACGGGTCGACCTGCCAGCCATAGCGCCGGGCGGCGGCGTCAACGAAGGCGTCGACCGTGGATTTCACCGGGCGCGCGTACCCGAAGAGGCCCTGCGCCACGCGATCCTGCAAGGCGGCGATGATCGCCGGCGAGGACTTGAAATCCATGTCGGCCACCCACAGCGGCAGGATGTCGCGGCCGGCGTATTTCTGCCATTTCTGCGAGTCGGTGTTGCGGCGGTCGATGACGGTGTCGAAGTCGAAACTCATGTCGGGGAGGCGTGATTGAAACCACGGGGCCGCGCGTAGCCATGGCAAAATCCCGGCGTGACGGAGTTTCCCGGCGGGCGTGTCACACAGTGGGGCGGAAATTCCCAGCCGGGTTGTGCGGCGCGGAGCCAAGTGGCGCTCGCGGCGCGAGTTGCGGGCGGCGCCTGCCGGGCACGCGCCTTGCACAAGGGGTGGCACACGAAGCAGACCAACCCACCACTCAACAGAAACCAACCTCCATCATGAATCGCATCATTCGCTATACCTACCCGCGCGGCACGAACGCGCTGTTCGCCAACCGCAACCCGTGGTCCGGCCTCGAGTCCGAGATCGGCCGCCTGTTCGACTCCGCGCTGTCGGACCTCGCCACGCCGTCGCCGCGCTTCCCGGTCGACCTCTACGAGGACAAGGAGAACGCCTACGTCCGCGCCGAGCTCCCGGGCGTCAACCGCGACGCCATCAGCGTCGAGATGGTCGACGGCTACCTGACCATCGCCGCCTCCCGCCAGGAGAAGGACGAGACCCGTTCCTTCAACCGGTCGGTCTCCATCCCGGAGTCCGTCCAGGCCGACAAGGTCACCGCCGCCTATGAGAACGGCGTCCTGACCGTCACCCTCCCGAAGCAGGAGCAGGCCAAGCCGCGCAAGATCAACATCGCGGTCAACTAATCCCGAACCAACACCACTTAAAAAAGGATAATTACCATGAGCATCTTCAACCAACTCGTCCCGCGCCTTTCCCGCAGCCTCGGCCGCAACCCAGCCGACGGCGAAGCCGCGACGGAATTCACCCTCAAGCCGGCCTACCAGCTGGCGGAGACTCCCGAAGCCTGGACCCTGACGGCCCAACTGCCCGGTGTCGCCAAGGAGGGTCTGGAAGTGACTGCCGAGGAAGGCCATGTCACCGTCCGCGGCCGCCGCAACTGGCAGAAGCCGGAGGGCTGGACCGCGCTCTACCGCGAGTCCTACGACGCGCCCTATGAGCTGACCCTCGAGCACGACAACACGGTCGACGTCGAGCGCATCCAAGCCGAGCTGAAGGACGGCGTGCTGCGGGTTTCCCTGCCCAAGGCCGAGGCCCTCAAGCCCCGCAAGATCGCGGTCAACTGAACGCTGATTGTGACGAAATGCAGCCAAGCGCATTTTCGGCACGGTATAAGCTTTTAGGATTTTAAATTTATTCGGCGGCTTAGGGGTAGGTCGCCGGATAACCCCCGCTTCGAGCGGGTAAGTCGCCGGGAGCCTGATTACAGGCCCCGGCGATTTCATTTTCCGGGATCGCAACGTCGCATCTGGGGCGTGGATCCTTCGCTGCGCTCAGGATGACGGAATGGTTGGTTATCCTCGCAACGTCATCCTGAGCGCAGCGAAGGATCCACGATCACCGGGAGGCGCTCGAATCCGCGGGGCGGCCTACTTCACTTCCGGCTTCCGGGCCGCGGGGATCATCACCGACGCGACGATCGAGGCCGCGAGCACGGTGCCGATGATGCCGAGCGAGAGGTGGATCGGGATCGTGAAGTAACCCGAGGTCAGCATCTTCACGCCCACGAACACCAGGATCACGGCCAGGCCGACGTTGAGGTAGCGGAAGAGCTGCATGATGCCCGAGACCGCGAAGTAGAGGGAACGCAGCCCGAGGATCGCAAAGATGTTCGAGGTGAAAACGATGAACTCGTTGCGCGTGATCGCGATCACCGCCGGGATGGAATCGAGCGCGAACATCACGTCCGTGGTCTCGACGATCAGCAGCACGAGGAACATCGGCGTGGCGTGGAGCCTGCCGGCGGCCCGGGTGAAGAAATGCCCGCCCTCGAAGTGGTTCGTCACGGGCATGACCTTGCGCGCCAGCTTCACGGCGGGATTTTTCTCGGGGTTGAAGCCGTCGTCCTTCTTCGGCAGCGCCAGCTTGATGCCAGTGTAGACGAGGAACGCGCCGAAGACATAGATGATCCAGTGGAAGCGGTTGATCAGGCTGACGCCCGCGAAGATGAAGATCGCGCGCATCACGACCGCCCCGAGCACGCCCCAGAACAGCACGCGGTGCTGGTGGCGCGGCTCGACCCGGAAATACTGGAAGATGACGATGAAGACGAAGACGTTGTCCACGCTCAGGCAGAGCTCGACGATGTAGCCGGTGAAGAACTCCAGCGCGGGATTGCTGGCCGGGGCGGTGGCGGTGGCCGGCACCGGCGGCATCTGGAAGGCGATGAGGAGATTGAACGCCATCGCCAGGCCGAACCAGACGGCGCACCACGCGAGCGCTTCCTTGAGCGAGACGACGTGCGGCCGGCGGTTGAACACGCCCAGGTCGAGCGCCAGCATCGTGGCCACGAAGGACAAAAATCCGACCCACGCCCACCAGGGCAGGGTGCTGAACATCGCGAGGGGAAGCATCATGCGCGGCGCAGTGTGGGCCGGGCGGCGCAAACGGGGCAAGCGGCGATTGGGTGGAATGCCCCCGGCTTGTTTGTAGGGCAAAAACGGCGGCGAAACCTTTGGCTTGCAGGGAACCCGCCTTCAAAAAACGATTCAATCAGATGAGCATGTTCCGTCGATTCCTCCTCAGCCTTGTGGTGTGCGGCACCGCGGTGCTGGCGTCCGCGCAGGCCCAAACCCCGCCGAATGCGGCGGACGCCCAGCAGGCGGCCAACACCACGGCGGCGGCCGCGGCCACCGCGGCCAAGGCCCCGGCGCACACGCCCGACTTCCTCGAGCATCTCGTCGATTCCATCCTGGAGCTCTTCGACGTGCGCACCGGCGAGAACACCGTCGCGCACTACGTCATCGCCGGACTGTTCCTCATCGGCGCGCTCCTCCTGCGCCGGGTCGTCGTCACGTTCGTGTTCGGCTTCCTCAAGAAGTTCGCGGCGAAGACCGAGACCACGCTGGACGACAAGCTCTTCCCCGAGATGGAGGCGCCGGCGGGCGCCTTCGTGATGGTCACGGGCATCCTCGCCGCGCTGAAAGTGCTGAAGCTTTCCGAGAGCTCCGACCACTACCTCGATGCCGGCACGACCGTCGCCTTCTCCCTCGTGATCTTCTGGGGCCTGCTGCGCGCCTTCGACGCGCTGCTGGACCACGCGCAGGAAGTCGCCACGCAGCGCAACATGAGCGTCTCGGCGTTCATGCCGTGGATCAAGAAGACCCTCATCACGCTCTTCGTCATCTTCGGCGTCCTGATGGTGGTGCAGAGCCTCGGCTACGACGTGAAGGCGCTGCTCGCCGGCCTCGGCATCGGCGGCCTGGCCTTCGCCCTCGCGGCGCAGGACACGATCGCCAATCTCTTCGGCTCGATCGTCGTCGCCATCGACCAGCCCTTCAAGCTGGGCGAGGCCGTCAAGATCGGCGCCAACGAGGGCGTCGTCGAGGACATCGGCCTGCGCTCGACCAAGCTCCGCACGCCGGGCCGCAACCTGATCATCATCCCGAACAAGACGGTCGCCGCCGAGGCGGTCATCAACAACTCGCGCTTTGTCGGCCGCCGCGTCGAGCAGGTCATCGGCCTGACGTACGACACCACGCCCGACCAGATGGAAAAGGTCGTCGCCGAGATCCGCCGCATCGTCACCGACCAGGCCGAGGTGGATGGCAGCTCGGTGCACGTCTATTTCCGCGACTACAGCGCTTCCTCGCTCGACATCTGGGTGGCCTACAACGTCAAGGATCCCGACTTCGCCAAGAGCATGCAGGTGCGCCAGCGCATCAACCTTGCGATGATGCGCGCGATCGAGTCGCACGGCCTCGAGTTCGCGTTCCCGACGCAGACCCTCAACCTCCCGCCCGCGCTGCAGGGCATCGTGGCTCCCGCGGCCGGCACGCCCGGCCCCGCCGGCGGTCCCGAGGCGACCGGAACGAAGAAGTGAATGTAGGGCCGGCGCTTGGCGCCGTGCCGTTTGCGCGGTCCGCCGACAAGCGGCGACCCTACGGCAATGTCCCGTTCAATCCAGCGTCTGCCGGTAGCGCTTCACGCCGATCGTCATCGCGATCACGAGGAACAGCAGGAGCGGCCAGATCTCGGGCGAGATTTCCGCGAGCCCGTTGCCCTTGAGCAGGATGCCGCGGATGATGCGGAGGAAATGCGTGTTCGGCAGGCAGCTGCCGATCCATTGCGCCCAGACCGGCATGCCGCGGAACGGGAACATGAAACCCGAGAGCAGGATCGAGGGCAGGAAGAAAAAGAACGCCATCTGCACGGCCTGGAGCTGGTTCTGCGCGATCGACGAGAAGGTGATGCCGACCGCGAGGTTCGCGGCGATGAAGAGCAGCGCGATGAGGTAGACCAGGCCGAGGTTGCCGACCATCGGCACGTCGAAGAGGAAACGCGCCGCGATCAGGATGATCGTGAGCTGGATGTAGCCGACCGCGATGTACGGCAGGATCTTGCCGACCATCACCTCGAACGGGCGCACCGGCGTCGCGAGCAGGTTTTCCATCGTGCCGCGCTCGCGCTCGCGCGTGATGGCGAGGGCCGTGATGATCACCATCGTCATGGTGAGCACGACGCCCATCAGCCCGGGCACGACGTTGTACTGCGTGATGTTTTCCGGATTGTAGTGGGCGTGCACCTGCACGTCGACCGGGCCGGGCGTGCCGCGCAGCTTGGCGAGCGGGCCGGGCAGGTCGCGGTTGAGCACCGTGGCGGCGAGGGTTTTCACCGCCGAGAGGGCGGGGCCGGTGGCCGCCGGATCGGTGGCGTCGGCCTCGACGAGCACGGTCGGGCGCTCGCCGCGCAGCAGCCGGCGCGAGAAATCCTCGGGGATGTTGATCACGAACTGGACGTCGCCGAGCTGCAGCAGCCGCTGCGCCTCGGCCTCGGTGGCGGCCTCCTGCACGAAGGTGAAATAGTCGCTTTGCTTGAGCGCGCTGACGAGCGTGCGCGCGAACGGCCCCTGGTCCGCCGAGCGGATCGCCGTCGGCAGGTGCTTCGGGTCGGAGTTGATCGCGAAGCCGAACAGCGTGAGCTGCATCAGCGGGATGCCGACCATCATCGCGAACGTCACGCGATCGCGCTTCATCTGGATGAACTCCTTGAGCACGATGGCCCAGAGGCGATGGAAACTGAAGCGGGTCATGGCTTGTCCTCCGCGGTCATTGCGAGGAGCCCGGCGACGAAGCAATCCAGCTGGATCGCCACGCCCGGCTTTGCCGGGCTCGCGATGACCGAAGAATTGAGGCGGGGCTTCATGGCGTGGCGAAGTTGTCCTTGGCGGTGTCCATCAGGCTGATGAACACGTCCTCGAGGCCGGCCTTGATCTTCTTCCATTCGTGGCGCGGGTCGCGCACGGCGGCGATGGTGGCGTCGAGCTGCGCGGCGTCGCGTCCGCTGACGTGAAGCAGGTTGCCGAAGGCGACGACCTGCTCGACGCCCGGCTGGCCGCGCAGCTTCGCGGCGAGTTCGCGCAGGCCGGGGCCCGCGACGGTCCAGGTGGTGAGCGGCACGCCGTTGAGCACCTCCGGCAGCGTGCCGTGCGCAAGCAGGTTGCCGTAGGCGATGTACGCGAGGCGGTGGCAGCGCTCGGCCTCGTCCATGTAGTGGGTGGTGATCAGCACCGTCAGGCCCTCGGCCGCGAGCTGGTGGATCTGGTCCCAGAATTCGCGGCGCGCCTTCGGGTCGACGCCGGCGGTCGGCTCGTCGAGCAGCAGGAGCTGCGGCGAGTGGATCAGGCAGGCGGCGAGGGCGAGGCGCTGTTTCCAGCCGCCGGAGAGCTGGCCCGCGAGCTGGGCGCTGCGGTTGGCGAGGCCCAGGCGCTCGAGGCTGCGCTGCACGGCGGCGGCGCGGTCGGGCACGTCGTAGATGCGGGCGATGAAGTCGAGGTTCTCGCGGATGCTCAGGTCCTCGTAATAGCTGAACTTCTGCGTCATGTAGCCGACGTGCTTCTTGATCTCCGCCTGCTGCGTGCGGACGTCGTAGCCGAGGCACGTGCCGCTGCCGGCATCGGGCGTGAGCAGGCCGCACAGCATGCGGATGAAGGTCGTCTTGCCCGAGCCATTGGGGCCGAGGAAGCCGTAGATCTCGCCGCGCCGCACCCGCAGCGCGATCGAGTTAACCACGGTCTTCGCGCCGAAGCGCTTGGTGACGCCGGTGACGTCGATGGCGAGTTCCTCGGGCATCGGAAATCAGCGGGCGACTTCGACGGGCTGGCCGGGGTGCAGGTCGCGGGCGTCCTCGGCGGCGAAGGTGGCCTCGACCATGAAGACGAGCTTGGAGCGGTTCTCGCGGTTGTAGAGCACCGGCGGCGTGTACTCCGGCTGCGGCGAAAGGTAGCTGACGCGCGCGTTGAGCGGCGCGCCGTGCCCGGCGATGGTGACCTTCACCGTGTCGCCCGCCTTGAGGGCGCCGTACTCGGCCTCGGCGACGAAGAAGCGCACCTTGATGTTCTCCGGCGGGAGCAGCGCGAGCACCGGCGCCGCGGCGGCGACGAACTCGCCCTCGCGGTAAAGCGTGTCGTACACGAGGCCGGCGCGCGGGGCGGTCTGCGTCTTCTGCGCGACGGACCAGCCGGCCTGGTCGAGCGCGGCCTGCGCGGCGGCGGCATCGGCCTCGCCGGCGGCGATGGCGTCGGGCCTGGCCCCGAGCTGCGCGGTGTCGAGCTGGGCGGCGAGTTCGGCGACGAGCTTGGCGGCGGTTTCCCGGTTGAGGCGCGCGCGGTCGAAGTCCTCGTCGTTGGAAACCTGGCTCTCATGCAGCTTGGTGGCGCGGGCGAGGTCGCGTTCGGCCTGTTCGGACGCGGCGCGCGCCTGGGCGAGGCGGGCCTCGAGGGCGGCGAGCTCGGACGGACGCTGGCCCTTGCGGAGGTCGGCGAGGCGGGCCTGGGCCTGGCGCGAGCGCTCGGCGGCCTCGCGCAGCCTGGCGAGCTCCGCGCCCTGCTCGAGCGTGAACAGCGGGGTGCCGGCGGCGACGGTGGCGCCCTTTTGCACGGCGAGGTGGTCGAGGCGGCCGGCGAGCGGGGAGGCGAGGTAGACGAACTCGCCCTCGAGGTAGCCCTGGTAGGAGGAGCCGGCGCGGCGGTGGCAGCCGGCGAGCGCGAGCAGCGCGAGGACGAGCAGGCCGGTCTTAATGATTGAATGACTTTTCATGTTCTTTGCGTCCGGCGGGCGTGAGCAGACCGCCGAAAAAGAGGTCGAGGGCGCGCGCCTTCACGTCGCGCGGCGCGAGCTTGAGGCGTTCCAGCGTGCCCGATTGGAGGATGCCCTGCATGGCCTGGAGGTAGAATTCCACGGCAAAGGGCACGTCGATGTCGGTGCGCACCCGGCCGGCCAGCTGGCCCTCCTCGATGAAGCGGCCGAAGACATACGGGATGTTGCGCTGGCGCATCTCCACCACGCGCTGGTGCAGGTGGGGGGCGAAGCGCTGGAGGTCGCGGATGGCGTGGGGCTGCAGACGGGACATCCGCTCGGCCATGCCTTCCGCGAAGCCTCGCAGCTTCTCGGCGAAGTTCAGCTCACGGTTGCCGATGAGTGCGTCGGCCTCGGTGCGGATCTCGCGGCCGAGCTGCTCGATGACGGCCAGCATGAGCTCGTCCTTGCTCGCGAAGTGCACGTAGAGCGTCTTCTTGCTGATGCCCAGCTCGGTGGCGAGGTGGTCCATCGTGCACGAGGAATAGCCGTGGGCGAAGAGATGCTCGCGCGCCTGGCGGACGATGCGGTCGACCTGCGGGTCAAGGGCGGCGGAGGCGGGAGCGGGGGAAGGCATTGGAATCCAAGGAAACCCAAAACGTATTTTCAGTTTCCGACGTCAAGCCGGAATTTAACCGGGCCGCTGTTGCCATGCGGGGACGCGGGCCTACGGTGGCCGGATGCCCGTGCAGTCCAGCAACTTCAAGGGGGAGGTGGCCACCCTCCTCGCCAACAAGGATCTCGCCGCCGTGAAGGCGCGCCTCGCCACCTGGTTGCCGGCCGATGCGGCCCCGATTTTGTCGGAGCTCCCGATCGAGCAGCTCGCGCTGCTGTTCCGCGGCTGTTCCAAGGACCTCTCCGCGGCGGTCTTCGCCTATCTCGAGCACCCGGCCAAGCGGAAGCTGCTGAAGACCCTCACGCAGCCCCAGGCGGCCGAGCTGCTCAACGCGCTGCCGCCCGACGACCGCACCGCCTTCCTCAACGAGCTGCCGCTCGACCTCGCGATGCAGCTCATCGCGATGCTCAACCCCGTCGAGCGCAAGGTCACCCAGGACCTGCTGGCGTATCCCGAGCACAGCGTCGGCCGCATGATGACCCTCGACTACGTCGCGGTGCACCCCGACTGGACGGTGCGCGAGTCGCTCGATTACATCCGCACCCACGGCTACGACCGCGAGACGCTCAACATGGTCTACGTGACCGACCTCGACGGCCACCTGGTGGACGACATCCGCGTGCGCCGCTTCCTGCTGGCGGAGCCCGACACCAAGGTCAGCGCGCTGATGGACGGCAACTACGCGACGCTGGCGCCGACCGACGACCGGGAGAAGGCGCTGGCCGTCTTCCGCAAGTACGACCGCGTGGCGCTGCCCGTCACCGGGCCGGACAACAAGCTCATCGGCATCGTGACGGCGGACGACATGCTCGACGTGGCGTCCGAGGAGGCGACCGAGGACATCCAGAAGCTCGGCGGCAGCGAGGCGCTCGACGAGCCCTACACCACGATCGCGCTGACCAAGATGGTGAAGAAGCGCGCGGGCTGGCTGGTGGTGCTGTTCCTCGGCGAGATGCTGACGGCGACGGCGATGAGCTACTTCGAGGACGAGATCGCGAAGGCCGTGGTGCTCGCGCTCTTCGTGCCGCTGAT
The DNA here is from genome assembly GCA_048497945.1 of Verrucomicrobiota bacterium. Classification (GTDB taxonomy): domain Bacteria; phylum Verrucomicrobiota; class Verrucomicrobiia; order Opitutales; family Opitutaceae; genus Lacunisphaera. Next base: position 1,405 of record JBEHYX010000068.1, on the reverse strand, counting down.
CATCAGTTCCGGCGGCAACGCCGGTTCGCAGGCGGCGACGCTCGTGATCCGCGCGCTGGCGCTCGGCGAGTTCAAGCTCCGCGACTGGTGGCGCGTGATGCGCCGCGAACTCGCCGCCGGCCTGATGCTCGGCGTGATCCTCGGCACGATCGGTTTCCTGCGCATCGTGATCTGGGCCCAGTTCAGCGGCATCTACGGCGAGCATTACCTGCTGGTTGCGAGCACGGTCGGCGTCTCGCTGGTCGGCATCGTGCTGTGGGGCTCGCTGATGGGTTCCATGCTGCCGCTGATCCTGAAGAAATCCGGCTTCGACCCCGCCACCTCCAGCGCGCCGTTCGTGGCCACGCTGGTGGACGTCACCGGCCTGATCATCTACTTCTCGGTGGCGTTCTTCATCCTGCGCGGCTCGCTGCTCTAGCGAGGAACCATGATCCAGCCGGTCCTGCTCTATGATGGGAATTGCGGCCTGTGCAACCGGGTGGTGCGCCTGCTGCTGCGGACGGATCGCGGCGCGCGGCTGAGGTTCGCGCCGCTGCAGAGCGCACCGGCGCAGGCGTACTTGAAGAAGCAAGGGCTGCCGACGGCGGACTTCGACAGCCTGGTGTTCGTTCCGGATTGGAACACGCAGGCCGCCGGCGATTACCGGCTTCGGACCAACGGGGCGCTCGATGCGGCGGCGGTCGTGGGCGGCGTCTGGGGTCTTGTCACCTGGATGAGGGTCCTGCCCCTGTGGCTGCGCGACCCGTTCTACAAGCTGGTGGCGAAGACGCGCTACGCGCTCTTTGGCGAATATTTTCCCACGCCGCTGAAGCCGGAGTGGGAGTCACGCTTCCTCGCGCGCTGATGCCCTGGAAGCGGGACCAGTGGTCCCGCGGCTCCGAAATTTTCAATCGCGGGACTGGTAGTCCCGCCTCCAACAGCCCAACAAAAAGGCCGGACAAGCGTCCGGCCTTCGCAGATGGATTGGGTAAGGGCTTACTCGCGGCCGTAACCGCCGCCGCCATCGCCGCCCCGGTCGCCGCGGTAACCGCCGCCGCCACCGCGATCGCCGCGATAACCGCCGCCACCGCCACGACCGCCGCGGAAGCCACCACCGCCGCCGCGACCACCGCGGCCACCGCCGCCATAACCGCCGCCACCACCACCGCCGCGGAAACCGCCGCCGCCGCCGGGAGGACGCTCCTCACGCGGGCGCGCGATGTTCACCGCGAGGGCGCGGCCTTCGAGCTGGTGTCCATGGAACTTCTCCACGGCCTGCTGGGCCTCGTCGCCGCTGCCCATCGTCACGAAGGCAAAACCGCGGGAGCGACCGGTGAATTTGTCGAAGATGATCTCGACGACGCTGACGGTACCGACCTGGCCGAACAGGGCCTCGAGGTCCTGCGCGGTGCTGGCGAAGGGAAGG
>JBEHYX010000067.1:0-22379 GCA_048497945.1 Verrucomicrobiota bacterium | reverse complement strand
CGCGCAGCCCTCCGATTCCATTCTCCGGTGTCGCCGCCGTCTGCTCGCCGCCGTTGCCGTTGCCCATGATCTTTCCGACCGTGCCCCGCTTGGTGCCGCCAATACTGGCGGCCCATTCGCGCTCGCGCTGATTGTAGAGCTCCGGATGGTGCAGGACGATTTGCGAACGCAACTCGTGCTCATGCGACTTTGCGGCTGCCAGCATGCTGCCCGCCCGCCGCCGGTAGTGGAACAACAGCTCGGGGACGCGCTTGGCCGTGAAACCGTTCGCCCCGGCCGTAATCCAGAAGTCCCAATCCTCGAAACCGGGCACATCGGTCTTGTAACCCCCGTTCTTCGTCCAGACCTCCTTCCGGTAGAGCGAGCAATACGCCAAGAAGTTGGCGCGCTTGAGCGTCTCGAAATTGTACTCGGTGACACGCACCTGCTGGCGCTCGGCCGAGAAATGCAGCTGGTCGACGTAGGCGATCGCAAGCTGCGGATGGCGCTCCAGCAGCCGCAGTGTCTTTTCCACCATCTCCGGGTGCAGGCGGTCGTCGGAATCGAGCGGCAGGATGAACCGGCCGGCGGCGACAGCGATGCCCGCGTTGCGCGCGCTGGCCAGGCCGCCGTTGGGCTTTTCGAGCAGGCGGATCCGCCGCCCGGGATGCCGGGCGATCAAGTCCCGGGTTACCCGGCTCGTATCGTCGGGGCTGCCGTCGTTGACGACAATCAGCTCCCAATCCGGCTGCGTCTGGGCCACCACGCTGGCGATCGCTTCCTGCAGGAAGTGCGCCTGCTTGTAGCAGGGCATGACGATGGAGACCAAAGGCGCATCGGTCAGGGCCCGCGGCGCCGGACCGGGCCGGCGGCTCCAGCGGATCCATTCCCGGGGAAAGAGGTCGGACGTGTCCGTCGCCGGCTCCAGGAACCACGGATCCGGGAAAACCACCATCTTGGTCGGATGTTCGCCGAGATAGGCGGCCCACCAACTGAACGAGCTGTTGGCGATCACGAAATGCCGGCACTGCCGCATCAGGAAGAGATCGGTCGCCGGCGACTCTCCGCTGCCGGGCCGGCTGACGATCGTGTGCGGGCGTCCGCCGGTGAGATCCTGCGAAGCACACCACTGTGGATCGTCGGAGAAGATGAAGAAATGCGCCGAGGGATGCTGGGTCGCAATCAGCGCGCATGCCGTCCGGTAGTACTCCGCCGGGCAGCTGCCATGCATGGCCGCGGCGGCGGGATTCTGCACCATGTCGCCGCGGCGCACATGGACGCACACTGCGTCGCTGTCCGCGATCCGCGCCGCCACGGCCGCCGCTTCCCCGTCGAGGGCGGGCGTGAGGGCGAAACTCTTCCGGACCTCGGCGTCGACCGCGGCGAAATAGCGCGGACTTTGCCAGTAGCCCTGAAGATGCACCCCGCCGCCCAACTCGGCGATCGCGGGGTCATGGTGAAAATGTTTCTCCAGGACGGGCTTCACTCCGGCCGGGAGCGCCTGAGCGGAGGTCAGGAGCTCGCACTCCGCCGACAGCGGGAAAATATCCAGCGCGTAGTTCCGGGGCGTGATGTTCGCCCGCGGTGTCCGGTCCTGCAGGAAGGTCAGGTCAAGCTGCAGCGGCACGCCGTTCTTACGCGCCACCGCGAGGCCGGCCGCGTACTGGAACATCTGGTTCCCGAGGCCGCCCATCAACTTCACGACCACCGGCGCCGCCGTTTTTTTCGCTGACGCCGAGGCCGTCCCCGCCGCCTCGAGCACGCGGACCGCGGTCCGCCCCTGGTGCTTCAGGATGGCCGCGCGATGCACACCATCGAGCAACAGATAGTGGTCACCTTGGCGGCTGACGGTCAGCAGGCCGGGTTTGCCATTCCGCCCGGGGCGGCCGTAGTCGAAATCCTTGATCAGGCGGTCGAACGCACCGGCGGTGTGGTCATCGTTCAGCTCCTTGCCGGCATGTCGGGCGTAGTACTCCTGGTAGGGCGCGTGTTCGCCGGCGACAAAGCGGTAGTGCGGCGTCTGCTCGATCGGCACCATGCCCACGCCGAGGATCCGCGCGCGGATCCGGTCGAGCGGGATCTCCACCTCGCGGTATTTCGCCGCACCGAGATGGTACGGCAGGTCGTAAGCGGGATCGGGCTGGCGCTGGTACGTCTCGAGCGCCGGCAGGCCGAGCACCTTCAGCGTGTGCACGACCTGGCTGTCGTAATCGGTGGCGTGGATCACGTGGTCCTCGCTGCGCTTGGCGCCGATGCGGGGATTCCAGGCGTTGCGCACCTCCTCCTTCAGGTCCTTGACCAAAGCACACTGGATGTGGCGGAAGGCGCCCTCGCCGTAGTATTTCTCCTGGGTGTTGTGATTGCGCACCAGGACAAAGATCACCTCGGGCGGCGTCGTGAGCAGGTAGCGCGTCTTGGCGCGGAGATGCTCGAACGGCACGGTGTCGCAGGCGTAGAGCTCCTGCACGAATTTCGTCATGTCGCCGGTTGGCCGGCGGTGGATCGCCACGATCTCCAGGTCGGGCCGCGCGCGGATGCGCTCGAGGATGCTTTCCCAGTGCGGAAGACCATGGCCCCAGATGAGGAAGCAATCCATGCGCGTGCGCCGCGCCGTGAGCTTCTCGCGCGCCGCGTAAATGGCACGCCCGCCTTGCTCGGAAATCAGGAAGTAGTGGAGCTCGGCGAAATACTCGCGGGAATACGGGTCCGCGCCCGTCGCCGTCACCTGGCGGTCGATCACCACCAGCTGCGGGCGCCAGTGGCTGAGCTCGCTCGCCGCCAGGAGATCGCACTCGCCGCCGGCCAGGACGACCGACAGGACCTCGAAGCCGGTTTCGAGGCGCTGCTTGAGCAGGGCCTGCCGCAGTCCGGCCACGGGAGACCCACTGGCCGCGGAATCGAGGCGGAAGCCTTTCCACCCACGCCCAGCCAGCACTTGCGTCGCGTCGGCAGCAGCCGGGGCGCCCCAGGCGACAAACTGCCCGTTCGTGCGCGAGCTGAAGAGCTCGGTGAAGAGTGGCCCCAGTTCGGACTTCTCCGCGGTTCGCGCCGCCAGGCGCCGCGCCACGCATTCGGCCTTCACTTGCAAAGCTTCCTCCTCCGCCGCGTTCAGGACCAGCGCGCGGTCCGCCGCTCGCTCGGCTTCGGGCAGGTTTTCGGCACGCAGGAACAAACGCGACAGCCCGGCGTGCGCCCCGGCGCAGCGCGGATCAAGCCTCAGCGCCTCGGCGAAATCCCGCACCGCCGCCTCGGCGTCGTTGAGCACCAGGGCCAGCTGACCGCGGAAAACGCGGCTGCCCGCGTCGCGCGGGGCCAGCTTGATGGCGCGACCCAGCGCCTGCATCGCCGCCGCCAGGTCCTGGCGGTTGATGCAGTCGTTGCAAAATGCGAGGGTGGCCGCCAGCAGTTCCGGCACCCCGCCGGTCACCTCGGGCGCGCCCACGACGCCCGCCAGCTGCTCGGTCGCCTGCACGGCGACGGCATTGCCGGGTTCCAGTGCGGCCAGTCGCGCCACACAGCGATAGGCCGAGCCCAGGTCCTGCAGTTCGACGAGACACGCGCCGAGCCCGCCCAGCACCGCCGGGTTGTCCGCACCGATCTCGAAGGCCGCGCAATACTGTTCCGCCGCCTCGATGAAATTCTGGGCCGCACAGGCCGCCTCGGCCGCCGCCAGGAACGGCGCCTGCCGGGCTGCGATCTCCGCCGGGGCCGCCGCCGGGGCCGGCTGGGGCGCGGACTGGCGCGCCCAGGACAGCTTCACCGCCCCCGCCTCGCGGGTTGCGGTGATCCTGAGGTCGGTGAACCGGTTGATCACCGCGACGAAATCGTAGTTGCCCGTCTTCTGGATGAACTCCCAGTGCTTGATCTTGTCGGGGCGCTCCTCACGCCACTCGACAAACTCCATGAAACGCAGGGCGAGATCGTGCGCGAGCGCCGGCACCTGCACCGTGGCGCCGTTCTGGGCTTTGGCACTCCGCCCGGCGATGACCGCGGCGGCAAAGTCGGGCGAGACGGCCAGCTTCCTGTAGGCGTCCAGGGTGGCGAGCAGGTCGAAGCGGACGTTCAGCTTTTTCGCACCCGGCGCATAAAAGTCGACGTGCAGGTGCCCGTGATCCTCCGCCTGCTTGATCGTGAATCCACGGCCCTGGTATTCCCGGCCGACCGCCAGGATGTGTGCCAGCACGGCGGCGCGGTCGGCGCAGAGGATGTCGATGTCGCTGTAATCGTGGTAGCTGGGGAAATCCTCCGACAGCTTCAGCACGGCGTGCGCCGGCATGTCGCGAAAGAAGTCGCCCAGCGCGAGCAAATTGGAGAAGGGCCGGAATTCGCGGTGGCTCGTCGGCTCCTTCGCGGGGAGATTCTTCACCGGGGTCTTCCAACCGGCGCCGTAGAGGCTCGCCAAGTAGGCCTCGACGCGGTGTGGCACGCGGAACGTCGTGTTGAGGAAACTGATCTCGCCGAATTTGTCGAAGTGGTCGCCGTAGACGCGGTTCTTCTGATAGCACCAGTAGTCGAAGCCCTCCTCGTCGCGGAATTTTCCGAAGAAGCCGATGTCGATGTACTCGTCCTCCCGCATGAAGGTCAGCAGGTCGTCGGGATGTTTCGTCCGGATCGGCACCAGGCCCGCCTTGATCAGGTCGGGAATGGCCGCGATCACCTTGTCCTTCTCGTGGGCAAACACGGCGACGTCGGTGTCGGTGTCGTGCGGAATGAAACCGCCATCCCGCACTGCGCCGAGACACGTGCCGAAAACCAGCCAGAGCGTGACGCCGTGCTGCTCGAGGATGGACTTGAGCGTCAGCAGGTTCTTCTCCGCGACGGCCACGTCGAACGGCTGGCCGCGGCGGCGGCGGGCGCGGGCCCGGAAGTCGTAATCGAGATACTCGGTTTTGCCGTCGGTCAGGATCTGGGCAATCGTCCGGGCAGGGCTGGTGGTCGTCGTGGTCATGTCGCGAAAGGGAGCGGGCTCAGGCGAGCGCGGACAACGGGTGGTCGGCGTAGGTGAGGCGGATGTCCTCCAGCGCGAGGAATTCACCCAGTAGGTGCACGAAACGGCGGATGTCGCCGGCGTCGATCGCGCCGAGCACCGAGAGGCGGAACGTGCGCGCGCCGGTCAGCTTGCCGGGATAAAGGGTGAACCCGCGCTGCAGGAACCAGTCGTGCATCCGGCCGAAATCGTAACGCTCGTCATCCGGCTCGAGCACCGTGAGCAGGATCCCCGACTCGTCGGGCGTGTCGAGCAGCAGCCGGAAGCCCACCGCGAGGAGACCGTCCTTCAGCGTGCGGTAGCTTTCGGCGTAGCGCGCATGGCGCGCGGCGGCGCCTTCACGGTCGAACTCGGCGATGGCCTGCTGCAGCGCGTACACGACGGACACCGGCGGCGTGAACGCAAACTGGCCGGTGCGCTCGAGCGCGGTGTATTGCGAGTAGAGATCGAGATAGTAGGAGCGCTTCGGCTGCGCCTTGATCGCCTCGAGCGCCGTCTTCCGGCAGATTGCAAAGGCGAGGCCGGCCATGCCTTGGAGGCACTTGTTCGACGTGCCGAGCAGGAAATCCACGTGGACCGCGTTCACGTCCAGCGGCATCCCGGCGTAGCTGGAAATCGCATCGACAATGAAACGGCAGCCGCGGCCCGCGCAGATCCGCCCCACTTCGCCGATCGGATTGAGGATGCCGGTGGTCGTCTCGTGATGGATCATCGCCACGCAGGCGACGTCGCGCTCGGCCTCCAGCCGGCGGCGCACGGTGTCGACGTCGATGCGCGTGCCCCAGGGAAATTCGATTTCAACACAGGCGATGTTATAGGCCCGGGCGATCGTCACGAGGCGCTGGCCGTAGGCGCCGTTGACGACGACCGCGAGCTTGCGACCCGGCGGCACCACGGAATTCACCACGGCGTCCATCACGGCCGTGCCGGAACCGCCGAAGAGCACCGCCGTGTAGTCGGAACCGCCGCCGGCGATCCGCACGAGCGAGGCGCGGATCCCGCGCACCAGCTGGCCAAACTCCTCCTCGCGCGGGCAGATGTCGGGCACGACCTGCGCCTGCTTGACGGTGTCGGTCGTGGTCGCGGGGCCGGGATTCAACAGAATGTTCCTGGTCACCGGCGTCGCCTCGCGCCGCTGGATCTCGGGATACACGGCCGCCAGCGCGCGCTTCAGGTGCGTTTCGTCGTCGATTTCGCTCCACGCAAGATCCTCCACGCGGTGAACGAAAACAGGGTGCTCGGTCGAGATCCCCGCCAGGCCCTGCTCGTAATCGAGCTTCGAGCGACCCGGCGCGCGAGCGCAGAGTGCCCGGTAGGTCGCGAGCGAGAGTTTCGAAATTCCGACCAGTTCGCCGTGGATGCCGCCCAGGCGGCTCGCATCCTTCGAAACGGCCATCAGCCGGCCTGTCTCGTCTGCCTCGACATAAACTTCGTCCCCGGAATTCGTGCGCCCGCTGGCCAGGATCACGTCGGACCGGGTTTCGGCGAGCAGCACCGCCAGGCTGCGCGCCTCGTAGACGAGGTCGGATTCCAGCAGGAGAAAATCGCCGTCGAGATGCGGCGCCAGGTTGGCAAGCGTACACAGGCTGCCGGTCGTCGCGTAAGCGTCGTTGCGCACGCATTCGATCCCCGGGTAGCGCGCGGCCAGCGCCTCGTAGGCTTCGCTGAGATGGCCCGTGCCGATCACGATCCGGGTGATGCCGCTCGCGAGCAGCTTGCGGATCGACTGCTCGACGATGGGCACGCCGGCGAGCGGCAGGAAGCCCTTCGGCAGTTCGGAAAACGTGCCTTGCAGCCGCGTGCCACGGCCGGCCGCGAGGATGACGGCGGTGTTGAGGCCGCTGCTCATTGCAGCGCCTCCTGGAAACGCTCCTTCACCTGGACCGGCGTCAGGGCCGGGCGCGGCAGGTCCGCGCGCACGCCGGCGGCAATCCTGAGACAGGCGAAGGTCAGGCCCTTCTCCCGCTTCCAGGTCCGGATGCAGTCCTCGAGCTCGGCCAAATCGTGCAGATAGACCACGCGCGAGCAGCCCGACGCGGCCGCCAGCTCCACGAAATCCACATTCCCCGCCACGCTCGCCTGCTTGCCGGTCGACTCGTAGCACTGGTTGTCGAGCACGAGGTGCAGCAGGTTGGCCGGCGCATAGTGCGCGATCACCGGCAGCGCGCCCAGGCGCATCAGCAGCGCACCGTCGCCGTCGATCACGACCACGTCCTTGTCCGGCCGCGCCATGGCGAGGCCGAGGCCGAGCGAGCCAACGCAGCCCATCGAGCCGACCTGGTAGAAATTCTGCGCATTGTCCTCGACCGTGCCGAGCTCGCGTCCGGTGTATCCGGTCGTGGCCAGGCGCAGCGTGTCGGTGCCGCTCGCCGTGACGATGGACTTGAGGGCATCGAAGCGCATCGGCTTCGCGTCCGCGCGCGTGCGGATGCGCTTGGCGCCGGCGACCGCCGTGGAAGCCGGGCGCGCCGCGAGGGCGACCTTGTCGAAGGTGTCCTTCTTGACGACGAAGAAGAAGGTTTCGCCGCGGGCGAGCGCGTCGTCGGCGCGCGCCAGCTGGTGCGCGGCCTCGGCCTGGTCGGCCGACAGGAATTCCCAGCGCACGTCCATCAGGTCGAGCATCTGCGTGGTGATGCGGCCCATCAGTTGGTGCTGCGGTTCGTCCGGGATCCCCGGTTCGCCGCGCAGGCTGACGAAGCCCAGCACGGGCAGGCGGAAGATGGCGTTGAGCGACGTGAGCGGCGAGGTGGCGTTGGTCAGGCCCGAGTTCTGCATCAGCACGATGCTCTTGCGCCCGGCGAGCGCGGCGCCGGCGGCGGTCGCGACGGCATCGCCCTCGTTGGCCGAAGCCACGTAGCTGCCGGTGTTGATGGCGTAATTGATCAGGTTCTGCAGGAACGAGCATGGCACGCCCGCGAAGAAGTCATAGCCCCGCCGCTTCAGCTCGTCCCCGAACAGTTGGGTGGAAAGCATGTCAGAAGTTGCCCGCCTTCTGCAGGTCCACGATCGAATTGATGTCGAGCCAGGCGCCCTTGATGAATTTCACGGCGACGGGGTGGCGCTTGATCACCTCGGCCAGCAGGTCCTTCATGCGGAGCTCGCGGAAGTCCGCGCGCTGCTGGAGCGCCTGGAGCGCGTCCTTCACGACCTCGGCGCCGGCCTCGTTGACCTTGAGCAAGCCGATGAATTCGCCGTGCACGATCGAGTCCGACACCTCCGACTGGATGCCGGTGAGCCGGACCGACGTGGCGAACATCTTCCGGGAGTGGTGCGCGTCGGTCAGGACGTACTCGTGGTACTTCCCGTTGTTGGTGCCGAGGTCCTCGTCCGCGAGGATCGTGATGTCGTTGGTGTCGTTGAGCAGCTCGTTCAGGATGTAATTTTTGAAGAGGATGTCGCCGTAGCTGATCACCGTCTCGCCCTTGATCTCGTTCCGCGCGAGCGCCAGGGACCCCAGCTCCGTCGTCGACGCGTACTGGTCGTTGTCGATCGTCTTGAAGAGATCCGACTTCACCTTGTCCTTGGCGAAACCGCGCACGACCGTGACGTCCTTGATGCCGACGTGGTTGAATTCGCTGACCTGCGTCGCGAGGATCGACTGTCCGCCGACCTTGAGCAGCGCCTTCGGCAGGTCCTGCGTGAGTTCACCGAGGTCGCCCTGCGCGGCGGCGAGCACGATGGCGTTCGCCTTCTTGCCGGAAACGGGGAGGTACTTCTTCTCGGCCTCCTCCAGCTCGGTGGCGCCCTGCAGGCGGAACAGCTCGTTGACGGAGGCGACCTTGTTCTCGACGTTGACCAGCGATTCCTCGGCAAAGATCTGCTTCGCGGTCTTCTGCATCGTGGTCACGGCCGAGCGCATGAGATGGTTGGCCCAGATGACGAGGCTGATGCCCGAGTCGCGATACTGCTGGGTCGGCACCGAGTAATACTTTGTGGGCACGATCACGACCGGGAGGCGCTGGCCCCATTCCTTCATGAAGGCGCCGATTTCCTTGTAGTCGGCACGCTTGCTGTGGATGAGCACGGCGTCGGCGCCGGCCTTCCGGTAGGCTTCGGCCCGGCGGAGCGTTTCCTCCAGGCCCCAGCCGGCGATGAACGCCTCGACGCGCGCGATCACGGTGAAGTCGTCGTGGCGCTGGGTATCCTTCATCGCCTTGATCTTGCCGCAGAACTCGTCGACATCGGCCAGGAGCTGGCGCTCGCTGTTGAGGAAGGAGTTCGTCTTGGGAAATTGCTTGTCCTCGATGCACACGCCCGCGATGTCGCGCTGCTCGAGTTTCCGCACGAGGATGCGCGCGTTGTTGAAATTGCCGAAGCCGGTGTCGCCGTCGAAAAGGATCGGGATCGTCGACGCATCGCTCATGAACTCGAGCACGTCGAGGATCTGCGTCCAGGACGCCTCGTTGTTGTCGCGCACGCCGAGCGAGGCCGACAGCGTGAGGCCGCTCGCCCAGATGCCCTTGAAGCCGGCTTCCTCGACGATCTTGGCCGAGACGCCGTTGTGCGCCTCCATGATGAAATCGAGGCAGGACTTGTTGATGAGATTCTTGAGGCGGGTGGCTTTGTTCATGGACAGGGGAGGAACCGGTTGAAAACGGAACGAAAAATGGCGGAAGAAGCGCTCGCCTGTGCAAGATACGGGCCCACCTCGCGCGCGATCACGCAACTCCCTGCCGGCCAGCAATAAGAATATTTATTTCCGCAGGTACTTTCTTCGAAGGCATCGCTGCATTTGGCACCGCGTTCGCCGCGGCAAAAATTACCCGGTAGCAACGACATGGCCTCAATGTCTTGAGGTGGAACCTGACCTCCGGGCAGGTTGGGGCGCTGCCCCTCGTCCGTGCCAAGCACACGAACGGGAGCGCGGCGCAAAGCCACGCGAGTCTTCTGCGCCCGGCTCAGCTCGCGGCGCGGAAACCCTGAGGCGTGTAGAACAGCCAGGCCGTGTAGACGTTCCGATAAGCGAACGGCACCTGCTGCGGCAAGGGCGCGGCCGGCCACTGGACCGGTGACACCAGCAGCATCGCGGCCAGCAGCCCGAGCGGACCGCTGTCGGCGATCTGCCCGACCAGGAGAATATCTTCGGAGGCGGCGACCGCATCGTATGCCCCGGAGGCTGCGATCTGGCGCTGCAATTCGATGATGGCCTTGGCCTCCGGCGCATCGCGGCCGCTGTCCGCCAGCAACACGATGGCGCTCGCGGCTTCGCGGCGCGCCTGCAGGAATTTCGCCCACACGTCCGCCTGCTCCGGTGCCGCGACATACGCGGCCAGGGCCAACCGGCAGTTCTCAAGGGCATCCGCCAGCGTGGGCGAAGCCGCGGGGCCGGCCACAGGAAGGGAAACAGGGAGGCTCATGGTGACGGGAGGAAACGGGTTTCAAACCGCGCGGGCAGGCAGCGCGGTGCGGCGCGGCAGCCAGGCGATGTCGTGACGATCCACCGCGCGGAATTCCGCGGCGGCTTCCGCAAGGAACTGGTCGAGATGCGCCTGGTTCTTGACGAGCATGACGCGGTCGAAGCGCTCGTCGCCCATGTAGGGGAAGAGCTTGGGGAGCGCGGACGACCGGCCGTCGCACGCGGAGAAAAGGAGGATGCGCTTGCCCTCGAAACAGCCGACGTTGCGCGGCTGGTTGCGCCACGTGCCGTCGACGAGCACGTACACGACGTCGGGCCGCTGCTCGGTCGGGATCTTCGCCAGCAGCGCGGCGAGGTCGTACTCGCCGACCGGCGTGCGGAGCGAGAGCCACTCGCCGTCGAGCGTCTGCGCGTCGGGCCAGTCGGGACCGGCTACGATTTGAGTATCGCCCAGTTGCGGCAGGGCCATCTGTCGGGCGGGGGAACCGGTAAGAAGCAGGACGCGCATAAGGAGTTGGCCGCTAAAGCAAAACCGGGGCCCGTCATCGCCATGATTCGCGCAACCCACTGGTTTCCAATGGTAAGAAATATTATTTAGCAAATCCGAATTAGTAAAACAGTGTGCGATCCACGGGGCCGAACGCTCAGCGGCAAAAATTACCCGTCAGGCCACGGCCTCGGCCGGCGTGTGCGTGGCGCACCAAGCCTGCCAGCACTCGCGGAGCGCCGCGGCGAAGCGCGCGGCCTGGCCAGCGTGGTCGCCGAGCGGGGAATTTTTCACTTCGTCGCGGAGGCCCGCGCGGATCGTGGCGAGCTTCGCCGGGTCGGACGCGAGTTCGGCGGCGATGCGCACGTAGTCGGCGGGTGTTGCCGCGATCCACTCGGGGCGGCCGATGGCCGTGAGCAAACTGCCGCTGACGCGCGCCACGTGGCGGTCGCCCATGAGCGTGACGACCGGCACGCCCATCCAGAGCGCTTCGCAGGTCGTCGTGGTGCCATGGTATGGAAAGGTGTCGAGGGAGATGTCCATGCGTCCGTAGAGCGCGAGGTGATCCTCGGTGGTCGAGGTGCGCTCGATGAGCTCGACGCGCCCCGCCGGGATGCCGGCCGCGTAGCAGCGGCCGAGGTGCAGTTGGCGCGCCGCGGCATCGCCGAGGCCCCGCCCCTTCAGCAGCAGCCTCGAACCCGGCACCGTGGCGAGCACCTGCGCCCAGAGGCCGAGCGTCGTGTCGGAAATCTTGGCGATGTTATTGAAGCAGCCGAAGGTGATCCTCCCTCCGGCCCCCTCGCCGATGTTCGTATTACGAACATCGGGAGCGGAAGAACCGGATGACAGACTTGGCGACAGCGGCGGGCAAATGTTCGTATTACGAACATTTGCGGCGAGGCTGAGAGCAGGCAGGGGCGAGGGCTCGGGCGCATTCGGCGGCGGATCGTAGGTCCAGGCCGTCGGGGCAAAACGCACGAGTTTCTCGGTCGCGAAGGCATCCGCCTCGCCCACCGGGTCGGCCACGCCGTCCGTCAGGCGGTAGTGCATCGCCGGCAGGCCGGTGGTGTTGGGATAACCGAGGTAATTGATCTGCACCGGCGCGAGGTGCCGGGCAAAGAGCGGGAGCTTGCTGCTGATGCCGGTGTGCCCGGCGAGGTCGATGAGGATGTCGGGCCGGTCGGCCCGGATCGTCGCCTCGACCGTGGTGGCGGGCTGGCCGACGAAATTGCGCCACACCGCGGCGCGCGACTTCAGGCGCGCGGAAACCGTGTCCTCGCGGAAGTGATCGTGGTAGAGATAAACTTCGAACTGCGCCGGATCGAGGTGGCGCAGCAGCGGCTCGAGGAAATAGGCGCAGGAGTGCGCACGCAGGTCGGGTGAGAGGATGGCGACGCGCAGGCGGCGGTCGGGCGCGGGCTCGTGGGGGAACCCGGGCACGGGCGCCCTGCCGACGGCCGCGCCGTACTTCACGTGCTCGGCAAAGAGCTGGGCGCGGTCGACGTGGTCGAGGTGGTTGAGCGCGAAAAGCCGGTAGCCGCGCGCTTCATGCGAGGAGGGTTCGAGCTCGAGGAAACGCTCATACGCCGCCACCGCCTCGGCCATGCGATGCAACTGGTGCAGGGCCTGGGCCCGACCGTAGTAGCCCTTGGTGTAATCCGGATTGGCCGCGATCGCGCGCTCGTGGCAGCGCAACGCATCGGCGTAGCGGCCGGTGAGCGAGAGCGTGAGGCCGCAATTGTACCAACCGATCGCGAAGTCGGGCTTCAGCGCGACGGCTTTCTGGTGGCACTCGAGGGCGGCGGAAAGCTTGTCCTGCAGCTTGAGGCAGTAGGCGAGATGGTCCCAGCCCTCGGCGGACTTCGGGTCGACTTCGAGCGCGGCGCGCAGGACCGGCTCGGCGTCGACCGGGCGGCCCGCGGAGGCGAGGGCGAGGCCGTAGCGCAGGCTGCAGGGCACGTTGCGCGGCGAAATGGCGTGGGCCTTGCCCAGCAGTTCGACCGCGTCGGCCACGCGGTTCTGCTGCAGCGCGACGATGCCGCACAGGTGCGTCACATCGAAATCCTTCGGATGCATCAGCCGCACGCGGCGGTAGAGCGTCTCGGCCTGCGCGAGGCGGCCGGCACGGTGGTGACCGATGCCTTCCTGGAGGAGACGTTGGGCTTGGGCGGGGGACATCCGGAAAAACGCGAAGGCCCCCGGCACCCGGGAGGGGGACGGGACAATTCGCTTGTCTCCCCCATCGGCCACCGGGGAAGGAACTTGAGCGGAAAACCCGCGGGATTGCCCGGCGGCTGGGGTGACAATCCCCCATTTTCCCGGCGGGAATCCCTCAAGATTGGGGGTGCTGCGACGTTATTTCCTGCAGCGAATCCCAACCAACCGGGCGACGCCATCCCTCCTTTTCCCTCCCCATGTCGACCCTCTCCGCACCGCCTACCACGGCTCGCTACTCGGACGACATCATCCGCAAACGCATCAACGATTGTCCGAAGCTGCCCTCGCTCGGACGGATCAACCAGGCGCTGCGCGAGCTGATGAATTCCGAGACGAGCATGTCGACGCAGATTGCCGAGATCATCCGTCGCGATCCGTCGCTGACGGCGCGCCTGCTGCGCATGGTGAACTCGGTCTACTACGGGCTCTCGAACAGCGTGAGCAACATCGAGGAGGCGATCTTTTTCCTCGGGCTCCGGCAGATCCGCGAACTCGCGATGGCCACGCCCGTGATCGAGGAAATGAGCGCGCTCAAGAGCGCCAGCGGCGGGGCCCCGCTCCCGTGGAAGGAGCTGTGGGCGCACAGCCTCGGCACCGCGATCCTGACCCGCGAGATCCTGCGCTCGCTGCCGATTACGATCGACGACGACACCGACTACCTCGTCGGCCTGCTGCACAACGTCGGCAAGGTCGTCATGGCGCACGCCTTCCCGGAGGAGCTGGCCGAGATCAACCGGTCCTTATTCGAAACGCCCGCGGATGTCTGCCGCCGCGAGGTCGAGCTGATCGGGTGGGATCATGCGCAAATCGGCGCCGTCTACCTCGATCGCCACAAGATGAGCGACGAGATCACGCTCGCCGTGCAGTATCACAACACGCCCGCAATCGCGCCGCGCCACCAGATCTTCGCGGCCGCCGTCCAGGTGGCCGACTGCCTCGTCCGGCACGCCGGCATCCACGGCGGCTTCGAGAAAATCCAGCCGGTGGAACGCGATGCCTGGCTGACGCTCGAAGGCTGGCACATCCTTTACGGCTCCGATGGCCCCGAGACCAAGATCGCCCGCGCGGCGATCGACAACGCCCTGCCCCGCCTGCCGCAGATGCTGAGCGGCCTGGTGTAAAGTTCCGAGGAGGGCCCGCGTCCCTGCGGGCCCTCCAAATCGCACGCGGCCGCCGAACCCCGCTACAGTTTGGGTGCGGCGAACCGATTTAATCCGGGATGTCAGTCGTGATTTGCGATTCTCCCGCGGGGGCTTCCGCCTACCCGTCGCCAGAGGCTTTGCTGGGTGCCTGGACCGGCAGCGCCGCGTTTGTCTATTGCCGTGACCTGACCGGCACCATCTGCGCCGCCAACGAGGCCTTTGCCCGCAAGTTCGGGCGCCCCACCGACCAGCTCGCAGGCCGCCCGGTGAGCGGGCTCGTCCATCTCGACGACGTCAAATCCTTCGCGCGCGCCGACACGACGCTGCAGCGCTCGCCGCACACGGCGACCCACGAGCAGCGCTGGCTGACGCCGCAGGGCTGGCGCTGGGTCGACTGGGAGGAGTCCGCCATTTTCAACGTCGAGGGCGCCATCATCGCGGTGCGCGCGGTCGGGCATGACATCACCCGCCGCCGCCTCGCCGAGGAGCAGTTCCAGAAGCTCTCCAGCGCCGTCGAACAGTCACCCATCGCCACCGCGATCACGGACGCCGAGGGCCGCGTGCAATACGTGAACGCGAAGTTCACCGCCACCACCGGCCTCACGCTCGAGACGATCCTCGACCGCGAGGTCGACGTGCTGCGCGAAGGCCACGCCACCGAGGAGGCCTACCAGGAATTCCGGGCCTGCGTGCGCGCCGGCCGCGAGTGGCGCGGGGAAATCAGCCGGCAGAATCCCCAGGGCAAGGTCGTCTGGGAATCGGTGCAGGTTTCCGGCCTGCGCAACGCCAACGGCGAGATTTCCAACCTGATGTTGCTCCGTGAGGACATCTCCGAGCGCAAGGTGCTCGAGGGCCAGCTCCGCCAGGTGCAGAAGATGGAGGGCATCGGCACGCTCGCGGGCGGCATCGCCCACGATTTCAACAACATCCTCGCCGTCATCAACGGCTACGCCGAGCTCTGCATGCTCAACGCCGGCGAGCCGGCGATCATCCAGAAGAGCGTGCGCGAGATCAAGCGGGCCGCCGAGCGCGCCACCGGCCTCGTGCGCCAGATCCTCACCTTCAGCCGCAAGGCCGAGGTGCGCGTCGTGCCGCTCGACCTGAACCAGCACCTCAAGGATCTCGTCGCGCTGCTGGCCGAGACCTTCCCGCGCAACATCACCTTCCAGTTCGCCCTCGACGAGGGCCTGCCGCCGCTGCTCGCCGACCCGAACCAGCTGCAGCAGATCGTGCTCAACCTCTGCGTGAACGCGCGCGACGCGATGCCGACCGGCGGCATCATCACGCTGACGACGCAGCGCTTCGAAGGCGCCGACGTGCCCGCGAGCATGATCAGCCGCCTGCCCTGCGCCTGCCTCAAGGTTGGCGACACCGGCACCGGCATGCCCGCCCACGTGCGCGAGCGCATTTTCGAACCGTTCTTCACCACGAAGGGCGTGAACAAGGGCACGGGCCTCGGCCTGGCCGTGGTCTATGGCATCGTGGCCAGCCACGATGGCACGATCGACGTCGAGAGCGAGGTCGGCAAAGGCAGCACGTTCCGCGTCTGCCTGCCCTTCGCCAACGCCGCGGTCCAGGCGCCGGCAGCGGTGCGCCCGACGGAGTTCCCGGGCGGCACGGAGTCCGTGCTGATTGTCGACGACGAAGCCGCGCTCCGGCAGCTGCTTGAGACCAGCCTTTCCCGCAAAGGCTACACCGTCACGACAGCCAGCGACGGCCTCGAAGCCATCGACCTGCTCGGCCGCGGCGAAAAGAAATTCGACGTCGTCCTGCTCGACCTGAACATGCCCGGCGCCACCGGCATCGAAGTCATGAAGGTGCTCAAGATCACGCAGCCCCAGGTAAAAGTGCTGGTACTGACCGGTCACCTGACGCCCGAGACGCGGGCGGAATTCGAGCAGCTCGGTCAGAAAACCTTCGTGCGAAAGCCCTATACGCTGGACGAACTGGGCCGGCAGATCCGCGCCGTCCTGGCCGCCTGAGCGCGGCCGGCGGGAAGCCCTTGGGCGGCTGTGTCTTGGGAAACTTCAAATTGCCGACAAAATCATGCAATTTGGCTCAAGAACTTCCGGGGAGCGCCGTTACAAGGGAGCGAATCAGAATCATCCGCTGAAATGGAATTCATCTCCTTTCATGCCTTACCGCTTTCCATCGTCCCGCCCGCGCGGCGGGACACGTGTGGCCCTGTGCCATGTGATTCTGGCGCTGTTGCACCTCTCGATGGTCGCGACGGCCTACGCCGCCCGGCAGACGCTGGGGCTGCTGCCGCCGCCAGTCACGAAGCCGTATTTGACCGCGACGAACTCGCCGGCACTGCGCTTCCGGGAAGCCGTTTCGACCGCACCGTTGCAACGCAAACCGGTCGCGACGGGTTCACCTGTGGCGGCGAGTGCGCCGGAGGTCGCGGAAGTGGCGCTGGCCAACAACCAGGCCGCCGCCTCGACTCCCCCCATGCCGGTGGCTCCCGTGGAAACCCCGGCGAGCGACGCGCCGGCAACGAAGCCCGAAGCGACGCCCGCCTCGAAGGCGCAGCCGATCCTGCCGGACGACACGCGCCGCAAGGTGCAGTCCCAGGATTTCCTGCCGCTCTTCCGCTTTCCGGGCGCGCCCGGTTCCAACGAGGACGTGATCGTTCCCGTCCCGGTGCCCACGCCACCCGCTCCCGGCCAGCTGCCGCCGAGCTCCGCCACCTACCGCCAGCTGTGAGCGCCCTCGTGCGCCTCGCTGCCGGCGTGCTGGCGCTCTCTTTCGCCGGCGCCCACGCCTCCGCAACGGAACACGCCGAACCGGCGGCGGCCGCGCACAACGAACCGGCCGCGCACGCCCCGGCCGCCGAATCTCCCCGTGCGCCGGAGCACGCCGCGACCACCGCGGAAAAACCCGCGCCGGCGGCCCCCGCCAATGTCGATCCCGACAAGCACAAGGAAGCGCGCGGCCTGCTGAACCTCGGCACCAGCCTTACCGCCCGCGGCGACTTCGTCGCGGCCGAGATCGCCTACTGGCAGATCCTGCACGACCGCACCTACCCCGCCGACGACCAGCGCGACGCCCTGCTCGGTCTCGCCCGCATGCACCGCAAGCAGGGCGTGTTCACCAAGGCCTCGGCGGTCTACGAGAAGTTCCTGAAACTTTATCCCGACGATGACCGCGTCCCGGACGCCCTGCTCGAGCTGGGCCGCTGCCAGCGCGCCATGGGGGCTTACAAGAACGCGCTGAACCGCTTCTACAGCGTCATCAACTCCACCCTCAAGCTGCCGGCCGAAAGCTTCGAGCATTACCAGCTGCTGGCCAAGACCGCGCAGTTCGAAATCGCCGAGACGCATTTCGAGACGGGCAATTTTGCCGAGGCCGCCAAGTTCTTCGACCGCCTGCGCCTGCTGGACCTCGCGCCCGAGGATCGCGCCCGCGCCCATTTCAAATCGGCGTGCGCGTTGATGAACGGCGGCGAGGCGGAGAAGGCGGCGACGAAGTTCAAGCAGTTCATCGACCAATGGCCGCAGGATGAAAACGTGCCCGAGGCGCGCTACCTGCTCGCCCTCAGCCTGCGCCAGCTCGGCCGGACCGACGAGGCCCTGGCGATCACGCTCGCGCTGCTGCGCGCCGAGCAGGCCACCGCCGGCACCGACCCAAAGAACTGGGCCTACTGGCAGCGCCGCACGGGCAACCAGCTCGCCAACGATTTTTTCCAGAACGGCGACACCCTGAGCGCCGTGGCGATCTATGAGGGGCTGGCCCGCCTTTCCGATGCTCCCGCCTGGAAGCTGCCGATCACCTACCAGATGGGCCTCTGCTACGAGCGCCTGCGCCAGGGCGACCGCGCCACCGCCGCTTACCAGGAGATCATCGCCGCCGTGAACCATCCGACCGGCAAGGAGCCCGTCGGCAGCGAGCTGACCGAGCTGGCCAAGATGGCCACGTGGCGGATCAGCCAGCTCGAATGGAGCGGCCGCACCGACAGCCAGCTCACGCATTTTTTCACCACCACCACACCCACCACCCCGGCACCGCAGTCCGTCCCCGCGGTCAATCCTGTCAATGACGCCCATGAAAGTTCTGCAGCAGCACCAAGATCTCTGTAACGAGCTTCACCAGCTCGCGCTCGAAGAGAACAGCTTCCTCCAGCAAAACCGCCGCGCACCCGACGCCGCTTTCCTGGAGAAGAAGAAGGGGTTGCTGGCCCGCCTCGATGAATCCCTGGCCGCGCTGCGCAGCGTGCCGCGCAACGGCGCGGAAGGCGCGCCCTTCCGCAGCCTGCTCGACAAGACCCGCGCCAAGATTCTCCAGATCCTCCAGCTCGATCGCGAAAACGAACAGCTGCTGCTGCGTTTCAGCCTGGCGGGCGCCTCGGGTGCGTCCATCGCGCCGGCCGCGCCGAGCGCCTCGATGCTGCAGAAGATCTACCAGCGCCATTCCTGACCGCGCGGCGTTCAGGTAAAGTCCAGGAACCTTTCGCCCAGCCGGCACAGGATCTCCTCCTGGTCGCCGCCCGTTTCCCACGCCGTGGCGCGGGCGATCGAGAAAAGCGTTTCCTTGTCCTTCGCCTCGCCCAGGGCCGCGGCCATGGCATCCATGGGGGAAAGCAGACGTCCGTCGCGCAAGGCCTGCTCCGCACGCTGCAGCGCCAGCGCCGCGGCATGGACGGTCACCTCGTCCGGATGCAGCGAGCAAGTGCGGCCGGTAAAGTAGCGGCGATGGTGGGGATGGTAGTCGTCCATGGCTGGACCTCCGTCCTCTTAAATCGGCTGCGCGCGGCCCCCACTTGAGCCGGGGAATTGCAAAAGTTTTTGTAAAACCGGCCGATGGATGGGACGTGGTTCAGCTCAATACCGCCTCCCCCTTCACCCCGGCCATCACTCTCGAAGAGATGGTGCGCGAACTCGAGCATCTGCCTTCGGCCCCGCGCGTCCTGCCGCGCCTGAAGCACCTCCTGTGCGACGGCAACACCGCCATGGACGAGGTGGTGGAGATGGTGCGGCTCGATCCCGGCATCGCGGCGCGCGTGCTGCAGTTCGGCAACAGCGCCCATTTCAGCCAGGGCCTGCGTTGCTACACGGTCGAGGAAGCGGTGAACCGCGTCGGCTACGACCAGATCTACGCGCTGGTTTCGACGGCGGTGGCCTCGCAGGTGTTGGTGCGCCCGCTGGCCGCCTACAGCATGGATGCCGACGCATTATGGGAGAGTTCGATCGCATGTGCGCTCGCCGCGGAATCGGTCGCCAACCAGCTGGGCATCGACCGGAACATCTCCTACACGATCGGCCTGCTCCACAGTGTCGGCATGGTGGCGATCGACGACTGGGCTTCGCGCAACCATCCCGAACTGCGTTTTGTTTCGAAGGGGCTGCCGCTCGAAAGCTGCGAACAGGAACGCGCCGTGCTCGGCTTTCACCAAGCCGAGGCCGGCGCCGGCTTGCTGCGCGTCTGGGATTTTCCGCAGGTCATGTTCGAACCGGTGCGCTGGCAATACCTGCCCAACGGCACGGCCGCGCATTTCCAGCTGGCCACGGTGCTGCACATCGCCAAATGGCTGCGCACCGCGGTGCTTCACCCCTCCTCCGGCCAGCCGCGTCCGCACAGCAGCCTGCTGTCCCGCCTGCAGCTCACCAACGCCCATCTCGATCGCCTGGCCCGCGAGGTCGGTGCGAAATTCAAGAGCATCAACGTGCAGCTGGAAGACAACGAGCCGACCGTTTCCCTGCGCTTCCCGGGTGGCGAGCGCCAGATTACCCGGCGCTGAAGGAAGAGGTCGCAGCCGGCACCGGTGACGGCGGTGGGATGGGGGTGAAAAAGCGTCCCGGCAGGCGAAAATGTGAAGGACTTGAGAGACAGGTGGTGTTATACGATACGCACCCCTCCCTTCGATTTTTGCCCATGAAAACGCCTCCCGATCCGCTGGATCCCTTGCTCGATCGCTGGTCAGAAACGCCGGAGCCGTCTTCGCGGCTCACCGCCAACATCTGGCAGCAAATCGCCACCCATGAGGAAACGGGACCGGTCGGCTGGCGACAAACCCTTGAAGCCTGGTTTGGCCGGCCGATGTTTGCGGCCGGTTTCATCGCGGCCTGTGCCCTGCTCGGCCTTTTTGTGGCGGAGTTGCGTGTCAGCCAGCTGCAACGCGAGCGCAATGCCCAGCTGGCGCGCAGTTATCTGTTGCTCATCGATCCCCTTTTCAAGGCGCCCCCCGCCGACCGCCGCTCATGAAACGCACCTTCCTTACCCTGGCACTGGGCCTGGCGGCCGGAATCGGCGCGCATGTCGCCTATTTTCGCCAGCATGAGCCGGTCTCGACCGACACCCTCGAGGGGCAGCTGGCGTGGATGAAGTCCGAGCTGCATCTCACCGAGCCCCAGTTCGCCCGCATTCGGGAACTGCACCAGGCCTCCCATCCGCGCCTGCAGGCCATGGCCGCGCAGGTCGCGCTCATGCAATCCGAGTTTGCCGAGTTTGAACGCACCCGCCGCGCGACCGACCGGGTGGATTTCCTGGAATTCGCCCGGTTTGTGGAAAGCCGCCGCGATCTCAACCGCGCCTGCCTCGACTCGACCAAGCAGCTGGTGCTGGCGTCGGCTGAGGTGATGGATCCTGAGCAACGGGCACGCTATCTCCACCTTGTCACCTCCGCCGAACCCCTGGTGGGGGCACTCCTGAACTAGGCGCCCACCCCGCGCTTTGTGTCCAACCACCCCGCAGACGACCAGGCAAACTTCCTTGCCCTGCAGCAAGGGGAAGCGGCGGCCCTCAACCGGCTGATTGCCCGCTGGCAGCGTCCGCTGCACAGCTTCGCCTATCGCTACTGCCAGAACCAGGCCGATGCGGAGGACCTGGTGGCCCAGACCTTCGTGAAACTCTACCAGCAGCGCCTGCGCCTGCGTCCGGACACGCGCTTGAGCGCATGGCTTTTCACCACGCTGACCAATTTCTGCCACAATCACCACCGGTGGAAAACCCGACACCCCACCACGACGCTGGACGGCGGCGCGGCGCACGGGGATTCGATGGCTGGTGAGCGAACCAGCCAACATCAGGTCGCGTCGGAGCAATTGCCGCCCGACCAGAACCTCGATCACGATGAAACGCTCGCAACCGTGCGCCAGGCGATCGACAGCCTGCCGCACGACCTCAAGGTGACACTCATTCTGCACCACTACGACCAGCTGCCGTATCGCGAGATCGCGGAAATAACGGGTTGTTCGGAACGCGGCGTGGAAACCCGCCTTTATCGGGCCCGCCAGCGTTTGCGGGAGGCGTTGATCCGCGTCCTGCCGCAAGCCGCTCATCGGTGAGCCTGCGACATTCGTCCGCGACGACCGAGCCTACGGCTTGGGCGTGAAGTTGAATTCCTGCTCGACGTAAACCAGCACCGGAAGCCCCTTGCGGAGCGGCGGCTCGAAGCGCCACTGCTCGACCGCTTTCACCGCCGCGGCCGCAAGGTAATCATCGGCCGCATCCCGCGACACCGAGGGCAAACGCACCTTGCCCTCTTCATCGATATAGAAACCGACGGTAACGCTGCGCTTGCGCGAATCGCCATTGAACACCGGCGGCACCACGTGCACCGGAGTCGGAATGCGATCGAGGTCGCGCAACTGGCAAGCCTGGTAGCTGTAGCGTCCCTGCAGCATCCCCTGCACGATTTGTCTCTCTTGGGCGCCGGGGAGATTTTGCACGATCACTCCTTGGTCGCGGAAAATGAAGACGATTTCGGTGCGGGAGCTCTGCGCCCGGCCATGCACTTGCGCCGGCTGGTACCGCCACCGTTTGATTGCCGCGAGCGCGGCATCGGCAAAAGCCTTCTCAGTATAGCCGACAATCAGGCAATCCGACAGGATGCCGTCCTGATCAACACTGATGGCCGCACGTACTTCACCGGTGTAGATGCCATCGTAGAGCATGCTCGGCGGATAGGCCAGGACGCCGACTTGCTCGACCGCAATACCCGCGTCGGTTCCGGAGTTCCGCTCAAATGGACTCGCGTGGCCCAAGGAAGGGAGCAGGGCGGTAATGACGCAAAGGCAAGAAAGCCGGAAGTTCTTCATGAAGCTCTTGGTATAACCCCCGAATTCACGATATCCCTTCGCGAGATACGACGATATCTGCATGGCCAATCTGGGCAAAAAAGAGGCCCGGTTCGTCTTTCGACAAACCGGGCCATAAACCTGGCAACGACCTACTCTCGCGGGACCTAACGTCCTACTACCATTGGCTGCTCGG